>CAMUKG010000001.1 GCA_947089425.1 uncultured Clostridia bacterium
AAGGTGATGTTTTTTATCCCCGAAAAGGAAGCATCCTTTTCGGGTACTAAACACAATGATTTAAGAGGTTGAAGCCTCTGATTAAAATAGCCTTACAATATTGTAAGACTATTTTTTTATAAAATTTTTCGAATTTTGGTAAAAAATGGTGATTTAAAACCGTTTTATATAATAAGGAGTGTTAAAGGAGGAAAATTTATGAAAAAAATTTTGTCGGGATAAGTTTAAAAAGTTTGTAGGAAAAAATAATTCAACTAAAAAACAATAAGGAGAAAATTAAAATGAAAAATACGAAATGTTTGGCAAAAAGATTAGCTTACGCAACATTGATATTTGCGTTGGCGATAGCTGTTGTAACTACTTTGCTAAGTTTTTCAAAAACTGCGTATGCCGAAGAAACCGATGTAACGCAATTAGAAGCTAATGTTTTAAATGCGAATAGACCGAGTGTGGGGACGTTATCTGTTACGCAAAACGGTACGGAAGTATCGGGTTTGGGATATTCTATAAATGCGGTAAAAACTACATATATGGATGTCACTGCGGTAAAAGACGGTTCGCCTGTATTTGAAACAAATTGGCTTAAAACACAAATTGAAAAGGGAACTCAAAATGCGGTTAACCAAACGACTACGTTTGCAGTATCCGATAAATCGTTTGACAGTGTTTCGAGCAAATATTCTGACGAATTAAAATTTAGTGCTGACGTTACGGGCGGATACAAAATGTTCACGGGCAGTTTGTCGGCGGGATTTAGCACAAATTCGGGCATAAATTACAGTTCGGCGGGTAGTCAATATTTTTATACGCTCAATTCTTCACGGAAAGAATATACATATGCTTTGCCCGAATATTTAACAGGCAAAAATACATATCGCGAGCATTTATCGGCGCAATATATCGCAAATTTAAGTAATTTGTTTGCGGGCACTATGTCGGCGAGTGATTTTTTTGACACCTACGGAACGCACGTTATAGCGAAAGGTATTTACGGTGGAAAACTCGACATATTTTATAGCGCGGTTTCCAATAAATTCGATATAGGCAATACATATTTTAAAAGCGTGGATGAAGCCGTAAGTGCGAACATTACCGAAAAAATTAAGGTGTCGGAAAAAATGAGTTTTAGCATAAGCGAAGCAATCGGAAAATCTAAAGAAGATTTTACCGAGCGGTTTAGTATAAATGCGTATGGTGGGAATGCGTTTGAGGCTTCGTCATTGGAAACCGTAAACAGTGTTTTGGCAATTGGATAAACTCGGTTCAGGCTAAACCCGTTTTAATTGGGGTGTCGGAAGACGGTTTGATTCCGCTTTGGGAATATTTGCCTTCGCAATATAACAATAGCACGTATATCACAAGAATGAAAAACTATTATAAAACTTATGTGTCTAATTATCTTGACTCTTCAACGAATAATTACAAAAACAATGAACTGTCAGGTGATTACACGGTTTCCGAGTTTTCGGTAAGAGAAGGCGAAGTAAAAATTACTGATGCCGGTAGATTTAAACAACATTATGATGTAATAAATCTTGATAAACTTTTTAAATATCCGCATAGTTTTATGAAAGACGTCGGATATAAAACTATGGATATTACCGTTACAATGCAAATGAGGAAAATTAGCAAAGGGTTACAAGGATTATTACTTTTTAATAGTACGGCATCAAGTAATGATTACTATGTGGACGGACATGAGTTCTCGTATTGCGGCAGTACTTTGGGAAAGGAATATGGTGAGGTTTCGTATACGTTCAGCGGCTTGACAACGTCCTCGTTTAGTGATATGCTTGTGTTGCGATACGGAGCTTCCGGTACGGCTAACGATGATTGGATGAATAAGGATGTACGAGTAAAAATAGTGTATCACAAATAAAACAAACGGCAAGAGGTTTGCGTATGTTAGAACTGAAAAACATTTCTAAGGTATACAAATCCAAAAAGCGTAAGTCGCAGGCGTTAAACGGCATAAACGTATCTTTCGGAGATAACGGACTTGTGTGCGTGGTCGGCGAATCGGGCAGCGGAAAAACAACGCTTCTCAATATTTTGGGGTTGCTCGATTCGCCCACCTGCGGCGAACTTTTTTTGGACGGAACGAATGTAAACGAACTTTCGGAAAAGGAAAAAGACGAATTCCGTTCGCAAAAGCTCGGGTTTATATTTCAAGATTTGAATTTGGTGGAAAGCTATACGGTTAGGCAAAATTTACAGCTTGTGAGCGAGCGCGACGATATAGAAACGACGCATAACGAGCTTATGGAAATGCTTGGCGTAATAGAACTTTTGGACAAATTTCCGAAAGAAATATCGGGCGGGCAACGTCAACGTGTGGCTATTGCGAGAGCGCTGATAAAGGGTAGCAAGATATTACTTTGCGACGAGCCTACGGGTTCGCTCGACTCCACTAACGCGCGAAAAATATTTGAAACTCTTAAAGAAATTTCCAAGAAAAAGCTTGTCGTGGTAGTTTCGCACGATGTTGAAACGGCGAGCAAATATGCCGACAGAATAATAGAAATCGAGAACGGGAAAATAAAGTCGGATAAGTTAGCTTGCGAAGAACGAGAGGATAGGCAAGAATTGCCGCAAGAATGCAACGAGCATAAAGCGGCTATGTCGCCGCGCCGCAAAGCGAAACAGCTGTTTTCTATAGCGATAAGGTATGCAAAATTAAAACGCGTGCGGTTCGCGTTTATGTCGGTAACGGCATTGCTTATATTTATAATGCTGTCGCTTTTAACGGCTATAGCTTCATATAACGAAAATTCGCTTGTAGCGCGCACGGTGAATGCTCAAGGCGCGGACTATTTTGCGGTGACTAAGCAATTTCACGGTGTGTATGATGCGACTGAATATGGCATATCCGAATTTATTGGCGACGTTGAAATGACGGAGCTCGAAACGAAACAACTTGAAAAAGATTTCGGAACGGAAGCGGACAGAGTGTACGCATTCAATGAGGGAAGCTTGAAGAATGTGCATTACGATAGTAATGACCCTGCTATTACTCCGTCTATTCCCGGTTTTTATAGTACGGGTATTCACGGAAGCGTGGAACTCACAAACGAATTTATAGAAAAATACGATTATACGCTTTACGGACGGTTGCCGCAAGAAACGAACGAAGTAGTGCTCAGCGAATATGCTTTTAAAATATTCAAGTTCGGAGGATATGAATCCGATGTAAATGGTCGAGAGGTAACTCCCATAAATACTCACGACGACCTAATAGGCAAAGAAATCAGAGTCGGGGAGAACGGTGATTATAAAAAGTTTACCGTTGTGGGAATTTTGGATACTAAGCTCGATTACGAACGCTATGATTTTTTGGGAGAACGAATTGACGATAAACTGCGGTTTAGATATGACGAATTTAAAAGCGTTCTTGAAATCAGTCCACATACGGCAGTGTACGTAACCGAGAATTATGCGGAGCGCGCGGGGTTAGATAAAGACGTGATTAAGAATGTTTTTATAAAGCCCGCGAAAACGGTTAAAGGAATAAAGAAACAGCTTGCGCTCGGCGATTTGAAAATGAGAGATTCTTTGCCGCCTCCGCGTGCCGATAACGAGACAATCGATTATTGTTTCTACAAATTGCAAAACGAAATCATTTGTGCTGTGAGAGGTGTGAATAGTATATTCGAAACGGTAGCTAAAATTGTTGGAATAGTCGCCATAGTTTTTGCCGTTATTTTGGTGCTTTTAATATTGAGTTATTTCAGCGGCGTTATATCCGATAGAATTAAGGATGTGGGAGTGTTGCGCACAAACGGGTTTTCCAAATGGCAAATATGCTTGCTGTTTATATTCGAAGCGCTTATTCTTTCCGCGATTATAGCTGTAGCCGCAATAATAATGTCCGCAATAACGCTTTGCGTAGGCGGGTATGTGTTTAAGAGTTATTATGATTTGTTGTTCTTTCCCGTGCGTTTTTCGATTTTGCAACCGCTAATTATAATAGGGGTGCAGGTTGTTTTTGCGACACTCGGTATTTTGATACCTTTAATACGACTTATGCGCAAAAAACCTGTTGAAATCATAAATGCGGGCAGACAATAAAAAAAATATTCGCGAGTTAAATAATCAAATAGTTTATGGATACAAAAGAAGTCGAACGGTATATAATGAGTTTGCCTAACGTGGTGAAAAAAGCGATACACGAATGGAAAAGCGTGCGTTACACTATTTACGGCTCCGCATTTGCAACGTTGAGCGGAAGCGATAACGTTCCTAAGCTTACCGTTTGGGGACGGCATCCCGAATACGAAAGAGCGTATCCGCGAAAAATCACTCCCGCATCCGATAACGAGCCGCGCCATTTCAGCGACGTGTATTTTGCGGAAGGAGTGCCCGACGAAGTAGTTAAAGAAGTGGTGAATTACTCTTACGGAAAGCGTTTGGCGCAACTCATTCGTCCTAAAAGCGTAAATCTCGACTGCGGCGAACGAATACGTTATTGCGGAATCGTGTCGGGATTTGCCGAACCTAATATGCCTGTGGCTACCGACGGGGATATGACGCCCGACGAAGTGGCGGCAACGTTCGGCATAGGCTTCGATTCGGAGCGCGACGAGTTTGTTAAGACTGACGATTTTTCCGAAGAAATCGAACTCGAAAGTAGCGGAGAATGGGACAACATGCCGTATTCCTCAAATGCCGCAAATATGAAAGCGTATGCCGAGCTTCGAAAGAAAGTGCGTGATATGTCGGCTTGCGACGTGAAAGAAAAGAAATAATAAATCGTCGCCCGAGAAAGTCTTGTCTTTTTTCGCATTATGTGTTATAATATTTGCAAACAATAAGCGCATAACGTTTTGCGGAGAAAAGACCTAATGATAAAATTCGAGAATGTGCGTTTTTCGGTTAACGACGAGAAAAGTGCGGAAGAGAAAATAATATTAAACAATGTGAACTTGGAAATTTCCGATTCGAGCATAACCGCAATCACAGGTCATAACGGCGGAGGAAAGTCTACGCTCGTAAAACTTTTGATGGGCATGGAAAAGCCGACGAGCGGAAAGATATATTATAACAACGAAGATATAACTTCGCTCGGAGTAACCGAACGGGCGCGGCTCGGTTTTTCGGTTGCATTTCAGCAACCCGTTAGGTTCAAGGGAATAACGGTGGGAAAGTTGCTCGAACTTGCGTCGGGAAAGAAGCGCATGGTGGGCGAATTGTGCGAATATCTTTCGGCTGTGGGACTGTGCGCTAAGGATTATGTGAACCGCGAAGTGGACGCCACGCTTTCGGGCGGCGAGCTTAAACGCATAGAACTTGCCACCGCGCTTGCCAAAGGCGGCGAAGTGTTTATTTTGGACGAGCCGGAAGCGGGAATAGATTTGTGGAGTTTCGAGGAGCTTATTAAAACTTTTTTGTCGCTTTCTTCCAAGACGGTGATAATAGTTACGCATCAAAAAAAGATTTTGGAAATTGCCGACACGATAGTGCTTTTAAATCACGGAGCCGAACCCGAAACGGGCTCTCGTGAGAAAATGTTGCCCGTGCTTGCCGCGTCCGACGAAGTGTGCGGCAGACTTAGAAGGAGCTGAATTCGCCATGAACGATATAGATAAAAAACTTCTCGAACAAATCGCCGAATTGCACGGTGTGCCCGACGGAAGCTACAATATTCGCAAAAACGGAGAATCGATTGCGCGCAATTCCACTGCGGATATAGAGATTGTGCCCAAAAAAGCTAAGAGCGGCATAGATATAATCGTGAAAGCGGGCGTTAAGAATAAGAGCGTTCATATTCCCGTGCTTCTCACCGACGGCGGCTTTAAAGATTTGGTGTATAACGATTTTTACATCGGTAAGGACGCCGACGTTACTATTGTGGCGGGTTGCGGCATTCATAACGGTTCATCGGGCGACAGCGTTCACGACGGCATTCATTCTTTTCATTTGGAAGAGAATGCAAAGGTGAGATATGTTGAACGCCACGTTGGAACAGGCGACGGAAGCGGCGGAAAAATTTTCAATCCCGTAACGAAAGTGCGTCTTAAAAAGAATGCCGTAATGATTATGGAAACAACTCAACTCGGCGGCGTAACCGATACGGCGCGCAAAACTTCGGCTACGCTCGGCGACGGAGCCAAACTTTCGGTCAAAGAAAAATTGCTCACCGATAATTTCGAACGGGCTGTATCGTCGTTTTCCGTCAAACTTATAGGCGAAGACAGTAGCGCCGAAATCGTCAGCCGCAGCGTTGCGAGAGGAAATTCGTTTCAGCATTTCAAATCGGCGCTTGTCGGAAAAAACAAATGTTTCGGACACGTGGAGTGCGACGGCATACTTATCGGCAACGCTCGCATAAGTTCTACTCCCGAAATCGACGCCGCGCATAAAGACGCAAGCTTGGTTCACGAGGCGGCTATCGGAAAAATTGCGAGCGAACAGCTTTTAAAGCTTATGACGCTCGGGCTCGACGAGAAGGAAGCGGAAGACACAATCATTCAAGGTTTTTTGGAGTGAAAGGGATATGGAATACATAACCGCAAAAAACATTCTAATGCTTTCGGACGGCGACGAATGGTTCGGAAGCGAATACAATATAAATCTTTATCGAGGTTGCAGTCACGGTTGCATATACTGCGACAGTCGAAGCGATTGCTATGCAATAAAACATTTCGACACGGTGCGAGCAAAACGCAACGCGCTTGAAATTCTTGCCGAAGAGCTTTCACGCAAACGTAAAAAGGGAATAGTGTCGCTCGGCTCTATGAGCGACGGCTACAATCCTTGCGAAAAAGAGCTCGAACTTACGCGCGGCGCTTTAAAGCTTTTGGACCGCTACGGTTTCGGCGTGAATATCGAAACGAAATCCGAACTCGTTTTGCGAGACGCCGACGTTTTGAAATCGATTGCGTCGCATTCTCCCGTTATAGTTAAGTTTACGGTTACCACGCCTTACGACGAACTTGCCAAAAAACTCGAACCGAAGTCGAGTTCGCCTAAAAAAAGATTTGCGGCACTCGAAACTCTATCGAATGCGGGGCTTTTCACGGGAGTTCTTATGACGCCCATACTTCCTTTTATAGAGGACGACAGCGCGAGCATACTTACTATTGTCGATAAAGCCGCTTCGTCGGGTTGCAAGTTCGCATATGCGGGCCGGGCTTTCGGCGTAACTATGCGCGACAGTCAACGAGCTCACTTTTTCGAGAAGCTCGAAAAATATTTTCCGAACATGAAAGAAAAATATTGCGATACGTTCGGCGACGATTATTTCTGCATTTCGCCTAATTCAGCAGAACTTATGAAAACGTTTGCCGACCGTTGCACTCAAAAGGGACTTTTGTACAAAATGGACGCTATCGTTGCCGAAAGCAAGCGTCCTTATGAAACGCAACAGATTTCTCTTTTCGATTTTTGAAATTCGCCCGAAAACATTTGACAACGAATGTTCGAATATGTATAATAGTATAGCATGATTAAAATTCGTTGATAGGAGGTGCTAAATATGGCAGTACCCAAGCATAAAGCGTCGAAGAAACAAAGTAAGTCGCGTTTTGCTAATTGGAAGATTAAAAGTTCTTCGATTAGCGAATGCCCTCAATGTCATGAAATGAAGCAGAATCATAGAGTTTGCAAAGTTTGCGGATACTATGACGGTGTGAAGAAAATTGACATTAAGCAGGATAAAGAATAATTATAATCTTAAAACGCTTATTCAATGGCTCCGCATAATAGTTGCGGAGTCGTTTTATTCTATGAAAAGAAAAGCGGATTTGCGCGCAATAATAGTTGCGCTTTATTGATTTGATAGGAGAGAAAATTTATGAAGATAGTAGTGGACGCTTTCGGAGGCGATAATTCGCCGCGCGCTCAAATCGCGGGCGCCGTCGAGTTTTTAAAAGAACAGAAGGACGCCGACGTAATCTTTACGGGCGACAAAGCGAAAATAGAGAACGAGCTGAAAAATTTCAAATACGACTCGGAAAGAGTTTTTATCGAACACGCTTCCGACGTGATTTCCAACGACGAATCGCCTACGTCGGCTATTCGCGCAAAAAAAGATTCTTCGCTTGTGCGCGCGTTCGACGTGCTCAAATCTGACGACGACGTTAAAGGAATGTTAAGTTCGGGTAGCACGGGCGCGGTTCTCACGGGTAGCGTGCTTAAAGTTGGGAGAATAGACGGAGTGCAACGCCCCGCGCTTTCTCCGCTGTTGCCAACCAAAGGAGGCGGACGCGTTTGTCTTATAGACTGTGGCGCCAACGTTGATTGCAGAGCCGACTTTTTGGTGCAGTTCGCTCTTATGGCTGTGTGCTATATGCGCGCCGTAGAGGGAATAGAAAATCCGAGAGTGGGACTTGTGTCGGTGGGCGTTGAAGACCATAAAGGCAACGCGCTCACAAAAGAGGTTTTCGAAGCTTTAAAAAAATTGCCTATAAACTTCTTGGGGAATATGGAAGCGCGAGACGCGGTTTCGGGCGAATACGACATTTTGGTGGCGGATGGCTTTGTGGGCAACGTGCTGTTAAAATCGGTTGAGGGCACGGCGGGCATGGTTATGAGCGAGCTTAAAAGCGCCATAATGTCGTCTACGGCGGCGAAATTCGGCACGCTGTTCATGAAAAAGGCGTTTCGCGCTCTCAAAAAGCAGATGGATTATAACGCTTACGGCGGAGCTCCGTTTTTGGGCGTTAAAAAAGTTGTTGTTAAGGCTCACGGCGCCGCCAATCCTGCGGCGGTTCTTGCCGCTTTGCGTCAAGTGAAAAAAATGGCTGACGCCGACCTTGTTGGTAAAATCAAGTCGGAGATGGAAAAGCTTTCGACGCAAGCGGCTTTGCAGGACGGCGAAAATGCGTGACGACGAACTGAACGAAGTCGAGAATATAATAGGTTACGCTTTTAAAAAACGTTCGCTGCTAAACCAAGCTCTCACAAACGAATCTTATGTGAACGAGCACGGAGGCGACGGCAACGAGCGCCTCGAATTTTTGGGCGACGGGCTTTTGAATTTTATAGTTGCTGAATCGCTTTATAACGGTGAGAAAAGCGACGAGGGCGTTCTTTCGAAAGAACGTGCTGAAATTGTTTCGCGCTCTCCGTTGTCGAGAGCGGTAGACGACATGGGGCTTATGCGTTTTTACCTGCTCGGCAGAGGCGCGGAAAAGAACTTGCAGTCTATAAGCGAAAAATTCAAATCGAATATTTTCGAATCGGTGCTCGGGGCGATTTATCTTGACGGCGGAATGGACTCCGCTAAAAAATTCGTTAAGTTGAAATTGCTTGATAAGCGTTACCGCGCCGCTCGCGACTACAAGTCGGAACTCAAAGAGCGCGCGGAAGCGAAAGCCATTGTTTATTCGTTTAATACAGAGCCGAGCGAGCAAGGTTTTTCAAGCGTTCTTTCGGTGTGCGGAATAGAATTTTTCGGATGCGGCAGAAAAAAAATCGACGCGGAGCAAGAAGCTGCAAAAAGCGCGCTCGATTCGAACGTTATATAAAATAACGGCGCTTTAATCGTTGATTTTTGTTAAAAATTTTGATACAATATTATACGCAAATTGTAATTACACCGTAAATCATAGCTATTTCAGAGGAACGTAAGTTTGAAGTTTAAGAAGTTGGAAGTTGCCGGCTTTAAGTCTTTTGCGGACAGGCTGGAAGTGAAATTCGGAGCGGGCGTAACCGCAATCGTGGGACCTAACGGTTGCGGAAAGAGCAACGTTGCCGATTCTATTCGTTGGGTGCTCGGCGAGCAGTCGGCGAAGCTTTTGCGCGGTAATTCCATGCAAGACGTTATTTTCAACGGCACGGAAAATCGCAAATCGCTTTCGTATTGCGAAGTGAACCTGTATTTTGACAACACCGAAAAACTTTTTCCGTCGCTCGACTATGACGAGGTCGTTATTTCGCGTAAGCTTTATCGTAGCGGAGAGAGCGAATATTGTTTGAACCGCACGCCGTGTAGGCTTAAAGATATAACGGAACTGTTGCGCGACGGCGGCATGGGCAGAGAGGGTTATTCGATTATAGGTCAGGGCAGAATAGAAGAACTTTTGCGAGCTAAGCCCGAAGACCGCCGAGCTATATTCGAGGAAGCGGCGGGAATATCCAAATTCAAAGCGCGCAAACTCGACTCGGAGCGAAAACTTGCGCGCACGCGCGAAAATCTTATTCGCATAGACGATATTTTGCACGAAAAAGCGTCTTTGCTCGAACCGCTCACTAAGCAGTCGGAAGCGGCGCGAAAGTGGTTGGAGCTCAGAGATAAACTTAAAACTCACGAAATAAATATTTACATATATCAATACGATTCGGCAAGTCAGGCGAAAGCCGCTATACAAACCCGACTCGACGGCGTTATTCAAGAAATTGAGCTGAGGCAAAAAGATTGCGACGACGCCACAATTCAATATAACGAAGCGCGAGAAAAATACGGGGCAACCGATAAAACGGTGAACTCGTTGCGCGACGAATTGCTCGAACTCACCATAGGCATAGAGAAAGCGGCAGGCGACGTCAAAGTTCTCAAAGAACGTTTGTCGTATCTTGAAATTCAAAACGAGAATCTTAAAAACGAACTTGTTCAGCACAACGACGAATACGCGCAAACAGAGCAATTTATTGCGGCGGGCGCCGAGCAGCTTTTGAAAACGGAAGAAGAACTCAAAAGCGCGCGCATGGAAGCGGAAAAATTCAACGAGGAATATTGCGCCGTTGTGGATACGCTCACTCAGGGCGAAGGCGAAGTGGAATCAAACCATCGCGCGGTGGTTGAGGCAATGGACAAGCTCACCGAAATTCGTTCTAATATGTCGAGACTTGTCGCCGAGCGCGACGGCTTGAATTCGCGAGTGACCGACCTCGACAAACGTATAACCGTTTGCAAAGAAAAACTCGATTCGGGGCTTGCCGCCACCGAGCGTCTCGAAAGCGAGACCGACGGGAAAATAAAAGAAAAGAACGTTCTTTCGGGTAAGCTTGACGCTTTATATGAAGAAAACGGCGATTGCGTAGCCGAAATCGGCAAAACCGCCGAAAAAATAGATTCAATTAGCGCAAAATATCACGGGGCGAAAACTCGACACGATATGCTTGTGAATTTACAGCAGTCTTACGACGGTTTTGTGCTCAGCGTCAGAAAGCTTATGTCGGAAGCGAAGCAAAATAAAGAACTTTCGTCTAAAATAGAGGGGGTTGTCGCGTCGCTTTTGAGCGTTAACGACGGATTCGAAACTGCGATTGAAATGGCGCTCGGAAATGCCGTTCAAAACATAGTTACGCGAACCGAAGAAGACGCAAAGTATTTGGTTGAATTTTTAAAGCGAACGAAGAGCGGCAGGGCGACGTTTTTGCCTATATCTGCCGCAAAGTCTCGTTCGCTCGATTCCGAATATAAAAGACTTTTGAGCGAAAACGGAGTGTGCGGCGTTGCTGTGGATTTGGTTTCGTTCGACCCTAAATACGAAGCTGTGTTTTCGGGGCTTTTGGGAAATACCGTTGTTGTCGACAACATGGACACTGCTATTTCGGTAGCGCGCAAATCTCGTTACGGTTTTAAAATAGTAACGAAAGACGGCGACGTTTTAACCCCTCACGGTTCCATTACGGGCGGTAGCAAAAGAGCGGACTCTGCGAACGTATTCGGCTATGATAAAGAAATCGAAACGTTTGCGGCTCAAATCGCCGAAATGGATAAAAAGTTAAGCGAACTCAATGCTTTGCGCGACGAAAAGGCTAAGTTGCAACGCATAACGAGCGAGCAAATTCGCGCAACGAGTGAAGAAGTTCACAAGTTGGAAGTGGAAATTGCCACTCGCACGGAAGCGCTCAGCAAGTTTAAAGCCGCCGACGAAGAATTGAGAGTCGAACTCGAAGGACTCTCGGAAGAAAAAACGAAAGCGAAATTGAGAATAGAAGAGATTACGCGCGATGTGGACAGCGTGGGCGAACTCGAACAAATCGTGCTCGGAAAAAAGGACAGCGCGAACGAAAGCGGAGAAGAGCAACGGCATCAATTCGACGCTTTGAGAAAGCAACGCAACGAGCTTCACGAAATGATGACGAGCGCGCGAGTACGCGTGTCTACGCTCGAAGCCAAATATACGGCAATCGACGGAGAAATCGCGCGACTTAAAGCTAATATGGAATCTATTGCGGCAAAGTCGCAATACGAAACGCAACAAATCGCCGACAACGACGCTCTAATTAATGAGCTTGACGCCAAAATAACGGCGTCTATGAATACTGAAAACTCCGCCGACAGCAACCGCGTTAAAGAGGTACGGTACAAGCTTGCCAACCTTGACGAATACAAGCGGGAGTTGAACGAATCCATTGCGGCGCTCGACACTAAAAGAATGGCGCTTGTGGAAGAACTCAATAAGTTGCACGAGAAGAAAAACCGCGAAGAGATGCAACTTGCCAAAGTCGATACCGACATAGAAATAATGCAACAGAAAGTTAAAGAGAACTATGAACTCGAATATAACGACTGTTTGCCTTTCAAAGAGGAAAATTACGACCTTACTAAGGGCGTGGCGGAAGCAAACCGCCTGACTCGACAGATGAACGCGCTCGGACACGTTAACCTCGATTCAATCGAGCAGTGCAAAGAAATGTATGCGAGCTACCATGAAATGGACGTTCAGCGCGAAGACCTTGTGAAAGCGGAAGCCGATTTGTTGAAAATTATAAACGAATTGTCGGCAGAAATGCTCGGAAAATTCACGAGCCAATTCGAACAAATCCGCGTTAACTTCGTTAAAATTTTCAAAGAGCTTTTCGACGGCGGCAATGCCGATTTATTGTTGCTTGACAGCGAAAATCCGCTCGACGCGGGAATTGAAATCGTTGCGCAACCGCCCGAAAAAAAGTTGCAAAGCATTTCGCTTCTCTCCGGCGGTGAGCGCGCGCTTACCGCAATCGCCATATTGTTTGCGATACTTCGTCTTAAACCTATGCCGTTTTGCGTGCTCGACGAAATAGAGGCGGCTCTCGACGACGCAAACGCGGGAAGATTTGCCAAATACTTACGCAGATTTTCGGAAGACACGCAGTTTATAGTTATAACTCACCGTAAGCCCACTATGGAACTTGCCGACAGCTTATACGGCGTTACTATGGAAGAAAAAGGCGTGAGCAAAATAGTGTCGGTTAAATTGAGCGACGCTATTAAAATGGAAGAACAGCAATAATTTTGCACGACTTCGGAGGAGAAGAATATGGGATTCTTCGGCAAAATCAAAGAAAAACTTAAAAAGACGAAAGAAGCGATTGCCTATAAGCTCAACAAGCTTTTCACGGGCGGCGTGCTTACCGACGATTTTTACGACGAACTCGAAATGGCGCTGATATCTTCGGATATAGGAACCGAGACGGTGGAAAATCTTATGGATAATTTGCGCGACGTTATAGACGAAAAGCATATTCGCAACACCGCCGAAGTAAAAGACGAGCTCAAAAAGCTTATGGTTGATATTCTCGACGAAAACCCCGTGCCCGAATACGAATATCCGCTCGTGCTCCTTGTTGCGGGAGTAAATGGCGTGGGGAAAACTACGGCAATAGGCAAGCTCGCGAAAAAGTTTAAAAAAGCGGGAAAAAGCGTAACTATCGTAGCCGCCGACACGTTCCGCGCCGCTGCCGCCGACCAGCTGTCCGTTTGGGCTGACAGAGCCGGCGTTCGCATAGTCAAACATGCCGAAGGCGCCGACCCGGGAGCAGTCGTATACGACGCGATTATGAGCGCCAAGAGCAAAAACACCGACGTGCTTTTAATCGACACGGCGGGGCGGCTTCACAATAAAAAGAATTTAATGGACGAGTTGAAAAAAATCAATCGCATTATAGAACGCGAATATCCCGACTGCATGTATCTTAACTATATAGTGCTTGACGCGACAACGGGACAAAATGCAATATCGCAAGTCGATGTTTTCAACGAGGCAATAGACATAGACGGAATTATTCTTACCAAGCTCGACGGCACCGCGAAAGGCGGGGTCGTGCTCGCAATCGCCGGGCAACTCGGAGTTCCCGTAGTTTACGTGGGCGTAGGCGAGGGGATCGACGACCTCGAAGATTTCGATTCTCGCGAATTTATAGACGCGATAATCGAATAAAACGCTTGACAAACGTCTAATTAAAAGATATAATAAAGGTGTAAAGTAAATTTGCTTTACACCTTTATTTTTCGGAGTGAAAAGAGGGCGTAATGAAAGACTACAATTATATTGCTCTTATGGATATTTACGGAAACGCTCTTACCGAAAAACAAAAGGACATGCTTGCCGACTATTACGAGCGCGATTATTCGCTCTCCGAAATAGCGGATAACTTCAAAGTGAGCCGCCAGGCGGTTCATTCGGCGGTTAAACAAGCGGAAGAGAGTTTGACCGAGCTTGAGAGCAAGCTTAAAGTTCGGTTTTTTGTTTCCGAACTCGTTAAAAGATTGCAAGAAGTTAAAAATCTGTGCGACTCGGAGGCTGCAAACAAAATTGCCGAGCTTGAAGATTTTATAAGGAGCGTTTATGGGACTGTTCGGTAGCCTCAGCGAAAAACTCAATCATATTTTCAGCAAAATGAAATCGCGCGGCAAGCTCAGCGAACTTGAAATCAAGCAAGCCATGCGTGAAATTCGCGTCGCTCTCTTAGAAGCCGATGTTAATTTCGGCGTTGTTAAAGATTTTATAGCCAAAGTGAGCGAAAAGGCTGTGGGCGAAACGATTTTGAACAGTTTGACGCCCGGTCAGCAAGTTATAAAAATCGTTAACGACGAGCTTATTGCGCTAATGGGTTCCACAAACGCAAAACTCGGCGTTTCGAGCAAACTTCCCACCGTGATAATGATGGTGGGGCTTCAAGGCGCGGGCAAAACTACAATGTGCGGCAAGTTGTCGCAACTTCTCAAAAAGCAAGGCAAGCGTCCGTTGCTTGCGGCTTGCGACGTTTATCGTCCCGCCGCGATAAATCAGTTGAAAGTTGTGGGGCGGAGCGTGGGCACCGAAGTGTTCGAGCGCGGCGATAAAGACCCGGTTAAAACAGCTAAGCTTGCGGTAGAGGAAGCGAAAAGCAGAGGTTGCGACACTCTTATAATCGACACTGCGGGTAGGCTGCAAATAAACGAAGAGCTTATGCGCGAGCTAGAAAATATCAAGTCGGAAGTGGCTCCCACCGAAATTCTTCTCACGGTAGACGCTATGACGGGGCAAGAAGCGGCGAACGTTGCCGCCACGTTTAACGAGCGCCTCGATATATCGGGCGTGATTCTTACTAAGCTCGACGGCGACACTCGCGGCGGCGCGGCTCTTTCCATAAAAGCGGTTACGGGCAAGCCGGTTAAATTCTGCGGAACGGGCGAAAAAATGAGCGACATAGAGCCGTTTTATCCCGACAGAATGGCCTCACGCATTCTCGGCATGGGAGACGTGCTCACCTTAATAGAGAAAGCTCAATCGGCGGTTACCGAAGAGGAAATGCAAAAGCTCGAAAAGAAACTGCGCGAATCTGCTTTTACGCTCGACGACTTTTTAACGCAATTCGAGCAACTCGGTAAAATGGGCAATCTTTCCGAAGTTATGTCTATGATTCCGGGACTTCCCAACAATATGCGCATAAGCGAAAAGGACGTTGACGAAGCGCGTATCGAGCGGTTTAAAGCGATTATAAAATCAATGACTATGTACGAGCGCGAGCATCCCGAAATTATAAAGGCGTCGCGCCGAAAGCGCATTGCGGCAGGGAGCGGCACGTCCATTCAAGACGTGAACCAGCTTTTAAAGCAGTTCGAGCAAACCAAAGAAATGATGCGCATGATGAAAAACGGCAAAATGGGTAAAATGGGGAAAGGCGGACGCCGCTTTCCGTTTTAAATAAATTCAGGTATCACATTTTAAAGGAGAAAACAAATGGTAAAAATCAGACTGACACGTATGGGCGACAAGAAGAGCCCCTTCTACCGCATTGTAGTTGCGGATTCGCGCGCACCCCGCGACGGTAAATTTATCGATATTGTGGGAACGTACAATCCGCTTATCGAGCCTGCGGAAATCAAAATCGACGAAGACAAAGCTAAACATTGGCTTTCGGTCGGCGCTCTTCCTAGCGATACGGTTAAAGCCATGTTCGTTAACGCTGGCATTATTCAAAACGCCAAAAAAGCGCCCGCAAAAACGAAAGCGGTTAAAAAGAAGAAGTCGGAATAAAGACTTCGAGGAGAAAATCGAATGGTAGAACTTGTTCAATACCTTGTAACTAAGCTTGTCGACAATAAAGAAGCCGTGCGCGTAACCGAATCGGAAGACGGTATTATTTCGGTGAGCGTAGACAAGGCTGATATGGGTAAAGTTATAGGTCGTCAGGGCAAAATAGCAAAGTCTATTCGCACTATTGTGAAAGCGGCATGCGCGGGCGGCGAAAAAAGTTACACCGTAGACATTTTGGAAGCTGAATAAAACTATCAAGGAGAGAATCGCAAAACGTTCTCTCTTCTTGTTATTTAAGCGATTTGCAAATTTTGTTTGAGTTAAGGAGTTGCCGTTGCAGCAATGGAATACATTACCGTAGGAGAAGTCCTTAAAGCGCAAGGTATAGCGGGCGAAATAAAGGTTAAGCCGCTTACCGCGAGCGTTGAAAGGTTTAAAAAACTGAGAGTGCTTTATATAGACGGCAAACCGTTTAAAATCATGGGATTGCGGTTGGACCGCGAACATGCTTTTTTGAAATTACAAGGAGTGGACAACCGCAACGCGGCGGAACTTTTGCGCGGCAAATTTTTGCAAATAGACAGGGTGAACGCAATAGAACTCGACGAAGGAGAGTATTTTGTCGTCGACCTAATAGGGTGCTCCGTTACGGACGAGAGCGGCGCGGTTTTGGGAATTATTACCGATATATTTCAAAACGGCGGCGCTGTTGACATTATAAACGCAAAAGGCTCTGACGGCAAAGAATTCAGATTTCCTTTTCTAAACCGCTTGGTCGCTTCGGTTGACGTTGCCGAAAAAAAGTTTACTGTGAAAAAAGAACTGCTCGACGAGGTGTGCGTGTATGACGATTAACGTCCTCACGCTTTTTCCCGAAATGTTTTCCGCTCTCGAACACAGCGTGATAGGAAGAGCGCTTCAATCGGGAATAGTGCGTTTAAACGTTGTGAATATTCGCGATTTCAGCAAAGACAAACATTTAAAGTGCGACGACTACCCTTACGGCGGAGGAGCGGGCATGGTTATGACGCCGCAACCTATTTTTGACGCGGTGCAAGCGACAGACCCCGAAAGAACGTGCCGCAGAATTTATCTTTCGCCAAAGGGGCAAACGTTAACGTCCGCGAAAGCGAAACGGCTCTCGGAGTGGGGTGATTTGCTTTTTTTGTGCGGGCATTACGAGGGCGTCGACCAGCGCGCAATTGATTTGTGCATAGACGAAGAACTGTCGGTCGGCGATTTTGTTTTAACGGGAGGCGAGCTTGCGGCAATGGTTGCAATCGATTCTCTTTTGAGATTTGTGCCCGGAGTTCTCGGAAGCGAAGAGTCGGCGGTAGACGAGAGCTTTTCCGATTCGTTGCTCGAATATCCGCAATACACTCGCCCGCGCGTGTTTAATGGCGTAGCGGTGCCCGAAGTGCTCGTTAGCGGGCACCACGAAAACGTTGAAAAATGGCGACGCGAGCAGTCGCTTGCCATAACGTCGCGTTTGCGTCCCGACCTTATAAAGAACGTTGCGCATAAAAATGTTGATGAGGAAAAACCGCTATGATAAATTGGTATCCCGGTCATATGGCGAAAGCGATGCGCGAAATAGAAGAAAATTTGCGCATTGTGGACGTTGTGCTATACGTTCTCGACGCTCGCGCGCCTTACAGTTGCATAAACCCGAATTTCGAGAACATGCTTGGGCGCACTCCCGTGATATACGCATTAAATAAAGCCGATTTGGGTGAAAGCACGCGGGTTAAGCAATGGTGCGAATATTTTTCCGTTCAAAACAGAAGAGCGCTTACGCTTAACGCTACGGCGTCTAAAAATACTGCGCCCGTGATTACGGCGATTAAAGAACTTTGTTTTAATAAGATTGAAAAATATCGCGAAAAAGGAGTGCGAACGAGCGTTAAATGTATTGTGCTCGGCGTGCCGAACACAGGTAAATCCACAGTTATAAACAATCTTTGCGGAAGCGCGAAAACGATTACGGGGAATAAAGCGGGGGTAACGAGAGGCAAGCAGTGGGTTAGAGTGAATAACTACCTCGAAGTGCTCGACACGCCCGGAACGCTGTATCCGAAACTCGAAGAACAAAAAATCGCTCGCCGTCTCGCTTATATAGGTAGCATAAAAGACGAAATACTCGACACGTTCGAACTTGCGTGCAATTTATCGGAAGAGCTTAACGCAATCGATTCGAACATAATAAGTTCACGTTATAACGTGGAAAAATGCTCGGGTGAGGAATGTATGTCACGCATAGCTCGTGCGCGCGGCTATCTTTTGCGCGGCGGAGATCCCGACACAGAGCGCGCGGCGGTAACGATTATAGACGATTTCAGAAAAGGTCGGTTGGGAAAAATAACGCTCGACAGCGTTGAGGAACTGAGTTGAACGACACGAAAAAAATATTCGAACACGACAAAGCTTTTTTACCGCAAATGGTTGCGGGCATGGACGAGGCCGGCAGAGGTCCGCTTGCGGGTCCCGTTGTGGCGGCGTGCGTTATTATGCCGCTCGATTTTCCCATAGACGGAATATACGACAGTAAGAAAGTCAGCGAAAAAAACAGAGAAGCTCTCTACGAGAAAATAATTCGTGCCGCAACGGCTTACGGCGTGGGAATAGTAGATAATAGCGTTATAGACGAAATCAATATTTTGAACGCGACAAAAAAAGCTATGCGCGAGGCGTTTCGCTCAATGAAACTTGCGCCCACTCTTTTGCTTGTTGACGCCGTTAAAGGGTTGGAACTTCCTTGCGAAACGAAAGCGATTGTAAAAGGCGACGCAACAAGCTATAATATTGCCGCCGCTTCGATAATAGCTAAGGTGACGCGAGACAGAATTATGCGAAATTACGACGGCGAGTATCCCGCCTATAAATTTGCGAAAAACAAAGGTTACGGCACTGCGGAACATATCGCCGCGCTCGAAGTTGCCGGAAGTTGTCCGCTTCACAGAGCCACTTTCGTAAAGAATTTTTCTATTATGACGCAAGGCGAAAAAAATTCTCAAAGGCAAGCGCAATGAAAAAGAAAAGCGACAACAAGCTAAAAGGTAAAGCGGGCGAGAGTATCGCTTGCGAATATCTTAAAAAAAACGGTTACGAAATTTTTCATAAAAATTTTTCTACCGAGCTCGGCGAACTCGATATTGTGGCGGCAGATTCCGAGTACCTCGTTTTTATAGAGGTAAAAGCGCGAACGGACGACGCATTCGGCACGCCCGCCGAAGCGGTGAACTATCATAAGCGCAGAAAGATAAGCGAAGTGGCTTCGCAGTACATAAAAAAATTCAGATATTTCGACGTTCCCGTGCGCTTCGACGTTATAGAAGTTTACACGGGAACTAAAAAAGTTAACCATATTGTTAACGCGTTCGACAGTTTTTTAAGATATTAGTACGTTTCGCGTATTATCTTCATGCGCATATAAACGCCGTAACGGAAACAAGATATATATATAAATTCAGGTTGCTACGACAAAAAATTCTTTGTCGGTAAATTTTGTTTTTTCGGTGCTAACGCTTGCGTTCGCGTTCGATTGGGTGTAAAATATGTACTATGCAACTTTTATATTGCGAAGAGTTTAAGTTGCACGAAAGTAAGCAAAAATACGTAAGGAATGAAAAATGACAGTTTTGCCAACCGCATTATCTGTGAAGGTGGATGTTTCTATTCCGCCCGAAACCGTATTTCATATCGGTCCCGTGCCTGTAACGAACACTATGGTGAGCGCGCTTATTACGACGGTTGCGCTCGTCTTGTTGGCTGTTATAGTGCGCGTGTTTTTTATTCCGCGTTGGAAGCGCGACGACGGTAAAACTTCGGCGTTCAGGCTTTTTATCGAATCTATGGTGAATATGTTCGATTCTTCCGCCGCCGAACAAAACGGAGCGTACGGCGGTTTCGTGGGGCCTTTCTATTTTTCATGCGCGGCGTTTATCGCGCTCGGCACTCTTATGGAGCTCACCGGGTTGCGCCCTCCCACAAGCGACCTAAACGCAACGCTTGCTTTGGGACTAATGTCGTTTGTTTTGATAGCGTTTTTCGGATTCCATAAAAAAAGAGCGAGACGCCTAATTCACTATTGTAATCCCATAAACGTGATTAGCGACGTGGTTGTGCCCGTTTCTTTGGCATTAAGACTATTCGGCAGCGTGTTTTCGGGCTATATAATTATGCACCTTATTTACGGTTTGCCGATTTTCGCAAGAATTGCGTTGCCCGCCGTAGGGTCGGTGATATTCACACTATTTCATGCGCTGATTCAAAGTTATATATTCATGTTCCTGTCTATGAGTTTTATAGGCGAAGCGATAGACTGACGAAAAATCGAAACGGAGGCAATTTAAATGACATTATCTGTACTTACGGCTGTTATCGCGTTTTTAACTTCGGTTGAAGGGCTTACCGCAATCGGCGCGGGAATAGCGGCGTTCACGGGTTTGGGCGCGGGAATAGCTATGGGAATAACCGCAGGCAAGGCGGTAGAGGGTATCGCGCGCCAACCCGAAGCGGAGAAGAAGATACGAAGCTCAATGATGCTCGGGCTTGCGTTTGCCGAAACCACCGCTATTTACGGCGTGCTCGTTGCCATTCTTATAATGGTACTTTAATAAATTATATATGAAAGAAATTCTCGAAAAACTCGGGCTAGGCGGTTGGTCTGTTCTGTTTCACGCCGTAAACTTGGCGCTCCTTATTGTGGCGTTATATTTTCTTTTATATAAGCCGGTAAAAAAAATCGTTGAAAATCGCAGAAAGAACCTTGAAGAAATGAAACGCGAGAATATTCGTTTGCGCGAAGAGACCGAAGCTTTTAAAGAGCAGTGCGACGGAATGAAGCAAAAAGCGCTTGAAGAAAGCGCGGCAATAAGCGGCAGAGCGGCGGAGCGCGGAGCCGAAATAATCGAAGAGGCTCAAAACAAGGCGGACGCTATTTTGGAAAACGCTCGAAAAGAGGCTCTTACCGAGCGCAACAGAATGCAACACGAACTGCATGATTCTGTGGGGCATATAGCGGTTGAAATTGCCGAAAAAATATTAGAGCGCGAAGTTAGCGAAGAAGACAACCGTAAGCTAATAGACGAAAGTCTTTCGGAGTGGGAAAATGACTGAAAAGGTGTCCGTTTTTTCGGCGAACGAATTGAGCGAAAAAGACAAAGCTCGAATAGAAAAAATATTTTTCGAAAAACATTCGTGCGCAGTTACTTTCGAATATAACGTTGATGCGTCGCTTTTGGGCGGGTTGCTTATAATAGACGGAAACGACTATTACGATTCGACGGTGGCGGGAAGATTAGCTAAGCTAAAACGCGGTTTGACATAGGCGGGAATTATGAATAAAGAAGAAATAACCCGAATAGAAGAACGTCTGCGTAAAAAGCTCAATTCCGTGTCGCTCGACCGTGTTGCGATGCCTGCGGGAAGAGTTAAGTTCAGCGGCGACGGAGTTGTGAAAATCGACGGATTGCGCGACGCAAAATACGGCGAACTTTTGGATATAGGCGGAGTTACGAATGCAATAGTTCTCGGCTTATATGAAAACGAGGTGGACGCAATAGTTCTAGGCGAGGAAGACAAAGCGTCGGCGGGAATGCTCGTGAAAGCTACGGGGAGAATAGTTGAAGTTCCCGTAGGCAAAAAACTTCTCGGCAGAGTGGTGAATCCTTTGGGCGTGCCGATAGACGGTTTGGGTTCTATAAAAGGCGCCGCGAAACGCCCCATAGAGGCGCCCGCTCCCGAAATTGCTGAGCGAGGAAGGGTTGACACTCCGCTTCAAACGGGAATTCTCGCAATCGATTCTATGGTGCCGCTCGGACGCGGTCAACGCGAATTAATTATAGGCGACCGCCAAACGGGGAAAACTTCGATTGCGGTTGACGCCATTATAAATCAAAAGGGAAAAGACGTGCTTTGCGTATACGTTGCAATAGGTCAAAAGGCGAGCAACGTTGCGGCGATACTTCACACTCTTAACGAGCACGACGCAATGAGCTATACGGTAATTGTTTGCTCCACCGCAAAAGATTCGGCGCCTCTTCAATATATAGCGCCTTTCAGTGGGTGCGCAATAGCCGAAGAGTTTATGCACGAGGGGAAAGACGTGCTTATAGTATACGACGACCTCTCTAAGCATGCGGTTGCGTATAGGGCAATGAGCTTGCTTTTAAAGCGTCCGCCCGGAAGAGAAGCGTATCCCGGCGACATATTCTATTTGCATTCGCGCCTATTGGAGCGCGCGGCTAAGCTTTCGGACGAAAACGGCGGAGGCTCGATTACCGCTTTGCCCATAGTGGAAACTATGGCGGGCGATATATCCGCCTACGTGCCCACGAATATCATATCGATTACCGACGGGCAAATTTATCTTGAAAGCGAGCTATTTAATTCGGGCGTTCGCCCCGCCGTCAACGTGGGACTTTCGGTGTCGCGCGTCGGTTCATCGGCGCAACTTGCGGGAATGAAAAAAGTGAGCGGGAAATTGCGTCTCGACCTATCGCAATACCGCGAACTTGCCGTGTTTGCGCAATTCGGTTCCGAACTCGACCCGCTCACGGCGGCAAAACTCGAACAGGGCAAACGAATTACCGAAATTTTAAAGCAGGAGGAGCGCCGACCGCTGAGCGTGGAGCACCAAATAGTTATATTATATTTGGCGGTGAAAGAACTCGTAAAAAAAATTCCCGTTAAAGTTCTTTCGAATTTTGTAAAAGATTTTTTAAAATATCTTGATTCGCACTATCCTCAGGTTATTCAGTCGGTGCAAGCTTCGGGTGATTTGAACATGGAAATGGGCATAACAATCGAGGACGCCGTTAACGAATTCGGCGCGATTTATTTCAAGGAGTAGAATGAAAAATATTTCCGACATAAAGCGCCGAATAAAAAGCATTTCCGACACTCGGAAAATTACTAACGCTATGGAAACCATTTCCGTAGTGAAAATGCAAAACGCTTTGAGTCGGTACGAAAGTAACAAAGCTTATTTCGAGACGGTGAGAAAAACCATTAGCAATATAGTTCTTTTTACCAAAAGCGTGGAGCATAAAGCGTTTTCGCACGTTAAAGAAGGTAAAGAAGCGTTTATAGTTATTGCGTCCGATAAAGGGCTTGCGGGAGGATTCAATCATGCCGTTCTCGAATTTGCTCTGACTGAAATACGAAACGCGAAAGAGCCGCATTTGTTTGCGGTAGGGCAAATGTGTTGCGAGTTTTTTGCGATGCGTAAGCTCTCCGCCGACGCAACTTTTGCCGATGCAACCTACGACCCGTCGGTTGACGAGGCGGCTGAAATGAGCGAAAAGCTGTATAAAATGTTTTCCGACGGAACAATAGGCAGCGCTTATATAATTTTTACCGAATACGGCGAACACGGAGCTATGAGTCCCCAAAAAATACGACTCTTGCCGTTCGAGCGTACCAACGTGGTTCATGAAAACGAGGTGAGCGTAGGCGAGGAATTTGCTTTGCATGAACTCGAATACGAACCGAGCGCCGAAGAAGTGCTGTCTATGCTTATTCCGCAATATTTAACCGGCATGATTTACGGAGCTTTGATTCAAAGCGCGGCGTGCGAACACAGTTGCAGACACAGCGCCATGAGTAGCGCCACGCGTAACGCCACCAAACTGCTTGACAGCTTAAAACTCGAATATAACAGAGCGCGTCAAGAGTCGATTACCGGCGAATTATCCGAAATTATAACCGCGCAAATGGGAGGGTACGGCAATAACCGTGAATAGCGAAAATAAAAACGTTCATATAGGTAAAGTTACCGTCGTTCTCGGACCCGTTGTTGATGTGGAATTCGACGGCACGTATATGCCGAAGATACATGAGAAACTCATTGTGAAAGACGGCTCGCTTTCCGTGCCTTTGGAAACGTTCAGCCATGTTAAAAGCGGCGTGGCGCGTTGCATTGCGTTGCGTTCCACTGAAGGAATGAGCAGAGGAATGCCCGTTTACGCGGCGGGCGAACCTATAAAAGTTCCTGTGGGCGAGGGCGTACTCGGAAGAGTTATGAACGTGCTCGGCGAGCCAATCGATAAGAAAGGCGAAATAACTTGCGAGAAGCGCATGTCGATTCACAGAAAAGCTCCCGAGTTTTCCGAACAGTCGCCGTCGGTGCGCGTGCTCGAAACGGGCATTAAGGTTATCGACCTTATTGCGCCTTATGCTCGCGGCGGAAAGATAGGACTTTTCGGCGGCGCGGGCGTTGGAAAAACGGTGCTTATTATGGAGCTTATTCGAAATGTGGCGCACGAGCACAACGGTTATTCTATTTTTACGGGCGTGGGCGAACGCAGTCGCGAGGGGTATGAAATGATTCGCGACATGGACGAAAGCGGAGTGCTTTCGAAAACCGCGCTCGTGTTCGGGCAAATGAACGAGCCGCCCGGCTCGCGTATGCGAGTTGCTCTCACGGGCTTGACGCTTGCCGAATATTTCCGCGATGAAATGCAAAAAGACGTTTTGTTGTTTATAGACAACATATACAGATTTGTTCAAGCGGGAAGCGAAGTGTCGGCAATGCTCGGAAGAATGCCGAGCGCAATGGGGTATCAACCCACTCTTTCCACCGAAATGGGCGGTTTGCAAGAGAGAATTACCACCACGAAAAGCGGTTCGATTACTTCCATTCAAGCGGTTTACGTTCCCGCCGACGATTTGACCGACCCCGCGCCGTCGGCAATATTCACTCACCTCGACGCAACTACCGTTCTTTCGCGCAAAGCGGTGGAACAAGGTATTTATCCCGCCGTAAATCCTCTTGAATCCGGTAGCAGAATTTTACAGCCGCAAGTGGTGGGCGAAAGACATTACAGGGTGGCGAGAAAAGTTCAAGAAACGTTACAGCGCTATTCGGAACTTCAAGATATAATCGCCATTCTCGGAATGGACGAACTCGGCGAAGAGGATAAGCGCACGGTTTATCGCGCTCGAAAAATTCAGCGATTTTTTTCGCAACCTATGTTTGTTGCAAGCGTTTATTCGGGTATGGAAGGCAGATATGTTCCCGTTAAAACCACTGTGGAATGTTTCGACGAGATTTTGCAAGGGAAAGCCGACGAATATCCCGAAAGCGCGTTTTATATGACGGGAGACCTCGACGAAGTTAAACAAAAGGCGAAAGGCATGTAATCGAAGAGGAGCATGGGCGAAAGCTATGGAAAAAAATTTTAAATTAAATATAGTAACGCCCGACCGCGAATTTTTTTCGGGAGAAGTTCAGTCTCTTATAATCAACACGGTTAGCGGAGAGATGGGCATACTTTATCAAACGTTGCCGCTCGTAACTGTTTTGCAGGCGGGCGTAATGAAAATAAAACGAAATGGGAGGTGGATGGAAGCCGCGAATTCCGACGGATTTATATCGGTGTTCAAAGACGGAGTTACTGTGCTAACTCAATCTTGCGAATGGCCGCATGAAATAGACGCCGACGCAATCGGCAGAGAGATATTGCAGTTGCATGAACGCGAGCGAAAGGCGAAATCGATATACGAATACAAGACGGCAAAAGCGCGGCTTGCGGCGCAGTTTGCAAAGTTAAAACTGAAAAATCGGAACGATTAGTTCTCACATTGAGTAACGTTACGGCATAAATAAATGTAAAATGCGCGCGGAGGTGATTCTCGCGTTACGTCTGAAAGTGGACATGAGCGTTTTAAAGAACAATTTTGCCGTTTTGAAAAAGTTAACTACGGCAAAAGTTTGCGCGGTTGTGAAAGCGGATGCTTACGGTCACGGGTTGCCAGCCATACAAGCGTTCGATGATGCCGACGAATTTGCCGTTTCGAGCATAGGCGAGGCTTACGAGATGCGCGATATTACCGATAAACCCGTAAACATTCTGTCGTTGCCCGATAAAACGGTGCCGTGCTCTTATAGGTCGGGGATTTTTCCCGCAGTATGTTCGGAAGACGATATCGAATTTATATCTTCGCGCGGAGCGCGTGCGGTAAACATAAAGCTTAACACGGGCATGAACCGATATGGCGCCGAGCCCGAAGAACTCGAAGCTTTGCTGTTTGCGGCAGGGAAAAAGCGCGTTGCGGTGAAAAGCGTGTTTTCGCACATTTATTCCGTTTCAGCCGCCGAAGAGCAGTTCGAAAAGTTTATGAAGTGCGTTTCGCCGTTTTCCGACTATATACCGCAAAAGCATATTCTCGCAAGCAATTTTACGATTTTGCCGCAGTATATGCACCTCGACATGGTTCGTCCGGGAATAGTGCTTTACGGTTACGGGCATTCGTGCGTAACGAGCGCGGTAACCGCAGTTTGCGGAATTACGCAGATTAGAGAGGTGCGTGCGAACGAAAATATCGGCTACGGCATTTGGCGTAGCGGAAAGCGTAGAAAAGTTGCGGTGCTTGGTGCTGGGTATGCCGACGGGTTGAGACGAACAGTCGATAATATTCCGCGATATGCTGAAATATGCGGCTTTTTATGTCCGCTTGTGGGGCAAGTGTGTATGGATGCGGCTATGGCGGACGTGAGCGGACTGAATGCGAAAGTGGGCGACGAAGCTCGCATAATAGGTTCTATGTACGGATGCGAAGCTTTGGCGGCGTCATACGGAACTATATGCTACGAAGTTATTACTGGGTTTTCAAAAAGGGTAAAACGCGAATATATATATGAGAGCAATACCAACGAAAAAAAATTTACTTAGAAAAGAACTGTTGAAAATTCGTGCTTCGGTTGCGGAGCGAGACGAAAAAAACGCGCTAATTGCCGAAAAGCTTTTTGTATTAGCGAAAAATTTCAAAAGCGTGTTTATTTACGTTTCTATGAATTCGGAAGTGGACACTCACGGCATAATAACGAATTTGGCGTCCGAAAAAGAAGTCTTTGTGCCGTATACCTACGCAAACGGAATTATGCGCGCGGCAAGATTGCCGAGCGCCGCCGATTTGAAAGCAACCGACCGCTTCGGCAATGTTTTGAGCTCGTCCGAACATTTTTTCGACGGACAAGCCGAATTGAACGTTGTGCCGCTTCTTGGTTTCGATTGCGAATGTTACAGAATAGGTTACGGCGCCGGTTGTTACGACAGATATTTCGAAAAGCATAGCGGCGGCTTAAAAGCAGGACTTGCTTTCGAAGAACAGTTATGCGAGTTTGCTCGCGTCGATACCGACTTTCCTATGGATATAATTATAACACCCGCACGGGTTATAAGGAGAATAAAATGACAAAAGAAACAAAAAAGAACATAGGCAGATATGCGATTAGCTCGATTTCGCTTCTCGGTTTTTCGCTCGTGTTTTCGCTGTTTAGCTTTATATTTATCGTTAGCGACAAAATTCCCGCATGGGTGAGAATTATAGTGAGCTTTGTGTTTATAGCGCCCATAATATATTTAGCTTTCAGTCAGGGCAAAACGCAGGGAGAACGTCTGTTTAAAGCTCATGCAAAAACCACGCTTTCCGATTTGCACGAGGAAATGCCTCTCGACATTCCGTATTATAAGTGCGTATTTCACGTGCTCGGATTTGCGGTGCCGCTCACGGTTTTATATATAATTGCCGTTATTCTCAAAAGCAATGCGGTGAGGTTTGCGGCAATGATTTTCGAGTTCCCCGTAGCTCTGTTATTTTCGTCGGCTAACATTATAAAGTTAAACGTGACTACGCCGCTCACACTTGCCGTTTTTATTCCGTACACGTTTATTGTGGCGGGCGTTTTTGTGTTCGGTTATATTTTGAAGATACAACAGTTAAAAAGGCGTCATGCCGAAATTAAAAGCGAATTGAGGTCGTTCGACAACTGATATGAGAGTTATTGCAGGAAAATACAGAGGGAAAAAGCTGTTGTCGCCGCAGGACAACAGCGTTCGCCCAACTACCGACAGAATAAAAGAAACGGTTTTTAATATTCTCGTAAGCAAGAGTGCTGTGCGGGGAAAAGTGCTCGACTTATTTTGCGGAAGCGGCGCGCTCGGAATAGAGGCGCTTTCTCGCGGAGCTGATACGGCGGTGTTTGTGGATAAGTCGCCGCAATCGGTGAAACTTACATACGAAAATTTGAATGGAATAAGCGAGCCGTATAAAGTTTTTAACACAGACTATCGAGTAGCGCTCGAAAAACTTAACGAGCCTTTCGACTTAATTCTTCTCGACCCGCCGTATAATGACAAAATCGAAGTAAATGCGATTAAAATTATATTCGAGAGAAAATTGTTGAATACAAACGGCATAATATTTGTGGAACATTCGCGTGAAAATAGCTTGCTCAATTTGCCCGCATCGGTTATAATAAATACGCGTAATTGCGGAAATACGAGTATTTCGTTTCTCGCACAATCGGAGGAAATCCATGACTGACATAGGCTTGCTTGCGGGCTCGTTCGACCCGTTCACTCTCGGACACTACGATATTGCCTTTCGCGCGGCTAAGCTCTTTACTCATCTTTATATAGGGGTCGCCGCAGACACGGGCGACAAACGTTGCGTAGCCACGCTTTCGGAACGCACCGAAATAGTCAAAAAATCGGTTGCGAATATATCGAACGTTTGCGTGTATACTTTCGACGGTTTTTTAACCGATTTTGCCAAAGAAATAGGAGCGAGCACCGTTGTGCGCGGTTTGCGAACATTTAAAGACTTTGAATACGAGAAGTCGCTTTCGCAGGTATACAAATCGCAATGGAAAGACATAGAATCGGTATTTTTGATTTCTTTGCCCGAATTTTCGCACATATCGGGCACGATAGTGCGCGACCTTGCGCTTTCTGGCGGTTCGCTCACGGGGTACGTGTGCGAATCGGCACATAAGTCTGTTGAAAAAGTTTACGGTAGGAGAGGCTAAAAATGGATTTAATGCAACTAATCGAACAGCTCGAATACGAACTCGGCGACCGCAAGGGCGGTTTGTTTACCAAAAAAATCGACATAAACAAATGCGTTCAGCTCACGCGCCAAATAAGAAACGCTTTGCCCGATTCGTTGAGAGAAGCGGCGTATGTTGTGGACAACAAGCAGAAAATACTTGAAAACGCCGACAGCGTTGCGAAAAACACTATTCGTGAGGCGGAAGAACGAGCCGAGCATATAATAGACAATTCCGAGCTTATAAAGCGCGCCGAGCTCGAAGCAAAACAGCTTATGGAAACGGCGTATATGCAATGCGACGCCTTAGTGGATAAAACGAAAGCGCATTTAGACGTAATGTTCCGCGACGTGGAGCAATTTTTGCAGTCCGCACTTGCCATGATTCGCAACAATCGCGAAGAGTTGCGCGGTGCGATGATAGTTAAAACGAACAAAAATGCGTGAGCGGTTGTTACTAAGGAAAAAATATGTTTAAAATAGTGCGAAAAATTATGACGCCGGAAGAAGTTTGCGAGCAAGTGCCGTTCGGAACCTCGTTGAAAAAAATCAAGAGCGAGCGAGACGCGGAACTTAAAAATATTTTTACGGGCAAAGATAAGCGTTTGGTTTTAATTATAGGACCTTGTTCCGCCGACAACGAAGACGCCGTTTGCGATTACGTTTCGCGTCTTGCGAAAATTCAGGAAAAAATAAAAGACAGAATTTTTTTAGTTCCTCGCGTTTATACGAATAAGCCGCGTTCTCGCGGCGAAGGCTACAAGGGTATGCTTCACAATCCCGACCCGCACAAGGGCACCGATATTCAAGAAGGAATTTTGCGGCTTAGGCACATGCATGTGCGAGTGGTGCGCGAAACGGGACTCACTTCGGCGGACGAAATGCTTTATCCCGATAATTACGCTTATCTCGAAGACGTATTGTCTTATGTGGCGGTGGGCGCTCGTTCCACCGAAAACCAACAACACAGACTTGTGGCGAGCGGAATAGAGGTTCCCGTAGGAATCAAAAATCCTATGAATGGGAGCATTTCGGCAATGATGAATTCGATTTATGCGGCACAACTCGGGAGCGAGTTTCAATATCACGCACACCAAGTTAAAACAACCGGCAATCCTCTCGCGCACGCTGTTTTAAGAGGCGGGCAAGATATGAGCGGCAATAACCGCCCCAACTATCATTACGAAGAGCTCGAAGAGCTGAAAAACGCTTATAATAAGCAACAGCTTTTAAATCCCGCCGTTATTATAGACGCAAATCACAGCAACAGCAATAAAAATCCGTTCGAGCAGATACGCATAGCCGAAGAAATTCTCACTGTGAGAAATAATTGCGCCGATTTAAGCGGAATGATAAAAGGACTGATGGTGGAGAGCTACATTGAAGACGGCAATCAACCGCCTGACGGAACTGTGTACGGAAAGTCGATTACCGACGGTTGTCTCGGTTGGCAAAAAACAGAACGTCTTATTTTGAATTTGGCTGAAAATATTCGTTAACGCGGCGCGTGCAACTCGATTGCGTTTATTGCATAGGAGAGTTTTAAACTGTGGCAAAAGCTCAAAGAAAGAAAATAGGTCTTGCGCTAGGAAGCGGCGGCGCTCGCGGCTTTTGCCATATAGGCGTGTTGCAGGTGTTGGAAGAAAACAATATTCCTATTGACTGCATTGCGGGCTGTTCTATGGGCTCGATAGTAGGCGGTTGCTATTGCGCGGGTGTGCCTATCGAGAAATTGAAATCGGTTGCTGAAAAGATAAATCAAAGCGTTGTGCTCGATATAAACATATCTTTCTCTCAATGCGGGCTCGTTAAGGGCAGGCGAGCGGTAAACGTTATTAAACCTCTTATAGGGGATACAACAATAGAGGAATGTAAAATTCCGTTCAGAGCTACCGCAACCGACGTTCGAAGCGGAACTCTTAAAGTTTTCGACAGCGGAAAAGTGCTCGACGCAATGCGCGCGAGCATGTCTATTCCCGTAGCGTTTCATGCCGTTTCGTCGGGCGACGAAATTTTGGTTGACGGCGGAATTTTGGAACGCATTCCCATAAATTGTTGCAAAGAAATGGGGGCGGACGTTGTAATAGCGGTGGACGCTCTTGGCGGAGCGCCGAGCACCGATTACGAACCGAACGGCTTATTCGGAATGTTGGAAAGAAGTTACCTTTTAATGGATTGGCAGAATTGCCGCGAGAATATAAGAAAAGCGGATTTGGTAATAGTGCCTGAGCAAGGAACTCGCTCTACCTACCGCTTTAAAGACAATTCTTATTCTATTGAGAGCGGACGCCTTGCCGCCGAAGAAATGTTACCTCAAATTTTCGAAGTGATTGCTTAGTCAAGGCATATAAAATGCTCTGCCTAAACGGTTTCGAGTTTTCCGTTCCAAAAAGCGTTGCCGTCTCTGTGCGTGATGAGCGAATAAATTCCGCCCGCTTTGCCGTCGGTTTCGGCGCAAAGCTCGGTGTTTTTTCCGATAATTTTATAGTCGGTGTTTTTAATGGCAACACCGCTTAACTTTTTAAGAAAAGCCTTTTTGTCGTTTTTTACGGCGAGCACTTTTCCCGCCGCGTTTTCGCACAGTTTAATGGTGTCGCGAGTGATTCCGAGCAGAGTTTGCAAACATATTCTTTTTATTCTTCCCATTGTGTAACGTTTGCTTTTTGCCGCGTTTAAAATATCGTTTAATTTAGCATAACGCTTTGCGCATTCGGCTATTTTAACGTCAAGCCCTTCCGCGCAATCGGGCGCAAGGCTAACGTTGCTTGTGCGCAAGGCATAAACGGTGAGTGCGTCGTAAATCGAATAATCAACGGGGAACCGTTCTATTTCGTCAATAAAAAGCTCGAAAGAGTTTTCGGGTATATATTTTGAAAGCGTTTTATAGTCTTTCTGTTCGAATAGTTTTCGAGCGCCGGTTGCGGATATAAATTCTCCGTTTGCCGACTCGCTGTTGTAATCGTTGCCTTTGCGACGAACGAATACGGGTTCTATTGTCGAATTAAATTTGCGGATAGCTTTCAAATATTCTATTGCAAGAATATTGTTCGGCTTTGCGAGAATTTCGGCAAGTTCGGCGGTGCGACTATTGAGAACTTTCGTTGTGGCTGTTGTCAGCGCTACCGCGTAAGGCAAACCTTCGTTTAGCGCATTTTTGAGTGTGTTTGTAAATTTCGGAGTCTGTTCGAATTGAACGCTTGCAATTTCGCGTAGAATATTTCCTTCGTCTTCCGCTCCCACAGCAATATACTTTATTTCGGGAATACGCGATATTATGCGCACTGCGCCTTCGGCGAAAACGTTGCCCGACGCACATGAAAAAGGTGCGGGAAGTTGTATTACGCAGTCCATTCCGTTTTGTATAGCCGCTTTTGCTCGGAGAGTAGGTAAAATTATCGAGGGTTCGGCGCGTTGCACAAAAAAACCGCTCATTATGCCGATTACGGCGTCGGCGCCGCTTAGCTCTTTCGCTTCGGTTATATGATAAGCGTGCCCCGTGTGAAACGGATTGTATTCGCACACTATTGCTACTGCCGACATTTTTTAAAACGTTGCCTCCCGAAATTTGAATATATTATATCATTTTGTGGCGCATTTTACAAACGAAAACGAACAAAAAAAATATGGCTTATGGGTTAAATCGGCATAAAAGTCTTGACAATATTCTCTTAGAGTGCTATACTGTAAAAAAATCAAAATTTTCCGTTAATCGCGGACAAGTAGAACCGAAAAACGTTTATAAGAGAGCGCGCGTCGCGGCTGAGAGCGTGCGCAAAAAGGTTATCGGATTCGAAACCGCCGCAGTAGGAAAGCGTGTGCGAACGCAAAGTCGCATAAACGAGGTTGCATATTTGCAACGAATGAAGGTGGAACCACGAACGAATTCGTCCTTCGACTGTATTGTCGGCGGGCTTTTTTTATTGAGGAGAAAGAATATGGACATAAAAATCACATTGAAAGACGGTAGCGTGCTTCAAGCGGAAGCGGGAGTGTCGGTTGCAGAAATCGCTTCGCTCATAAGCGAAGGGCTTGCGCGCGCGGCTCTTGCCGCAAAAGTGAACGGCGAACTTGCAGGATTGAGCGATAAACTCGATTCCGATTGCGAGTTGCAAATTCTCACGTTTAAAGACGACGAGGGAAAAGAGGTTTACCGCCATACTGCGGCGCATATTTTGGCGCAAGCCGTTAAAAATATTTATCCGACTGCAAAGCTTGCAATAGGACCCGCAGTAAAAAACGGCTTTTATTACGATTTTGATTTCGAGGAACCCATATCGCAGGCGGATTTCGAAAAAATCGAAAAAGAAATGGAAACTATCGTAAAAGCAGATTTTCCGATAGAAAAAAAGGTTGTTACGAGAAAACAGGCACTCACTCAAATGAAAGGGTTTGACGAGCCGTATAAAATCGAGCTAATCGACGATTTGCCGAAAGACGCGCAAATTTCGCTTTTCAAGCAGGGAAGTTTCACCGATTTGTGTCGCGGACCTCATTTGCCGAGTACGGGAAGAGTGAAAAACTTTAAACTGACTCAAATTGCGGGAGCGTATTGGCGCGGCAACGAAAAGAACAAGATGCTGACGCGCATATACGGCACCGCTTTCGAGAAGAAGTCGGAGCTCAACGAATATATCGAGAAAATGGAAGAAGCGAAGCGCCGCGACCACAACAAACTCGGACGCGATTTGGGAATTTTCATGACGAGCGACGTTGTGGGGCAAGGGCTTCCCATTCTCATGCCCAAAGGCGCGAAGATTTTGCAGGTTCTGCAAAGATTTGTGGAAGACGAAGAAGCCAAGCGCGGCTTTATGATTACCAAAACGCCCAACATGGCGAAATCCGACCTCTATAAAATATCGGGGCACTGGTCGCATTATCGCGACAAAATGTTTGTGTTGGGCGAAGTGGACGAGCACGGCGATGCAGTAAAAAAAGACGAGGAAATTATGGCGTTGCGTCCTATGACTTGTCCTTTTCAATACCAAATATATAAAAACGGCTTAAAGTCGTATCGTGACCTTCCGTGCAGATATTCCGAAACCGCAACCGAATTCAGAAAAGAGGCTTCGGGAGAAATGCACGGGCTAATTCGCGTAAGGCAGTTTACGCTTTCGGACGGGCATATTATATGCACGAAAGAACAGGTTGAAGACGAGTTTAAAGGTTGCCTTGACCTTACGTATTATCTTCTTGACTGTCTCGGAATGCGTAACGACGTTACTTTCAGATTTTCGAAGCGCGGCAAAGCGAAATCGGATAAATATATCGACAACGACGAGGCATGGGATTCCACCGAAGCGATGATGAAAAACATTCTCGACGATTTAAAACTCGATTACACCGAAGCAGACGACGAAGCTGCTTTCTACGGTCCTAAGCTCGATATTCAGGGTACGAACGTATACGGAAAAGAAGACACTCTGTTCACCATTCAGTTGGATTTTGCGGCGGGAGAAAGCTTTGATATGCAATATGTTGACGCCGACGGAGTTAAGCGCACGCCTTACGTCATTCACCGCAGTTCGATAGGTTGCTACGAGAGAACTCTCGCCATGCTCATAGAAAAATATGCGGGAGCGTTCCCGCTGTGGTTCAGTCCCACGCAAGTGCGCGTGCTTTCGCTCACAGGGCGCAATGCCGAAAAGGCAGAGGAAATAGCCGCAAGACTTTCGCGAGCGGGCATTCGTGCCGAAGCGGATAATCGCAACGAAAAAATCGGCTATAAAATACGCGAGGCGCAAATGGAAAAAATTCCCTATATGCTTATAATAGGCGATAAAGAAGCGGAAAACGATTGCGTTTCGGTTCGTTCGCGTAGCGCGGGCGACTTGGGGCAAATGAAGTTTACCGAATTGCTTGAAAAACTTTTGGAAGAAATAGACAAAAAGGTGTGTTAAGCGGTTGACTTTTTTGCCGAGAGGGTGTATACTGTATTTATAGAAAGCAAACGGGTTTCCGTTTCACCGGCAGACAGAGTCGCGCCGCGTTCATAGAGCAGTAACCATTCGAAAGAATTTTGTTATTTGTTTTAGAGCGGAAGTTTGCTTTCGCTCTAATTTTTTTGTGGAGGAATACGATTATCAATCTCAGAGACGTTGAGTTGAACGACAGAATTTGCGACCGTGAAGTCCGCGTAATCGACGACGACAATACCCAGCTCGGTATTATGTCGGCGGCGGAAGCAAATCGCATAGCCGATTCCAAAAATCTCGACCTTGTGAAAATCAGCCCCAACGCAACCCCGCCGGTTTGCAAAATCATGGATTTCGGCAAATTTAAGTTCGAAATGCAAAAGCGTGAAAAAGACGCGCGGAAAAATCAAAAGATAACCGAGCTTAAAGAAGTGTGGCTGTCTATGACTATCGACACGCACGACCTCGAAACCAAAGCGAAAGCGGCGCAAAAGTTTTTGCGCAACGGCGATAAGGTGAAAGTGTCGATACGTATGAGAGGACGCCAACAGGCTCATGCGGCTTTGGGTGTGGAAGTTATGCGCGATTTTTATAAAATCGTGGAGCAGGATTCGGTAATCGACAAGCAGCCCACAACGGAGGGTAGAAATATCCTCATGATTTTATCACCTAAAAAATAACTTTATCGGAGGAATATATTATGCCAAAAATGAAAAGTCACAGCGGCGCGAAAAAGCGTTTTCGCGTAACCGCTTCGGGTCGCGTTAAGCGCGCTCAGCAAGGAAAGAATCATATTCTTACAAAGAAATCCCGCAAACGCAAGGACTCGCTCCGTCAGGGAGCTTATATGGCGTCGAACAAGGAAGCTCGCACCATTAAGTCTATGATTCAGAAATAAGCAGGAGGTAGTTTAGTTATGAGAATTAAAAGAGCAGTAAACGCCGTTAAAAAGCGCAGAAAAATAATGAAGTTGTCCAAAGGTTACTTTGGCTCGAAGTCGCGTTCTTACCGTATCGCTCGCGAAGCGGTTATGAAATCGCAAATGTACGCGTTCATAGGTCGCAGACTTAAAAAACGCGATTTCCGTAAGTTATGGATAGCGAGAATAAACGCCGCCGCAAGAATGAACGGCATGTCGTATAGCACGTTTATGCACGGACTCAAAGTTTCGGGCATAAATCTTAACCGCAAGGTGCTTGCCGATATTGCGGTGAAAGACGCCGCAGGCTTTAAGGCTTTGGCGGAAACCGCGCAAAAAGCGGTAGCGCAGTAATCTTTTGGGTGCCGCTTTGCGGCGCCCTTTTCTATATGGTTCAAACGTTTATAACTTCGAAAACTAACGCCGTTGTTAAAAAGCTGAGAAAACTCGCCGACAGAAAATACAGGACGGAATACGGCGAATATATTGCGGAAGGGAAGCGTTGGGTTGCCGACGCGAAACAGTTGTGTCCGCAAAACGTTGCGGCTGTAATATGTTCGCGTTCCGCTTTTTGCGACGAAGCGGATTTTGTGCTTGACGATTCGCTTTTTAGCGAATTGTCGTTTACCGAGCACAATCAAGGCGTTATGGCGCTAATGAAAATACCGAAAGCTTCGTTCGAATTTTCAAGCGAACATTGTTTGTTTCTCGATAAGATTCGCGAGCCCGGCAATATGGGCGCCATAATCCGCACCGCATGTGCGGCAGGTTATTCCGACATAGTTTTGCGCGATTGCGTAGACGTATATAATCCTAAGGTGATACGCAGCTCTATGACGGGAGTGCTCGGGGTCGGGTTTCATTATGCCAACAGTCTTTCTTTCGTTCGCGAGCTCGGCTACGCTACGGTGGGAGCTGTGCTCGGAGGAAAAGACGCGTTTACCGCAAAAATTAAAGCTCGAAAAATATGTTTGGTAATAGGAAACGAGGCGGACGGAATAAGCGAAGAGGTTTTGCTTGATTGCGACGAAAAAATTACCATTCCCATGCGTGAAGATATGGAGTCGCTGAATGCGGCGGTCAGCGCGGGAATACTCATGTATGCTTTAAAATATATGAATAATTAAATACGTTAAATAAAAAAGGAGATATTGTTTATGTCCGGACACAGTAAATGGGCAACTATTAAAAGGGCGAAAGGGAAAACCGACGCGGCGAGAGCAAACGTTTTCACCAAAATAGGCAGAGAACTTGCCGTTGCGGTGAAAGCGGGCGGACCAGACCCTAACAACAACGCAAAACTGCGAGACGTAATTTCCAAAGCGAAAGCGGCAAATATGCCCAACGACAATATTATGCGCAGTATTAAAAAGGCGAGCGGCGAGCTCGGTAGTATAAACTACGATTCTATTACTTATGAAGGTTACGGCGTTGGCGGCGTTGCCGTGATTGTAGAAACTCTTACCGACAATAAAAACCGCACTGCGGGCGACGTTCGCCACATTTTCGATAAATGCGGCGGTTCTATGGGCACAACGGGTTGCGTTTCGTATCTTTTCGAGACTCGCGGCGTGCTCGTAGTTGAGAAAAAGCCGTCGGACGACGACGACGAAATGATGATGCTTGCGCTCGATTGCGGCGCCGACGATTTCAACGTTGAAGACGGTATGTATGAAATTTTGACTACGCCCGCCGATTTTTCGAGCGTGCGCGAAAGTCTCGAAGCCAAAGGCGTGGCGTTCGTTAAAAGCGAAATCGAAAAAATTCCCTCCAACTATATAACGGTTGACGAAGCGGCAATGCCCAAACTTCAACGTATGCTCGATATGTTCGACGACAACGACGACGTTCAAAACGTTTATCATAATGCCGACCTTCCCGAAGAAGAGGACGAAGAATAATGACGGTTAGCGAGAGTTGCAGAGTCGCGAAAGAGAACTCTTCTTTTATAGCGCTTGCCTCGTCGGAAGATAAAAACAAAATGTTGGAACTTGCCGCCGCCGCTCTTCTTGTTGCCGAAAAAGAAATATTGCGAGCCAATGCCGCCGACGTCGCATTATGCGAGCGCCCGCCGCAGTTTATCGATAGGCTTATGCTTAACCGTAAGCGGCTTGAAGAAATGGCGGATGGGTTGAAAAAGCTCTCGGAACTTGACGACCCCATAGGCGAAACCGTTGAGGAATGGACTAACGACAGCGGTTTGAAAATTCAAAAAGTTCGGGTGCCGCTCGGCGTAATAGGAATTATTTACGAAGCTCGCCCTAACGTTACCGCCGACGCTCTCGGTCTGTGTATAAAATCGGGCAATGCCGTTGTGTTGCGCGGAAGCGGAGAAGCATACGGCTCAAATAAAGCCATTGTAAGCGCCGTGAAAGCTCGTTTGAGCGCAGGCGGGTATAATCCAGAATTTATTCAGCTTATAAGCGACACAAGCCGCGAGGGCGCCGAAACGTTAATGACATGCCGCGAGAGCGTAGACGTTTTAATTCCGCGCGGTTCGTCGGCTTTAATACGCACGGTAGTGGAGAAATCGACCGTACCCGTTATAGAGACGGGAGCGGGGAATTGCCACGCATATATCGAAAAAAGCGCGGACGTCAAAAAAGCCGAAGCGATAATTTTGAACGGAAAATTGCAACGGCCGAGCGTGTGCAATGCTTTGGAAAGTTTACTGATAGACGAAGCTGTGGCCGGAGAATATCTGCCAGTAGTGCTCGGCGCGCTTAAAGATGCGGGTGTGGAAATAGTGGGATGCGAAAGAACTTGCGCAATATGCCCGTTCGTAAAACTTGCAAGCGACGACGACTATTTCACAGAGTTCCTTGCGCTTAAAATATCGGTTAAAGTTGTCTCGGGAGTTAAAGAGGCATGCGAGCATATAAATCTGCATTCAACTAAGCACAGTGAAGTGATTATAACCGAAAACAAAGAAGCCGCCGATTATTTTGCTTCCCATATCGACAGTGCGGTAGTATATGTAAACGCGTCCACTCGATTTACCGACGGATTTCAATTCGGTTTCGGTGCCGAAATGGGAATTTCAACTCAAAAACTTCACGCTCGCGGTCCTTTGGGGCTTAAACAGCTCACAAGTGAGAAATATGTGATACACGGAAACGGACAAATAAGAAAATAGGGTGAACGGCTTTCGAAAAAGAAAGGCGTTTGTTTTTATAAAAGATTTTGCATATATTTAATGCCAATAAGTCGTATTATGCGTGTCATAATATAGCCTATCTCTAATATTTTCCTTTTTATAAAGTGTTTTTAAAGCGCATATATTAAAAAATCCACATATAATTACAATAAATTGACTTTTGCGCTGTAGTTTGCTAAAATTACTTCGTTGTTAATATATTTAAAATAAATACAAAAACGATAGGAGAGGTTATGCGAAATAATCGAATCGATTTTGTTGCATCAAAATGTGCTAATGCTGCTAAGACATGCGCTATATTTTTATTGAGCTTATTGATTGCCGTGTTTTTCTGCTTGTGCGGATGCAGTCGTTCGGGGTCGGAAGTCGATAAAATTCCGGGAGAATTTATTCCCGACGGCACGGACGATCCCGAATTGGAAAACTTCGAAAACACGCACAAAACCGTTACGCGCGCGGGGTATTCCGCCGAGTATCTCGGCACAGTCGAGCGTAAAATTCCCACCGAGAGCAAAGACGGCGGGCTTGTGGAAAACGGCACTATTGCACAATATCCCGTATACGACCATACGCTTTCATTGACTGCCGAACAAAAAAACGCGCTCATAGGCGAAAGTTGGAGTTTGTGTTCCGTCAATACTCGAATAGGTTCCGACGGATATCCGAGAGGAACTTACGATAAAATGGATTCGGAGGGGAGACTGTATTTAAACGGCGAAGATACGGGTAGAACGCTTTATAAGCATACGTCTTCGGCGCAAATGTATCGCGGCGACGTGTCGCCCGACGAACCCGGTATTGTGAAGAAAGTAACGGTATTGCCTCGCAGTTACGGTTACAGCGTTACGGGCGTATATGCGCCCGCAGGCGAAGTAATTAAAATACAAATAAGCGAAAAGGATATGAAAGCTACGGGCGGCGTGGCGATTCATATCGGGCAGGCTCTTTATAACGCCAAAGCGAATAACATTTGGGCTCAACGCAATATAAACCGTATGCCCGTTATTTTAAACACAATGCACGTGAACACAAGCACCGCTAAGCTTGAAAACGGTGTATACACGGCTTACGTAGGCTCGTTTCTCGGCGGTCCCGTTTACGTTCGCAATAGCACTCGCTCTTCGTTTTCGGTTACGGTTTCGGGAGGAGTGAGATATTCTCATTTCATTTTAGGCTACACCACTCCCGAAGAATTTGCCGAGAACGCCAAATCGTCGGCGCCGTATTTCGACTTGGAAGTGTGGGATAACGGCGTTTTGCATTCGGGACCGTCGATTTATGCGAAAGGACTTAGCTACGACGATTTATATAAAGTTGCGGTATATTGGGATAAAGTGGCGCTCGTATCAACGCAAGTTTCAAATCAAGGCATAGTATTCTTATATGACCCATTTGTGGCTGCGGGTGCGGCGGTGGCTTTTCCCGGTCAGCAGTCGGTGAATTGTCCCGCAAGTTGGATGCGTAATTCGCTCAACTATAACGGCTTGATAAATTCGGGTGCATGGGGCAATATGCACGAATTCAACCATAATTTTCAAAGCGGTTGGGGACTTCCCGGCGGAGGGGAGGTTACGAACAACGCGCTAACTCTTGTGGAATACAGTCTGTTCACAAAAATATCGTCGGCGCGCTCTTACGGCGGAGGAAGCGACGGAATGGGCGGTTGGAATCGCTACACCAACGCTTCTTGGGCTGTGTATCAAACCCTGCACGGAACCGAAAATTTCTTACGCGTTTACGCCACGCTGTTGCATAATTTCGGGCAAGGTCCGTTTATGCAAGCAATAAGGTTGCAACGCGGCGGTTTCGGACAAAGTTATGCGGGATACTATAAGGCGCTCAGCGAGGCGACGCATAACGATATGACGTATTTCTTTAACGGCATATTAAACGCTAACTTAAACGAGACCGTCACGGGGCCTTATACGGCGAGAAATTATTCGCATTTCGTTCCCGTCGCGTCCGTTTTCCAAACGGGTAGAAGCTATATGTACGACGGCGAAAAGCGGTATACGAATACCGTTCAGCCTTACGTTATACCGTACGGCGAAAAATTCGAAACCGACTTATCGAAATATGTGCAAAACGGACTCAACATCAGCGGAAGCATAGTGTTGCCAGACGGCTTCACGCATAGAGTTAAAAGCGTTTCACAGCCCGAACACGGTTACGTTGAGTGGAATGCGGATACGCAGATTCTCACGTTTACGCCCGACGAAGCAATGCGTTCGGGAAAGATTTACGTTACTCTCGAAATTACTAAAAACGACGGCGCGTTCGGAGTAGACGACGTGGACTTGGTGTTCGAGTTCGAGCAGTCGCATGAAAAGAAAAAGACGATTTTAGAGCGAAAGATATACGAATTCGACACGGATAAATACAGAACCGCCGCCGAAGCTTATGAAAACGATTACGCAGGCTATATCGATTTGCAAGAGTCGGATAGCACAAATAAAGTTCAAAATAGCAACTCCGACGTGTGGCTTTCGGAATTTCCGGGCGAACATAAAGTTATGGAAGTGAGCGGAAAGATATATATCGACGAGCCCGGAAAATACAGAATAGCGTTTAGAGGTAGGTGGAATTGCGCGTTGTATGTCTCCGTCGACGACGGTAAGACTTTTGAAAAAGCCGCCATGATAATGAAAACGGATAACGGATACGGATTTGCTACCGATAATGCGGAAACGTATAAAGATTATGTTTTAAACGGAGAACAGTGGGTCTATTTTAAAGAAGTTATGCTTGTGGAAAAGCACGGCGGCACCCTTAGTTTTTTCGGTTTGGGATTCGGTAAGTTCGAAACGCAAGGCACGATAGACGAAGAGGGTAATATTATAGACGCCGACGGGAATAAATTGCCTGCGGGAAGCGTTTTGCCCGAAAACGTATCGGTGAAATATGCGAGCGCGTATCGCAACGATTATGAGTTTTCTACCGACGAGTTCGTTACCGATTATTTCTTTACGCGAAACTATACTCACAGTTATAAAGACACTAAGCAAATAGACGCAAAACAAACTCTCGTTAACGTTAAGAATTTTACTGCGGCAAGCAATAGGGTAGATTCCGCAGGAAATATTTTATACGATTACAAAATAGAAAATCTTTTCGACGGGAATCCCGACACAAATATTCATTCAGCAAACGTAATTACGGCGGCTAATCCTTTTGAAATTGTTGTAAGTTTTGGGAAAACGATTAAAGCAAACAGAATGACGCTGTACGGTTATACGCATCCTTCGGGTATGCAAAATTTGCAATTTCCCGTAGACTTCTCAATTTACGGCAGTTTGGACGGAGAAGAATTTTTCCTACTCGGCGAGTATGCCAATCAGCAGCATGTTAATTCGAACATAACGGTATCGTTTGAGAAAGCCGAATTTGCTTATTATAAACTCGTGGTAACGAGAACCAATCCGAGATATATAGCATTGAATTCAATCGGTTTTGCTTATGAGGTTTCGCTTCCTGGAGGGCATGTGATTGCACCCGATAGCGATTTGTTGGAGTATCGCGGTGCTTGGAACGTGAAATATACTGCTTCCACTTTTGGGCATGTGTACGAAAGCGACGGCAACGCTACGCTTTCGTTTGAATTCGAGGGAACTCGCGCGGGTATAATTTCGGCGGCTCCGTACGGAAAGAATTTCGAAGTATATATAGACGGCGAAAAGGTGCGCAGCATAGAACTGAAAGACGATACGACGCTGTCGCATGTCGTTTATATTTCGCCCGAATTGATAAGCGGAAAGCATGAAGTTATTGTAATTTGTTCGGGAGAAGTAAATATCGACACTGTTGTAGCTTGGTGACGATAAAATATAAGCGAAATATTTTTAGAGTCGAAAATAAGTGCAAAAAACGTTCGACTTTACGTTATGATGAGAGCGTCGAAGTTATTTCGACGCTCTTTGTGTTTTTAAAAAAGTTATTTTAATGATTGAATTGTCTTGCGTATTTTTGCAATGCGATTTGTCACAGTCTTTTTCGACGGTCCGCCGACGGTTTTTCTTGCTGCGACAACGTCAGGTATGCGCACGGTTTTTAATATGTCGCTTTCGAATATTTCCGAAAAACTTTTGTATTCGTTTATGCCGAGACTGTCGAGCGTTTTTCCGTTTTCGCAACAGTATCGAACGAGCTGTCCCACGATTTTGTGAGCGTCGCGGAAAGGAATTCCTTTTTTAACAAGATAATCGGCGCAATCGGTTGCGGCGGTATAGCCACCGCCCGCGCCTTTCGCCATTACGTCGGAATTGAATCGCAACGAGGGTAGTAGTGCGTTGAAAATACTCAAACAAATTTTGACGGTATCTTCGCAATCGAAAACGGCTTCTTTATCTTCCTGCATATCCTTGTTGTAGGCAAGGGGAAGCCCTTTCATTATAGTAAGCAACGAAATAAGTTCGCCGTACACGCGACCCGTTTTTCCGCGAATCAATTCGTTCATGTCGGGATTTTTCTTTTGAGGCATTATGCTCGAACCTGTGCTGAATTGGTCGCTAAGCGTGACAAAACCAAATTCGTCCGAAGCCCAATAAATAAGTTCTTCGTTGAATCGTGACAGGTGCATCATTAAAATCGAGCAACACGACGCAAATTCTATCGCAAAATCGCGGTCGGAAACGCCGTCGAGTGAGTTTTGAGTGATTTGCGGGAATTCGAGCAGTTGTGCCACGCGGTTGCGGTTTATGGGGTAAGACGTGGTTGTGCAAGCGCCGCTTCCGAGAGGCATTACGTTTACGCGTTTACGGCAATCGAGAAACCTTTCGACGTCGCGCAAGAACATTTCGCAATATGCGCCCAAATGGTGGGCGAGGGTGGTGGGCTGAGCCTTTTGCATGTGTGTGTAGGCGGGCATATATGTTTCCGTGTGTTTTTCGGATATGTCGCAAAGAGTGGAGATTACCGTTTTTATAAGTTCGGTAATTTCGGAAATTGCGTCGCGCATATAAAGACGAATATCAAGAGCGACTTGGTCGTTGCGAGAGCGCCCCGTATGCAGTTTTTTGCCCGTTTGTCCCAACCTCTTGGTGAGTTCTTCTTCCACGAACATGTGAATATCTTCGGCGTCGGTAATTTTCAATTTGCCGTTTTTAATGTCGTAGAATATATCCGAAAGAGCATGACAAATGCTGTCAGCTTCGTCTTTTGGAATTATTCCGCATTCTCCGAGCATGGTGGCGTGCGCAATACTTCCCATAATGTCATGTTTGTAAAGACGTTTGTCTACTGGAAGCGAACGGTTAAATAAATCCGCTTGCTCGTTTAGCGAGGACGCAAACCGTCCCGACCACATTTTCATTTAAGAGCCCTCTTACTTTTTGTTGTTCTTTTTAAGCATTTTTGCGCGTACTTTAAGGGGCAAGCCGAAAAGATTGATAAAGCCCGCCGAGTCCTTTTGGTCGTAGACTTCGTCGGCTCCGAAAGTGGCAATGTCTTCGTCATACAGCGAGTAAGGCGATTTTGCGCCCGCGCCCGTTATATTGCCTTTAAAGAGCTTTAAGCGCACCGTGCCGCTAACTGTTTCTTGCGTTGAGTTAACAAACGCGCTGAGAGCTTCGCGGAGAGGCGTGAACCAGTTGCCGTCGTATACGAGTTCGGCAAATCTGAGCGCAACTTGCTCTTTGTAGTGAAAAGTTGCTCGGTCGAGAGTAAGCTCTTCGAGGTTATGATGAGCGGCGTATAATATCGAACCTGCGGGATTTTCGTAGACTCCGCGCGATTTCATGCCTACTAAACGGTTTTCAACCATATCGCAAACTCCCACGCCGTGTTTCGCTCCGATTTCGTTTAACGTTTCCAAAAGCTTTACGGGAGAAAGTTTTTTTCCGTTTACGGCTACGGGTACGCCTTTTTCAAACTCGATTTCAACGTATTCTGCGGCGTTCGGTGTTTTCGAAATAGGATTGCTTATAAGAAGCATGTCGTCTTGCGGCTCGTTCCACGGGTCTTCGAGGTCGCTGCCTTCATGCGAAAGATGCCAAATATTTCTGTCCATAGAGTAGGGATGTTTTTTTGAAACGGGTACGTCGAGTCCGCGAGCTTCGGCATAGGCGATTTCCTCTTCGCGCGACTTAATATCCCATACTCTCCAAGGGGCTATGATTTTCATGTCGGGGCTAAGCGCTTTTATCGAAAGTTCGAAACGCACTTGGTCGTTGCCTTTTCCCGTGCAACCGTGACATATCGCGGTAGCGCCCTCGCGCTCGGCTATTTCGACCAAACGTTTGGCTATAACGGGACGAGCGAAACTCGTTCCCAAAAGATATTTACCTTCGTAAACGGCGCTCGCTTTTAATGTGGGGAACACGTAGTCGCGCACGAATTCTTCGGTTAGGTCTTCGATAAAGATTTTAGACGCGCCGCTTTTAATGGCTTTTTCGTTGAGGGGAGCAAGCTCTTCGCCTTGTCCGACGTCGGCGGCTACTGCAATTACTTCGCAATCGTAATTTTCTTTAAGCCACGGAATAATTATGGTGGTGTCGAGTCCGCCCGAGTATGCGAGCACAATTTTCATTTTTTTCATTATTAGCTCCTTACTGCGTCAATTGCTTGACTTTAATCTAAAATAATACTATATTTATAATAATACATTTTAACTATTTTAGCAAGAGAAACAGGAGTATATTTTGATAATTTTAGGAATTGACCCCGGCTATGCCACAATAGGCTACGGAGTAATCTCCAAAGACGGCGGCAATCTGTCGGCTGTGGATTACGGCGTTATTCAAACCCCGAAAGAGGAGAGTATTCCCGTAAGGCTTGCAATGCTCGACGACGCGTTAACCGCCATAATACAAAAATTCAAGCCCGACGCGGTGTCGGTGGAAGAGTTGTTTTTTAACACTAATATAACGACGGGTATAAAAGTGGCGCAAGCGCGCGGCGTTATACTTCTGTGCGCAATTAAAAAGTGCGGGCGACTTTACGAATACACTCCGCTTCAAATCAAGCAGGCTCTTACGGGTAACGGAAGAGCTGAAAAGCATCAAATTCAATTTATGGTTAAAGCGCTTTTAAAACTTGACAAAATACCCAAACCCGACGACGTTGCCGACGCATTGGCGGCTGCCGTGTGTCATGCGCATTTCGGTGAGTATGCCCACAGAGTGCTTAATTAGAGGTGAAACGGCATGTATAATTATATAAAAGGAACATATGTTTTTGCGGGCGAAAATTACGTGGTAATAGAAGCGGGCGGTATAGGTTACGAACTTTACGCAAGCGGCGATACGATACAAAAACTCGGCAGAATAGGCGACGAATGTAAAGTTTATTGCTATTTAAACGTTAAAGAAGACGAAATGAGTTTGTTCGGATTTGCGACGCAATCCGAAAAGGACTTCTTTATAAAATTGATTAACGTGTCGGGAATAGGCTGCAGAATGGCTATTTCAATACTCGGAAGCGGTAATCTGTCTGACATAATAACGGCAATTACAACCGCCGACGTAGGTAAGCTCGGAAAAATCAAAGGTATAGGAAAGAAAACAGCCGAGAGAATAGTGGTTGAGTTGCGCGATAAGCTTGCGCCGGGTAGCGAATCGATATTTGCGAATTCTGCGCAAGTAGGCGCGACCGTTCCTGTCGACAGCGAGGCTGTGGAAGCTCTTATGTCGTTAGGGTACACGCGGCAGGAAGCAACGGCGGCAGTTTCGCGCGTGAAAAAAGACGGACTCGGTACCGAAGAAATAGTGCTCGCGGCTCTAAAAGGCTAAATCCGATAGGGAATAAAGATAATGGACGAAGAAAGATTTATCACAAGTACAAAAACCGCCGACGACGGCGCGCTCGACATGACGTTGCGCCCGAAAACTTTAAGCGAGTATGTGGGGCAAGACAAAATCAAAAGTAACTTAAAAGTTTTTATAGAGGCGAGTAAAAAAAGAAAAGAAGCGCTCGACCATGTGCTTTTATACGGACCTCCCGGACTCGGAAAGACTACTCTGTCACACATAATAGCATCCGAACTTGGAGTTCAACTTCGTATAACGAGCGGGCCTTCTATTGAACGCGCCGGCGACCTTGCCGCCATACTCACCAACTTAAACGAAAACGACGTTTTGTTTGTGGACGAAATTCATAGGTTAAATAGAGCTGTGGAAGAAGTTTTATATCCCGCTATGGAAGATTATGCGCTTGATATTGTAATCGGCAAAGGTCCGTCGGCGAGAAGTATGCGCCTTAATTTGCCGCATTTTACTTTAATAGGCGCAACCACTCGCGCCGGAATGCTCACGGGACCGTTGCGCGATAGATTCGGCGTTATTTGCAGGTTGGAAATGTATTCGCCCGAAGAGCTCGCCGTAATAGTGGGAAGAAGCGCCGAAATATTGAAAATAAAGCTTTCACGCGAAGCCTCAATTGAAATTGCGGGACGTTCGCGCGGAACTCCGCGTATTGCCAATAGGTTGCTTAAACGGGTGCGCGATTTTGCCGAAGTGGAGCAAAACGGTAAAGTTGACACGCCTTTATGCAAGCGAGCGCTCGAACTTCTCGAAGTGGACGAGCTCGGGCTTGATTTTAACGACAGAAAATATTTGAGCGCGGTAATAGAAAAATTCGGTGGCGGACCTGTGGGGCTCGATACGGTGGCGTCAGCTATAAACGAAGAATCCGTGACCATAGAAGACGTTGTGGAGCCGTATTTGTTGCAACTCGGTTTTATTGCGCGAACTCCGAGAGGACGAGTTTGCCTGCCCGCAGCATACAAGCATTTGGGAATCGCTCAAAACGGCGTGAGTAATGAACAAATAGCTTTGCTTGAATAAATTGATGGTTTGTAAATGAAAAAAAGCGACTTTTATTACGAATTACCGCAAGAACTTATTGCGCAAAGCCCCGCAACTCCGCGCGACAGCTCGCGTTTGTTGGTATATAATAGAGAGACAAATTCGACAGAGCATAAAATATTTTCCGATTTGCCGAATTATTTGCAAAAAGGCGACGTGCTTGTTATAAATAACACAAGAGTTTTGCCCGCAAGGATTTTCGGCGTAAAGACAGATACGGGAGCGAGAATCGAATTATTGCTCCACAAACGGCTGAATTTGAAAGAGTGGGAGGTTTTGGCGCGACCTATAAAACGGTTAAAGACGGGCAGTGAAATGGCTTTTTCTTCGTCGCTCTCCGCTAAGGTTTTAAAAATAGGCGACGAGGGAATAGCAAACGTTCGATTTGAATATGACGGCGTATTCGAATCGATTTTGTCGCAAATAGGTGAAATGCCGTTACCGCCTTATATTAAAGAAAAACCGACCGATTCCGAAAGATACCAAACTGTATATTCCAAATCGGAAGGTTCGAGCGCCGCCCCGACTGCGGGATTGCATTTCACTCCCGACCTTTTGAATAAAATAAAATCGAAAGGGGTGGAAATAGTCGAGGTTTTGTTGCATGTCGGACTCGGAACGTTTCGTCCCGTTAAAACCGACGATATAAACGAGCACAAAATGCACAGCGAGCATTTTGAAATAACTCAAAGCGCGTGCGACGTTATAAATGCCGCGAAAAAAGAGGGTCGCAGAGTTATTGCAGTTGGTACTACGTCTGTCAGAGTGCTTGAAAGCGCTTCTGAAATATGCGGAAAAGTTTCGCCTATGTGCGGAGAAACCGATATATTTATTTATCCGTCGTATGAGTTTAAAATAGTTGACGCTTTAATTACTAATTTTCATTTACCCGAGTCTACGCTTTTAATGCTTGTGTCGGCGTTTTGCGGAAGAGAAAAGACTCTGGAATTGTATAAAACGGCTGTGGAGACAAGGTATCGTTTTTTTAGCTTCGGCGACGCGATGCTGATTGTAGGCAGGAGCGACGACCAAAAAATCGAGCAAAAAAATGAGGTTACCGAAAAGTAATTTCAAGTGTCAAAATTACAGGATAGTAACAATCCTGCTTCCCGTACAACTACGGGACGCCACTTTACTTCTGTGAGTGCGGAGACTCGGCGTCTGCGTGCAACAGTTGCAAGGAGACGACGGGAGTTTGCATAGACGTAAATGCCCGAGCCTCAGGGCAAGCGTAGTCCGTCTACGCCGATGAATACGCGCCGCCCGAGCAAAGCGATATCGCAATCCTGCTTCGTATATGCCTGCTTTTTCCTGTAAGTTTTTAAATATAAAGTATTTTTAAGGGAGTTAACATGAACAATTTCGAATATAGAGAATTGCACGTTTGTAAACAAAGCGGCGCGCGTGTCGGCGAGTTTGTAACGCCGCACGGAACGATAACCACTCCCGTATTTATGCCTGTGGGCACGCAAGCAACGGTTAAAGCTTTAACGCCCCAAGCTGTTGAAAATACGGGCGCGCAAATAATACTTTCGAACACCTATCATCTTTATATGAGGCCCGGACATAAAACGGTTGAAAGAGCGGGCGGGCTTCATAAATTTATGGGCTGGAATAAGCCTATTTTGACCGATAGCGGGGGGTTTCAGGTTTTTTCGCTTGCCAAGTTAAATAATATAAACGACGACGGCGTTGTTTTTAATTCTCACTTGGACGGAAGCAAGCACTTCTTTACGCCCGAACTTGCGATGGAAATCGAAAATTCTTTGGGTGCGGATATCATTATGGCTTTCGACGAGTGCAGTGAGTATGGTGCAACCCATGAATACGCCGAGAGTGCTTTAAATCGCACGGTTAAATGGTTAAAACGGTGCTATGCCACGCATACAAATATGCAACAAATGCTTTTTCCTATAATACAAGGGAATATGTATGATGATTTGCGACTGAAATCTTTGAACGAGACTTTGCCTTACGCCAAGTGTGGAATAGCGGTGGGCGGATTGAGCGTAGGCGAGCCCAAAGACGTAATGTATCGCATTATGGATATAATGCAGCCGCATTATCCGCAAAACATGCCTCGATATTTGATGGGCGTAGGAAGCGCCGATTGTCTTGTTGAGGGCGTTTTGCGCGGTATCGACATGTTTGACTGCGTGCTTCCCACACGAACCGCGCGTTACGGAACCGCTATGACTACGCGAGGAAAGGTGGTTGTGCGCAACGCGTGTTATAAAGAAGATTTCACCGCTCTCGACCCCGATTGCGACTGCTATTGTTGCAAGCATTTCACCAAGGCATATTTGCGGCACCTTATTAACGCCGACGAAATTCTCGGCGCAGAACTTTTGAGCATTCATAACATTACTTATTTAACTAACCTTATGGACAGAATGCGCGACGCGATTTTTGCCGATAAGTTCGGCGATTTTGTTGAATCGTTTAGAAAATCTCCCGAATATTGCTGAAATTTAGCAAAAAATCTGCGAGGTTGTGTGCGGATTTGCTTGCGTTTAAATTAGAATTTATTACTATTGCCTGTGTTTGGTAGCCATAAAAAATATTTCGATATGACCCAAAGCGGTCTTATGAACGGCGCTACGGGCGACGTATTGAACAACATAGAAGTGGCGTATGACGAAACGCAAAAGCGTTATTATATTGTTTCCGATTGTCATACTTATCCGACGGACGGAGGCCCGCTGTTTGTTTCGTCGGCTTTTCGCTGACATATTTTACCGAGAAAACAAATTATTTGCGGCTCCTTCAACGCAGAGTCACAGTTTACTCGCTACGGTCGGAGAAGCGGAAACGGGATTTAAGCGAAATAGCAACTGTTGCATAATTCGTTCGCCGTATGGCTATGTTTTACGCTCAGAATCGCTTAAGGTGTTGTATTCGATGAGCGAAGTGGGAAACGAATACGAATGGATGTATCGAATTTATGCCCACACCGTACTTGTTTCCGAATAGAACTTTTTAAAGAAAAAATACTAAATCAAAAGTTTTTTACTCAAAATCGCTTGCCTTTCGTAAGCGATTTTGATATACTTATACGGTGACTCGCACGGTCCGCTGTTTTATATTAAAATTCGGTAGAGCATGAACGTGCGCAATAGAACTCAAAAGGAGGTAAGTCATGTCTAACAGTCTTATTGAAGCAATCGAAAAAGAATACCTTAAAGCGGAAGTTCCTTCGTTTAACGTTGGCGACGTTGTTAAGGTGGGCGTAAAAGTCGTTGAGGGCAACCGCGAAAGAACTCAGGCTTTCGAGGGAACGGTTATAGCCAAGCGCAACGGCGGCGTTCGCGAAACGTTTACCGTGCGCAGAGTGTCGTTCGGCGTGGGAATCGAAAGAACTTTCCCGCTTCATTCGCCTCGTATCGAAAGCATTACGGTTGTGCGCAAAGGCAAGGTGCGCAGAGCTAAACTTTATTATTTGCGTAAGCTTTCGGGTAAAGCGGCGAAAATCAAAGAAATCAAATAATTTGTTTCTCAAAGAGAAAAGACGCGTAACCGCGTCTTTTTTCTTTTTCAGACTATTTACGTCAAACGCTTGATTATTTCGAAAAAGTATATTATTATAAAGAATAGGAAAAAACTGTTTTTGCCATAAACGTTTTTTCGAATATCGAGCACATAAAAAATCGGAGTGAAAAACTTATGAACTTTTCGAACGGATTACTTTCTGCTAAAATTGCGGGTGTGCTGTATCCGCTGTTTTTCTCTTTGCTAACGGCGGTTGCGATAATCGCTTTTATTTGGCTTATGGTTCGCCTTGTTGGGCGCACAGACTCAAATGACGCGGTTTCGGCGCCTGAGCAAGCGAAACGCATGAACTTTACTGCTCCGTTACTTATCTTGCTTGTAATTGGACTTATTTTAAGACTCATTTTCGTGTTCGTCGTTAAAGGATACCGCCCCGAATTGAACAAAATCATATCTATGTTTTCGTCGCTGAAAAACGGGTTCGGCAACAATTATTCCACCGACATATTTCCCGTAACATATTATATATACTCGCTGTTCGGCGCATTTGCGAATTTGTTCGGCTTGGGAACGGAATCGGTTATGTTGCCCGTTCTCATAAAATTGCCGCTTATAGCCGCCGACCTTATAACGGCGTTCATACTTTTCAAACTTACGAAGAAATATCTTAATTCTGCGGCTGCGGTCGTTGTGGCGGGATTCGTTTGTCTGTGCCCGTTGTTTGTATTTGCGTCGGGAGTGTGGGCAACGCAGTATTCGCTTCTGACTATGCTGTTGGTTCTTACCTTATATTTTGTTGTGGAAAAGAATTTCATCGCTACAATAGGGTGTTTTTCGGCGGCGCTTTTGTGCCACAAAGACGCTATGTTTTTATTCCCGCTCGTAGCCGTGTTTGTAATATACGGGCTCGTTAAAGCTTGCATAACGGTTCATAAGGCGAAAAATGTATCTTTTGCCGAATTGCTTAAAAATCCGTCGATGCGTCCCGTTTTCACAGTGCCCGTAAGTATTGTAGGGTTTATGCTTATTTCGTATCTTGTTTCGCTTCCCGTAATTCATTCGTCTTACGGCGCGGGATATTTTACGTTTATATATGAGCTTTACTTGAAGCCGCTTGCGTCGTTCGAAGTTTTCGGAAGAAATTCGCTCGGCATATTCAACTTGTTTTTGCGCAACGGCGTGGCGCTCAATTCGCGTTTCCCGTCGGTCGTGTTTACGGTGCTTTTTGCGGTAATAATTACTGGCATAGTGCTATTGGTATATCTCAGCAAAAAGAACAGAGCGAACCTCATGTTTTTGGGCGGTTATATAATATTGACGCTTGCCACTTATTTCGTAGGTTTTTCGGAATTCAGTTTGCTTGCGGCTGTGGTTATTTTCCTTATGTCGTTCCTATTGATTCGCGACAAGCGAATAATCTCCGTTTTCGGCATATTGAGCTTGCTTATTACGGTTAACGCTTCTACGGTCATGTCTTATGCCGGGTATTACAATAATCTTTCCGATTATTACGTTTTGTCGGGGACTCCCGTTCTCAAAGGCGGAATATCGGCGGTTACGCTCGTTTGCTCCGCTCTCGCCGTGCTCACTCATTTGTATGCCACCGTTGTGCTTTTGGATATTTCCATGAGCAACAAAAGAAAACTTTTGCCGCAAATTGCCGACGCCGATTTTAAGAAAGCTATGAGTTCGTTCTTTTCGATTAAAAACAAATGAACTCGACCGAGCGTTCGAATAACGAGAAAAAGGCGAGGGACGGCAAATGCTTGCGAAAGTAAAAAGTTTCGGCTTAACAGGTTTAATCGGCTACGAGGTTGACGTTGAAGTCGACGTGCATTCGGGACTACCCGGCATAGAAATGGTCGGGTTGCCCGACACTGCCATTAGAGAGAGTCGCGAGCGCGTTCGCAGTGCGATAAAGAACAGCGCGTATAAATTTGCGCCGAATAAAATTACAATAAATTTAGCGCCCGCCGACATTAAAAAAGAGGGTCCTCTTTACGATTTGCCTATTGCGCTTGCCGTTTTAGCCGCTACGCAACAGCTTGACGTTGTAAAACTTCAAGGCACGGTATTTGTCGGGGAGTTGTCGCTCGACGGCACAATAAGAAGAGTTCGCGGGATTTTGCCAATAATTCTTTCCGCAAAAAAGGCGGGCTACAAGCGCATTGTAATTCCTTACGAAAACCGCAATGAGACGGTGTATGTTGGCGGCGTTGAGGTGTTCGCGTTCAAATCGCTTAGCGAAACTGTAAGGCATTTGTCGGGTGAAGCGGTTGCGGAACCCGTGCCGAAAGCCGACCCGAAAACCTTAACCGCGCAAGCGGAATATGCCGAAGATATGAAATATGTTAAGGGGCAATACGCCGCAAAGCGCGCTCTCGAAATAGCCGCTGCGGGCGGGCATAACATTTTAATGCTCGGACCTCCCGGCGGAGGAAAAACAATGCTCGCGAAATGTTTGCCGTCCATATTGCCCGAAATGACTCTCGACGAGGCACTCGAAACCACTAAAATTCATTCGGTGGCGGGGTGTCTCGGAACCGACGACTGTTTAATCACTCATCGCCCGTTTAGGTCGCCGCACCACACCGCAAGCAGAATAGCTCTTGCGGGAGGCGGTCCGTCGGCGCGTCCGGGAGAAATAAGCATAGCGCATAACGGCGTTTTATTTATGGACGAGCTTCCCGAGTATCCGAGAGTGGTGCTTGAAATTCTGCGACAGCCGCTCGAAGATAGGCAAATAACCGTTTCGCGCGCTCAACGGACGGTTAGCTATCCCGCGAACTTTATGTTTGTTGCGAGTATGAATCCGTGCCCGTGCGGCAACTACGGTTCGTCGCGCGGCGAATGCACGTGCACGCCCGCCATGATAGAAAAGTATCATTCGAAAATTTCGGGTCCGCTTCTTGATAGAATAGACTTGCAAATCGAAGTGGAAAACGTTACATACGACGAGCTCACTTGCTCCGAAGAGGCGGAAGATTCGGCTTCGGTAAAAGAGCGCGTCGACTTTGCTCGAAAAATACAAACCGAGCGCTATAAAGGTACGCAAGTGTATTGCAACGCGGGCATGAATTCGCGAATGTTAAACGAATATTGCGCTCTCGATTCTGACGCTCAATCGTTGTTGAAAGACGCGTTTTCTCGACTCGATTTGTCGGCTCGCGCATATACGAGAGTTTTAAAGGTTGCACGCACAATCGCCGACTTGGCGGGCGAGAAGAACATTTCGGCGGAGCATATTGCCGAAGCCGTTCAATATCGAAGTTTAGACAGGGGATATTGGAAATAACGATGGGAGTAACCGAAAATCTTATTTATTATTGGCTCGGAATTTCGGGCATTACTTCTCGTAGGGCTAACGCGCTTTTATCGAATTATTCTCCGCTCGAACTTTGGGAGAAAATAGGAAACGAGTTAACAAACGTTTCGGCGTTCGGCGACAAGGCTTACGACGCATTGTTAAGGTACCGTAGCGAAGAGTTTTTGACGAAAAGCATAGAAAAACTCGACAACATGGGAATATCGTTTATTACTTACGAAAAATTTCCCGAGTTACTTTCGCAGCGAGAAGTAGACCCGCCTATGCTTTTATATTACAAGGGCGATATTTCGCTGATTCGTTCTAATTGCGTCGGAGTTGTCGGTACTCGCGAATGCACTGCCTACGGCAAAGAAGCTACGAACAGACTTGTTACCGATTTATGCAAATACAACGTGACGATAGTCAGCGGACTTGCTACCGGCATAGACACTTATGCGCATCGCGCCACCCTTAAAGCGGGCGGAAAAACGATTGCCGTTCTCGGTAGCGGCCTGAATTGCATAGCGCCTCAGTCTAACGTGGGGCTCAGCGAAGAAATAATAAACGCGGGCGGACTTATTTTAACCGAGTATTTACCGCGAACGGAAGCAACCCGTTTCACATTTCCCGAACGCAATCGCATAATAAGCGGACTTAGCATAGGAGTGATAGTTGTGGAGGCGGGGCTTAAAAGCGGAGCTTTGATTACAGCCGATTATGCGTGCGAGCAAAACAGAACGTTGTTTGCCGTTCCCGGTAATATCACAAGCACGCGTTCGGTGGGAACAAATCGTTTGCTGTACGACGGAGCCGTGCCGGCGCTCACAGCGGAAGACGTTTGCGAGACTTTAAACTTATCTTATAGAAAAATCGAAAAAAATACTCGCTCAATTCAGCTTGACATTTTCGAACAAAAGATTTATAACATACTACTGTCGGGCGAACAAAATTTCGATTCGCTTGTTTTTGCCGCCGAAATGGCGCCGCAAAAGCTTACGGCTTTGCTGTCTTTATTAGAACTTAAAGGAATAGTAAAAAGAAAGCAGTCAAACGTTTTTTGTTTGGCTTAAAGTGAGGAAAATTTAACTTGAAATTAGTGGTTATCGAAGGTATAGGAAAAAAAGAGACCGTAGAAAAGTATCTCGGACCGGGTTATAAGGTATTCGCCACCAAAGGGCACGTGCGCGATTTACCCGCAAAGACTCTCGCCGTAAACGTAAAAAAGGATTTCGAGCCCAAATACGTTATTATGGACGACAAAAAGGACGTTGTCGAACAGCTTAAATCGGCGGTTTCCAAAGCCGACGAAGTTTTGCTCGCAACCGACCCCGACCGCGAAGGCGAAGCAATATCTTGGCACGTTGCCAACATTCTCGGAATACCCGAAGACAGTCCCGTTCGTATCGAATTTAACGAAATCAGCAAAAAGGCGGTGCAAAACGCGTTAAAGCACCCTCGCGCAATCGATATCAATCTTGTCGATGCTCAACAGGCTCGTCGCGTGCTCGACCGTTTGGTCGGCTATAAGCTGAGCCCCGTGCTTTGCAAGAAAATTCAAAACAAGCTTTCGGCGGGTAGAGTGCAGTCGGTTACGTTGCGTTTGGTGGTTGAACGCGAGCGGGAAATTTTGAATTTCAAGCCCGAAGAATACTGGCCGTTTTTTTCGGTGCTCAAAAACAGCGGCGGGGCAAAAATCAAAGCTTCGCTTGCAACTAAAAATAAGCAAAAGTTTAAAATTCCAAACGAGCAAATTCTCAAAGAGGTAATATCCGAACTCGACGGAAAAAAATACGAAGTCGTAACCGTCAAAAAGTCGGTTACAAAGTCGAAACCTCCCGCGCCGTTTATCACAAGTTCGATGCAACAGGACGCGCTCAATAAGCTCGGAATGTCGTTAAAGCAGACGTCGAGCGCCGCGCAATCGCTTTACGAGGGCGTAGATTTGCCGGGAGAAGGAAAGGTTGCGCTTATAACGTATATAAGAACGGACTCCACCCGAGTGTCGGACGACGCGATTCGCGAGGCTCGTTCGTATATTTCGGAAAAATTCGGCGAAAAGTTTATTCCCGCAAAACCGAATATATACGCTTCCAAAAAGAGCGCGCAAGACGCTCACGAAGCCATTCGCCCCATATCGCTCAGCCGCACGCCCGAGAGCATTAAAAACGCGGTGAACAAATATCACTATAAGCTGTATAAATTGATTTACGAACGTTTTATGGCGAGCCAGATGAGCGAAGCCACATATAATTCGCTGTCGGTGGATATATCGGCGGGCAATTACGGTTTCAAAGTAACGGGTAAGTCGCCGCTTTTTGCGGGCTATACCGCCGTATATAATATGTATACGGACGAAAACAAAGAGGACGAGGAAGAGTCGGGCAAGCTCCCCGATTTGCACGAGGGCGAAAAACTCGACTTCTGCGAATATAAGTACGAGCAAAAGTTCACTAAGCCGCCGGCAAGATTTACCGAAGCGAGCCTCGTGAAAACTATGGAAGAAAAGGGGATAGGACGTCCTGCAACATATACGCCCACAGTTACGTTATTGAACGCTCGCAATTACACCGAGCACGAGGGAAAATACATTCGCCCCACGCAGCTCGGCATGGACGTAACCGACATGCTAATCAAGTATTTCCCCGACATTATGGACGTTAAGTTCACGGCCGGCATGGAAAAACGGCTCGACGAAATAGAAGACGGCGGCGTGATATGGCAACGCGTGGTTGGCGATTTTTACAACGGTTTCGAGGAAAAAATATCCGAAGCGCTCGGCGACACGTTCAGTCTTAAAGCGCCCGACGAGAAAACGGACGTTCCTTGCCCTACATGCGGAACGCTTATGGTAATTAAAAACGGTAGGTTCGGGAAATTTTTGGCTTGCCCCAATTATCCTAAATGCCGCACTACTTTGCCTTACGACGAAGAGACGGGAAAACCTGCGGTGCAACCTTCTCCCGCCGCCGAAGAGTCGGGCGTTAAGTGCGACAAGTGCGGAAGAACTATGGTGTTAAAGCAGGGAAAATACGGTCCTTTTCTCGCGTGTCCGGGCTATCCCGAATGCAAGAATATAGTTAACATAGATAAAAACGGAGAAGTTCAAGAAAAAATCGAATCGGCGCCTTGCCCTTTGTGCGGCAAGCCGTTAAAGCAAATAAATTCGCGAGGCTCGGTGTTTTACGGGTGCACGGGCTATCCCGAATGTCGATTTACGTCTAACGCGCCGCTCGCCGAAGGAAAATGCCCCGAGTGCGGAAGTCATTTGCTCGTTCGCAAATATAAAGACGGCGTTTATCACGTTTGCGCTTCGAAAACATGCAAATATAAAACTAAGGCGGAGTAAAGTTTGGACGTAACCGTGATAGGAGCGGGACTCGCGGGGTGCGAAGCCGCATATAGAATTGCCCAAAGCGGCTACTCGGTTAGACTCTTGGAATGTAAGCCTAAGGAGTTTTCGCCCGCGCATAAGAGCGTCGATTTTGCCGAACTCGTGTGTTCAAATTCTTTGAAATCGGACGAACGTAGCACGGCGGGCGGATTGCTTAAATCCGAGCTTAGAATGCTCGGGTGCTTTTTGTTGAGCCAAGCCGAAAAGTGCAAAGTGCCCGCAGGCGGAGCTTTGGCTGTTGAGAGAGAACAGTTTTCAAAGCGCGTTACCGAACGAATAAAAGCTCATCCGAATATTACGGTTGTTGCCGAAACGGCAGACGAATGGAACGACGGCGAACTTACGGTGGTTGCTACGGGACCGCTTAGCGTGGGCGGAATAAACGACGCTTTAAAAAAGCGCGTCGGAGATTCTCTCGGTTTTTACGACGCGTCGGCGCCGATTGTGGACGCTTCGACAATCGACTATTCGAAATGTTTTTCGGCTGACCGATACGGGAAAGGCAACGGCGACTATTTGAATTGCCCGCTCACGAAAGAAGAATATACCGAATTTATTGCCGAACTTAAAGCGGCGGAAAGAGCGAAACTTCACGACTTCGAGAAGCGGGAAATTTTCGAGGGGTGTATGCCTATTGAAATTATGGCGTCGCGAGGCGAAGACGCAATCCGTTTCGGTCCGTTGCGTCCTGTGGGATTCGTTCATCCCGAAACGGGGAAGAGACCGTATGCGGTAGTTCAGCTTCGTGCCGAAAACGTTGAAAAAACTATTTTCAATATCGTAGGATTTCAAACGAATTTAAAATTCGGCGAGCAGAAAAGAGTTTTCGGAATGATTCCCGCATTGAAAAACGCCGAGTTCGTTCGCTACGGAGTGATGCACCGAAATACTTATATAAATTCGCCGCGCGAGCTCGATTGCTATTCTCGGCTCAAAAACTATCCCAACACGTTTATTGCGGGGCAACTTTCGGGAGTGGAGGGATATGTTGAGAGCATCGCGTCGGGACTTATAGCGGGAATAAACGTTGTGCGCACGTTGCAAAACAAATCGCCGCTTTTGTTGCCGCCTACCACTATAATAGGCTCTCTGTATCGCTATATCACAACGCCGAACGTGAATTTTCAGCCTATGAACGCAAATTTCGGAATTTTGCCGCCGCTCGACGAACACATTCGCGATAAAGCCATGAGAAAAGAAGCGTATTGCGTTCGCTCGGAGCGCGATTTACTCGAATTTAAGCAGAGCATTCTATATTAGAACCCGATTTTCGGGGCAAAGCAAACGAAATTGCTTTGTTAAAGTCGCTCGGAGTGCTAATAAGCACGCCGTCGCGCCTTTGCCTCGCACTTTCGCTTGTTTGCTCCCCGAAAATTGCTTTGCACTTTGGGGCAATAAATTGCGAGTTATTTGCGACGGGAACACCCGAAGACGTACTAACAGGTACTTCGAGGGTGCTCACGGTGGAAAGAACCGCAATTTACGCCACAAAGCGGGTTTGAATATAAAATGCTCTGCTAAAAAAAGCGAACGATTTAATTGATTTATCCGAAAAAATGTAGTATACTTTTCGGTAATGCAAACGAATTATTATAAGGTAAAATATTTTAGGAGTTTATTTTAAAATGGAACTGAGAGGAACGACTATTGTAGCCGTTAAAAAAGACGGCAAAACGGTTATTGCCGGAGACGGGCAAGTAACCGCAGGGCAAAGCGTCGTTATGAAGTCGAACGCCGTTAAGGTGCGTAGGCTTTACGACGATAAAGTGGTAATCGGCTTCGCGGGTTCGGTGGCGGACGCTTTTACGCTTAGCGAAAGATTCGAGGGAATGCTGCATAAATACAGCGGCAATCTTATGCGAAGCGCGGTTGAGCTTGCTCAACTTTGGCGCGGCGATAAGATTCTGCGGCAGTTGGAAGCTATGATGATTGTGGCTGACTCGCGCGACCTTTTGGTTGTGTCGGGCGTGGGCGACGTTATCGAGCCCGAAAACGGAATTTGCGCAATAGGAAGCGGCGGAAACTACGCGCTTGCGGCGGCTCGCGCGCTTGCCGAAAACACAAAATTGAGCGCTCGCGAAATTGCGGAAAAGGCTATGAAAATAGCGTCGTCTATCTGCATTTTCACAAACGGCAACCTTACGGTAGAGGAGGTGTAATTATGGAACTTTCTCCCAAACAAATAGTTATAGAACTCGATAAGTACATTATAGGGCAAAACGACGCCAAAAAAGCCGTTGCGGTAGCGCTCAGAAACAGATACCGTCGCAGTATGCTTTCCGATAAGCTTCGCGAAGAAATAACGCCCAAAAACATAATTATGAAAGGACCTACGGGCGTTGGTAAAACAGAAATCGCGCGTCGTCTCGCAAAGCTTGTGAAAGCGCCGTTTATAAAGGTGGAAGCCACTAAGTTTACCGAAGTGGGATATGTGGGGCGCGACGTGGAATCGATGATTCGCGACCTTGCGGAAGTGGCGGTTCGTCTCGTTAAAGAAGAGAAAATGGCGGAAGTTGAAATAAAGAGCAAAGCCGCCGCCGAAAAGAAAATACTCGACGCTCTCGTGGCAAGTAAGAAAAAGCAAAACGCGGATATGCCCGAAAGCGCGCTCAGAGCTCAACTTCAAGAAGATTTGGAAGCGGGAAAACTCGATGCGCACATGCTTGAAATAGAAGTGAACGACATGCCCAAACCTGTGGAAATAATGCCGGGTATGGGGGCGGAAATAAACATAGGCGATATATTCGGCGGTTTAATGCCGAAAAAACGCAAGAAACGCAAGCTCACCGTAAAAGAAGCGCTCAAACTTTTAACGCTCGAAGAGTCGGAAAAGCATATCGATATGGATGCGATTAACAGCGAGGGGCTTAAACGCGCCGAGCAACAGGGCGTTATTTTCATAGACGAAATCGACAAAATCGCGGGCAAGGGAGCTTCCAACGGTCCCGACGTGTCGCGCGAAGGCGTGCAACGCGACATTCTTCCCATTGTGGAAGGTTGCACCGTTATGACCAAATACGGCGCCATGAAAACGGATTATATTTTGTTTATAGCTTCGGGCGCTTTCCACGTGAGTTCCATAAGCGATTTGATTCCAGAGTTTCAGGGACGTTTTCCCGTGTGCGTCGAGCTTAACAGCTTGACCGCCGACGATTTTGTAAAAATTCTTACCGAGACCGAAAACGCAATCACCCGTCAGTACGGCGCTTTGCTCGGAGTGGACAATATCAATCTTTCGTACACCGACGAAGCTATTCGTATGATTGCCGAAATAGCGGTAGACGACAACAACGTTAAAGAAGACATAGGCGCGCGCCGTCTTCACACGATTATGGAAAAATTGTTGGAAGACCTCAGCTTTAACGCATCGGGCGACCATCCCGTTATAGACGTTAAAATCGACGAAAAATACGTTTCGGAACATCTCGGCGAGCGTATGCGCAGACACGACTTAAAGAAATATATCCTATAATAAAAAGCAGGTTACGATGATAAGTATTCCGAGAGGAACAAAAGACGTTCTCCCGAGCGAGAGCTATAAATGGCAACAAGCGGAAGCTCTTGCAAGAGAGTTGTGCGCACTTTACAACGTGCGAGAAATTCGCACGCCCGCTTTCGAGCACACCGAGCTGTTTTTGCGCTCGATAGGCGACGACACCGACGTTGTCGGTAAAGAAATGTATACGTTCGAAGACAAGGGTGGACGTAGCATAACTTTAAAACCCGAAGGTACCGCGCCCGTAGCGAGGAGCTACGTTGAAAATTCTTTGGAAAGCGAAACGTTGCCGTTAAAAATGTTTTATTTTTCGCCTGTGTTCAGATACGAGCGTCCTGCGGCGGGAAGACTAAGAGAACATCATCAATTCGGCGTAGAGTTTTACGGCGGCGCCGCGCCCGAGTACGATTTCGAAGTCATTTCGCTTGCCTACGACTTTTTGGTGAAATTCGGAATTACTTCGCTCTCTCTCAATATAAACAGCATAGGTTGCCCTAATTGCAGAAAGGCGTATAACGAGGCTTTAAAGGCTTTCGGAGAGGCTCATAAAGCAGAACTGTGCGAAACGTGCCACACTCGGCTTAAAACGAATCCGCTCAGAATAATAGATTGCAAAGTTTCGTCTTGCAAAGCGGTTGTTGCAAACGCGCCGAGTATTCTCGACTATATTTGCGACGATTGCGCCGCTCATATGGAAAGATTGAAAACGTTGCTTACTGCGGCGGGCATACCGTTTAAAGTCGATTCGGGAATTGTTCGCGGACTCGATTATTACACGAAAACGGTATTCGAATTCGTTACCGACGCGCTCGGAGCGCAAGGAACGGTGTGCGGCGGAGGTCGCTACGATAACCTTGTGGAATCGGTGGGCGGAAAGCATACTCCGTGCGTGGGGTTCGGAATGGGGTTAGAACGTTTGATTTTGCTTAAAGAGGCGCTTAATTCGCCTTTCGCGCCCGAAAAACGTATAAAGGTTATGGCGGTTAGCCAGTCGCCCGAATTTGCCGACGACTGCACGGCGCTTGTTCGCGATTTACGTAAAAACGGAATTTCCGCCGATTGCGACAATACGGGAAGAAGCTTGAAAGCGCAATTCAAGTTTGCCGATAAACAGGGCGCCGAATATGTTGCCGTAATAGGCGAGAGCGAAAAAGCGAGCGGAACCGTTACCGTTAAAAGGCTGTCGGACGGGCAGACGGAAAGTTGCGCAATAAGTTCGCTTGTCGATTTTTTTGAATAAATGAACGAATTCGGCGGCAATCGAATGCAGCGCACCGAAAAGCTTATAGGGGCGGAAAACCAAGATAGGCTCAAAAATTCGTCAGTACTCGTTGTGGGACTCGGCGGAGTAGGCGGTTGCGTTTTTGAAATGCTCGTTCGCGCGGGCGTTGGAAAGCTTACGGTAGTGGATTGCGACGCGTTTGACGAAACGAATTTAAACCGTCAGCTCCTTTGCACAGTTCGCAATATAGGACGGAAAAAAACGGAAGCGGCAGTTTTGCGCGCGGCGGAAATCGCGCCCGATTGTAAAGTGAGCGGCAAATTCGTCAGGTTTTCCGAAGAGACTGCAAGCGATATATTTTCGGAACGATACGATTATGTTGCCGACTGTATCGACAGCGTTGTCGACAAAACGGCTTTAATAGTTCGAGCAAAGCAAAGCGGCATTCCCATAGTTTCGGCAATGGGTTCGGGAAATAGAATTATTCCTCGTTTCGAAGTGAGAGACATTTTTAAGACCGAAGGCGACGGACTTGCGCGCGTTATGCGAAAAAAATTGCGCGAAGCGGGAATAAGTTCGTTAAAAACAGTATGCGACGCCGGTCTTCCCGAAAAGCTTGACGGCGTGCCTGGCACTATAAGTTATGCGCCTAATATGGCGGGGTGCTTAATGGCTCAACAGATTGTTACGGATATAATATGGAAAGAATAGAATATTGCACAGTTCACTCACGAAAAAAAAACAGGTATTACGTTAAGATTGTTAAAAACGCAAAATGCGAAGGGTGTAAGGCGTGCGGCTTCGGGCGAAAAAATCATTTGATTTTGCCCGCCGTTTCAAAAGTGGATTGCGAAGCGGGCGACAGCGTAGCGGTTGCAATGCCCGAAAAGCAAGTTAAAGGTTCTTATTTGTATTTATATCTTTTACCGCTTATATTTTTGTTCGCAGGACTTGTTATACCGATTTCAGTTGGTGAAAAAGCAATGTTTTTAGGCGGCGCAATAGGACTTATTGCTAGTATTCCCGTAATGTATCTTATAGAAAGACTTTATCGTCGTCGAAAGAAGTATTTGCCCGTTATAGTCGGCAAACTATCAAACACCGAAAAACCATTAGAAGGAGAAAATATATGATAGACCTTAAACTTATAGCCGCAACCGACCCCGAGTGCGCCGCCGCTATGAAACGCGAGCTTGTGCGTCAGCGCGAGAATATAGAGCTTATAGCAAGCGAGAATTTTGTGTCGCCTGCCGTTATGGCGGCAGTAGGTTCGCATTTAACGAATAAATACGCCGAAGGTTACAGCGGAAAGCGGTATTACGGCGGGTGCGCATATGTTGACGAGGTGGAGGATCTTGCCATAGAAAGAGCAACTAAGCTTTTCGATTGCAACTATGCGAATGTTCAGCCGCACAGCGGAGCGAATGCGAATTTGGCGGTTTATTTTGCGCTTTTAAACGTGGGCGATACAGTGCTCGGCATGAATCTTGCGCACGGCGGACATCTTACGCACGGCAGTCCCGTGAATTTTTCGGGCAAGAACTATAACATAGTGCCCTACGGCGTAAGCGACAAAGACGAAACCATCGACTACGACGCTTTGGCAAAACTTGCGAAAGAAAAGAAGCCCAAAATGATTATAGCGGGTGCGAGCGCGTATTCGCGCGTAATCGATTTCAAACGTTTCCGCGAAATCGCCGACAGCGTGGGCGCTTATTTAATGGTTGACGTTGCACATATTGCGGGGCTTATAGTTACGGGAAATCACCCGTCGCCTTTTCCGTATGCGCATGTCGTAACCACGACAACTCACAAAACTTTAAGAGGACCTCGCGGCGGTATGATACTTTGCAACGACGAGGAAATAGCGAAAAAAATCAACAAAGCCGTTTTTCCCGGAACGCAGGGCGGACCCCTAATGCACGTTATAGCGGGGAAAGCGGTTGCGCTCAAAGAGGCGGCTTCTCCCGAATTTAAAGCATATCAAACTAAGGTTAAAGAGAACGCTCAAGCTCTTGCCAAAGGTTTTATTTCCGAAGGCATTAAGCTTGTGTCGGGCGGCACCGACAACCACTTGATGCTTTTAAAGCTCGCAGAACACGATACGACTGGTAAAGAAATAGAAGCTTTGCTCGATAAATGCCGCATAACGGTGAACAAGAACACTATTCCCAACGATCCGCAATCGCCGTTTATCACTAGCGGAATACGCATAGGAACTCCGAGCGTTACAACTCGCGGCATGGGGGAAAACGAAATGAAACTCATAGCCACGCTCATAGCTCGCGTAATAAAAGAAAAAGAAAGCGCTTTACCGTCGGTTACCGCAAAAGTGGCGGAACTTACCGAAAGATTTCCTCTTTACGCTCACGACGTTGCGGAATAATTTTGTTTATTTGAGCGGGTGGTAAATAAAAATATATGAACAAAAACTCAAATTACAGACAGGTGTACCTCGACCATTCGGCAACCACGCCCGTAGACGAGCGAGTTTTGAACGAAATGCTCCCATATTTTTCTGACAAGTTCGGAAACGCAAATTCGATTCACGGTTTCGGCTCCGAAGCCGCGCTTGCCGTCGATACGGCGCGCAGAAAAATCGCCAAGCTCATAGACGCCAAGCATACCGAAATATATTTCACTTCCGGCGGAACCGAAGCGGACAACTGGGCGCTTAAAGGCGTCGCGTTTGCGAGAAGAGACAGGGGAAAACATATTATAACGAGTTCGATAGAACACGCCGCAATTATGGCGTCTTGCAAACAGCTCGAAGCGCAGGGATACGAGCTCACATATTTGTCCGTGAACGAAAAAGGGCTCGTGAGTCCCGCCGAACTGAAAAAGGCGTTGCGTTCCGACACAATTCTCGTGTCGGTTATGCTTGCCAATAACGAAGTGGGCACCGTTCAACCCGTTAAAGAGCTGTGCGAAATTACTCATGAGGCAGGCGTGCTGTTTCACACCGACGCAGTGCAGGCAATGGGAAGCATTCCCGTGTCGGTTAAAGATTTAGGCGTGGATATGCTAACGTTTTCGGCTCACAAATTCTACGGTCCCAAAGGCGTGGGCGCTTTGTATATCAAAGGAGGAGTAAAACCCGATAAATTCGTGGTTGGCGGACATCAAGAAAGAACTATGCGAGGCGGAACAACAAACGTTCCTTGCGTTGCGGGAATGGCTAAGGCTTTGGAACTTGCCGTAGAAAATCTTGACGAAAATGCAAAGCATATAAAAAGCTTGCGCGATTATTTCGTTTCCGAAGTCGAGAAAAAAATACCTCACGTTATTTATAACGGCGACAGAGAAAAACGATTGCCGCAAAACGCAAATTTTTCGTTCGAATTCATAGAGGGCGAGTCGCTTTTATTAAATCTCGACCTTTGCGGAATAGCGTGTTCGTCGGGTTCGGCATGTTCGTCGGGTTCGCTCGAACCGTCGCATGTGTTGCTCGCTATGGGCTTAAAGCATGAGACCGCGCACGGGAGCATAAGATTTACTTTCGGAAAAGGGAACACGAAAGAAGACGTTGATTACACGGTTGAAAAACTAATTGAAATAGTCGGTAAGTTGCGCGCGATTTCGCCGCTGTTTGCCGAATTTAAAGAAGGAATAATAAATGTATAACGAACGTGTTATAAAAGAATTTTCGAATCCGCAAAACGCGGGCGAATTGAAAGACGCCAACGCAATAGGGCAAGTTGGCAATGCTTCTTGCGGCGATATAATGAAAATTTTCATGAAGATAAATTCGGACAACGTGATAGAAGACGTGAGTTTTCAAACTTTCGGATGCGCGGCGGCAATAGCCACTTCGTCGGTTGCCACTGCTATGATAAAAGGTAAAACGGTGGATGAAGCCTTGAAAATAACAAACTCCCAAGTAGTTGAAGAACTCGGCGGTTTGCCCGCTCAAAAGCTACATTGTTCGGTTCTTGCCGAAGAAGCGATTAAAGCGGCAATACAAGACTATCTGAAAAAATACAAAAAAGAGAATTAAACGCATATAATTTGTTGTGTGCGAACATACTACCTCTAACGGAGGTAAGACACGGCATGAAAAATTCAATGTTTTTAGGCTTAGCTTTGGGTATGGTTGCGGGAGCTTGCCTTGCGAGCAACAGCCAGAAAACTCGCCAAATGGTGAGCGGCGCCCAAGAGCAAATCAAAAGCAAGTTTTGCCCGCAAAATAACGAACAGCAAAACTGCGAAAATTGCCAGAACGAGCAAAACTACTAATCAAGAATAAAAAAGCGGAAGATTAAAACAACTTCCGTTTTTTTATTTTGTGAATAATATTCTAAGTGTCCAAAAGCTTGCTTATTTAAGATTTTAATGTTATAATAACAAGTGAAAAAGTTTGTTTTTAACGTTATGTTGCAACTTTGCAAATGAGGAATAAAACGTGAGAATTTTGGCAATCGATTACGGCGACGCTCGAATAGGACTTGCGCTGAGCGACGAAAGCGAAACGCTTGCAAGTCCGCTCGGCACATATAAATCGCAAACTATGCGAAAGGATATAGACGCTATCGCCGCAATAGCCAAAGAAAACGGCGCGGGACTCATAGTGCTAGGTCTTCCTTTGAATATGGACGGTACGCGTGGAGAACGCGCGAGCAAAACCGAAAGCTTCGGCAAAGTTCTCGAAAAAGTCAGCGGCTTAAAGGTTGTGTATAAAGACGAGCGATTAACCACAGTGAGCGCGGAAAAAACGCTGATTGAATGCAATATGCGCCGAGAAAAGCGCAAACAGGTTATAGATACTCTTTCCGCACAGATAATTTTGCAAAGTTATCTCGATGCGCAAAAACGTATAAAATAAAAAAACGGAGTTATTAAAATGGAAGAAAACAATGCGAACGTGGAAATTTTCGAAGAAGATTCTGTTATCGAGTTATTCGACGAAAACGAACAGGCGGTTAAGTTTCTCGAAATTGCCAGCATAGAGCTCGACGGCAAATTTTACGAGCTTTTGCAACCCGCCGAACCCATGGAAGGAATAGGCGAGGACGAGGCTGTTATTTTCGAATATACCGTAAGCGACGACACTCCCGACGAGCGCAATTTTACCCCGCTGTTCGACGAGGAACTTTTGGAAAGAGTGTTTAACGAATATCTTAAAGCGGTAAGCGAATACGATTGCGACTGTTGCGACGATTGTTGCGGAGACGATTGCGATTGCGGACACGGCGAGCACGAATGCGACAACGAATGCAATTGTCATTGTCACCACGAGCACAAAGATAAATAAGAATATTTCCAAACATTGCCGAAAACATTTGCATATCTTTTTTTAATGTGATATAATTGTTCAGGTTTTGAATACACACCCGCTTCGGATTCGTTTTTCTGTTGCTTAAGGTAAATTTTTTCATGCCTTATTCTCGAAACGAAGTTGATGGGCGGGGAGGTACAAACAGGAGGTATAAACATGGCAAACGTTGTTTCTATGAAACAACTTCTGGAAGCGGGCGTGCATTTCGGGCACCCCACCAGAAAGTGGAATCCCAAGATGAAGAAGTACATCTACACGGCGAGAAATGATATTTATATCATAAATCTCGAAAAGACGGTAGGGCTTATCGACGAAGCGTACGCGTTCATTAAGGAAGTGGCTGCAAGCGGAAAAAATATTCTTTTCGTAGGCACCAAAAAACAGGCACAGGAAGCGATAGCTCAGGAGGCTACCAAATGCGGAATGTTCTACATGAAATCCCGTTGGCTCGGCGGCACGCTTACTAATTTCACCACAATCCGTTCGAGAATAGAGCGTCTTAACAAGCTCAATCAAATGGAAAAGATGAACGAATTCAACGTTCTTCCCAAAAAAGAAGTTATAAAACTCATTGCCGAGCGCGATAAGTTGGAGGAAAATTTAGGCGGCATAAAAGATATGCGCACGTTGCCCGGAGCTCTTTTTGTGGTCGACCCGCAAAAGGAACACCTTGCGGTGGCGGAAGCGCGCAGTCTCAATATCCCTATTGTTGGAATTGTGGACACAAACTGCAATCCAGACGAAGTAGACTACGTTATACCAGGCAACGACGACGCCATTCGCGCAATAAAACTCATTGCGGGAGCTATGGCAGACGCCGTTATAGAGGCGCGCGAGGGCGAGGAAGGTCTTGCAGCTCGTCGTCAGATAGAAGCTCAAATGGCTGAGGAAAAGGCTCGCGAAGCTATCGAAGCGGGCGAGAAAACCGAAGAGCAAGTTGTCGAAACGGCAACCGAGTCGGTTTAAAGGAGGAAACATACAATGGCTTTTACTGCTAAAGACGTTGCAAAATTGAGAGAACAAACGGGCGCGGGCATGATGGACTGCAAAAAAGCTCTTACCGCTACCGACGGTGACATGGAAAAAGCGGCGGAGTTTTTGCGCGAGCAAGGCGTGAATATCGCCGCAAAGAAAGCTTCCCGCATTGCAAGCGAGGGCGCCGTTGCCGCTTTTGTGAGCGCCGACGGCAAAATCGGCGCTTTGGCGGAAGTTAACTGCGAGTCCGATTTCGTTGCAAAATCAGACCCGTTTGTTGAACTCAGCACGGCGGTTGCTCGTCAGGTCGCGGAAACAAATCCCGCCGACCTCGACACTCTTCTTTCTTCTAAAGTAAACGGCGGTTCCACCGTTACCGACCTTGTAAATAACGCCACCGCGAAAATCGGCGAAAAGCTTTCGGTTCGCAGATTCGTTCGTTTTGAAACAAAGAGCGGCAAACAGGAATTCTATTTGCATATGGGCGGAAAAATCGGCGTGCTTTTGGAAATGGCTACCGATAAAGATTTGAACTCGAACGAAGAGTTCGCAACCATGTGCCACGATATTGCGATGCACATTGCGGCTTCGTCGCCCAGATACGTGTATCCCGACGAGGTTCCCGCGCAGGAGACCGAACACGAAAAAGAAATTCTTACCACCCAAGCGCTTAACGAGGGCAAGCCTGCCGCAGTGGTTGAAAAAGTAATCGCGGGCAGAATTAAAAAGTTCTTTAAAGAAATTTGCTTGGCAGAGCAAGAGTTTGTTAAAAATCCCGACGTAACTGTTGGGCAACTCGTAGCCGACTTTGCCAAAAAGGCTGGTTGCGCCGTTAAAATCGTTCGCTTCGCTTGCTTCGTTATGGGCGAAGGCCTTGAAAAGAAAGTCGATAATCTTGCCGAAGAAGTGGCAAAAATGCAAAATAAATAAAAACGCTTATTATTTTGGCGGGACACCGAACAAACCGTTTTGGTGTCCCATTCTTTTATAAAGAAAAATGTTTGAAAACGGCGGAGGATAAACGGAATGTATAAAAGAATTTTGTTGAAAATCAGCGGCGAAGCTCTTGCGGGCGAAAAAGGTGTGGGCATAGACCCCGAAACCGTTAAACACGTGGTTTCGCAACTCGTCAGTCTTCATCGCCGCGGTATAGAAATAGCCGTAGTTGTGGGGGGCGGCAATTTTTGGCGCGGCAGACAGGGTACCGATATGGACAGGGTTACAGCCGACCACATGGGGATGCTAGCAACAATTATGAACGCTCTCGCTTTGCAAGACGCAATCGAAAAAGAAGGTGTGCAGTCGAGGGTGCAAACGGCACTAAGCATTCCTGCGGTTGCGGAACCGTATATTTTGCGAAAAGCGCTTAAACATTTCGAATGTAAACGCATAGTTATTTTCGCTTGCGGCACGGGCAACCCGTATTTTTCCACCGATTCGGGCGCGGCGCTCAGAGCCGCCGAAATTAAAGCCGACGTGCTTTTAATGGCAAAAAACGTTGACGGACTTTACGACAGCGACCCGAAAACAAATCCGAAAGCCAAAAAGTTCGACAAAATATCGTATATGGACGTTATTAACAAAGAACTGCATTTAATGGATATTACAAGCATTACAATGTGCATGGAGAACAATATACCCATTATCGCTTTCGGGCTCAATTCGGAGCAAGGCTTGATTAAAGCCGCTATGGGAGAAAAAGTGGGCACAATAATCAGCTAAAACAGTTGTGTTGCCGCCGATTTTTTGATATAATAAATAAAACGTTTCTCGGAGGAATTTATGGCAATATCTAACCCTCAGGTTCAAGAAGAGTTCGCTCAATACGAAAGCAAACTGAATAAAGCTTTCGAGCATCTCAAATCGGAATTTTTGTCTATAAGAGCGGGGCGTGCAAACCCGCAAATTCTTAATAAAATTGCGGTCGACTATTACGGCACGCTCACGCCGCTGTCGCAAATGGCGACAATAACCGTGCCCGAAGCCCGTATGCTCGTTATATCGCTTTATGACGTGAGTATGCTCAAAGAGGTTGTTAAAGCGATTAACGCGTCGGATATAGGAATCAATCCCACCGACGACGGAAAAACTATACGTCTTGTGTTTCCGCAACTCACCGAAGAGCGCCGCAAAGATTTGACTAAGCAAGTTAAGCGTATTTCGGAAGACACGAAGGTGGTTTTGCGCAACGAAAGACGCGATATTATGGATTCTCTTAAAAAGCTGAAAAAAGACAGCGTTATAACAGAAGACGAAGTCGCTTCATACGAAAAAGACGTGCAAAAGTCGCTTGATAAATTCATAGAATCGGTTGACAAATTGCTTAAAGACAAGGAATCCGAAATTCTTGAAATTTAATAATATCCCTAAAAATTTGCCGAGCCATGTAGCTTTTATTATGGACGGAAACGGCAGATGGGCAAAAAAAAGATTTTTACCGCGTAAGGCGGGGCATAGAGAGGGCGTGAAAACAATGCGCCGAATTGTGAACGAGTGTTTTGAAATAGGCATTCCGTTCGTTTCCGTGTATGCGTTTTCAACAGAAAATAAGAATCGCCCGCAAGACGAAGTGGACTCTCTTTTTAAGCTGATGGAAGAGTATTTCACCGAGTTTTTAAGCGAACTTCTCGAAAAAAATATATGCGTCCGTATAATGGGCGACGTGTCATATTTTCCCGAAAGCTTGCGTAATATTATTGCGGACGCAATCAAGAAGAGCGCTTCCAATTCGGGCGGAACGTTCAATATTGCTCTTAACTACGGCGCTCGCGACGAAATTTTGAGAGCGGTTAACGTAGCCGTTCAAAACGGAAAACAGCTCGATACCGCCGCTTTTTCGAAACTGCTCTACACTGCCGATTTGCCCGACCCCGACCTTGTGGTGCGTACGGGCGGCGAGTCGCGTTTGAGCAATTTCATGCTGTATCAATGCGCGTATAGCGAACTGTTTTTCACCAAAACGCTTTGGCCCGATTTCTCTCAAAAATTATTGTATGAAATTTTAAACGATTATTCTGCGCGAGAACGCAGATTCGGAAAGGTTAAACCATGAAAACTCGGTCGATTACGGCTATATTTATTGCGGCGGTTTACGTCGGAACCGTGCTCTTGTCGATTTGCGTCAACAAGATTTTTTTCGATATATTCGTGCTCATGGTTGCGGTAGGCGCCGGAATAGAGCTCTGTCGAGCTCTCGACAAAAAGTTTTCTCCGCCGCTCGATATTTTTGTGTTTTTGCATATTTTTGTCGGTTATCTTGCGTTTTTCTTTATTTCGAAATATCTTGACGAGGGGTTGGGAATAGCGGGATTTTTCGGAGTGTTCGCTCTTTTAACCGCAATATGTTTCATTTACTGTGCGGCAAGCAAGAAAAGGACTAAGAACAACGCGGTTTCGACAGTGCTTGCAATGATATACCCCGTAACCGTTTTATCGTATATGCTCGGGCTCAATTATTTGCCCGCAACGTTTAGGGTTGACGCAATATTGCTTGTGTTTATCGTGTCTTGTTTAACAGACACTTTCGCTTATTTTGTCGGCTCGCTTTTAAAAGGTCCCAAACTGTGCCCAAACATAAGTCCGAAAAAGACGATTTCGGGCGCCATAGGCGGTCTTTTGGGCGGAATAGGCGGAGCTATGCTCGTGTATTTGTTCGCAAGATTCGGTTGGCTTAAAACAGAACTTTTTCGAAGCGGACAAATTGCCAACGTAGTGCATTTTCTCATGCTCGGTCTGCTCGGCTCGGTGTTTAATCAAATGGGCGACCTCGTGGCGTCGTATTTGAAAAGAAAGTGCGGAATTAAAGATTACGGTACCTTTATGCCCGGTCACGGCGGCGTGCTCGACAGAATAGACGGCATGATGTTTAATGCTGTGGTCATTTACATTTATTTGAGTTTTTTGATTATTTAATATGAAACGGATTGCTATAATAGGAAGCACTGGCTATATAGGCACGCAGGCTTTGCAAATAGTCGAAAAATATCCCGATAAGTTTAAGGTTGCGGCGCTCACGGCAAATTCCAATTCCGAGCTTTTGATTGCTCAGGCTAAAAAATTCAAGTCCGATTATGCGGGAATTTGCAATGCCGACGAATATCGCAAGGTGAAAGACTCTCTTGCTTGCGAAGTCGGTTGCGGTACAGAGTGCTTAAAAGACGCCGCTTCGGTAGATTGCGACATTGTGCTTGTGGCGGTAGTGGGGTGCGTTGGGCTGATTAGCGTGCTTGCGGCAATCGAAAAGGGAACTACGATTGCGCTTGCAAACAAAGAACCGCTTGTTGCGGCGGGCGAACTCGTAACAAAGCTTGCGCGTGAGAAAGGCGTTGAACTTTTGCCTGTGGATAGCGAACATTCGGCAATTTGGCAATGTTTGCGCGCGGGGCATAAAAGTGATTTGAAAAGATTGATTCTAACGGCGAGCGGCGGTCCGTTTTACGGTTACGACAAATCTAAATTGTTTTCGGTTACGCCCGAAGACGCGGTTAAACACCCAACTTGGCAAATGGGAAAAAAGATTTCGGTAGACAGCGCTACGATGATGAACAAAGGACTCGAAATTATCGAAGCGCGTTGGCTGTTTGATACGCTTAACATAGACTACGTCATTCATCCGCAAAGCATAATTCACTCTATGGTGGAATTTTGCGACGGTTCCGTTATAGCGCAAATGTCGTCGCCGGATATGAGGCTTCCCATTCAAACGGCGTTTAGCTATCCCGAAAGGCTCGAATCCGACGTAAAGCCGCTTGATTTTTGCAATATGACGTTTTTGTCTCCGAAAGAAGATTTGTTCCCGTTGCCCAAAGTTGCGAAAAAGTGTTTGCAAACGGGGAAAACGGCGCCGTGCGTAATGAACGCGGCGAACGAAGCGGCGGTCGCTCTGTTTTTAAACGGAAAAATAAGTTTTTTGCAAATAGGCGAGCTTGTGCAAAAAACTCTCGATGCGGCGACCGTGCGCGAATACGGTTCGGCGCAGGAAATATTCGCCGTTCACAATGAAACTTACGAAAAACTTATGATGGACTATAATTAAAAAGACGGAGTGAGGTTTGATAGTTTTATATATCTTTCTTGCAATTGTAATCCTTTTGCTCATGGTAATAATACACGAGTTCGGGCATTATATTGCGGGGAAAATTCTTAAATTCAAAATCAACGAGTTTTCGGTAGGTTTCGGACCTAAGCTTTTGAGCCGCAAAAAGAAAAACGGTGAAGTTTTTTCTTTGAGGCTTATTCCTCTCGGCGGCTTTTGCGCGTTTGAAGGAGAAAGCGAGACGAGTGAAAATCCCGACGTTCGCTCGTTTGTGGACGAAAAGCCGTGGAAGCGCATAATAGTGCTTTTGGCGGGCGGGGTCTTTAACCTTTTGTCTGCGGTGCTATTTTCATTTCTGTTTATTTTGATTGTGGGGTTTGCCACTCCGCACGTGACGCAACGTTATTATTCGGATGCCGAAAAGACAAACCCGTATTGTCTCTTGGAACAGGGAGACGAAATCATAGAGGTAAACGGAAAGAAAATAAACGTTATGCATTCGTTCGAGGACTATACTTCGGATTTGAAACTCGGCGACGAAGTAACCGTTACAGTGCTCCGTAACGGCTCCGAAAAGGAAGTTAAACTCACGGTGCAAAACATTGTGCCGGGCGACGGCAAGGAAGCGTACAGCGGTTTCGGCTTCGAGTCGCTCCGCGAATACGGCAATAAGAGCGTTGGCGACGCATTTGTTTACTGTATTCCGTTTACCGCCAAAATGTCTTGGACTATTCTCGGGAGCTTTTTCGACCTTATAACGGGAAAAGTCGCGCTAACGTCTATTACGGGCCCCGTCGGAACGGTAGGCATGATGGCTTCGGTTTCGGCGGCGAATTGGCGCAATATATTCGTTTTGTTGCCGCTGATTGCAAGCAATCTCGGATTATTTAATCTTTTGCCTATTCCGGCGTTAGACGGCTCTAAGGTAGTGTTTACGATTATAGAGTGGATACGAGGCAAACCCGTTAACAGAAAAGTGGAAAACTATATTCACACGGTGGGGCTATTGCTCTTAATGGCGTTTGTGATTATATTCGATATTGTGGGAATTGTGTTAAGGTAGCAAGCAAGATTTTCGGAGGCGGTTATGCGCGAAAAGAGAAAAGTTACTGTAGGAGACGTGGTTATAGGCGGCGATGCGAAAATATCGGTGCAATCTATGACTAATACCGCGACTTCGGATTTCAATTCCACGCTTGCGCAAATCCGCGAGTTGGAGCAAGCGGGGTGCGATATTATTCGGCTTGCGGTATGTAACGACGACGATTTAAGCAGTTGCCGTAAATTAGTGAAAGAAGCAAAAGCGCCTCTTGTAGCCGACATTCAATTCGATTGGAAGCTCGCGGCGGCATGCAGCGAACTCGGCTTTAAAAAAGTAAGGTTCAATCCGGGCAACATAGGTTCTTGCGAAAACGTGAGAAAGCTCGCCGAAGTTTGCAAAGCAAACGGCACGCCGATACGAATAGGCGTGAACGGCGGTTCGTTGCAAAAGGATATAGAACTTAAATACGGAAGAACTGCCGAAGGGCTTTGCAAAAGCGCGCTCGCACATGCGGCGCTTTTGGAAAAATACGGATTTTACGATATTGTGTTATCGGTTAAATCGTCGAACGTGCGAACGTGCACCGAAGCATATAGAATGCTTGACGCAAAATGCGACTATCCGTTGCATCTCGGCATTACCGAAAGCGGCGCGAAACTTTCGGGAATAGTTAAGTCTTCAATCGGGATAGGCTCGTTACTGCTTGACGGAATAGGCAATACTATTCGCGTGTCGCTTACCGGTTCTCCCGTGACGGAAGCGGAAGTCGCGAATAAAATTCTTTATGCGCTCGGCTTGAAAAAACATTGCGAAATTGTTTCTTGCCCCACTTGTTCTCGTTGCAAAATCAATCTTTCCGCAATATACGACGAAGTGGAAGTATTGCTCGAAAACGTTTCGGAGCCGCTCAAAGTCGCCGTAATGGGTTGCGTGGTAAACGGACCGGGCGAGGCGTCGGAAGCGGATTTCGGAGTAGCGGGCGGAGAAGGCAAATCGGTTATTTTCTCGCACGGGAAAATTCTTAAAACGGTGAGCAACGAAAATATAGTTGCGGAACTGAAAAAATTGCTTGACGAATACATAAGCAAAAAACATTGAGGAAAGTATGGAAAAAGTGCTAAGCAAATTCAACGAACTCACGGAAAACAAGTTTGATTTTATCAAGCTTTCTTCCGTGAATGTGAATGTGCGAAAATGCACTTGCGATTTCAATTTCATATATCCCGCGTCGAAAGAGCAGACGCTTGCCGAGCGCCGCGAATACATAGTTAACACTTTCAAAAAGCTTATTCAAAGCACGGCGGAAGTGAATATAAAACTGAAAAAAAGTCATTTCGATTTCGACTTTTTCAAAGCGGACTTTTTCGCGTTTTTGTCGGCGTATCCCACGCTTGCTAACACGCTTACCGATAAAGACGTGTATTGCGAGCCGCGCGAAGACGGTTCTTTCGTAATCAAACTTACGCTGTGCGAAAGCGTTTACGATTATTGCGTCGCTCAAAAAATTCAAGCGGACATCGAAGATTTTTTAAGCGCCAACTTTTGCGAACAAATTATTTTACAACTTGTGTCGAGCGAGAATAAAATAGAAGCAAGCGAAGAACGCGCTCAAAAGCTCGGCAATTATATTCTCGACCGCCCCGAAGAGGGCAGACTCATACGCCCGCAAAATGTCGAAGAATTTATCGGGAAAATCATATACGAACCCGCAGGATACATAGAAGACGTTACCGCGCCTAAGGAATCCGCCGTTTTGTGCGGAACGCTTTCCAAAATTTACGAACAACAGCGCAAGCCGAAAGAGGGCGAAACGCAGTCCGATAAAAAGTTCTATAAATTTTCAATCGAAGATTTCACGGGGAGAATTTCGTGCGTATATTTTCCCACTAAGAAAACTGTGGAGCAATTCGCTTTGCTTACGGCGGGAAAACAGATAGTGGCACGCGGCAAAATCGACGAAGACACTTACAGGGGCGATGGGTCGAAATCTTTTATCATAAAAGATATTTCGCTTTGCACTCTACCCGAAAATTTTGTGCCAAACCGTCTTCGCCGCCGAGTGCCCGACGAGTACGGTACCGTTTTTCCCGAAAAATATGTTGAGGAAAAACAATTCTCGCTTTTCGAAGCCCCCGTCGAAGAAAAGAAAATACCGCCGTTTATGCTCGGAAAAACTTTTTGCGTTTTCGATATAGAGACTACGGGTTTTAATCCCGATACCGACAAAATAATAGAAATAGGCGCGGTAAAAGTGCGCGACGGCAAAGTGAGCGAAACTTTTTCCACTTTTATCGACCCCGAAATTCCCATTCCCGAACGCATAACAAAGCTTACGCATATCGAAGACGCCGACGTGAAAGGGCAACCTCACGTCGAAGAGGTTTTAACCGATTTTTATAAGTTTGTTAACGGAGCTATTTTGGTAGGGCAAAACGTACAGTTCGACCACGGGTTTATAAAAGCATACGGAGCGCCGTTGCACATTTTTTTCGATAATAATTTGATGGACACGCTGTCTTTGGCAAAAACGTATTTTCCCGGACTTAAAAACTACAAGCTCGGCACTTTGACTAAGTTTTTCAATGTGGAAAACAAGGGCGCTCACCGAGCGATATACGACGCATTGGCGACTATGGAAGTTTTCATGAAAATAGCGGTAAAACTCGCATGAAAACGCTTGCATATTTTTGCGCGTTGTGCTAAAATATATGTAGCTTAAGATTTATGCTTTGAGAGTGGGCGGTTAGCCCGCTCTCAATTCATGTAAAGGACGGAAAGCTTGGAAAACACGGTAGTCGAAAAAACGAGACAGGCGCTTACGCCGATTATAGAAGAGCTCGGGTTTGAAGTAGTCGACGTCGAGTACGCAAAAAAAGCGGACGGCATGAACTTGACTGTTTATATAGATATTCCTCGCGGCGTTACGATAGACGATTGCGAAATAGTTCACAACGCCGTCAATCCCGTAATCGACGAGTTGAATCCTACATGCGACAAACCGTATATTTTCAATATTTCTTCGCCAGGTCTCGACCGTCCGTTTAAGACTAAACGCGACTATGAGCGCAATTACGGCAAAGAAGTTGAAATAAAGCTCTACGCGCCGTTACGCGGAAAAAAGTTTTACGAAGGCGTCCTCGTGGAAAAGAACGAAAATGCCGTTAAAATTTCAACTCCTTCGGGCGAGGAAAGCATAGAGTGCACAAGAATCGCTTTCGTGCGTCCGTTGGTTAAATTCGAATAAAGTGGAGGAAAACTCAAAATGATAAAGAAAGATTTTTTCGCGGCTCTCGACGAGCTCGAAAGAGAAAAACGAATTAAGAAATCCGTATTCATAGAAGCGCTCGAAACGGCGCTCGTGATTGCGTATAAAAAGCATACGGGAACGAGCAAGGCAATAACCGTGAAGCTCGTGCCCGAGCGCAACACAATTAAAATCATAGCCTATCAAACGGTTGTGGAGCAGGTTGAAGACAAAGACACTCAAATCAGTCTCGAAGACGCCCGCTTACTCGACCGCAAGTATAAAATCGGCGATATCGTCAAAGAGGAAATTTCTCCGAGCGATTTCGGCAGAATAGCGGCTCAAACGGCAAAGCAGGTTATTATGCAGAAGTTGCGCGAGGTGGAAGGCGAGCTCGCATACAGCGAACTCAGCCAAAAAGAGGACGAGCTCGTAACGTGCGTAGTTCGTCGTCTCGAAGGCAAAAACGTGTATGTTGAAATCAACAAACTCGAAGCCGTTCTCATGCCGCAAGACCAAGCGCCAAACGATAAGTTCGCGGTAGGCGATAAAATCAAAGTTTACGTTAAAAAAATCAAGACGGGACCCAAAGGTCCGCAAATTATCGTTTCTCGCACAGTGTCGGGCTTCGTGAAAAGATTGTTTGAAATCGAAGTTCCCGAAATTGCGGCGGGTCTCGTAACTATAAAGTCGATTGTGCGCGAAGCAGGCTATCGCACCAAAATGGCAGTTTACAGCGAAGATAAAGACATCGACGCGGTGGGCGCTTGCGTTGGAAATCGCGGTATGCGCGTAAACGCGATTGTTTCGGAACTCGGCGGCGAGAAAATCGATATAATACATTGGTGCCCCGATATTTTGGAATTTATCGCGCGAGCTCTCAGTCCCGCAAAAGTCGTTATGGTGCAGGTAAACGACGAGGAGAAGACCGCGAAAGCAGTAGTTATGGACGAAATGCTCAGTCTCGCAATAGGCAAAGACGGGCAAAACGCGCGACTTGCGGCGCGTCTCACGGGTTGGAAAATAGACGTTAAACCGTATTCGTCGCTCATGAAGGAAGATGCCGACGAATCAAGCGAAGAGGAAGAGGCTCCCGCCGCAGAACCCGCTACGGCTCCCGCAGACGCCGAAACGGATTTGTTCGATGAGGATTTGGGCGAACTTGAATAACAATTCCCAACAAAAAAAAGTCCCTCAAAGAATGTGCGTGGCGTGCAGGCAAATGTTCGACAGGCGCGAACTTTTGAGAATTGTGAAGTCGCCCGACGGAGTTGTGTCGGTAGATGTCATCGGCAAAAAGAACGGACGAGGCGCTTATGTATGTTCTAACCCGAAATGCGTCGAAAAGTGCGCGAAAGGAATTCTCGGCAAGCATTTGGGTTCCGAAATTCCGCAGCAAATATACGAGGAGATACGTTCGACTTACGGTGATAAGAGATAAAGTTGAATCGTTAATAGGCTTTGCCGTGAAAGCGGGAAAAGTCGTATACGGCGCCGACACGTTGGAATCGTATAAAAAACGTTATCACATAATATTTTTGTGCAATACGGCAACCGAAAACACAAAAAAGAAAGTAATTGCGGTTGCCGAAAAAAAACACGTGCCCGTAGTGCTATCCGAAAACGTTTTGGAAAACACCGTAGGCAGAAAAAACTGTAAGGTGGTTGCCGTGCTCGATAAGCAAATGTCAGAAGCTATGCTCGCTCGGCTCGGCGAAAACTACCGTTTAATAGGCTCGGAGGTAAGGTAATTGACAAATACAGTCAAAAGTGCGGAAACCGAAAAAGAGGAAAGCAAATTCGGCAATATCAAAAGGCTTAACGCTTTGAAAACACAAGGCGAGCTTTCGGCACTGCTCGGCAACATTAAAGATACGCGCAAAAAGCTCGACGGCATTTTGTACGCTTTTAAGGAACGCGAACGTTTAATCGAGAAGCTTAAAAAAGAAGAGCTGCAAAAAAAAGCGGAAGCCGCCGCGCCCGTAAAACAGCCGTTGCCGCTTCCGCCCAAAGAAGAGGAACCTCTTGCTCCGTCTAAAACGGAACAGGCGCCGGTTGCGGAAGAGAAAAAAGAAGAGGTTAAAGTAGAAGAACCCGCGCCCGTAGTAAAGCCTGCGGAACCCGTTATTCGCACCCGTCAGTTCGACGCTACCCCGAGCTATATTCGCGGCGTTATGAAACCGGTTCCGCCGCGTCCGCCTCAAAGCATCGCGCGCCCTGCGGGAAATCGCGGCACGCAATCTCCGCGCACGGGAACTCCGCGTCCTCAAACGGGAGGCGCAAAGCGACCGCTTTTGCCGCGCGCCGATATGGCTCCGCCCCCGTCTATTACCAACGCCCGCAAACCGTTTGACAATAAGAAAAAAGAATATTCGAAACAGGGCGACGATAAGAAGGGCATGAATAAGCGTACCCTTATACGCAAAGGGTTTATTCAGGAAGATTTCGACGAAGAGCGCATGGGAACGCGCAAGCTTAAAAATCGCAAACAAAAAGAGCAACACGTTTTCGTTCCCACAAAAATAGAAAAAGCTGTTATAACGACCGAGAATCTTACGGTTAAAATTCTCAGCGAAAAAATAGGTAAACCTGCTAACGAAATCATTAAGAAGCTCATGGAGCTCGACATAATGACTTCGATTAACGACGTTATCGATTTCCCCACAATGGAACTTGTGGCAAACGAACTCGGAGTGGAACTCGAACTCAAACTCGAACAAACCAAAGAGGAACAGCTCGAAGCGGTTCACGACGAAATTGACAACGAGCAAGACCTTGTAAAGCGTCCGCCAATAATCACGGTAATGGGACACGTCGACCATGGCAAAACCTCGCTTTTGGACGCCATTCGCAAAACGGCTGTCGCGTCGGGCGAAGCGGGCGGCATTACTCAGCATATAGGCGCTTATTCGGTGGTGTGCAAAGGTGAAAAAATAACGTTTTTGGATACGCCGGGACATGAAGCTTTCACCGAAATGCGCGCGCGCGGCGCTAAGGTTACCGATATGGCTATTTTGGTCGTCGCCGCCGACGACGGCATTATGCCGCAAACGGTGGAAGCTATCAATCATGCCGCAGCGGCTAAGGTGCCCGTAATCGTTGCAATAAACAAAATCGACAAACCGGGAGCGAATCCCGAAAAAGTTAAGCAGTCGCTCACCGAATACGGACTCGTTGCCGACGAGTGGGGCGGCGACACAATGATGGTGCCTATTTCCGCTAAAACGGGCGAAGGCATTGAAAAGTTGCTCGAAACGGTATTGTTCTTGGCTGAATACAACAATTACAGAGCGAACCCCAACCGTAGCGCGAAAGCGGCTATTATCGAGGCTAAGCTCGATAAAGGCAAAGGTCCTATCGCAAACGTTATTGTACAAAACGGAACGCTCAGAGTTGGAGATTATATAGTTTCGGGTTGCATGAGCGGAAGAGTTCGCGCTATGGCTGACGACAAAGGGCGTGCCGTGAAAGAAGCGGGGCCGAGCACTCCCGTATCCATTCTCGGATTTTCCGAAGTTCCGAATGCGGGCGAAAATATGTTCGTGGTGTCCGACGAAAAAATGGCGCGTCAGGTCGTTGCCGAGCGCGTTGCTAAAATCAAAAACGAACAAGCGAATCAAGGCACTAAGGTTACTTGGGACGACATGCTCAACAAAATCAGCGAGAGCGAGAAAAAGGAACTCAACGTTATTATTAAGGCGGACGTTCAAGGCTCCGTCGAGGCAATACGCGGCTCGCTGTTAAAACTTGCCAATGAAGAAGTGAAGCTCACGGTAGTTCACGGCGGCGTGGGAACAATCAATCATTCCGACCTTATGCTTGCCGAAGTGTCGAAAGCGATTATTATAGGCTTTAACGTTCGCCCCGACAACGAGTCGAAAGCTATGGCTGAACGAAACGGCATAGATATTAGGCTTTATCACGTTATTTACGAATGTATCGACGACATCGAACGCGCAGTTCTCGGACTCGGAGAGCCCAAATATAACGAAGTTATTTTGGGCAGAGCTCAGGTTCGCAACGTGTTTAAGATTACGGGCGTGGGCGCAATCGCGGGTTCGTATGTGCTGTCGGGCAAAATCGTGCGCGGAAGCAAGGTTCGCGTGTATCGCGATGGCGAAGTCGTTTGCGAAGGCACAATTACCACACTTAAACGCTTTAAAGAGGACGTCAAAGAAGTGGGCATAGAGCACGAGTGCGGCATAAATATAGACGCTTACACCGATATTCGCGAAAACGACGAAATCGAAGCATACAATTTGGAAGCGGTAAAATAATAAGAATATGAGTTACAGAGCTGAAAGAATAAACAGCGAAATGCGCAGAACGCTTTCGCAAATAATATCCAAACTTAAAGACCCGCGCATATCTTCTATGGTGAGCGTTTCATCGGTAAACGTTGCAAAAGACTTGAAAACGGCAAAAGTCAGCGTCGAGCTGTTCGGCGACAACGAGCACAAGCAAGAAACTTTTGAAACGCTTTGCCGTAGTGCAGGATTTATCCGCAAAGAGCTTTCGAAAGAATTTCACGATTTGAGAACTATTCCCGAGCTCACGTTTACTATGGACAATTCGTTGGAGTACAGCGCTCAAATCGATAAGATTTTAGAGGAAATCAAGAAGAATGACGGTAATTGAGAGTATTGAAAATGCGCGTAGCGTTTTAATAATCGGTCACCAAAGGCCCGACGGCGATTGTATCGGCGCCGGGCTTGCTCTTAAAAGAGTGTGCGAAAATCATTTAAAGTCGTGCGATTTTATTTTCGATTCGCCCGCGCCCGCTCACTTTTCTTTTTTACCCGAATACGGCGTTTTGAATAAACAAGTTTGCAAAGAGTATGACCTCGTTATTTGCGTGGATTGCGCCGACAATATGCGTGTGGGAAAATATTCGGGCTATTTGCAAAAAGCTGCTCATTCATATAATATAGACCATCATAAAACGAACAATCGTTTTGCCGAGACTAATATCGTTAAAGCCGAAGCATGCAGTACTTGCGAAGTGCTATTCGATATTTTGGAGCCGCTCGGCGAAATCGACGATTCCGTAGCTTATTATTTGTTTGTGGGGCTTTCGACCGACACAGGACATTTTATGCACAGCAACACAAATTCCCGAGTGTTTGGAATCGCGTCGGCATTGAGCTCTCACAATATCGACACGCATAAAATTGCAAGCAATATTTATAAAAATATAACTTACGGTAAAGCGAAGCTTATAGCGAAAGCGATTGAATCGATGCGCTTTTTTGCCGACGGAAAAATATGCGTAATCAGCATTCGTCTTTCCGATTTGGAAGAATGCGGTTGCGTGCTTGCCGACACCGAAGGGCTTATTGACTACGGAATGATGCTCGGCACTGTGGAAGTCGCGATTTGCATTACGGAGCAAAACACTCCGCAGTTTAAAGTGAGTTATCGCTCTAAGGGGCTCGACGTGGCTGCCGCCGCAGGAGTTTTCGGCGGAGGCGGGCATAAGCTTGCGGCGGGTTGCGGCGTGAGCGGTTATTACGAGGACGTCGTGCGGAAAGTAGTGAAATCCGTTACCGACGGAATGCCGCTGTGAAAGGCGTTCTTAACCTCTACAAGCCTAAGGGAATAACGAGCAGCGATGCCGTTGTTGCTTGCAGAAAAATTTTGGGAACTAAAGCAATAGGGCACATGGGCACTCTCGACCCTGCGGGCGAAGGCGTTTTGCTTATAGGAGTGGGCAAAGCTACGCGACTTTTCGAGTACTATTTAAAAAAAGACAAGGAATATGAGGCCGAATTTTGCTTTGGTTATGCCACCGATACTTTGGACGGCGACGGAGCCGTTTGCGAAACCACTCAAACAATTCCGTCGAAAGAAGATATGATTTCCGTGTTGCCCGAATTTGTCGGGAAACAAATGCAAATTCCGCCGCAATACAGCGCTAAGAGTATAGGCGGCGTACGAGCCTATAAACTCGCTCGCAACGGAGTTGTTGCCGACTTGAAAGCTTGCGAAGTGGAAATACATAATATCGAGCTTGTTAGGCAAACGGCGGAAAATACATATTTGATGCGAATACGATGCTCGGCGGGCACTTATATTCGAAGCGTGTGCCGCGATATAGCCAAGCGTTTGAATTCGTGCGCTACAATGGTTTCGATTAAGCGAACCAAGTGCGGAAGATTTTCGGCGGAGAATTCCGTCAGCTTCAAAGAGCTCGAAAAATCGAAAGAGAGTGCTCTTGTTTCTGTAGAAACAGCTCTCGAAGATTTGCCTAATGTGACGCTATCCGACGAATTTTATACGCCTCTTTGTAACGGAATTAAAATCAAAGCGTCGCGCGAAGAAAAAGGCTGTTATGCGTTGTATTGCAAAAACGAGTTGTTCGGAATAGCCGAGAACATAGACGGAAACGTGAAAATCAAAACATATTTGAGAGACTGATATGGAAGTGCTCACTTTTAACACAAAATACGATTTGCCCGTGTGCTTGGCGCTCGGTTTTTTCGATTGCGTGCATAAAGGGCATTCCGCGTTAATAGAAAGCACTAAGACGCTTGCGAAAGAATACGAGGCGCGAGCTTGCGTTATGACGTTTTCCGACAATCCTTATCCGTTTCTTTCAAAAGGCGAAAAACTCATTTTTACGTTTGACGAGCGATTAAAGCTTTTCGAAAGAGCGGGCGTTGAAATCGTTTTCGCCGTTCCGTTTACGAAAGAGCTCATGCAAACCTCTAAAAACGATTTTTTGGAGTTTATAGTTTCTCGGTTGAACGTTAAAGGCATAGTGTGCGGTTACGATTATAAATTCGGAAAGGGAGCGGAAGGCGACACCGAATATTTGTCGCGGTTTTGCTCCGCTCGCGCTATTGCATGCAAAGTAGTGCCGCCCGTCTTACATAACGGCGAACGCGTTTCGAGCACTTTGATAAAATCGAAGTTACGCGAAGGAGATGCGGAAACAGCCGCGAAGCTGCTTGGGCACGGCTATTTTATTGAGGGCGAAGTTTGTCATGGGCGAGGAGTGGGCAGAATGTTTGATTTTCCCACCGCAAACCTCGATTACGGCTCGGACAAACTTTTACCCAAAGACGGAGTATATGCCACCGTAAGCGTAGTGAACGGAATAGAATACAAATCGGTTACTAACATAGGGAATAAACCTACGTTCGGCGAATACGACGTAACGGTGGAAACAATGTTGTCCGAATTTTGCGGCGACCTGTACGGGAAGCGAATGCGCGTCGAGTTTGTGCGAAGATTACGCGATATAAAAAAATTCGCAACTCCGCAAGAGCTGAAAAAACAAATATACTTAGACGCAAGTTGGAGGTAATTAAATTATGTTAAGGATAGGCCCTTCGGGAAATTCCAATTCATTTTACGAATCGGGGCACAAACATACCTATGAAGAAGCCGCTTGGCTGAACTCGCTCGGACTTAACGCTTTCGAATATTCTTTCGGGCGCGGCGTTAAAATAGGCGATGCCGCCGCCGCAAAAATCAAAGAAGAATTTGAAAAATATAAAATCGAAATAAGCGCTCATGCGCCGTACTACACTAATTTTGCGAACCCCTCGCAATCTATGATTGAAAAGTCGGTGGGGTATATCCTCGATTCGATAGTAGCTGTGAAAAAAATGGGCGGCGTTCGCGTCGTATTTCATCCCGCGAGTTGCGGTGAATTCGAGCGCGCCGACGCTGTTAGTCTTGCAAAGAAAAATATTGAATATCTTATGCAATGCGTTCACGCCGCTTTCGATTCGCAATTTAACGATTATATCATTTGTCCCGAAACTATGGGAAAAATGAGACAAATAGGACGAGTTGAAGAAATTATCGATTTTTGCAAAGTCGATTCGCGGTTGTATCCTTGTTATGATTTCGGTCATATCAATTCTTATTCGCAAGGCTCTCTTAAAACGAAAGACGACTACAAAAGAATTATAGAGCTTACGGCAAAAGAACTAGGCGACGAAAAAACGAAAAACATGCACATTCACTTTTCGAAAATACAGTACGGCGCAAGCGGTGAAATCAGACATTTGACTTTTGCGGACAATATATACGGTCCCGACTACGAACCGCTTGCGAATTTGATAGACGAATACCGTCTCACTCCGTATATCGTGTGCGAATCGGACGGGACAATGAGCGACGACGCGCTAATTATGAAAAACTTTCATAAAAACGATTGAACATTCGGTAGGTTATATGGTATAATATATTTGAAAGATTCGAAATAAGAGTTCGAAGCTTTACTAAAACGGAGGAAACAATGTTTGACAACAGCATAGACGCTTATTTGGTGCAGTCGCCCGCAAACAGACGGTATTTTACGGGTATAGACACGTCGGCGGGTACGGCGCTCATAACGGCAACCGAAAAACTGTTTTTCACCGATTTCAGGTATGAAAATTATGCGCGCAATTCGTTGCCCGATTTCACCGTAATCATAGTGAAGCCGTCGGAATTTTATTCTGCGCTTGTGCGCGAGTTGAAACGTCTCGACGCTCGCATTTTGGGTTATGAAGAACTTTTCGTAACCGTAAGCGAATACAAACGAATGGAAACCGAGCTTGCCGAGTTCAAATTCGAACCCGCGAGCAAAATTCTTGCCGATAAGCGAATAGTCAAAACGCAAGACGAAATCGACAAAATAGAAAATTCGCAAAGAATAGCGGAGCGGGCGCTCGCGAAAATCGTGCCCATGATAAAACCGGGCGTAACCGAGCGGGAAGTTTCCGCAGAGCTCATGTTTGAAATGATTAGGTCGGGAGCCGATTCGCTCGCGTTCGATAATATTGTGTCTTTCGGCGAAAATTCGGCTAATCCTCATCATCATCCGTCCGATAAAAAGCTTGAAAAAAACGAATTGATTTTAATCGATTTCGGAGCTAAGGCGAACGGTTATTGTTCGGATATGACGCGCACGTTCACGCTCGGAAGTCCTAGCGACGAATTGAAAGCGATTCACGGAATCGTTTTGGAAGCCCAGTCATACGCTTTAAAACATCTGAAAGCGGGAATGACGGGAATGGAAGCCGATTCGCTTGCCCGCGAATACATAAGGGCAAACGGCTACGGCAAGGAATTCGGTCATTCGCTCGGTCACGGTGTGGGTATAGAAATTCACGAGAGCCCCAACCTGTCGGAAAAGAGCGAAATAGTGTTGTCGCCCGGTATGGTGGTTACTGTGGAACCCGGAATTTATATCAACGGGTTGGGCGGCGTTCGTATAGAAGATTTGGTTGTCGTTCGCGAAGACGACGTCCTTAACTTAACAAACTTTAATAAGAATTTATATTTATAGGAGGAACTAATGGTTTCAGCAGGTGATTTCAGAAAAGGCGTGACGGTGGAAATAGACGGCAAAGTGTATGTTATAGTAGACTTTCAGCACGTTAAACCGGGCAAAGGTGCGGCGTTCGTTCGCGCAAAAATCAAAAACGTGGTGACGGGACAAGTTTTGGAACAGACTTTTAACCCGTCGGATAAGTACGAAAACGCGCATATAGAGCGTAAGGAAATGCAATATTCCTACAATGCGGACGGGCTATATTATTTTATGGATATGGAAACCTACGATATGTTGCCGCTCAACTACGAAATTGTTGCGGATGCGCTCAGATTCGTTAAAGAAGAAATGTGCGTAACCGTGCAGTCTTATAAGGGAGTTCCTTTTTCGGTGGAGCCTCCTAACTTTGTTGAGCTTGAAATTGCCGAAACCGAACCCGGCATTCAAGGCGACACCTCGAAAGCGGGCAACAAACCCGCAAAACTCGAAACGGGCTACAATATTCAAGTTCCGCTCTTTATCAATCAAGGAGAGAAAATTCGTGTTGATACCCGTACGGGCACATATATGGAACGCGTAAAATAAGCGTTTTGTTGTGAATTTAACATAATATAAAATTTTTTGGCAACCGTGCGAAATTCCGCGCGGTTGTTTTTTTCAATGCGCGGTTATACCTAAGAAAATTCGAGAATACACTATACGGATGATGCCGTATGTTTTAGAAAAAATATTGCCTTCTTGTATATTGTCCGCACTTCGCGTTTTACGTTCGGACAAGCTTTGCGAGTTGAGACTGCGAAGCGGCGGCGCTACGGCGGTGAGCTATTGCGGAAAATATTCGTATTTGACGAGCGGCGGAATATCGGACAAGCCCGAGTCGGCTATAAAACTGACCGACGAAGACATAAAACAAATTATGCTTAGGGCGTGCGATAAATCGCTGTATGCCGTAAACGACAGAATATGCAAAGGTTATCTTACGCTCGACGGCGGCGTCAGAATAGGCATTGCGGGAGAAACGGTTTTTGAGAACGGCGCTATTAAAACAGTAAAAAATTTTACCGCTCTAAACGTGAGAATACCTCACGAGGTTATAGGCTGCGCAAGCAAAGTCGAACCGTACTTATTTGACGGTTTACATTATAAAAGCGTTTTAATAGTTTCTCCGCCGGGTGCGGGAAAAACCACAATGCTGAGAGACCTTGCTCGCATTGCGGCGTCGCGAGCCGAGCACAACAATGTTTTGATTGCGGACGAGCGCGAAGAAATTGCGGCTGTATCGAACGGAAAGCCGTCGTTAAACGTCGGAACGAATTCCGACGTAATTTCGGGCTGTACCAAAGAATACGCCTTTATGCACGGCATACGCGCCTTGCGTCCCGACATTATAGTAACCGACGAATTGTGCGGCAGAGAAGATGTGGAGGCTGTCGAAAACGCAATAGCGAGCGGAGTGAGCGTGTTTGCGTCGGTGCACTCCGACAGTTGTGCCCGCCTAACCGAAAAAAGAGGATTCGAACGGCTTATTAAAAACAAATCGTTCGAACGTTTCGTAGAGTTGTCGGAACGAAACGGGGCGGGAACGCTCGAAGGCATTTTTAATCAAAATTTCGAGCCGATTACGCGGAGAGACCCGCTATGATTACAAAACTTACTATTGTGTGTCTGTGCATGACGGCTTCCGCTATGGTAGGGCTTTGGAATACAAAACGTAAAAAAAGCAAAGTTTTGTATTTCGATTCGTGCGTAAAACTCACCGAAAAATTGATTGCCGACATATCGTTTAGGCACGAGAACCTGTTCGCGATTTTAAGCGAATATAGCGGTTCGGCTCAATCGGAGCTCTCCAAACAAATAGCAAAGTTTTGCGCCGCGCCTTACGAAAAATTCGAGCCCGAAGGCAAATTCTTAAAAGCGGAAGAAAAAAGGCTTGTGTCCGATTTTTTTACTTCGCTCGGGAGTTCCGACGCCGAAACTCAACTATACGAGCTTGAAAATTATAACAAAAGATTTTACGAGCTATATTCCGACGAAAACGAAAAATTCAAAAGAACGGGGAACGTGGGGCTCAAGCTCAGCGTTCTTTTGGGATTGGCAATAGGTATTCTTATTTTGTGAGGTAGGCGCGGTTGGATATAAACATAATTTTCAAAATAGCCGCAGTGGGAATTATAACGGCGATAGTAGGGCAAGTTCTCAAAAAAGCCGATAAAGACGAAATAGCCACAATAACAACACTTGCGGGGCTTGTAATCGTTTTATTTATGGTTGTCGACTTGATTGCGGGACTTTTTGACACGCTTAGAACTATATTCGGACTGTATTGCTTATGGATATAGTTAAAATTTCCGCAATGGGAATAGTTACGGCGTTTTGCGTCGTGCTTTTGCGCGAGCAAAAAAGCGAAGTGGCAATGCTTGTGGGAATAGCGGGCGGTTGCATAATTTTACTTTCGGTAATCGATTATTTTACTGAGGTTTTTTCCACGCTCTCGTCGATTGCGGAAAAAACGGGAATTCCCACAACAATATATAAAACCGTAATGAAAATAATTTCAATCGGCTATATTGCCGATTTTTCGGCGGGAATAGTTGAAGACAGCGGGCAAAAGGCTTTGGCGGAAAAAATTATTTTAGGCGGCAAGCTTATTATAATGGTGCTCGCGTTGCCCATTATCACCATGCTGTTTAATACGATTGCGGGAGTGCTCGCATGAAAAGGAAGCTTGCCGTAATTGTAGTCGTGTTGATTCTATATCTCTGCATGGCGTCGTTCGCTTATGCGGAACCGGCGCGAGCCGACAATTCCGAAGCGGAAAAAGAACTCACCGAAAACGTGGACAATATTGTCGATAATCTCGACCTATCCGAACTCGAAGCTTATCTTTCCACTCTGTCCGACAGCCAACGCGCTTTGATAGGAACAAGCGGTCTTAAAGACAGAATAAAAGCGGTTATATCGGGTAATCTTTCGAACGACTACAGTTCATTTATTTCATATATCGCAAGCGTGCTCGGCGTGAACATAGCGAACTATTTGCCCATTATAGTTTCGATTATAACAATAGCCGTTGCATACAGTCTTATGAGCTCGTTAAGAGGCAAATTTGCTTCCGATTCCGTTCAAAATATCGTTTATTATGCGTGCGTGGCATTGCTTATCGTGATACTGTTCACTCAAATTTTTTCTTTAATCGCAGCAGTTCGTAAAACGGTTAACGAACTTAGGAATCAAATGCGCATTACGTTTCCTATTTTGCTTACTTTAATGACTGCGGTCGGAGCGGGTTCGTCGGTTGCGGTATATAAGCCGGGCGTGGCAATTTTAATAGGCGGAATAGCCGAACTCATAACCGTTTTTATTATTCCCGCTTTTATTGTGGGTATTGTTATGACTGCTGTCGGAAATTTATCGGACGGAGTAAAACTCGGCAAGTTGTCGGGATTTTTTTCAAGCGTTTCAAAATGGTTGCTTGGCACTGCGTTTTTCGTATTCACGGCTTTTATGGCGGTGCAAGGGATTACGGCATCGGTATACGACGGCGTTTCGGTTAGAACCGCAAAATTTGCTATAAGCAAATATGTTCCCGTAATAGGAGGATATTTGTCGGACGGATTGAACCTCGTTATGTCGGGGAGCGTTCTCGTGAAAAACGCTGTGGGGACAACTGCTCTCGTTTTGCTGTTCGTATCGGTTATTCCCACCGTAGTGCAAATTCTTATGCTTGTGCTGAGTTTACACTTCGCGGGCGCCGTAATAGAGCCGCTCGGCGACAGTCGCATGAGTTCGCTTGTGTCGTCGCTTGCCAAAAATCTTACGCTTTTGGTGTCGGTGGTGCTTGCAATAGCTTTTCTGTATTTCATTTTTTTGTTACTGATAATTTGCACGGGGAATCTTGCGTTATGAAAGCGTTGGGCGGATGGGTGCTGAGCATACTCGGTATAGTGGTGTTGGGCGCGGTTATAGACCTTATTTTGCCGTCGGGCAGAATGAACAAGTATATAAAATCGGTGTTTGCGGCGGTTACGGTGCTAATCGTTATTTTGCCGCTTCCGTCGCTCGTTAAAAACGGATGCTCTCCCGACGGCGTTCTTTTGGGCGAAAACGTGCAACTGCAAGACAAGTACATAAATTATGCAGAAGAACTCAAAAAAAAATCGCTTATAAACGGGTTGAAATCGGCGCTCGAAGCCGACGGAATAAAGCTCGGAGAAGTGTATGTTGAAGGCGATTTTTCTTTAGCCGCACCCGAGATCAAATCGGTGAAAATAAATTTGAGCCAAGTTGTCATTGTCGGACAATCCGAGCATATAAATAAGTATGAGCTACTCCGAAATAAGGTTTCCTTGTATTTGGCAGTTAATAAGGACGTGATAGCGGTTTATGAAAGCTGAATCGAAAATCAAACAATTTATTGCGTCGCTGAAATCAAAAAAACACTTGGAAATCATTATAGCGGTTATCGCTGTGGCGATTATGCTCGTGATTTACTTTTCGGCAAGAGCGAGCGGCGCGAAAACGCCTGTTAGCGACGCCACGACGGTTTCCGCAGATTATTGCGGCAAAACCGAAAGCGAACTTGTGTCGGCGCTCGAAGCAATGAAAGGGGTGGGCAAAGTCAAAGTTGTGGTAAATTGGGAGAGCGGCGTGGAAAAAATAATTGCCTATGCCACCTCCAACTCGGGTAACAACGTAACCACTACGCCGACTATCATTCAGTCGCAAGGGACGAGTTCTCCCATAGTGCTGAAAGAGGTTTACCCCAAAGCGCTCGGCGTAATTATAATCTGTCAAGGAGGAAACAATATTGCGGTTAAATTGGATGTTATGAATGCGGTATCCGTTTTGCTGGACATTCCGCAAAACAAAATCAACGTGTATCCCATGAAGTAAAAAAAAGTATTAAAATAAAAAATGGAGGAACAATTTATGTTAAGCAAAAAGAAAAAGATTTTCATACTCGCGGGCATGGTGGCTCTTTTGGTGGTTACGGGCTGTTTGAATATTTTCCTAAACAGCAGAGCAACGAAAGCGAGCGCGTCCGACAACGTGAGTTACGGTAACTTTTTCACCACTTACCGCACCGACCGCCAAACTACGCGCGAGCAAACTATATTGTATCTTGACGCCATAATCAACAACGAGGCGTCCACAACCGAAGCCGTAGCCGACGCGGAGTCGCAAAAACTTACGCTCACCAAAAACATGGACCTCGAACTTGTGCTCGAAGGACTCATTAAGGCGCTCGGGTTCGAAGACGCAATCGTAACCGCGTCTACCGAAAACATAAACATAATAATCAAATCAGACGAACTTACCGAAAACGAGGTCGCTCAGGTGCTTGACATTATAGTTTCGGAGACCGACAAAACCGCGCTCGACGTCAGAATTATTCCGGTAGAATAAATTTAATGCGTCGAATTGATTGAACTTTTTCGCTCGCTGTGTTATACTAATACATAAGAATAAACAAGGAGTGCCGTATGCCTCTTAAAAGCCGCTACAATGCTAACTTCACAGGCGACGTAACTTATGGTCGGAATTTAATATCCTCCATAATAGTGCTTGCCGTGCGTGAAATTAAAGGCGTGGCGTCGTTGCAGGGAAAAGGCATACGCACCGAAATGTACGGCAATACCGTTAACGTTGACGTTTTCATTAACGTTGAGTTCGGAGTGAGCTGTTCCGACGTTGCGTTCCGAGTGCAGGAAAATATAAAGCGCAGCGTGGAAACTATGAGCAAATATAAGGTAGGCGTTGTTAACGTGAACATTCTCGGACTGACAATGCCCGACGACAACGATAAGTCGCCGCTGTAAATTTTGCCAAAGCGACAACTATAGGCTTTAAGCGATTAAAGCCTATAGTTTTGTTTTTTCAAGAGGGCGTATGAGTAGAAAAACATCGAGAGAAAACGCGTTTAGACTTGTGTACGAATATATAGAAACAGGAGAACGCAACGATTTCACAAAAGAATTGCTTTGTGCGAAAGACGCGCCGTCCGACGCCGAATTTACCGAAGAATTATATGACGCGGTAATTGAAAATTACGGATTTTTAAAAAGCGTAATCCAAAGATACAGCAAAGATTTTTCATTCGAGCGCATATACAAAACCGATTTGGCGGCGCTTATGATTGCGGTTTGCGAACTTCTTTTGCGCGACGACGTTCCCGAAAAAGTATCGGCTAACGAGGCTGTGGAGCTTAGCAAAACCTACTCCACCGAAAAAAGCGCTTCGTTTGTAAACGGCGTTTTAGCGTCGGTAATAGCTAATAAAGACGAACTCAAAAAGGAGCTGGACGATGACGGCGAAGATAATTGACGGGAAAGCCATAGCCGCGCAAGTAAGACAGCGCGCCAAAGAACGAGCTTTCGAATTATTTGAAAAGACAGGAAAAAAAGTTCGTCTTGCGGTCGTTATGGTGGGAGATAACCCTGCGAGCGAAATTTATGTGCGCAACAAGATTAAGGCGTGCGAAGAAGCGGGTATAGAGTCGCAGTCGTTTCGGTTGCCTTCCGACACTTCGGAAGAAAAAATTATCGAACTTGTGGATAGGCTCGATTCCGACAAATTCACGCACGGAATTTTGGTGCAACTTCCGCTTCCGAAAGGCATTGACGAGCGTAAAGTGCTCGAAAGAATATCGCCGCAAAAGGACGTTGACGGTTTTCATGCCGTAAACGCGGGAAATCTTATGCTCGGCAATAAATGCCTCACGGCGTGTACTCCGCAAGGTTGTATCGAGCTTATTCGTTCTACGGGAGCGCAAATAGAGGGTAAAAACGCCGTTGTTGTGGGACGAAGCAATATTGTGGGCAAGCCTATGGCAATGCTATTGCTCCAAAATAACGCTACCGTTACAATCGCACACTCCAAAACCGAAAATCTTGCAAGCATAACTTCTCGTGCAGACATTTTGGTGGCGGCAGTAGGTAAAAAAGAATTTATTACGGGCGCTATGATTAAGCCCGGAGCGATTGTTATAGACGTGGGAATGAACCGCTGTGACGGCAAGCTTTACGGCGACGTAAAATTCGACGAAGCCGAGCGCGTCGCGTCGTTTATAACGCCAGTGCCGGGCGGCGTCGGTCCTATGACGATTGCTATGTTGCTTAAAAACACCGTAACGGCGGCTGAAAATGCGTGAGCACACTCTCACGGTTTCGCAACTCAACGAATATGTGAAAGGCGTATTCGAAGACGAACTTGTTCTCCACAATTTGAACGTTGAGGGCGAAGTATACGAGTTCAAAACTACCGCTACGGCAACGTTCGTTACATTGCGCGAGGGCAACGAAATTTTGAACTGCGTTTGCTTCGAATCGATTCAAAAATTGGAGCTCGGAGAAAAAGTTTCGTTGTTCGGAAGCGTTACTTTTCACGGACGAACGGGGCGTGTGTCGTTTACGTTTAAATCCGCTAAAAGAATAGGCGATGGGAATATTTTGGCGGAATTCAATGCGCTCAAAGAAAAGCTTGCCGCCGAAGGTTTGTTTGAAAATAAACAGCCTATAAAATCTCCCGTTAGAAGAGCGGCGCTCGTTACGAGTGAAACGGGCGCGGTAATACACGATTTCATAAAGACGCTTTATCGTAAGAAAAAGTTTACCGCTCTAACCGTGTTTTCCACCATCGTGCAAGGCAAACTCGCCGCCGACGATATAATAACAAAATTGCACGAAGCCGACTCGGAAAAGTTTGACGTAATCGTTATTGCTCGCGGAGGCGGAAGCGGCGACGATTTGAGCGTTTTCAACGACGAGAGCGTAGTGCGAGCCGTAGCCGCTTGCAGAACGCCCGTAATATCCGCCGTCGGGCACGAAACCGATTTCACTTTATGCGATTTTGCGGCGTCGGTGAGGGCGGGAACGCCGAGCATGGCGGGCGAATATATAAGTCGCAAAAACGAAGAATTTTTCGAGCGGTTCGATTGCGCCGTTATGCGCTTAAAGCAAGGAATCGAAAAAGCGTTTTTGCGAAAAACAAACGGAGTTTACCGAATTTCAGCCGCGCTTTCGTATAAAAGTCAAATACGGCTCGAACGATTGCGAAATGTCGTGTTATGTTACGGCAACAAAATGAAAGAACTCGTTTCTTTGCGATATGAAAAAAACGACGCACTCATGCGCAATCTTGCGGACGAGCTTTCCGAAAAAACGTTGCAAGTTTATGACGGAATCGGCGAACATATGCGCCTTTTGTCTTTAAAGCTCGACACGAACAATCCTTTGCGAATACTTTCTATGGGGTATGCAAAGCTATATAGTAAAGACGGTAAGAGCGTCGCTATAAATAATATGAACGTGGGCGACGAATTCAACGCGGTATTGGCTGAGGGTAAGCTCACTGCGCGCGTCACAAAAATTCAAAGGAGCGAAGAAAAAAATGAAGCTTGAAGATACACTGAAAGAGCTTGAAGATACGGCGTCTCAACTCGATTCTAAGGAGCTTTCGCTCGAACAATCGATTGCGTTATTTGAAAGCGGAGTTAGGCTTATTAAATCGTGCATGGGTATGTTAAGCGAAAGCAAGGGAAAAATAGACGGTATAATGGGAGAGTTAAACAATCTTCTTAAAAACGACGAAGGAGAGTAACGTTGAATTTTACCGAAGAATACAAAAAGCGCAAAGAGAAGTTCGAGAACTGTTTGAAGAAATTTTCAAACGAACTCGAAACGTTACCGAGCGAACTTTCGCAAGCGGTTGCTTATTCTCTTTTTTGCGGCGGAAAAAGATTGCGTCCCGTATTGTTGCTTGAAGCCGCGCAAATGTTCGGCGGAAAAAACGACGTTGCGGCAACAAATTTTGCCATTGCTATAGAATGCGTGCATACCTATTCGCTCGTTCACGACGATTTGCCGTGCATGGATAACGACGATTTCAGAAGAGGGAAACCTACTTGTCATAAAAAATTCGGAGAAGCTCTCGCGGTGCTGACGGGCGATGCCCTTTTGAATCTGTCGCACGAACTTATTTTGAATTCTATCGCGTCGGCAAAAGAGCGCGATGCGCTTATAAAGGCGGGCGTTGTAATTGCACGAGCGGCGGGCGGTTGCGGAATGGTTGGCGGACAGTCTCGCGATATTTTGCCGTCGGTTGCCGCAGAAAATATTGACTACGTTTACGAAAAAAAGACGGCAGCGCTCATATCGGCGGCGCTCGAAGCGGGCGCTTTAATAGGCGGCGCATCGCAAGATGAGTCCGCAAATATCGGCGAGTTCGGAAAATTTTTCGGTTTCGGATTTCAACTGAAAGACGACTTACTTGACGGAGAAAGCGACTCCCCGAACACATATCTCAATATTTTCGGAAGAGCAAAAACGGAACAAGCGCTAAAAGAGTGCACAGCCAAAGCGATCGGTATTTTGCAAGGAATTAAAAACTCCGAATTTTTAGCCGAACTCACTACACATTTTATGGAACGGACGGAATAATATTTGAGCGATTTGATTCAACAAGTGAATTCGCCCGCCGACCTCAAAAAAATGACGGTTGGAGAGCTAAACGAATATTGCGGCTGTTTGCGCAAATATATCGGCGAGACTGTTCGCAATACAGGCGGACATCTTGCGTCGAGTCTCGGCGCGGTGGAACTCTCGGTTGCTCTACATTATGTGTTTAATTGCCCTACCGACAAAATTTTATGGGACGTGGGGCATCAAGCATACGCGCACAAAATAATCACGGGGCGACGAGACACGTTTTCTTCGCTTCGCAAGAACGGCGGAATTTCGGGGTTCCCGAAGATAAGCGAAAGCGAATGCGACGCTTTCACTATGGGGCACAGTTCGACTTCGCTTTCGATAGGTTTGGGATTTGTCAGAGCGCGAGAACTTTTGAAACAAAGCTATAACGTTGTCAGCATAATAGGCGACGGCGCTTTCACGGGAGGCATGGCATTCGAAGCGCTAAACGATATAGGCGCTTCGCAAGCGCGAATGACTATTGTGTTAAACGATAACAAAATGTCTATTTCCGAAAACGTGGGGGCAATGAGCGAATATCTTTCGAAGCTACGGCTCAGCAAGAGATATTCTCGACTTAAACGCACGGTGCAAAAAGGCGTGCTCGGAATTCCTTTATTCGGCGAACACATATATAAAGCGCTCGGAAAAACCAAAGACGGCATTAAAGCGTTGTTGCAAAACAACAAAATGTTCGAGCAAATGGGAATAAAATATTACGGTCCAATAGACGGACATAATATAGGCAACCTAATAGAAATTTTCAAACAGACGAAGAAAGAAACCTGCCCCGTACTTATTCATATAGTTACCGAGAAGGGAAAAGGCGATTCCGCCGCGCAATGCGACCCCTCGAAGTTTCACGGCATTCAGCCCGTCGGGTCGGCAAGCGAGCCCGCTTTTTCCGACGTTTTATCGCGATTTTTGTGCGAAGAAGGCAAAAAGAATTCTTCGATTGTTGCAATAACCGCAGCAATGGCGGACGGAACGGGGTTGTCAAGCTTTTCGGAGCTTTGCCCCGACAGATATTTCGACGTAGGAATTGCGGAGCAACATGCCGTAACGCTTGCGGCGGGACTCGCCGCAGGGGGCTTAAAACCTTATTTCGCGGTTTATTCAACTTTTCTTCAACGGGGTTTCGACCAAATATTGCACGACGTTTGCATAAACAATTTAGGCGTCACATTTCTCATAGACCGCGCGGGCGCTGTGGGCTCCGACGGAATAACTCATCAAGGAATATACGACCTCAGCTATCTTTCTATTATTCCGAATATGACGATTCTTGCGCCCAAAGACGGTAACGAATTTTATAAAATGCTTATTTGGTCGCAATCGTTTAACGCGCCTCTATCCATAAGGTATCCCAAAAGTTACGGACTGAATTCGGAATGCGCCGAAATCGAATACGGCAAATGGGAAACCGTAGTTTCGCATAAGTCGAGCGTTTATATTTTGTGCGTGGGCGGACGCGCTTTAAAAGCCGCGAAAGCGCTCGGACACGCAAATATTATAAACGCGCGTTTTGTCAAACCGCTCGACACCGAGTTTTTGAACTCTGTAAATGTAGACGGAAATGTTATAATTACGGTAGAGGACAACGCCGTTTGCGGCGGTTTCGGACAAGCCGTAAATTCTTATTTAACAACTTGCGGAATGAAAGCGAAGATTGCGTGCATAGGGTATCCCGACGAGTTTTTGGACGATTTTTCAATCGAACATTCGTTGGAATCGGCGGGAATAACCGAAAGCGGCATACTTTCGGCAATAAAAAAGTTAAAATAATTGAAAGTTTATAAAATAATATTATTCAATAAACTTGAATATTTATAAATTTTCATATATAATAGTAATATGAAAGTGGGTATATACACAAATATTCACAAAGACAAAAATCTTTCGGTTACAAATAAACTAATCGAAAGCTTTTTGCGTTGCGGAATAGAGTGCTATGCTTATGAAAACCTCTCTACGCTTGTAAAATGCAACGGCTACTTTTCGGAGTCGGATAACGTAAACTTCGATTTGTTGCTTGCTGTCGGAGGAGACGGCACGCTTTTGAGTATTTCGAAGTGGTGCGCAGTTCATAAAATTCCCATACTCGGAGTAAATCTCGGGAAACTCGGATTTTTAACCGAAGCGGAACCGAACGATTTCGACGCGCTCGCAAAAGATATAGCCGCCGAAAAGTATTCGGTTGAGCGGAGAACAATGCTGTGCGCCAAACTTGACGACAAAAAGTTTTACGCTTTAAACGAAATTGTTATTGCTCGCAGAAACGTTTCCAAAATGATTATGCTTAAAGTGGATATCGAAGAGGCGCCCGTAGACGCTCATTATTGCGACGGTTTTATAGTTTGCACGCCGACGGGGTCAACGGCATATTCGCTTAGCGCGGGCGGTCCCGTGATAAGCCCTACCGCCAACGTTTTCGCGTTAACTCCCATAAATTCTCATTCGATGCATTCCCGTCCCATAGTGCTCGGCGATGATGAAAAAATAGACATTACGCTCTTGGCGCGCGCGAACGACGCTATGGTTATTGCCGACGGAAAGAACGTTTGCGTTTTGCCCGAAAAGAAAACGATATGCATATATAAAGCGCCTAAATACGCGCTTTTCGTGAGACTGAACAAAAACGGCTTTTACGAACGACTTTTACGAAAGCTCAACACTTGGAGTCTGACGCCGAGAGAGGAGGTATAGCAAGCAGTGGCAAGAAGCGCCCGACAAATGAAAATTTTGGAACTCATTACCGACAACGTTGTTGAAACGCAAGACGATTTGGCTCGTATGCTCAAAGAGTCGGGATTTAACGCGACGCAGGCAACGATTTCGCGCGATATTAAAGAGTTGGGCATTGTTAAAATGTCTATAGACGGCAAACGGCAAAAATATGTGCGCGAATACGGTGACAGAAGCGTTTCGAACGACAAGTTAGTCAATATTTTTAAGAGCGCGGTGGTATCAATTCTTTACGCGAATAACATTGTGGTTATTAAAACAATGTCGGGAAGCGCGAACATTGCGGGCATGATGCTCGACAGGTTGGAGAATCCCGACATTTTGGGATGCGTCGCGGGTGACGACACCGTAATGGCGGTGGCTAAAAGCGAAGCGGTTGCAAGAGAAATAACAGACGAACTTTCCGAACTTTTGGAGCAATAACAGATATGCTTACGAGATTAGTTGTTGAAAATCTTGCCCTCATTGAAAAACTCGAACTCGAACCATGCGGGCGACTTAACGTATTGAGCGGCGAGACGGGAGCGGGTAAGTCTATTATTGTGGACGGAATAATGCTTTTGCTTGGCGCGCGCTATGATAAAACGCTGTTGCGTTACGGCGCCGAGAGCGGTTTGGTTGAAGGCGTTTTCGATTATACCGAAAGGGCGGGCGAGGTTATGCGCGAACTCGGTCTCGACGAAGACGACTGCATTATAATAAGCCGAAAATTTCACGCCGACGGAAAAAACGAAATTCGAATAAACGGGCGAGCCGCTACAATAAGCATGTTAAAACAGCTCACGGCTACGCTTGTGGATATATACGGGCAAAACGAATATCAGTCGCTAATGCGCACGAGCGAGCATTTGCGCATTCTCGATTATTTTATTCGCAACGATTGTAAAGACGTAAGAGCCGAATACGCTAAGGAATATTCCGAGTATAAAGCTACTATGACGGAATTGAGCGGAATAGGGAATGCGAGCGAACGGGAGCGAGAAATAGATTTATTGCGCTTTCAGCTAGCCGAAATATCGGATGCAAACACGTTTGAGACCGAAGAAGAGGAATTGCTCGAAAGACGCAATATTATAACGTCTGCCGAAAAGATTTATGCGGCTCTCGGAAAAGCTACCGAAGTTTTAACCGAAAAAGAGGACGGCTCGGCAAGCGAATTGCTTTCCGAAGCTCAAAGAGAACTCGGAAGCATTTCTGAGCTTAAAGGAACATATTCCGAACTTTACGAGCGGCTTCAATCGGTTGCAATCGAACTCGAAGACGTATGCGACGGAATTGCTGACGAGCTCGGCTCGATGAATTTCGATATGAACGAGTTAGACGAACTCGAAAAGCGGCTTGCTTTCGTGCGTGCGCTAAAAAGAAAATACGGAGCGTATGCCAATATGCTTGCGTTCAAACATAAGGCGCAAGCCCGCCTTGATTTTTTGGAAAATGCCGACGAACATTATGAGGCGCTCGGGAAAAAGAGAAACGAACTTTTAAAAAAGCTTTATTCTCTTGCAAAAAAATGGCATATAAAGCGTGAAGCGGGAGCAATTGAATTTTCAAAAAAAGTGATAGCCGAACTGCATGAGCTTGGAATGGAAAACGCCGACTTTAAAATCGAGCTTCCCGATTTTCCCAAAATCGAAGAATTTGTGAACGTTTTCGGCGCAAACGGAGTCGATACCGCTGAATTTTATCTGTCTCCCAACGCGGGGCAACCTTTGAAATCGCTTATTAAAATCATATCGGGCGGCGAAATGTCGCGGTTTATGCTTGCTTTAAAAGTTATATCCAACGAATCGGACACTGTTCCCACAATGATTTTCGACGAAATAGACGCAGGCATTAGCGGCATTACGGGGCGCGTGGTTGCAAAAAAACTTGCGACTATATCACGCAAACATCAAATTTTGTGCGTATCGCATCTTGCTCAAATTGCGGCAATGGCTGACGCCCATTTCTACATTTCAAAACAATCGCGCAATAACACTACGATTACCACAGTCGTTTCTCTTGATAAGCAAGGAATGGTTGACGAAATTTCCCGTTTGTCGGGAAGCAAGGGAATTAGCGAGCAGTCGGATATAAACGCATTAACCATGAAAAAATGGAGCGACGAGTTTAAAGCTACGCTTGAATAAAATAATTTTTATTTTGCTTTATTTACAGCCTTTTCCTTACCGAAAGGGCTTTTTTAAACGCATATTCGCAAAATCGAACCGCCAAACTAAACATTATGATGAAAAAAGCCGCCTACCGCAACTATTTTTTAATAGCATGTTGTTTGTTGCTTGTGTTCGTATTCAACACTTATCATGTTCCCCGAATTCAATCGGCGGGGAGCGAACCCGCGCGCACCGTTTTTCTCGGCGGCTACCCCGTAGGTCTTGCGCTTAAACCGCGCGGCGTTATAGTGGTGGGACCCGCAACCGTTGAAACCGAACTCGGAAGCATGGTGCCTAAATTGCCCGTACAAGGCGGAGATATAATTGAAACAATAGACGGCAAGCCAGTTAGTTACGCTTCGGATATACGAACTATTTTAGACGAAACTGCGGGCATGAGCGTAAATTTGGGCGTGCGAAGAGGCACCGCGTTTTTAAGTATTCCGCTCGGACTCATAAGAGAAGATATGACGGGAGAAAAACGACTCGGACTGCAAATACGTGAAAACGTTGCGGGTGTGGGCACTGTAACATACGTTAAAGAAGACGGCTCGTTCGGCTGTTTAGGGCATCCGATTCTTTTGGAAAACGGAAGCATGGTGCCTTGCGTTACGGGAGAGGCGTTCGATTGTAAGATTTTAGGATACAACAAAGGCGTGCGCGGACGAGCGGGGGAGCTAAAAGGCGCTTTCACCGGCAATTTGCCTTGCGGCACTTTGTATAAAAACTGTCAAAGCGGAGTATTCGGTAAATTCAACGAAGTTAAAGGCGAAAGGCAAGTGGAAGTAGCAAGCCGAAAAAGCGTGACGGCGGGCAAAGCTACAATGCTTTCGACAATAGGCGACAGCGTGGAAGAATATTCGATTGAAATAGTTAAGGCATCGGCTCAAAATTCGGTATCCGATAAAAGCATGATAATAAGAGTTACCGATAAGCGTTTGATTTCTTCTACCGGCGGTATAGTGCAAGGCATGAGCGGTAGCCCGATAATACAAAACGGCAAGCTTGTGGGAGCCGTAACTCACGTTTTCGTTTCCGACCCAACAAAAGGCTACGGTATTTACGCCGATTGGATGATGCAACAATAAAGTTATAGGTTGCGCAACCCGTATGACTGTCGTACTATCGATTATTTTGTCATATTTACGCAAATAATGTAGTATAAATTAAACATGTACAGAATTAACACGTTTAATCTTTTATTAGACTTTCGCGACTTTTTAAAGTCAAACAAAAAAACGCTTATTGTTATACTGATAGTAAACTTACTTGCTATTATTCTCGGCATTCGCGCCGCATTTGCCGTTCACGACGCAGGCATATATTTATATGCTCACCCGACTAACGTTTTTAAGCTTTTAACCGATAAAACAAGTATTTTCGGTTATTTCTTTATAAGTCTTATTACATATTTAGCAGTTTTGGCTTTGATTGCTTTATCGTCAATTCACTTTTTACTTTCGTATCTTGCTCTTGCCGTATTATTTTTCAGGTCATATCTTTTTTCGTTGCACTTATGCTTATACATAATGTTTTTAAAGTTGTCCGTTCTTCCGTTCGTAATAGTCTGTTTAATTCCGTGTTATATAGCAAGTATGTTTCTATTTTCTGCCGTTGCAATTTTTGCGATTAACAGAGCGCAAGATGCAAGACGGTACGGCGCCGGGTGTGGAAACTCTTTTCCGCTGTTTATGCAAAAAATGTTGCTTCCGATAATTATTTTGATAATACTGACTATTTTATGCGCGGTTTTATCGTATTTTTTAACATTGGGTATAATTTTATAGGCATATATACATACTTAGAAAAAACGGAGGAAAAACACGAATGAAAAAATTTACTGTTTTGGCAATAACGCTGTGCCTGTCTTTGTCGGTAATCGGCGGCGCGGCGATTAGCGCCAACGCCTACGCCGTAGAAAATTCGGGGCTCGACATAAAGGCAAAATCGGCGGTGCTTATGGATTACGACACAGGAACCGTAGTGTACTCGAAAAACGACAGAGAACGTTTGCCAATCGCAAGCATGGTTAAAATTATGACGCTCACGCTTACGCTCGAAGAAATCGACAACGGTAATCTTTCACCCGACGACCTTGTTACGGCAAGCGAAAATGCGGCGAGTATGGGCGGTTCGCAAGCGTTTTTGGACGCTCACAGCGAATACACGGTGAACGAGCTTATTAAAAGTATTGTGGTGGGTTCCGCTAACGATTCGTGCGTGGCTCTTGCCGAACACATTTCGGGCAGCGTGGAAGCTTTCGTACAAAGAATGAACGAAAAAGCGGCGAGTCTTTCAATGAGCGACACTTGCTTTATAAACTGCACGGGACTACCCGGCGCCGAACAATATTGTTGTGCTCACGATGTGGCGCTCATGACGCGCGAACTTATTAGTCATAAACGCTTTTTCGATTATTCGGGAATATGGATGTTTGATTTTAAGCACCCGAGCGGAAGAATAACTCAACTTTCAAACACGAATAAATTGATTCGCGCCTACGAAGGTTGCGACGGTGGCAAAACAGGTTTCACAAACGACGCGAAATATTGTTTATCGGCAACGGCGAAACGCGGAGAAACTCGTTTAATCAGCGTTGTTTGCGGAGCGGAAACTTCCAAAATCAGAAACGCACAAAATGCGGCTCTGTTTAACTACGGTTTTTCAAATTATGAAACAAAAAAAGTAGTTTCGGGTGGCGAGGCCTTAGAAGGCGAAATTAAAGTAAACGGCGGAAAAGAAGAGTATATAAAAGCCGTTCCGGCTCACGACAAATTTGTTTTCGCTAAAAAAGGCGAGGTAAAAGATTTCGAATACGAAACCGAAATGCTTTCGCTTTCGGCTCCGCTCAAAGCGGGCGATGCGGTGGGTGTGCTCAGGGTTAAGAGCAACGGCGAAACGCTTTGCGAAGTCGGACTCGTATCCGACAGAACTGTTCGTAAATCGACGTATATTGACGTGGTTGACGAGTTTATAGCAAGCTGGTAAGGCGATAAAACACTTTGTATAGTTCATAAAAGGCGCATTTTCGGCAGAATATGCGCCTTTTATACGTTTCGCGTGCTGAGCGCCGAACTTGTCTTTTATTTCAGGAGAGCATAAACGTTTGACTTAAATGACGGAAAATGTTATTATTAGTCTATTCTGTATTTTACGAGCGCATTGCGCCGCGTAAGGGAAAATCAATATGAAATTTCGCGACACATTGAAAATAAACGCTAGCGGGCGTTTGGAAATCGGCGGCGTTGATTGCATCGAACTTGCGTCACGATACGGAACGCCGTTATACGTTATGGACGAAGCTTACATAAGAAGCGTTTGCAAGGGTTACACCGAGTTGCTTTCGGAAATGTATCCTAATTCCAAAGTTGCTTATGCGTCTAAGGCTTTTTCTACGCTTGCAATATATAATATTGTGCATAGCGAAGGTTTGGGCGCCGACGTCGTTTCGGGTTGCGAGTTGTTTACGGCGATTCGCGGAGGAATGCCTGCGTCCGACATATATTTTCACGGGAACAACAAATCCGCCGAAGAGCTTGCTTTCGCGGTAAGAGAAGACATTCATGCCGTTGTTATAGATTCTCTTTACGAAATTGAATTGTTAAACGAAATAGCTCGTAGGCAGGGAAAAAAGCAAGGCGTGCTCGTGAGGGTAAATCCGGGAATAGACGCACACACGCATCGTTTTATACAAACGGCGCGCACCGACAGTAAATTCGGTTTTTCTATATCCGACGGAGTTGCGGCAAACGTAATCAAAAAAATCGTCGAAAAAGAAAATCTTGAATTTTTGGGTATACATTGCCACATAGGTTCTCAAATTTTCGAATTAAAACCTTTCGAACTTGCGGTAGAAAAAATGACGGACTTTATATCGGAGTTGTCGCATAATAATATTAAAGTTGAAGAACTCAATCTCGGAGGCGGATACGGCGTAACTTATACCGCCGAAGACAAGCCGTTCGCACCTTTCGAATATGTTGAAGCGATAGTCGACAAATTGAACGAGTGTATTGCTTCAAAAAAAATAGCGGCGCCCAAGCTTGTGCTCGAACCGGGTCGCTCAATAGTGGGAGAGGCGGGAATAACGCTATATACTGTGGGAGCAATTAAAGAAATAGAAGGCATTCGCAAATATGTGGCGGTGGACGGTGGAATGTTCGAAAATCCCAGAGTTTCACTGTATCAAAGCAAGTATGACGCGATTTTGGCTAACAGAGCGCTTGACAAGCCTTGCGAAACAGTTACAATCGCGGGAAAGTGTTGCGAAAGCGGCGACGTGCTAATAGAAAACATTGAATTGCCGAAAGCGGAAGCGGGCGATGTGCTCGCAGTATTTACAACGGGAGCGTATCACTATTCTATGGCAAGCAACTATAACCGCAATCCCGTGCCGCCGGTAGTTCTTGTGTGTAACGGCGAAAGCGACTACATAGTGAAACCTCAAAGTTATGAAGACATTGTTTCGCGCGACGCTGTTCCGTCGCGTCTCGGAGAACGTAAATAAGTGCTGTATTCTTCTTTTGACATAGCAAGCATATTGCTTGTTGCCTTAGTGGTTGTTATATCCATGATTTTGCACGAGCTCGCTCACGGCTACGTTGCATTGTGGAACGGCGACCCCACCGCGAAAGTGAACGGAAGGCTTACTTTAAACCCGCTTGCGCATTTCGATATTATCGGATTTTTCATGCTCATGACTGTTGGGTTCGGATATGCGAAGCCCGTGCCCGTAAATCCGTATAATTTCAAACATCAAAAGCGCGGAATATTCACGGTTGCAATCGCGGGCGTTACCGTTAACATGATTCTCGCGTTTTGTTCGTCGGGACTGTTTGTGTTGTTTTCATGGTTGCAAACGAAGTTTCCCGGCGCCAACGCCGTGCTTTCGTATTTCAGAGAGTTTTTCTATTACATGATAATTATAAATCTCAGCTTTTTCTTTTTCAATTTATTGCCTATTCATCCGCTCGACGGTTTCCGCGTAATAGAAGCTTTCACACGCTATAATAACCGCGCGGTGCAGTTCTTCCGCAAATACGGACAGTATTTTTTGCTTACTTTGGTGGGTATAAGCATAATAGTCGATTTATTTCACTTTCCGTTTTGGCTTGACCCGCTCGGCATGTATATTTCGTATTGTAGGCAGGGCGTCATGTGGCTGTTCGGTAAGTTCTGGGGAATTTTCCTGAATTTCGGCGGATTTTTTTAAGGTGATATAATGGAAGCAGACAACGCGACAAAACAAGAAGAAATACAAAAGAACGAGCCCGACGCAATAAGCGAAGCGCCCGCGCTTCTCGACGGCGAAGAATACAACGAGTCGTCGTATAAAATTAAACTCGAAGCGTTCGAAGGTCCGCTCGACTTACTGTTGCACCTCATAAAAGCGGCTAAAATACAAATTAAAGACATATTCGTTTCGCAAATAACCGAGCAATACATAGAGTATATATCCGAACTTAAAGAGGTTGACCTCGAAAATGCGTCCGAGTTTATAGAAATGGCGGCGTGCCTAATAGAAATTAAATCGAAATCACTTTTGCCCAAACCGCAGGAAGAAATTCCCGAAGAGGAAGACGCAGAAAAACAGCTCATTCAGCGTTTGGAAGAATACAAGTTGTATAAAGAGGCGTGCCAAAAAATGAAAGAGCAGGAAACTGTGGGCATACATTTTCGTGCGCCCGATGCGAGCGTTGGCGAACCGCGTTTCATGCTGAAAGATATGACAATGGACGGCTTGATGAAAGCTCTTCAAAAAATGTTTCTCAAAATGGAGAAACGCAATATTACAAAAAAGGAACGCAGAATAACGCTCGACAGATTTACGGTAGCCGAAAAAATGTCGCATATAAAAGACTTTATGCTGTTGCGCGATACCGCTAAATTCGACGAACTGTTTGAAGACGATTACTCGAAGAGCGAAATAATAACCACATTTCAAGCTCTTTTGGAACTGTTGAAACTTCAATTCGTACGCGCCGAGCAAAAAGAAATTTTCGGCGAAATATTGCTCACAAAAGTGGCGTGACATTTTTTTGCCGAAAGAAAAGTTTTGCGAATGACGAAAAGCGTTCGTTCGATTTACGGAGAAGAAGAGGAATAAAGCAATGGAAATAGAACAACTTGACGAAATTATAGAAGCGCTGTTGCTCGTGTCGGGCGACGGAATAAGCACGTCGGAAATCGTAGAACTTTTGGAACTTCAACAAAGCGAAGTTAAGCAGTCGGTGGCAAGACTTAAAAAGAAATACGGCGGCAAATGCGGCATACATTTATTGAACTATAACGGTAAAATTCAATTCGGCTCAAATCCCGATTATGCCGACGCGATAAGCAGCGTGTTAAATCCCATTAAAGAAAAAGAATTGAGCAACGCGGCTCTCGAAACCGTTGCCATAGTGGCATACAAACAGCCTGTTACCCGCCTTGAAATAGAACAGATTCGCGGCGTTAATTGCGATTATGCCGTGCAGGTGCTGTTAAAGCACAATCTTATAGAAGTCGTCGGGCGCAAAGACGTGGTGGGTAAACCTCTTTTATTCGGAACTACCGACGTGTTTTTAAAACGGTTCCAAATCGAAAGCATAGAGCAGCTTCCCGACTACGAGCAACTTCTCGCAAGTATCAAAGTGCTCGAAGAGGGAAATGCCGCCAAGCCCGAAGAAGTAAGCCTTTACAACGAATTCGAGTTGCCCGAAGAAGAGGAGACTCCCGACTTTTTGGAAGAGGAAACCGACTTGCAAAAAATCGGTTGAGCTTCAAACGCGAATAAAAAAACTTTTTACGAAAAAGACTAACATCGACATGTTAGTCTTTTTGGTTATTTCAATCTTAATATTGAGTCTGTCGGCGGCGCAAATTCGCGTAGGAATAAATTTTTACCTAAATCTTTTCGGAAATGACGGATTTATAAAACTATACGTTTTCGGGATAAGAGTTTTTCATGCCGCAGTTCACTTCGAACACGATTCGGAAAAACGAAATAACCTTGTAATAGAACACGGCAAAAAGAGCGGAAGAATACACTTGAACACCAACGTGAAAGATAAGAAATCGATAGCGGCTATGCTTAAAAATCCAGCTTTCGAAAATATGCTGATAGAAAAAGTTTCGGCGCATTTCACGGTAGGAAGAACTAACGACTCGTTTTTCACAATAGCGCTTTTGCAGTCTGCGCGCGTTTTGTTTTACTCGATTATGGCTCCTATTAAATGTCGTTACAGCGTTGCTATTACCGAATCTTTCACTCCCGTATTTAATCGAGACATACTGCAAACCGATTTTATAGGCATAATAGGCATATCTATTGCAGATATTATTGTCAGTTGCATAAAAAGTATTTTCAAGCAAACGAAGAACACGCGAAAACAGGAGGTCGCAAGAACATGATAGTGCAAAACAACGAACACCCCGTAGAGAGAGTTATGGACAATGCGTTTACCAAAATTCGCACTTTGGTGGATGCCGATACCGTTGTTGGAAATCCCGTAACAACCGCCGACGGAGTAAGTATTATTCCGCTCAGCAAGGTTACTATGGGCTTTTTGACGGGCGGCGGCGAATACAGCGATATGGCGCAACAGAATTTGTCCGAATATCCGTTTGCGGGCGGAAGCGGAGCCGCCGTTTCGGTGTCGCCAATCGGCTTTTTGGTCAGCGACGGAAAAAGCGTCAAAATAATCAAAATGGACGACAAAAATCCGTTTGACAAAATTCTCAATCTTATTCCCGACGTAATGGAAAGTTTGCTCGATTCGGGGGAGAAATGTAAAAAATGAAAGCTCGGCAAACATCAATTTGCTTTTTATTGATTATAGCGGCTATGCTTTTGCTGTTGCCCGCAACTTTAAACGCTGGCGCCCAAACGGCAAATTCCGAAGTTGCCACAAGCGCGGAATGTATGGCGGTAATAGAAAGTTCAACAGGTCGTCTGCTTTACTCGAAGTCGCCCGACCGCAAACGTCCTATGGCGAGCACCACCAAGATTTGCACTGCAATCACCGTGCTCGACAATTGCGACGATTTGGAAAAGACTATTACCGTGCCCGATAAAGCGGTGGGCGTTGAAGGCTCGTCGATTTATCTTCAAAAGGGCGAAAAAGTAAAAATAATAGATTTACTTTACGGGCTTATGCTTCGTTCGGGCAACGATTGCGCGGAAGCGCTCGCAATTATCGTTGGCGGGAGCGTGGAAAAATTTGCCGAACTCATGAACGCGACTGCGGAGAAAGCGGGCGCGAACGACACGCATTTCGTAAATCCTCACGGCTTGCATGACGACGAGCACTACACTACGGCGCACGACCTAGCGCGCATTACCGCCTACGCTTTTAAAAATCCTATTTTTGCGAAAATAGTAGCAACTCAAAAATACACTATGGCGTGGGGAGGGCGCGATTATCCGCGCGTGCTCGTAAACAAAAACAAAATTCTTTCCACATACGAAGGCGGCGATGGAGTTAAAACGGGGTTCACCAAAAAAGCGGGGCGTTGTCTTGTGGCGAGCGCTACGAGAAACGGCATGAGGGTGATAGCGGTGGTTCTGAATTGCGGGCCTATGTTCGAAGATTGCGCCGCTCTTATGGATAAAGCTTTCTCCGAATACAGCTTGCGCAGTTTGACCGACAGCGTGAATTTAATCAGGAAAATTGCGGTTACGGACGGAAAAGCTTCGGTTGTGGAAGCGGACGGAAAAGAAGAATTTTATTATCCGTTGCGCGACGATGAAATTTCGGACGTTAAAGTGGAAACTTTTCCCGTGTCCGAGCTTGCCGCTCCCGTTAAAATAGGGGTGCAAGCGGGAAAATTTACCGTTAGTCTGCAAAAACAGTTGCTTTTTGAGGGAAAATTATATACTATTAGTAGTGTCGAAAAGCGCGGATACGTGGATAAGCTCAAAGACGTAATCGGCGCTTGGTGACAAATAGCAATCGGAGAGCAATAAATTGAGAATAAACAAATATCTTGCCGAATGCGGACTCGCAAGCCGCAGAGCAAGCGAACAAATTATAATCGCGGGGCGCGTTAAGCTTAACGGCAAAATCGTAACCGACTTGGCAACCGACGTTAGCGAAGACGATTTCGTAACCGTTGACGGAAAGCGCGCCGAGCCTATACATAAGCACATTTATTTGATGCTGAATAAGCCGAAAGGATATATAACCACAACGAGCGACGAAAAGGGCAGAAAAACGGTTATGGATTTGCTCGATAAGAAATTCGCAAACAAACGCGTTTTCCCGATAGGACGGCTCGATTACGACACCGAAGGATTGTTGCTTCTTACAACCGACGGCGATTTGTGCAACCGAATTTCGCATCCTCGAAACGACATTTCCAAAACTTATATCGCAAAAATAGAAAACGAAATAAGCGAGGAAGAACTGAATAAGATTAGAGGCGGAGTAATTCTCGACGGAGTTAAAACGAAACGTTGCCGAATATCCGTGCTTGAATTCGACGGAAAACTTACAAGACTCGAAGTTGTGATTAGCGAGGGGCGCAATCGTCAGGTTCGTAGAATGTTCGAGTCGATAAACCGAGAAGTCGTGTTTTTAAAACGCGTGGGCGTTGGAGAATTAAAGCTCGGCGGCTTGGGGCGCGGAGAGTGTCGAGAACTCAAACCTCACGAAATCGACTACCTTAAAAAGGTTTAAAAAAATTCTTTTACTTTTTATTGAAATGCAGGCGTTTTTCGCTTGTATTTTTTTTATTCTTACGTTATAATATTATCGTGGAAATTTTGGGTTTTTAGCCTGAAAAATATTTCGGAGGCATAAAATGAGTAACGCGATTTTTTCAAATCTTACGAAAAACGCGGAATTAGCGTCGAAAGAAATTATGAAAACCGTTTTGTCGGTTGTCGATGAAAATTCTTTCGTGGAAACGGACAAATTTATATGCGATAATACGGATTTGGGTGAAGCTACGGGCGAGGGAGTCGTCAGCGGTTTTGCCCATATTTTCGATATTAGGGTCGGTTTGTTCGCAACTAATTCCAAAGTGCTTAAAGGCAGCATAGGAAGAGCCAACGCGAAAAAAATCGTCAAGTTGATTGATTCGGCAGTTAGCGCGGGTTTGCCTATTATAGGTATTCTCGACACGGCGGGCGCTCGCTTCGGCGAGGGAATAGACGCTATGGAGGGGTATTCCGCCATATTCTCGGCGCTCGGCGACGCATACGGAGCCGTTCCCACGATAATGGCGGTTAAAGGTTCCGACTTCGGGCTTTCGAGTTATTTTTGCGCGGTAACGGATTTGTGCGTCGCGTATTCGAACGCTCAAATCGCAACATCGAGCCCGCTCATTCTTGCGGGCGACACAAAAGCCGACCCCGCCAAAATATGTACTGGAGAATATCTTGCCGCAAATTCCGACGTTGTGACTAACGTCGTGAAAAACGATAAAGAACTTAAATCGGTTGTTTCGTCGTTTTTAAATCTTGCGATTTCGCCTGTTGCGGAATCTTCCGACGACCCTAACAGAACGGCGAAAGCGGCGAATTTAAAGACTGCGGAAAGCGCCGTGAGCGAGCTTTTCGATAAAAACAGCGTGCTCGAAGTGCGCGGTGGTTTTGCGAAAGAAGTTAAAACGGGGTTCGCCCGACTCGGCGGAATTGCTGTCGGGTATGTTGCAACTTGCGGCAAACTCAGCCGCGAAGGGGCGGGCAAAATCACTGAACTTTTGAACACGTGCGAATCGTTCTCGTTCCCCGTAGTGAATATTGTGGATTGCGAAGGAGTTTTAACCTCCGCCGAAACCGACGGGCAAACTATTCGCGCCGTGTCGGATATGCTGTTTACTTACAACGGAATTTCGGTTCCCAAACTTGCGCTCGTGCGCGGCAATGCAATCGGACTCGGATATACGGCGTTCGCCTCGAAGAGTAACGTTGATTATTCGATAGCGTGGGCGGATGCGAAAATAGGCACCGTTTCGGGCGAAGCGGCGGCGCAGCTCTTATATAAAGAAGAAATCGCGCAAGCGAAAAATAAAGAGCAAGCGGCTAAAAAACTTGCCGAGTCGTATGCGGAAGAAAACTTGCTTGCGCCTGCGGTGGCTAAAAAAGGCTATCTCGACAACGTGATTGAACCCGCTTTGTCTCGCCCGTATTTAATTGCCGCGATGCAAATTCTTGCCGATAAGGAGTGAACCGTATGTTCGGTGTTTTAAACGTCATTATTGCAATGGCAAAGAGCGATATTTCTTTGGGAAAAGCCGCGATTATAGCCGTGCTCGGTCTTGTGATTGTTTTTGCGGTTCTTGCCGTTTTGGTGGGAATTTTAACGCTTTTCAAACTTGTTTTTAATATAAAAGTTCAGCCGAAGAAAAAGCAAAATGCGATTTCGGCGATTGAAACCGCGACGCAAGACGAAGCGGACGACGGGGAACTTGTTGCCGTAATAGCGGCGGCAATCGCTTGCTTAAACGGAGAAGAAACGGTGAAAGCGCCGTTCAGAATAAAAAGCATTAAAAAACTTAAATAAAATTATTACTCTTATGGGAGGAATTGAAAATTATGCGTAAATTCAACATCAGCGTTAACGGAAAGACTTATGCCGTAGAGGTGGAAGAAGCGGAAGGCGGCGCAAGCGCACCCGCAACCACTGTTGCGCCAGTGTCGCAGGCTCCCGCGCCTGTCGCGGCGCCCGCAGGCGGTACGGCAGTTAACTCGCCTATGCCCGGTCTTGTGCTCAAACTTGCCGTGGCAAACGGTTCGGTAGTTAAGAAAGGCGACAAAATAGTTGTGCTCGAAGCAATGAAAATGGAAAACGATATTGTGGCTCCCGTTGCGGGAACAATCACGTTTGCCGTAAAGGCTGGCGACAACGTGGAGACGGGCGCAAGACTCGCGTCTATAAACTGACGGAGAGCAAAAATATATGAACATACTCGACATGCTCAAAAGCTTATGGGAGAGCACGGGCATACGGCAAGGCACGCAATGGGAGAATTGGGTTATGATTCTCGTGTCTTTCGTGTTGTTCTATCTTGCCATAGCGCGAAAATTCGAGCCGCTTTTGCTATTGCCCATCGCATTCGGAATGCTCATGGTAAATATACCCGGAGCGTCCGACGTGTTGTTTTTCAAAGGCTATTCGCCCGAAAATCACACGCTTCCCGCAGGGCAGACGGGCGGGCTTTTCTATTACTTGTATCAGGGCGTGGATAAAGTTATATATCCGCCGCTTATCTTTCTCGGAATAGGCGCAATGACCGATTTCGGTCCGCTCATCTCCAACCCCAAAAGTCTTATAATAGGCGCGGGGGCACAGCTCGGCATATTCATCACGTTTTTCGGCGCGGTATTGCTCGGATTTAAAGGCGCGGCAGCTGCATCGACTGCCATTATCGGCGGAGCGGACGGGCCCACCGCTATTTACTTAAACCAACAGTTAAGCCAAATGTATCCGCAATTAGGTGTAGGGGAACTATTGCCCGCAATAGCGATAGCGGCATACAGTTATATGGCGCTCATTCCCGCTATTCAACCGCCGCTTATGAGATTACTCACAACCAAAAAAGAACGAAGCATTCGCATGGAACAGCTTCGTCCCGTCTCCAAAAAAGAAAAAATAATTTTCCCGATAGTGGTTGTTTGCCTTGTGGCGCTCATTTTGCCTCAGGCGTTGCCGCTTGTGGGTTGCTTGATGCTCGGTAATCTTTTGAAAGAAAGCACGGTAACGGAGCGTCTTGCCAAAACGGCAAGCAACGAGCTTATAAATATCGTTACCATTATTCTCGGGCTTATGGTTGGCGCGAAAGCAATAGGTCCCACGTTCTTAAAGCTCGGAACTCTTAAAATTATTGCGCTCGGGCTCACCGCATTCTGTTTCGGAACTGTAGGCGGTATTCTTGTGGCTAAACTTATGAACGTGATTTCGGGCGGCAAAATCAACCCGCTCATAGGGTCGGCGGGTGTGTCGGCTGTGCCTATGGCGGCTCGCGTGTCGCAAAAAGAAGGGCAAAAATACGACCCCGATAACTATTTATTGATGCATGCAATGGGACCCAACGTTGCGGGCGTTATAGGCAGCGCGGTTGCGGCAGGCGTTTTGCTTGCAATTCCTTGGGCATAAAAGGAGCTAACTATTATGGCTAAAGTAAAGATTATGGAAACTATATTGCGTGACGCGCATCAATCGCAAGCCGCCACGCGCATGAGCATAGACGAAATGCTTCCCATATGCGATAAACTCGATAAAGTGGGATATTATGCGCTCGAAGCATGGGGCGGCGCGACTTTCGATTCATGCCTTAGGTATCTTAACGAAGACCCTTGGGAGAGGCTCAGAAAGCTCAGAAAAGCGTTGCCGAATTCGAAACTGCAAATGCTTTTGCGCGGACAAAATCTTCTCGGTTATAAGCACTATGCCGACGATGTCGTGGATAAATTCTGCGAACTGTCGGTGAAAAACGGCATAGACATAATTCGTATATTCGACGCTCTAAACGACCCTCGCAACATGCGCCAAGCAATTGAGAGCACGAGAAAATACGGCGGCACTGTGGAGGCGGCAATAAGCTACACCACAAGCGAAGTTCACACCGTCGATTATTTCGTCAATCTTGCGGTCGAACTCGAAAAAATGGGCGCGCAAATAATCTGCATTAAAGATATGGCAAACCTGTTGCTTCCGTACACGGCATACGAGCTTGTAAGCCGCTTAAAAGAAAAAGTTACGGTTCCGCTTCACTTGCATACGCATAACACCGCAGGCATAGGCGATATGACCAACTTGAAAGCTATTGAAGCGGGTTGCGACATAGTAGACACTGCATTGTCGCCTCTCGGAAACGGTACGAGCCAACCCGCGACCGAATCGCTTGTGGCAACGCTTAAAGGTACGCAATACGACACGGGAATCGATTTAACAGCTTTGAACGAGCTCACCGTATACTTTAAGAAGGTGGCGGAGCGTCTTTCCGCCGACGGATTCCTTAGTCCGCAAGTGCTTAAAGTAGACGTCAACGCGCTCATTTATCAGGTTCCGGGTGGAATGCTCAGCAATCTTATAAGTCAATTAAAACAGCAAGGCGCGTCCGATAAGCTATTGAGCGTGCTCGAAGAAGTACCGCGCGTGCGCGCCGACTTGGGGTATCCGCCGCTTGTAACGCCGTCAAGCCAAATCGTGGGCACGCAAGCCGTATTAAACGTGGTTACCGGCGAGCGTTATAAAATGGTTACCAAAGAAACCAAAGGTATGCTCACGGGCGAATACGGAAAACTTCCCGTCGAACCGAAAGCGGAAGTCATTAAGAAGATAATAGGCGACGCGGAAAGAATAACTTGCCGTCCCGCCGACAGAATCGAGCCCGAACTCGATAAGCTTCGCGGTGAAATTGCCGAATATGCCGAAAGCGAGGAAGACGTTTTAACTTACGCGCTTTTCCCGCAACTTGCGGTTCCTTTCTTTAAGAGAAGAAAAGCGGCTAAGCACGGAGTGGACGAAACTATTTACGGCAAAGATTCTCCCGTTCATCCGATATGAGAATACTTCTCACGAACGACGACGGAATAGAAGCCGATGGAATTCGCGCGCTGTACAAAGAACTGTCGCCCGATTACGATTGCGTAGTTGTCGCGCCCGACGGAGAACGAAGCGCGAGCAGTCATTCGCTGAGCATTCATCACGATTTGTATTACAGAAAAACCGAGACGGGTTTCGCGGTGTCGGGAACTCCTGCCGATTGCGTAAAGTTCGGAGTGTTGCATTTGCTCGATTCTCCGCCCGATTTGGTGATTTCGGGAATAAATAACGGCTCTAATCTCGGCTCCGACATTATGTACAGCGGTACGGTTTCCGCCGCGTTCGAAGCGGCTTATTTGAATGTGAGAGGAATTGCAATAAGCCTCTCTAAGCACAATGCGCCGAACGAATACTATGTTAAAGCGGCAAAACTGCTTCACAAGCATTTGAAAACTTTGCTTAACTTGCCTGTCGGAAACGAAACCGTTTTAAACATAAATTATCCAGTAAGAGCGCCTTTTTCGGGAATCGCCTTTACCAAAGCTGGCATAAATTTATATAACGACGTTTTCGTGTCGGGAGAAAGAGAGGGCGGCTGGCGACTTAAAGGCGTGGCTGTGGAACACGATTTAAACGAGCATGATTGCGACGTTGAGCTAATCAAAAAAGGTTATGCCACAATCAGTCCGCTAAAACTCGACCGAAACGACTACGGTTGTTTGGAGCGACTGAAAGAGCTGAATTTGTTTTAGTATGCTTTCGTCGGAGAATATGATTAAAGGATTTTATTGAGTTTTATGACAACGCCCGAAATTCGAAAAAAAGAACGCGTTGTGATTATCGGAGCCGGTGCCGCCGGACTTATGGCAGCCGGCTCTATTCAATGCAGTGCCGTAACCGTTTTGGATGGCAACGAAAAAGCGGGCAAAAAGATTTATATAACAGGAAAGGGAAGATGCAACGTAACTAACGACTGCACTCCCGCAGAGTTTTTGAATAGCGTTGTAACAAATCCCAAATTCCTTTATTCTTGCATATACGGTTTTACTCCGCAAGACACAAAAGAGTTATTGTTATCGCTCGGCGTTCCGACAAAGACGGAGCGCGGAAACAGGGTTTTTCCGGTGTCGGACAAGTCGAGCGACGTTATAAAAGCGTTATACTGCAGAGCAAAAAAAAACGGCGTCGAATTTCGTTTTAACGAAAAAGCAACTCATATTAAAATCGAACCTTGCGGGTTTCGCGTTTACACCGAACGAAACGAATATCCGTGCGAAAAGCTGTTGCTTGCAACGGGCGGAAAGAGCTATCCCGCAACGGGTAGCACGGGCGACGGTTATTCGTTTGCCGAGCGATTGGGGCACAGCGTTATAAAGCCCGCACCGTCGCTTGTGCCGCTTTTAATAAAACGGGACGTGTCGCCGCTTGCGGGGCTAACGCTTAAAAACGTTCGCGTAAAAGTTGAAACTCAAAAAAAATCGTTCGAGCAATTCGGCGAATTGCTTTTCACACATAAGGGAGTGAGCGGACCGACCGTTTTGAGCCTTTCCGCTTATATAAACAGACTGAATTTTCCCGCAAAGCTCATTATAGATTTAAAACCCGCGCTTGACTGCGAAACTCTCGACAGAAGAATATTGAAAGATTTTTCGGAAGTGCCAAACAAACAACTCAAAAACGCTCTCGGCAAATTGCTTCCTTGCGCAATAATTCCGTATGTCATAGAGCAAAGCGGACTTAACGCGGATAAAAAAGTTAACGAAATTAACAAAGAAGAACGGCAAGCTTTCGCTTATGCGGTTAAAAATTTGAGTTTTGACATTACGGGCGCGGAATCGTTTGAATGCGCAGTAATAACGGCGGGCGGCGTGAGCGTGAAAGAAATAGAACCTAAAACTATGGAAAGCAAAATAGTAAAAAATTTGTTTTTTGCGGGCGAAGTTATAGACGTTGACGCTCTGACGGGCGGATATAATTTGCAGATAGCCTTTTCAACGGGTTTTGCCGCCGCGAAAGCAATGAGCGCGGATAGCATTGATATATAGCGAAAAAAACGGAGATAATTTAATGAGCGAAATAATTGCGGTGCGTGGCGCCACAACAATAGAGCGCGACTGTAAAGAAGAAATTGTTTCAAAAACGGTCGAGCTCATGAAAAAGCTTATCGAAGCGAACGGCATAGGCGAAAAAACGCATTGCGTATCTATTATAATAAGTACTACGCAAGACATACGTTCGTTTTATCCCGCAAGGGCGCTCCGCGAAAGCGGGCTAATAGACGCACCGCTGTTCAGTTGCGCCGAGCCGGACATAGAGGGCGCGTTGCCGCTATGCATAAGAGTTATGCTTACGCTCGACGGTAACGACTCAAACCGCTCGAAACATGTTTATTTGCACGGAGCGCAAACGCTTCGCCCCGATTTAAAATAAATACGAAAGGAGAGACCGCATGAAAATAGCAATAGACGGACCTGCGGGAGCAGGGAAAAGCACAATAGCGAAATTGCTTGCGAGCGAACTCGGGTTTGTGTACCTCGATACTGGCGCAATGTACAGAGCAGTAGCGCTCAAAATGCTTAACGAAAAAATAGAACTTGCCGACGTTGCAAGCGTTGAAAAAACTCTCGAAAAAACTTCGGTTGAAATACGGTATGACAACGGCACGCAAAAAATTTTATTAGACGGCGAAGACGTTAGCGACATAATACGCGAACATGCCGTGTCGAAAGCGGCGAGCGATTTTTCCGCTCTTCCGTGCGTAAGACTTAAAATGGTGGAGTTACAGCGCGCTCTCGCCGAAAAACGGGACACAATTCTCGACGGACGCGACATAGGCACTTTTGTGTTACCCAATGCCGAATTCAAATTCTTTTTAACCGCGTCGGTTGATGAACGCGCAAAACGACGGTTTACGGAGCTAAAAAACAAAGGTGCTGAATGCGTCTTAGAAGACATTAAACGCGATATAGAGCAGCGGGATTACAACGATTCGCACAGAGAATTCGCGCCGCTTAAAAAAGCGGACGATGCGATTACGGTAGACACAACGTCTATGAGCATAAAAGAGGTTGCGGAGCATATGCTTGCCCTCGTTCGCAAAAAGGAAGCATGAGAAAGTTTTATAAATTTATACGCGGAGTATTTTATCTTCCGTTCAAACTGTTTTATCCCACTAAGGTGCTCAATAAGTGCAATATGCCTTACACCGAGCGCCTTATTTCGGTAAGCAATCATTATTCTTGGAAAGACATTCCTGTGCTTGCAATAAACGTGCGCGGTTACCGCAGATTTATCGCAAAAAAAGAAATCGGAAAAAACAGGCTTGTTCGTAAACTTGCGGATATGCTCGGCGTGATTTTTATCGACCGAGAAAAGGCGGACATGCATGCTATTCGCGAAAGCATAGGCGCGCTTAAATCGGGCGACGGTCTCGCGATATTTCCCGAAGGTACTCGCAACAAAAGCGAAGACGGGGCGTTACAAGAAATTAAAGGTGGAGTAACTTTGCTTGCTATTAAAGGAAACGCTCCCATAGTTCCCATGCTAATACAAAAGAAAGAGCGCGTTTTCAGGAAGAATTACATTTATATAGGCGAACCGTTCGACCTTAGCGAATATCAAGGGAAAATGCTCGACGGCGACGCCATTGCTTCGGCAAGCGATAAAGTTGCCGCTCATATGCAAAAAGCGAAAGAAGAAATGGAGCTGTTTATAAAAGAGAAGCGTTGGAAAGAGCAGAAAAAATCTTTTACGGCTCGCGTGAAATACATTAAAAAACAAAACGCTTTATCAAAAAAATCTTATGCGGCTTATTTAAAACAGGCAAAAAAAGCCGCGCGGCTAAAAAAGAAGGAAGTTTGCGCATGAAACTTTTGTTTGCCAAAAACATAGGTTTTTGTTTCGGCGTTCAAAATGCTGTGGATATTGCGCAAAATGCGGGAAACGCTTACACTTACGGGCATATAATACACAACGAACATGTAATCGAAAAATTGCATAAAGTCGGCGTAAGCGCGGTTGACGACATTCAAACGCTCGAAAGCGGCGACACTCTTATTTTGAGAAGTCACGGCGCCCCCAAACGCATATATGAGCAAGCCGAAAAAAAAGGACTGAAAATCATAGACGCGACATGTCCTTTCGTGAAAAAAATACACAATATAGCGTCCGACATGTCGGAAAAGGGCTATCATATTGTAATTGCGGGAAAAGCGTCGCACCCCGAAGTTGTGGGAATACAAGGGTGGTGTCGCGATTGCACGGTAGTAGACGAAAACAGCGAACTCGTTTCGTTACTTAAATACGACAAAATTTGCGTAGTGGCTCAAACCACTCTCGAAAGTGAAAAATTTTCCGATATTATAAAAAAAATTGTCAAACTCCCGTTCAAAACAGTTGAAATCTTTAACACAATTTGCTATACTACTATTAGGCGTCAAACGGAAGCCATGCGTTTGGCTACGGTTTGCGATGCCGTTCTCGTCATAGGAAGCAAAACAAGTTCGAATACGAACAAATTATTCGCTATCTGCGCGGCAGAGTGTGAACATTGCTATCATGTGCAGAGCGCTGCCGAATTAAAAAATATCAATTTTAATCCTTTCGCCGTAGTAGGAATAACGGCGGGGGCGTCAACTCCGTCGGAGTTGATTATGGAGGTAAAAGAGTATATGAGTCAACAGTTTGAAGAGGTTCGGAGCCAAGAATTTATCGACGCCGTGGAAGAATCTCTCATCAACTACAAAGAAGGCAAACGCGTGAAAGGCACCGTAATCGGCGCAGACGAAAAAGGCGTTCACGTTAACATCGGCGGCAAGAAAGACGGTCTTGTTCCCAAAGACGAGGTTTCGCTCGACGGCGAATATAACCCTGCCGACTATTCGGAAGGAACCGAGTTGGAAGCGATTATAATCGCAAAGCAAGACGCCGAAAGCGGATGTGTGCTTCTTTCAAAAAAACGCGTTGACGAAATTAAAGAGGGCGACAAAGTGGTGGAAACAATCCGCGACGGCGCCGTGTTCGAACTTGTTGCGGATAAGGTTACAAAAGGCGGTTTGCTCGGCAAGCTCGGAACTTACACCGTGTTTATTCCCGCTTCGCAAATCAAAGAGGGATTTGTTAAAGACTTAAAGCAATATGTGGGCAAAAAACTTCGCCTTACCGCGCTTGAAATAGAAGACGACGAAAAACGGCATAAGATAGTTGCTTCGCAAAGAAAAGTTCTCGAAACGGAAAGAAAGGAGCGCGAAGATATTTTTTGGGCGAACGTTCAGCCTAACGTTATAGTTAACGGAAAAGTTAAGCGCGTTACAAACTTCGGCGCGTTCGTATCGGTAGACGGCTTCGATTGCTTGGCTCACATTGTAGACCTTTCTTGGAATCATATCAAAAAAGTTGAAGAAGTTCTCACAATCGGCGAAAGCTACGATTTCTTGGTTTTAAACGTAGACCGCGAGAAAGGAAGAGTTTCGCTCGGCTACAAGCAACTTCAAACTCATCCGTTCGTTAAGTGCATTGAAGAGCATCCTGTGGGAAGTATCTGCAAAGGCAAAGTGGTAAGCATAGTTCCTTTCGGTGCGTTTGTGGAGCTTGCTCCCGGGGTCGAGGGGCTTGTTCACGTCAGCGAAGCGGCTCACAACTTTGTGAAAAATATAAACGAAGTAGTGAAAGTTGGCGACGAAGTTGACGTTATGATTCTTGCCGCCGACGAAGCGGCTCGCAAAATTACTCTCAGCATGAAAGCTTGCCTTCCCGAAGAACATAAGGAAGAAGAAAAAGCGCAAGTTGAAGAGCAAAAGAGCGAAAAGAAATCCAAGCGCGCAAAATCTGCAAAACAAGAAGACGCCGAAGCGGGAAGCGAATGGAACGAAGATTTGGCAAATAACCCGTTTGCCGACTTATTGAAAGGTCTCGGCGAAGACAACAAATAAATTATACGAAACATTTGAGCGACGTTTTTAAAGCGTCGCTTTTTTGTTTTACAAGAACGCATATTTGTGTTATAATTATTTATGTAACGTTATTAACGCTCACACTTCCGAATCGAAAATCATATATAAACGGTATGATTTTCGATTTGCACAACGATTTGCCAACTTCCGAACAATCGGCTACGGAACGTGCTCGCGTTTTAGCGAGTACGACCGAAACGGTAATTTACGCTTTTTGGACAACGGAGCTTTCTAAGCCGCTTGCGCTCATTGCAAACGGAGTATGCGCATTAAAAAAGCAAAAAAATCCGTTTGCAATAGAAGATTTGTGGTTCGTAGATGAGGACAATATCGACTATGTTTGCGCGCTTAACCCCTTTTATTGCGGGCTCACGCACAACAAGCGAAATTCACTTGCGGGCGGCGCTTTGGAAGACGGCGAGCTTACCGCTCTCGGGAAGTTTACGTTGCACAAGCTTAACGAAGCGGGAATAGCCGTAGACGCGGCGCATATCGGAAGAGAGAGCTTTAACGCCGTTGCAGACCTTGCCGAAAGACTAATCGATTCGCACACGGGGCTCGATTCGGTTTGCGCTCATCCGCGCAATTTAACCGACAAGCAAGTTCAAACGATTCTTGCACGCGGCGGAATAGTGGGGCTTACCGCAGTAGCCGATTTTTTAGGCGGAAACACGGCGAACGATTATGTGAAAACGATAGATTCGTTTGTGCAAAAGTTCGGAATAGACGGAGTGTGCATAGGTACCGATTTTTACGGAACCGAACCGCTTAAAGGTCTAAAAAACTATGACGAATTCGAAAATATAGCCGAATCGCTTTTTGCGCTCGGTTATACCGAAAACGACGTTTCAAAATTATTTTATACCAACGCATACAATTATTTTAAATACAGGAGACAATAGCTCAATGAACCGCGAACACTACGAAAACCCGCTCATCACAAGATACGCTTCCGCCGAAATGTCGGCAATTTTTTCGGACGACAAAAAATTCCGTCTTTGGCGCAAACTTTGGATTGCTCTTGCTGAAAGCGAAAAAGAACTCGGCTTGCCTATAACGCAAAAGCAAATCGATGAAATGAAAAAATATGCCGACGACATAAATTACGAAGTTGCGGAAGCGAGAGAAAAAGAAGTTCGTCACGACGTTATGAGCCATGTGTACGCGTTCGGTTCGCAGGCAAAATCGGCTATGCCTATTATTCATCTCGGCGCCACCAGTTGCTACGTTACCGACAATGCCGAAGTTTTGATTTTGAAAGACGCGCTCGAACTCGTGAAAGCAAAACTCGTATCTGTAATGGACAAGCTTAAAAAGTTCGCGCTTAAATATAAAAGCTTGCCTACGCTCGGTTTCACTCATCTGCAACCGGCTCAACTCACTACCGTAGGAAAACGCGCCACGCTGTGGCTGCAAGACCTTCTAATGGACTATGAAAATCTTACTCATTTGCTAGGCACTCTCAAACTTCGCGGCGTGAAAGGCACTACGGGCACGCAAGCAAGCTTTTTGAGCCTTTTCGAGGGCGACGGAAAAAAAGTGGATAAACTCGAAGCTCTCGTAACCGAAAAAATGGGACTTAAAAAATCTTTCGGCGTTACGGGGCAAACCTATCCGCGCAAGCTCGATTATAACATTACGGCTGCGCTAAGCATGATTGCTCAAAGCGCCTATAAATTCGCGGGAGACTTGCGGGTACTTCAAAACATGAAAGAAATGGAAGAACCGTTTGAAAAATCGCAAATCGGTTCTTCGGCAATGGCGTATAAGCGTAACCCCATGCGCAGCGAAAGAATGTGCGCTCTGGCGCGTTTCGTAATATCCGTTCCCGTAAACGAAGCAATGACTTCTTGCACTCAATGGTTCGAGCGCACTCTCGACGACAGCGCGAATAAGAGAATAACGCTTGCGCAAGCGTTTTTGGCCCTCGACGGCGTTCTTAACCTTTATAATAATATTGCCGAAAATATGGTTGTTTACGATAAAATAATTCTCAAGCACATTATGGCGGAACTTCCGTTTATGGCAACCGAAGAAATTCTCATGGAATGCGTAAAGGCGGGAGGAAACCGTCAGGAACTTCACGAAAAAATTCGCTCGCATTCTATGGAAAGCGCTCGCTTGGTAAAGACGGAAGGGAAAGACAACGACTTAATAGAGCGCGTTAAATCGGATTCGGCTTTCTCGGCAATACATGCCAAAATAGACTCCATTCTCGCGCCCGAAAACTTTACGGGCAGAGCGGCGGAGCAAACCGAAAAATTTGTTAAAGAGGAAATCGACCCTGTGCTTAAAGCCAACGCCGAACATTTGGGAATAACTGCGGAAATAAACGTTTAACCGAGAGCCACGTCCATAAGCATCATAACCATAAATCCCGCAATACAGCCTATGGCGGCAATATTTTTGTTTTCGCGGCACGCTTCGGCTATCAGCTCGCTTGCAACAACGGCAATCATAGCGCCCGCCGAAAACGAAAGACAAAACGGGAGCGCCGCTTTTATTGCGGTGCACATAAAATATCCGAGCATTGCCGCGCACGGCTCCACAATACCGCTTAGCTGACCGAACAAAAACGCTTTCGAACGGCTGTAACCGTCGCGGCGCAAAGGGAGAGCTACCGAAGCTCCTTCGGGAAAATTCTGTAACCCTATTCCGAGTGCGAGAGCGAACGCGCCGACTATTGTGCTTGCGGGAGTTCCCACCGACACGGCGCCGAAAGCCACGCCGACGCTCATTCCTTCGGGAATATTGTGCAACGTGATTGACGAAACCAAAAGAATACTGCGCTTTTTCGATTCGCCGCCATCTTCGTGTTTCATCGCAATGCTTCTGTCGAGAAGTTTAGACACTCCCACTACAAACAGTCCGCCCGCCAAAAAACCTATGCACGGAAACAAATACGGAATGTAACCGAGTTCCACGCTTAAATCGATAGCGGGAGAGAGCAAAGACCAAAATGAAGCGGCAATCATAACGCCTGCGGCAAATCCCATTAAAACGTTCATTACGGCGGCATTTACTTTTTTAAAGAAAAAAACAAGCGCGGCGCCCAATGCTGTTATAAGCCAGCAAAAGACCGACGCGCATAATGCAAGCCAAACAATCGGAATATTATTCGTAAAGTTCATCGTATATCTCCATTTGTAAAACTAAAAGACACACCTTGCGGTCTTATTATCAATTTATGCCGCTCTGTGCGCGAACGCAACGAATAAAAACAGTTTTTAACGCCTTAAAACAAAAATTGCTTCAACGGGCGCGTCAAGCGTTTGACAGACAAATGTGGTCGTGTTAAAATAAAATTGCAAACGGTTTACAATAAAATTTTATTTAATTTCACAACAAAAGATTTATATTAAAAAGCGGAGGTGGCATGGGCAAAATACTATTTGCAAAACTGAAAGAAGCGTTATTTTCCGTACTTCCGATAACCTTGATAGTTTTTATTATTTCGTTCACGCCGCTCGGAGAGAATTTTACCGTGCGCGAAATGGCGGTTTTCGGCATTTCCGCCGTGTTTTTGGTCATAGGAATAGGATTATTCAATTTGGGCGCCGACCTTGCCATGACTCCTATGGGCGAGCATGTGGGAACAGGTCTTACAAAATCGAAAAAGCTCAAAATATTGCTTTCGGTAAGCTTTGTGATGGGAGTTTTGATAACTATTGCCGAGCCCGATTTATCGGTTTTGGCAAATCAGGTAGAAGCAGTTATGAACAGCACATTGCTAATCGTCACGGTCGGCTTAGGTGTGGGATTGTTTTTGGTAATTTCAATATTGAAAATAGTTTTCCGCAAGAATCTTTCGTCACTTTTAATGTTTTTTTATATGATGCTCTTCGCGTTTTGCGCAATCATGCTCGAAAACGGAAAGACGGGATTTGTCCCTCTCGCGTTCGATTCGGGCGGCGTAACCACAGGGCCTATTACCGTTCCGTTCATTATGGCGCTCGGCGTGGGCATAGCCAACACGATAGGCGGACGCAATTCAAAAGAGAACAGCTTCGGACTTATAGCGCTTTGCTCGGTAGGGCCAATGCTTGCGGTTATGATTTTGTCGCTAACGTCGAAAGGCGAGCTTACATACGCGCTTCCCGATTATTCGATGAGCGCAAATCTCGGAGTCGCTTTTTGGAAAACGGTGCTCTCAACTTTAATAGAAGTTGCGAAAGCGCTTGCTTTAATAGTTGTGTTTTTCGCCGTTTTGCAGTTTGCCGTTTTAAAGTTGCCCAAAAAAAAGCTTTTGCAAATCGCAATAGGAATAGGCTACACTCTTGCGGGACTCGTAATCTTTTTAACCGCCGTAAAGGTAGGATTTATGCCTGTCGGCTTCAAACTCGGAAGCGAAATCGCCGGAAAAAGCAAAGTATTCGCCGTAGTTATAGGTTTGATACTCGGCACTGTGGTAGTGCTTGCCGAACCCGCCGTTCACGTTCTTAATCGTCAGGTCGAAGAAATAACGGGCGGAGGAGTAACAAAACTCCAAATGCTGATAGCTTTATCTATCGGCGTCGGAGTGTCTATTGCGCTGTCGGTAATACGCATAATATTCGATTTTTCGATATTATACTATCTTATACCAGGCTATTTGATTTCGCTCGGACTGTCGTTCTTCGTTCCGAAACTTTATACGGCGATTGCGTTCGACTCGGGCGGCGTTGCAAGCGGTCCTCTCACTTCGAGTTTCATTCTTCCCCTCGCAATAGGCGCGTGCTCGTCTATCGCGGGAGAAGCAAGCATTCTCGGGCTTGCGTTCGGCGTGGTGGCAATGGTTGCAATGACGCCGCTAATCACCATTCAAATGCTCGGTTTTAAGGCAGTTATGTCGGCAAAAGTCAGAAACAGAATAACTATGAAGCGCATACTTTCGGCCGACGACGAGCAAATTATTTACTTTGAATAAGAGGTGTAAGTAATGTCCGATAAGTTAAAAGCGGTTAAAAAAAAGCGCAAAGAGAAAATAGCCGTGCTTAAAGAAGGGCACAAAAAACGCGCCGCCGAAATAAAGTCTAAAATAAAAAACGCCGTTACAAAAAACAAACAGGCAAATCCTAACACCGTTACGCAAAACAGACTCGAACTTTTGGTAACGATTGTTAACCGCAACAAAGCCGAATTTTATATAGACCTATTGCAAGCGTTCGAAGTGAATATGCAGTTTTTGGCGTTTGCGCACGGAACAGCCGACGAGCGTATGCGCAGTTATATAGGACTCACCGATTCCGATAAAACAGTTATATTCAGCGTAATTCAAGAAAACAAAATTGCCGAAGCTCTCAACGCTCTCGACGAAAAATTCAAAACGATAAAAAACGGTAAGGGCATTGCCTACACTATTCCGTTCACAAGTGTAATCGGCACGCTCATATATGGCTTTTTGAGCAACAACCGCATGGCTATTAAGGAGAATAAATAGAAATGGAAAAAACGGCTCACGAGTTAATACTGTGTATAGTTAACACAGGTTTTTCGGAAATAGTTATGGACGCCGCAAAAGAAGTCGGAGCACGCGGCGGCACGGTTATTCATGCGAGAGGAACGGCAAATAAAGAGGCGGAAGAATTTTTCCACATAACCATTCAGCCCGATAAAGAAATAGTCATGATTCTTGTAGCTTCCGAAATCAAAGATAAAGTTTTGCACGCGATTTATCAATCGGCGGGGCTCAAATCCGAAGGGCAAGGAATAGCGTTTTCTATGCCCGTAAACCATGTGGTAGGGCTTTCAAGCGGAGCCGCAATTCCGTCGAGCGATAAAACCGAACTTGCTGCAACCGCACTAACGGATAGTGCAAGTCGTTCGGAACAAAGCGAATCCGCAAGTATAGAATAACTATGTTATACAAAATCGTATCTTTCAGATATAAACCCGTCGCTTTTACAAGTGACGGGCTTTTATTTATTCCGCATAATCTCAGCTCTCGTGAGGAATATTCCCACGCGCTCGTTAGAGTTGTGAATTATTCCGCAAATCGAGAAAATTTTGGGGTTGTAAAAAATTCCCAAAATTGATATAATTCACGCATGAGGAATAAAATGCAAATGCGGAATTACCGCAAGCATTTAAGGAGGTAAGATTTGTTCAATATCGAAGTTGAAAATCTCACAAAAGATTACGGCTCGGGACGAGGAGTGTTTAACGTGTCTTTTTCGGTAGGCAAAGGCGAAGTGTTCGGCTTTCTCGGACCGAACGGCGCGGGAAAGTCTACAACCATAAGACATCTTATGGGATTTTCGAGGCCGCAAAGCGGAAGCACACGCATTTTCGGCAAAGAGACTTTTGAACGCTACTATGAAATTTTAGGCAACGTAGGATACATACCGGGCGAAATCGCTTTGCCTGCGGGGCTCACGGGGTGGGAGTTTATACGAATGATGCAAAGTTTGCAAGGCTGCAAAAACGATAAGCGTCTACGTGAGCTTTTAAATCTTTTCGAACTCAACCCCGAAGGAGAGACAAAGCGAATGAGTTTGGGCGTGAAGCGAAAACTCGCGGTAGTCACGGCGTTTATGAACGACCCGGAAGTGTTGATTTTAGACGAGCCGACAAGCGGACTCGACCCCGTAATGCAGGAAGTATTCGTGGAGTTTATAAAGAACGAAAAGACAAGAGGAAAAACGATTTTGCTATCAAGTCATATCTTTTCGGAAGTTGACGCAACTTGTGACCGCATAGCGATTATCAAAGACGGGAAAATCGTTTCGGATTTTGTGGCTGACGATTTAAAGCACGCAACAAGAAAAACTTACGAACTCGATTTTGCCGATTCGGCGGCATGCGAGAAATTCTTGAACGAAACCCAAAAGAGCTATATTTTGAAAATTTTGGAACATGACTGTGCGTTAGCCAAAATTACGTTGGAAACGGAAGACAAATACATAAACGGAGTAATAGAACTGCTATCGAATTATCCCGTGCGCGGCTTTGGGCACAAAAAAGAAACTCTCGAAGATTATTTCATGAGCTACTATAAAGAAGACAAAGAATTCGGAGGGGCTTTGCAATGACAAATTCCGTAATCGAAATAACCGATTTGACGAAAGACTATGGCAAAGGACGAGGCATATTCGGAATAAAGCTACAAATTCGCAAAGGAGAAATGCTCGGTTTTGCGGGAACGAACGGAAGCGGAAAAACCACGACAATTCGCAATATTATGGGCTTTTTGCGTCCCACTTCGGGAAGCGTGAAAGTGTGCGGAAAAGAGTCGTGGACTCATTCGAGCGAAATAGTGAAACTCATAGGATACGTGCCGGGAGAAATTGCCTTTCCCGACCTATCGACGGGAACCGAATTTTTAAAAAGTCGGGCGGAATTTTTAAACGTATCGAACATGAGCTATGCCGAATATTTAATCGAAAAGCTGCAACTCGACCCGCGTGCTCCTCTTAAAAGAATGAGCAAAGGCATGAAGCAAAAAACCGCGATTGTTGCCGCTCTTATGGCTAATCCGGAAATAATTTTGCTCGACGAGCCCACAACGGGGCTCGACCCGTTGATGCGCGACGCCTTTCTCGAAATAATTAAAAACGAGCACGAGAAAGGAAAAACGATTTTTATGAGCAGCCATATGTTCGGCGAACTCGAAACTACATGCGACAGAGTGGCGTTGATTAGCAACGGCAAAATAGCGGACGTTGCCGACATGAGCGCAATACGTAACAGAAGCGAACACGAATATAAAATAGAATTCAATAGCGAAACCGACTATTCGTCATTTAAGCAAAGCGGTTACAAAGTTGTGCGCGACCAACCTCAATATTTGCAAGTCACCGTTTCGGTTACCAATGACGAAACGGCAAAACTCTTTAAATCGCTGAAAGGCAAGAACGTAAAATTTATAACGGAAGCGGTTTATAATCTTGAAAAGCATTTTAAAAACGTGTTACACGAAAAAAAGGAGAAAACAAACAATGTTCAGTAAATCATTATTCAAACAGTCGTGCAAAGCCAACGGCTTAATGTGGACTATTGTTACGGTTGCCGTGTGCTTTATGTTGTGTTGCGTAATGCTTATTGCGGGCAACGGCGAACTCGGCGAAACCAAAGTTGCAATCGAGGACGCCGTCGTTCAAGGCGAACTTACGTCTCAAACCGAGAGCAGAGCAATAAACTATTACGAAATCACCGACGGAGCGTTAAAATTTTTCGACGAGCGTTTTTCTAAGGCAATGACTGAAACGTGGAATGTAAATTCCGCTTATGCCGTTGCCGCAACCGCGCTCGAAACGGGGTACTACGCGCAGTTGCTCGCGCAAAACAATTATACCGCCGATTCGGTTGAAGGCATGGAACTTAAAGGCGTTGTTTTTTACGCCGTTAATCCTCCGATAGTAAGCGAAAGCGGCGTTCCTACGGGCGAAAATCAATTCGATAAGTTTTTCGACTACGAGAGTTTAGGCGTTTCCGCACCCGACTACAAACCGTATTTGCTCACGATTGCAAATCCCGATCACAAGACGGAACGAGACAAATACGCTATGACTCAGGCGAGCATATTTTTAGCGGGCAATATGGTAAAACCCGAAAACGTCGATTTAATGCTAAATGAATTGAAAGAGTATGGAATAACTCGGCAAAAATTCAATGAATTCGGTTTTGACAACTTTGCAACGGTCAAAAGTCTTGCCGAAAATACCGTAGTCGATTACAGAGCGAAACTGCAATATAGGTTAGACAATAACGCCGACAACAAAACGGAGAGCGAAATAAAAGCCGAGCTTGCCGCCGAACTTTCAAAAGGATTGCTCGCAAGCTTGCCGAGTAACGTATCCGACGCGCTGAAAGAAATAGGTTCCGCCGACTTGTACGGCACGCTTGTTGGCTCTATTTTCTTTAAAATGGCGGGATTGTTGCTGCCTATTATTTACATGATTATGACTTCGAACGCGCTGATTGCAGGGCAAGTGGATAGCGGCTCTATGGCTTACGTTTTAAGTTCGGGCACCAAACGCAAAGCGGTTGTGTTCACGCAGGCGGTGTTCTTGATTAGCTCGATATTTGCAATGTTTGTTTTAACGACACTCACAAGCGTTATATGTCTTGCTATTGTGAATGTGAATACAGGACTAACATACGGCAAACTGTTGCTAATCAATGTAGGCGCGTTTCTCGTTATGTTCGCAATGAGCGGAATATGTTTCCTCACTTCGTGTGCGTTTAACCGAAGTAAAAACTCTATGGCGCTCGGCGGCGGACTGAATATGTTTTTCCTTGTAGCCACTATGCTCGGACTTTTCGGTTCGCCGGTGCTTCCGTCTATAATTCGCATGAAAGCGTTGAACGCGTTTAATTACGTTTCCATTATTTCGCTTTTCGACGTGGTTTCCATTTTGGAGGGCGGACTCGCGTTTTTATGGAAGCTTGCAATACTTGCGGTTGTAGGAACGGTATGCTACATAGCGGGAAGTCTGCGCTTCGAGAAAAAAGATTTGCCGTTATAAAACGTTTGTAAAACAGTTAGGCTATGTGATATAATAAGTACAGCCTCGATATGCAAAGGAGTGGGGGAACTTGAATTCAATGCAATACGAAAAAAACGACCGCAGAGTGGTTAAAACAAAACGGGCAATCAAAAACGCGTTTATTAAATTGCTTGCGGAAAAAAACTTTAACGAAATTACCGTCAAAAATATTGCGGACGAAGCTGACATAGACCGCAAAACGCTATATAATCACTATGGCGGCATTTTCGAAATACGCGACGAACTCGAAAACGACCTCGCGGAACTTCTCGACCGTGCGGTGCGCGAACTCGATTTCGAAAAGAATATCAAGAATCCTCAGCACATATTCGAGCTTTTAACCGACATTATAAACACAAATCTCGAACTATACGGTTACCTTATGAAGTTGAACGCTAATTCTCACATCGTAAGAAAAATAGACGGCGTGTTAAAGAGTCGGCTTCGCGACGCTATGGAACAAAGCGCGGTATTTAACGAGCCGCAAAACCTCGACCTTTGCGCCGACTTTATAACTTCGGGACTTTTAGCGGTTTATCAAAACTGGTTTAATTCCGACCGTAGCCGTCCTCTTAAAGAGGTGTCGAAAGAGGCGGGCAGACTGGTATTATTCGGATTAAAAGATTTTGCGGCTACTTAAAATCATAAAGCGGCGTTTCTGCATAAATATTCATAAAATATTCAGGGAAAGCATATATTCGCTTGACAGCGTTAGCATGCTGTGCTAAAATATATTCAAAATCGACAAGGGCGTCGAAACTTTTGTTTCGGTGCCTTTTGCCTTTTTGGGAGGCTCCAAATTGAAAAAATCGGTAAAAATTTTGCTTTTTTCACTAATAGCAATGCTCATGTGCGGATTCGCTTTTTCGGCAATCGCTTGCAGTAGCAAACATGACTACACGCTCACATTTATTTCGGAAGGGGAAACTCATGCCGAAATCACTGCAAAAGAAGGGTCAAGCATCACCCCTCCCCGCGAGCCGGATGCAAAAACGCCGGGTTACATTTTTAACGGGTGGTATTTAAATAACGATTTTTCGGGCGAGAAACAAACTGTTCCCACAGTAATGCCGCGCGAAAATATTACATATTACGCAAAATTTGCGGCACTGACTCAACTTACCGTAAATACCGAAAACGGCGAGGAGCCCCAAACTTATAACGTGCCCGTAGGCACAAACGTGTTGGAGTTTCTTTCCGACAAAGTTCCGTCGTCTCAAGGGCTTGTGTTCGGCGGTTGGTTCTCCGGTAATACCGAACTTACGGCAACGTCTATTGTTCCTGCGTCGGGGCTTACCGTAAGCGCAAGATACAAAATCGAATATACCGTGCGGGCATATAAACAAAATCAGCTCGGAACGTATTCCAAAACTCCCGAAGAAAGCAAAGCTACGGGGTGGGTGAACGCAACTCTCACGGCTTCCGACGTCGATTTTAAACATTTCCAAGTTGACGAAGCCCAAACCGAATACATTACGCTAACCGTAGGCGGCGAAAACGTTTTCACCGTTTACCTTAAACGCAACGTTTATAACATTTATTATGACGCAAACGAGCCTGTCGGTGAAACGGTTATAGGCGATATGGCGCCCTCGTCGGCAATGTACGAACTTCCCGTTTCGGTATCCGAAAATTTGTATTCGATTAACGGTTATCGTTTTGCGGGTTGGTCGCTTACTTCTAACGGCGACATTGACGCCGCATATGTTCCCGACCAAAAGATTTAGCTCGAAAACGACGTTGTGCTTTACGCGCGTTGGGACAAAGGCTACATAGACCGTTTCGGCGGCGACGACTTAATTTATTTACCCGAGCTCGAAGAAAACGCGGTTTATCTCCAACGCGAAGGACTCGAAGAGAAAAAAGGAACTTACAACCCCGAAACGCACGTATTCACGTTTGAATACGAAAACGGCGGCATACTTTCGGGTAAACTTGCCATCGATGGTTCGTTCGCATACTACGGTGACGAAAATCCGGGTTCTTATAAGCTTATAAATGCTTACACCTCGTCGGAAATGGCGGATAAGCGCTGGACTTTAACGCTCGACAACTACGACGGCGCAACGCTTAAAACCGACGTGGGAACTTACAACGGACACTATTCCATAGACTCCGAAAGCGGCGATTTCAAATTCGAAGCGGAAGAGGGAACGCCCGCGACGTATGCGGAATTTTACTTTACGATAGGCACGGTCGGCGCAACCGACGAGCTTGCTTTTGCAGTGCGCGGCGAAGAATACGGCATTCATTATTCGCTCAACGGTACAAAATTCAGTTTGCCCATAATTTTATTCGACGGTTACGGCACCGCAATGTATATGTCGGATGCGGGCACGCAATACGGCACTTATAATTTCACCGAAGATTATGCACAAACGAAAGAACTTGAAATCTCTTTACTCGCCTACGATAAAGAAAATTCTCAATATTATATTAGCGAAGTGGTTACTTGCAAGTTACTCGGCACTACGGGCGCCGTCGATAGTACCACAGGCGAGGTATCCGAAGTCGGCGTTTTGCAGGTGCGCGATAAAGCTTTCGGCACTTACTCGCTTGAAAAAGGACAAGACACCACGCTCGAACTCGACGGTTACGGTGCCGGGTGGTATTTCAATTCAAACAAACGCGAAAACATTACATACACTCTCGACGGCACCATTGTGAGTTTTGTACTCAATAATAACCGTTATGTTTTCAAGCTCGATTTAGAAGAAAAAATTTACGACGTGAATGTGGGGAAAGAGCAGGGAAAATATCTACTGTGGGTGCCTGCCGAAGCGCAACCCTACACCACAGCGCTCACGCTCGACGGCAAAGGCAATGCTATTTGGTACGTAAGCAATTTGGCGTCGGGACGCAAAACGGGAACATACGTTTACGACGAGCAAACCAAATTAGTTACTTGCACTGCCGACGGAGCGGACTACGTTTACTTGCTTGACACGGTGACTTGGCACGACGCCGAGTATGCCGTTTACATGGAAAAGCAAACTATTGTGCTTAACGACAATAAAGACAAGCCGGAAGTTTGGCTCAACGGAAGCTACGGAACGGGCACGACTCTCGAACTCGACGGCTACGGCAACGCTATTTACGGAAGCGATAAAGGCGCATACACGCTCGAACTTCGCAAAGGCTTCTACGAAATTTTCGTATTGTTCTATCAAAACGCCGAACTTAAACATACTTTCCTCGTAAAACATGACGATACGTCGTATTTGCACGAAACTAATGCCGCCGTAGGCGAATACTCCTCGTTTAAATACAGCGACGGAAGTTTCAAGTATGATAATTACGCGCTTCATTTGTTTGAAAACGGTCGGGCGGAATTGTTTTCGTCGGGTTGGAACGGAACAAAGCTGATAGGCGCGGGCACTTACGTAAGCAAAGAGGACGGCGTAACTTACACTTTCAAATTAGACGACCCGACAATTACGCAAATAGAAAATTTAAAACAGTTCGATTTCATATTCTCGAACGCGCCAAACGGAACTCGCGTTTATATAGCCTATAACGAGGCGATTGATTTCGAATATAAAACCGAAGACGGAACCGAAAGCCTTTTGTTCGACGGCTACGGCAACGCCACTTATTCTATAAACGGCGTTAAAGTGGTTTCGTCTCGATTCGAAATTTCATGGGGCAACTATAAACTTACCGACGGGGAAGAAGAATACAGTTTTGCAACTTTTGAAAAAGACGGAACAACGTACTTTGTGCGCGCCGGAAAAGAAGCTCGTGTTTACACGCTTTACGACCCCGCAGGCGGCGAAAAACAACAGATGATTATAGACGGTAACGGAAAAGCGGAAATTTACCGTTACAATAATTCGCTCGAAAGTTATGAAAAAACGCCGTTCGTTAAAGGAACGTATCTTCCCACTGAGCGCGAGGGCGAATGGGAATTTATATCGAACGACAAAAAGTTAGCTTCCGATTTCAAATTTATTCTCCCCAAAAATGCGCCTTATATCGCGTTCATGAAATACAACGCTCTTGCCGACGGACGATTCGATGCGCAAGACTGGACTATTCTTATCCTCGACGGGTATTACGGTTATTACACAGGCGCCAAATACATTGAGCCGAAAGGTATTACTCACATAGGGACTTACACGGCTGAGGGCGAAAACGGCAATGTGGTTGTGTTCAAAGACAATTCCTCCAACGCCAAATTCAACCTCAAACTCACCGAATCGAACACGTTTAAGCGTTTGGGCGACGAACGCGGCGATTATGCTTATTACATACCTATCACGAGTTCGCTGTATGCCTCGCCTGTGCTTTCGCTCGACGGAGAGGGCGGCGCCGTGTTGCAAGCGAGCAGCATTCTTTCGATTACGGGCGAATACGAGCTCTACGGCAATTCTCGCAACGAATATACTTTCACCTATACGGAAGACGGCAAAACGGTTTCTTTCCGTTTCCGCACGTCGACCTACGGTTCGCGTCTCGCGTTCTTGCTTCACAACGAGAAAGCCGACGGAACATTTAAGGGCGATTACGGAACGCTTACGGTAGACGGCTACTATAACGGCGAATTCACCGACGCCGACAACGTTAAATATACGGGCTTCTACGTATCCGCCGACGAAATTCCTCTGTCGAACGGCAAGAACTTTTTAATGACTTTCGTAGGCGTGAAAGAGGGCGGAAACGTTGATAACATAGAAGACGTGGCAATGTTCGCGTGCATAGTTTCGCATGGCGACGATTCGCTCAAAAAAGTGGGCGAGGAAGCGGGCTTCTATTACGAATACCGTCCCACAACAATGGGAGTGTATAAGGTTCAACTGCTTTTGGACGGCGACGGCAACGCATATTTGCAAAATCCGGATAACGGCGGAGAATTCGAAAAGGGCACTTACACTTTAAATGTGGAAACGGCGGAAGGCAGTTTTACAATAGGAAACGGGACGGCGGTTAAGTTCCGCCTCATGGAAGTTCAAACTTCGATGTCTGGTTCTTCGCTTTGCTTCGTGAAATACGACGAAAAACTCGCGGGCACGTTTGAATCAACCGAACTCGGCACGCTCACACTCGACGGTTTCGGAGAGGGCGTTTATACCGACACTACGGGAAAAGCGCATAACGGCGTTATAACGGGCATATACGAAACGGCGTATATAACCGACCCTACTATTGTATTCACTCCCATAGGCGACGACGGCTATGCCGACGACGAGTTATTCTTCAAGTTAAACCGTAATGCTAAGTCGTTTAGAACGGCGGGCGAAGAGGTGAACACCTACTACGGCTATCGCGTGGATTCTTTGGGCGGCACCTACAACGCAAACCAACAGCTAATTCTTGACGGCGACGGCAAAGCCGAATATTACGAGCTCGAAAAAACGAGCGAGCTCGACGGCGAATACGTTTTGAAAGCGACGGGCACTTACACCGTTAAGAGCACCGAAACAAGCGAAGACGGAAAAACGACTACCGTTACTTACACTTTCGTTTCAACCGACAGCACAGAAACATTCGACTTTCAATTCCGTTACATTCAAGAATATTTTATGGGCGGGCTTGTTCCTTGTTTTGCCAAGTATGACGCTAACTTTAACGGTACTTACACGGGTAAAACCACCGACGATTTGGGAAACGAAGTAAACAATTCGCTCATGCTCAACGGTTACGAGCTTGCCACCTACACGTTAGGTAGCGAAACATATAGCGGAACCTATTCGATTAGTTACGAAAACGGCAAAACAATAGTTAAATTTACCGCGCGCAACGAGAAAGGGCAATCGATTGCTACGGCAACATTCTCTATAACTAACGACGGAAGAACTCTTAACGTCGAAGCGTCTCTTCAAGGTAAAAACTAACTACAACTCAACGCAACAATAGTAATCTTGGATAAAGAGGCACGTAATTGTGCTTGTCATTGCAAGGTTTTATTTGTCATTGAGAGCGTAGCGAAGCAATCTCTTGCATGAGTTTATTACAGTTATATCCGAACAAAAATCGTACAAATTTTTCTTAAAAGAAGGAATAAATTATGAAAAACAAGACGACAACGTTATTATTGCCGCTCTTATGCGCGATACTCATGGCATGTGCAGGACTCTTCGTTGCTTGCGGCAACGACGACAGTAGCAAAGGCGACGGTGGAACTTTCGTTCCCGACGAGCCAGCAACCTATACGCTCACATTTGTAACCGATGGCGGAACCGTGATTCCGTCTATAACCGAAAAAGAGGGTAGCGCCATAACGCCGCCCGCCGATCCCGAGAAAACGGGTTTTGAGTTCGACGGTTGGTATCTCACGCCCGAGCATAGCGGTAATGCGGTTACGTTGCCCACTAAAATGCCGAGCGAAAATAAAACTTATTACGCGAAGTTTTTAAACAAGTATGTTTTGGAATATAACGCTAACGCGCCCGCAGGCACAATCGTGAACGGCTCTACCGCGAGCACCGAATGCGTTAAAGACAAGCCTGCTGTAATTGCCCAAAACGGATTTTCGATTACGGGCTATCGCTTTATGGGATGGTCCACATCGGCAGACGGCGACGTTAACGTGAGCGCCGAGTTTACTCTCACTCAAAATACGACCGTATATGCGGTATGGAACAAAGGCTACCAAAATAAAACCAAACAAGACGACTATCTGTTTGTAAACGGAATGGAAGCCGTATTGTTGCGTAACGGAACGGAGTGTAAGGGAACTTACGACTCGGCGACCAAAACTTTTAGCGTTACGGTGGGAAATGAAACGATTGAAGGGCGTCTTTTCGAAGACCAAACATATTCTTGCTACGGCGAAAATTCTTTCGGCATTTACTTGCTTTACAACGCCTACACCGGCGAAGCGGTAGCTTCCGCCGAAACGCTCGCGCTCTTCGACAACGGAATCGCCAAATATAACGAAACCGTTGCGGGAAGCTACACCTACCTCAGCGACGGAAACTTTATGTTTGCCTCTGCAAATGATTCAACCGAATTTATTTTCAAAATTGCAACGCTCGAAGACGAAACCCTTGCTTTCTATAAGCAGGGAAGCGAAGAGGGCGTTTATTATCCTTTTAAACAAAGTAATAATTATTCTCTTCAAGTAGACGGATATGGCAATGCTGTACTTCAAACAGGAACAGGTTCGACAAGTTTTGAAAACTATTCTTATGTTATTGGCGAAAACGGCATATTAAATATGACGAGAAAAGACAGCCCCACCGTCAAAAAAAATTATAAACTTAGTGGCGGGTATTATTCGGAAGCAAAGAAAGCTTCCGGCGAATATACAAGCGAAAGCGTTCAATTATCGCTTGACGGCTATCTTATTGCAACATATAACGGCAAAGAAGGATTATATATCGATAAAACTATTAAGGGTTTTTCGGGTAAATACATATTAGCCGAATTTGAAGACGAATCTGTTGTGTTCGAGCTTTCCGACTCCGATTCGAACTTTATTGTTTTGGGAAAGGAGATAGGAAGTTATCAAAAATACAAAACAATGGGAGGATATGAATCATGGTACATTTTCTTAAAAGGAAATGGCAACGCTGAAATTCGTGAATCGAGTAGTTCAAGCTCCAATATTTTAGCGCTTGGTACTTATCATAAAAAATCGGATAACGAAAACGAATGGACATTTAATCCGAATAGCGAATATACCAACTACGATTCATTCGATTTCATTTTCAAAGAGGGACGCTCCAATGAAATAATTATTTATAATTCGGATTTTGCCGGAACGTTTACTTGCGGTGAAGACACATTAGTTCTTGACGGCTATGCGACTATCAGTTCAAAAGCTAAATTTGTTTATACTCAAAAAGATAAAGCTCCTATCACAATTGCATGTCAATTGAACAGCGATAAAAGCGTTGAAATCAATGGAAATATTTTTGTCTTGAATACCGATAATAAAACGTTTTCCGTGATAGGCGGAGAAAGACTGGATAGCGGATATTGGTTTAATAACAATAAGTCAAGTAATGTAAATAGACCGTCAGAAGATGATAAGCGTATGACTCTCGACGGAGAGGGAAACGCCGTGATATCGATTTATCAATACGATTATGATACATATGAATATGCTTGGAGTTCATATGCAACGGGAACTTATGCGGCTCTTAACGATACGGAATGGCAGTTTGTTCCCGACAATGCCTATGTTGAATTGCAACCTACATTTAAATTTGTTTTGAGCAGATATCCTAATGTATGCTATATCGAAGATTCGGAATTGATTGCTCATTACACTGCTGCAAACGGTTCAGCGCTTGATTTCGACGCATATACATTTGTTACTTATACAGACCCTAAAAACGTTAAATATAAAGGGCTGTATACGAAAGATAACAGCTATATAACGTTAGACACCGACGATAAAACGTTTGTATTCAAGCTTTCGGAAAATACATTCTCCGTTAAAGGAAACGAAGCGGCGAATTACACTCTTGACGGCGGTTCCGCAAATTTGGAGCTTGACGGCGAAGGACATGCAATACTTGCCGTAGAAAACGGCGTAACTAACGGTACTTATTCGCCTATCGAAAATACCGAAAACGAATTTAAATTTGTTTCCGACGAACTCGAATTCGAATTCCGTATTTCTATTTCGGATAAAAAGTATTTTGTTGCATATGAGTACGCAAATCGTTACGTATCCTCTAACGGTTTCGATAATTTGCTTCTTGAAAATTACGGCACTGCAGTATATACCGACCAAATGGGTGCTACGCACAGCGGCAACTATGTATTGTTGAGCGAACATATTGTCGAGTTAGCGTCCGATTCAACAAAATACTATTTCCGCATCAATTTCAATAATGGAACGTTTATAAACGAAGTTAGCGATTTTGTTTCCGAAAACGAAGTTCTTGTAGCGTATCAAGGAACTTCGACCGAAATCGTAATGCCCGACGGAATCACTTCGATTGCAAATAAAGTTTTTGCAAAAAACGCAACTATTGTTACTGTCAATTTGAACGAGGTGCAAATTATAGGAGAGGCTGTTTTTCAAAAATGCACGTCGCTTCAATCTGTAACGGGCGCAAACGTAAGCGTCATAGGCGCAAACGCTTTCAACGGTTGCACCAAACTCGAAAATGCCGAATTTGGCAATAAAGTAGCAAAGATTGGCACTGGCGCATTTACCTTAATAGGAAGCAGCCAAAAACAACATGAGCTTATAATAATTATAAAAGGCGCGAATGTTCCCGAATTCGAAGAAAGTGCAATTGATAATCGTAACGCAAATATAGCTCTCGATTCTTTGGAAGTTATATCTGTATGGTATAAAAACGAAAACGTAAGTAACCTTGCCGATATTTTATGCATTGCTTCCGAAGAATATATAAGCGCTCGCTTTTATGATTTAGCCGAGTGGGAAACTTCTATCGATTTTTCGAACGGCATAGAAAAAACACTCGGATTTTCCGTAATAGATAACAACAACAATGTTACATTTTATAAATATAACGCGACTGTGGAAAATAAATATACTACCACAAGCGGCACTTATCTGAACGGCATACTTACCGTAAATAGCAAATCGTATGCCAAAGAGGGAACGGCGGTAACTTATACGGATGCCGAAAACAATGTTCTTGTAGTGACGGTAGGACGCACTTTCACGGCAACGTATAACGGTGAAGCTGTAAGTAAAGTAAACACGTCGCCCGCTTCGTTTGTGCTCGGCTACACTTACACATTAGGTGAGTATTGTGCTACAAATGTAAGTAACGGCACGTTTGCCGCAGACAAGGAATTTACTAAAATTACTACTACTTATATATGCAGTAGGCAAAAGCTTTATATTGAACAAAATGAAATTAATAGCTATAATGTGGTTAACGGTGGCACTTATGGCTCTACAAAATCTGTAATAAGTGTTGGCAGTACGAATACTACTCTTACTGCTAATCAATGTATCGTACATAAAACAGTTAACGGATTTATTATTTTAGACGTAAACTCTTCTAAAATTTTTGAATTGACAATTACGGGAGAAGGAAATTGGCAAGGAGTTCCCTATACGGCAACTTCTGCAAGCGCCACAGCAACGTTAAAGGCTTCATCTTCCGATTATCCGTACGCTTATGCTAAGTTGAATTGTTTTAATGATTCTCAAGGTAATACTTACATTGTGTTGGCATTATCAGAAAAATATTCAGGTACTTATAATCTTGTTACTACACCATATACGCAAGATGGTAACACTTATACGTTTTCCGATATTGCTTGCGGTAATAAATTTGACGGCAACTCATATATAATAACAGTGACAATGGAAAACGATATTCCTAAATCTTTTACAATTGTAAAACAATAAAAACTTTTTTACAAAAGGCGACTCGTTCGAGCCGCCTTTAAACTTTCATTTTTTACATTAAAAAAGGCGCTCGTGAGAGTGCCTTTTTCGTTGGTGCCCGAAACCGGACTCGAACCGGTACGATGTTGCCATCACGGGATTTTAAGTCCCGGGCGTCTGCCTGTTCCGCCACTCGGGCAAATAAAAAAGCCCATACAATTCGCGCTGAAAGCGGTAATGGGCTTATTGGAGGCACCACCCGGACTTGAACCGGGGGTAAAGGCTTTGCAGGCCTCTGCCTTACCACTTGGCTATGGTGCCGTACTATCATATAATATGCGTTACGACCCTGAGCCGTTACCGAATATTTTGGAGCGGAAGACGAGATTCGAACTCGCGACATTTGCCTTGGCAAGGCAACGCTCTACCACTGAGCCACTTCCGCATGGTGGGAGCTACAGGGCTCGAACCTGTGACCCTCTGCTTGTAAGGCAGATGCTCTCCCAACTGAGCTAAGCTCCCATGTCCCACATGCTTATATACTATATCAAAAATTTTCATAAAAAGCAAGGGATTTTAACAACCTTTTTCAAATTTTTTTCTTTTTAGCCGACATTTATTTACAGATTTTGCACGCTTAAAAACGAAAGCACTGCATAAAATAAGGAAGAGGATAATGATAAAAATGTTTCAATTCGGTTTTAGTGTGGCAAACGAACATGAAAATTGGTTCAGAACAATGGAGGAAGTTTTCGCCATTAAAGTGAAAAAGGCGGGCGGAATTTATGCCGACGTTAAAAACGAGCACCGCACGACGGTAAGCGTGGCGGGGGAGCCAAACAGCAAAGCGGCTCTTATGAAGGAACTAGAAGGTTGTTTTACCGATATGTTCGCAACAGTGGTAAAATACGATTACCTTAAAACGAAAATCAAATTACCGCTCGAACGCAATTCGTATAATTTGCTTTTGCACACCCTCGTAGCTTTCGACCGAGAAAACGAAAGAGAGCTAATCGAAAACGAACTTATTATGCGCGACGGGCTTGCGCTTGACGGCATATTTTATTTTAAACTTGGCGAGCTTCGCGCGCGGTGGAACGAAATCGCCGAGCTCGCTATGGCAAACGCGTCTTACCTAATCGACGAAGACACTTTAAACGAACTAATCAGATTTTTAATAAGCGCGGTAAATCCTAAAATTATGAAGCTCGAAGTCAGCCAACAGGACAACCGTTATAACGTTAGCGCCCATTTGCCCGAAAGCGAATTCGAATATAACATTATAGGCACCGAGCAACTTTTGCTATATTTAATAGATATTGCGCCGCTCGAACTTAAACTACACGGGAATTTCACCGACAAACGGTTATACGACAAACTCATTCACATATTCGACGCAAAACGCGTCGATAATTGCGAAGCAAATAACAGGAGATAAAAAAAACCTTTTAAAATCGCTTGCTTTAATTTGTAAATTATGTTACAGTTAGTGTATAGAGTTTTTAGGAGTTATTTTTTAAACATGTTGAATTTGCTTGCTATTGAAGGACAGACGGTTATTATGCTCGTTCTGTTGGCTGTTATGGTGGTGGTGCTCATAGTGCTTCCCATGTTCACCAACAAGCGTAGAAACAAAGCAATTAACGATTTACATTCGTCTTTGCGTCCCGGCGATGTTGTGAAGACCGTAGGCGGCATTGTGGGAACAATAACCGAAATACGCGAAATAAGTCCCGTAGATAAAGAAATGGTGGTTGAAACGGGCGTAGGCGACCGTAAATCGACTATGGTGTTCGACGTTCAAGCCGTTTACCAAGTGCTTAGCAAGGTGGATGCTCCCGTAGAACCCGCACCCAGCGAGGAAAAGCCCGCAGAAGCTACCGAAAACGTAGCACCCGCGACGGATTCGTTTGCCGATAAACCTTCGGAAGAGGTTTTCGAAACAAGCGCCGAAGCTCCCGTAGAAGAAAAGACGGAAACGCAAGAAGAGCAAGCGGAAGTGCCGGACGCAACCGCGCAACCCGAAGAAAATTCCGAACCCAAAGCTAAAAAGTCGAGAGCCAAAGCTAAAGCATAAACGATTAAAAGACAAGCAGTAATAAACGCAAAAACCTTCGCATATTAATAAGTATCTGTATGCGGAGGTTTTTTTATGGAACATGAATTAAAGAAAAGCACGACTGTATTCGAAATAATCAAAGCTTTGATTATAGCCGTCATACTGTCGTTGGTGTTGGTTTTGGTGGCGGCGCTCGTCGTTAAGTTGTTTAACATTTCCGACAGTGTAATTCCAATTTTGAACCAAGTTATTAAAGGCGTAAGTATTCTTATCGGCTGCTTAATAGCTTTAAAGAGCCGTCCCGGCTGCTGGCTTCGCGGAATTATTATCGGCATACTCTATATTGCTCTCGCGTTCGTTATCTTTTCTTTACTCGACGGCGAATTCGTTTTCGGGTTGGGAATTTTAAACGACGTCGCTTTGGGAAGCGTAACGGGTATGGTGAGCGGAATTTTGGCGGGATTGAAAAAGCCGCGCAACTAACGCGAAGTAAAAGCGTTTTAATTTAATTCAATATAACGAAATCACTTGATTTTATTGCAAATTTTAGGTATAATCAAATGGTAAGATTTTAATCGGAGGTTATATTTAGAATGAAGCACATAAAAGTTATTGCCGAAAAGACGGTTGAATGCGGTAGCGGCACGGGTTGCGGTGAATGTCAAGCAAGCTGTCAATCCGCTTGCAAAACGAGTTGCACGGTTGGCAATCAGTCTTGCGAAAGAAAAATAGACAGAATTCGTAAAGAGGACAATAAGTAAAGCTCTCTCAAGTTTTGCTTTAAAGTGTATACATAGGATGGTTCACACCTTTTCTTGTTTGGGGCATGACTTTTTGCTCGACGTCGAAAGCGGCACGCTTTGCCGCATAGACGCAAACATGCGAAAATTTATCGATTCGATTAACTCTCCGAGCGGCGAAATCGGCTCAGGAGAGTTTTCGCGTTTGCGGAAACTTTTTCCCGAAGAAGCCGAAGAAGTTTCCGCTCTTATAAAAAAAGGAATGCTTTTTACTAAGGCAAGCGATTTTGTTCCGCCAAAGCCCGACGGCACAATCAAATCGATGTGCTTAAACGTTTGCCATAACTGCAATCTCGCTTGCGCGTACTGTTTTGCCGACGAGGGAAAGTATTCGGGGCAAAAGGCAAGCATGACTTCCGAAACGGCGTGTCGCGCTCTCGACTTTCTTGTGGAAAAAAGCGGCACACGAAGAAACCTCGAAGTAGACTTTTTCGGCGGCGAGCCTCTAATGAATATGAAAACCGTGTATGCGGCGGTCGAGCACGGCAGAGAGCTCGAAAAATCGCACGGCAAAAATTTCAGATTTACCATAACCACGAACGCGCTCGGACTAAACGACGAAATTTCGGATTTTCTCGACAGAGAAATGTATAACGTGGTTCTCAGTATAGACGGACGAAAAAACGTCCATAATCAAGTGAGGAAGACGCAAGGCGGAAAAGATTCGTTTGACGCGGTTTTGAAAAACGCTTTGGCGTTTAGGCGCAAAAGAGAAGACAGGCAATATTACGTGCGCGGAACGTTCACGGCGCTCAACAAAGATTTTGCCGCCGACGCGCTTGCTCTTGCCGACTACGGCTTCGACAAGCTTTCGCTCGAGCCTGTGGTGTTGCCCGATTCTCATCCGCTTGCGCTAAAAGATTCCGACCTACCCGAACTGTTCGCACAATACGAGACGCTTGCGGAAGAATATGTTAAGCGTCGCAAAAATCCCGATACGTGGTTCAGCTTTTTTCACTTTATCGTTGACCTGAAAAATTCGCCGTGCCTTAGTAAGCGCTATTCGAGTTGCGGCGCGGGTACCGAATATGTGGCGGTGACTCCTTCGGGCGACGTTTATCCTTGCCATCAATTTGTTGGCAACGCCGCGTATAAAATGGGGAATATCGAAAACGGCGAAATAGACGCCGCGCTTTACGAAAAGTTTTGCGCGAATAATCTTGCTTATAAGCCGATTTGCCGCGACTGTTGGGCAAAATATCATTGCAGCGGCGGTTGCGCCGCCAACGCCGTAAACTTTAACGGTAGCATAACATCGCCGTATAAAACGGCGTGCGCGCTCATGCAAAAGCGGCTCGAATGCGCGTTAGCGGTGTATTGTTTGGAAAACGAAGAGTAATCGGGTATCTTTTTTCCAACTAACGCTAATATTTATTTGACTAATCTTTCCATTTTGTTATATAATAGTTTTATTGTATGCAGGAGGCTCTAAATGAAGAAAAAATCGTCAATCATAAAATTATCTATAATTGGCGTTCTTACGATAATCGGTTTAATCATGTCCTTTTGCACGTTTAATTTCGGACTCACCACGTTCAAGTCGTTCGGTAGCGCTATAAAGCTCGGACTCGACCTAAAAGGCGGCGTGTACGCGGTATACGAAATGGACGGCTCCGAAGACACAACAAATCTTTCCTCGCGTATGGCAGGCACGCGAACGCGCCTTGAAAATATGCTCACGAGCAAAGGTTACACCGAAGCGACCGTAGTGCGCGAGGGCAGCACACGTCTTAGAGTGGAAGTGCCCGACGTGGACGACCCCGGAAACATTTTCGACATTATAGGCAAACCCGCTGAACTCAGTTTTGTGCTTGACAGCACGGGCGAAATAGTTTTAACGGGTAAAAACGTTTTAAGTGCGGAAGCGACCTACGATAACGGCGAGCCCGTTGTTGCATTATCGCTCGACAGTGCAGGCACCGAAGCTTTCGCAAAAGCCACGAGCGAAAACATAGGACAAACTATGTCGATTAAATCGACTGTGGACGGCGACGAAACGACAATATCTTCTCCGAAAATCAATTCGGCGATTACCAACGGCAGAGCGGTTATAAACGGTATGGGAAGCATAGAAGCGGCTCAAACGCTTGCCGACCAAATCACTTCGGGTCAATTTGAAGTTAAACTTTCTCTTTTGGAAAGTAGCACGATTTCGCCCACGCTCGGAGAAAAAGCTCTCTTGTGCGGTATTATAGCGGGTGTGGTAGGTCTTGCTCTCGTTATGGCTTTCCTTATAGTTCGATATCGCATGCTCGGCGTAGTTGCCTCGATTGCGTTGCTTCTCTATGCCGACCTAATGCTTTTGTTCCTTGCGATTCTTCCTTGGGTACAGCTCACGCTTCCCGGCATTGCGGGTATAATACTTAGCATAGGTATGGCGGTAGACGCTAACGTAATTATTTATGAACGCATAAAAGACGAATTCCGCAACGGCAAATCGATGCTCGCTTCATCGCATGCGGGCTTTAAGAAAGCAACCAAAGCTATTATAGATAGTAACGTTACCACGATAATAGCCGCCGTAGTGCTTCTTATATTCGGAACAGGCTCTATTCAAGGCTTTGCAATAGCGTTGCTTGTGGGTATTATACTGTCGCTGTTCACGTCTATGCTTGTTACGAGAAAACTCGTGAAATACTTTATCGCGATTATGCCCGACAAGCCTTCGTGGTTCAGCCTTACTCGTAGCAAAGACTATGAAAATTTAAAAGCTTCGGAATCGGTCGACCCCGAAGAGGTTAAAACAAAAGAAGAAAAAACCACGCTTGAAGGGGAGGTGGCTCATGAAAATATCTAACCTTATGAACCGCGATTTCAAGCTTGTGGAAAAGAAAAAGATATGGTTTATAATTCCCGCCTGTATTATTGCGTTAGCAATAGTGATGATGATTGTTTTCGGTTGCGTAACGGGCGAACCGCTCAATCTCGGCATGGATTTTCAAGGCGGGTACACCGTTAACGTAAAACTTTCCACAAAACTTACGAGCGCCACGTCGGCGTCGTATCAAGCGGAAATCAAAAACGTTATCGAAAGCCTTACCGACGAAAACGGCAACAATTACAATGTTAAAGTTTCGTCTATGCAAGAACAAGGTTCGGGCGAATCGGCTTCCGTCTATGTTCGTTACAAAGCGCCTCACGGCGTTAGCGACGCAGTAATGGAAGACGAAATCAACCCCGCCATTCAATCGGCGTTGCAAGACAAAATCTTTAAAATCGTTCCCACTATTACTTGGAACGACGACACGACTTGCACGGTAAACTATCAAAATTTTGCGCTTGTCGATTCTACGTTCGAAGAGCTTAAAACAAACATACAGTCTTTGGCTTCCGATACGAGCGCGACCGTTTCAAGCGTCGAACAAGTATCAACCGACAGTCAAGAAGCGGGCGTTAAAGCAATAACTATTAAGCTTGCGGCAAACAGCGAAGCTTTTAAAAACGCGCTTATAGACACCGTTTCGATTAACGATAAATATTCGGGACAGGCTGTTAAAGGCGACATAATAAGCGCAACCGTAAGCTCCGAGCTTTTAATCAACGCTTTGCTTGCAATAAGCCTTGCCATCGTTTTAATGCTCGTGTATATCGCGTTCAGATTCGAAGTGTCGAGCGGTGTTGCCGCCATTGTGGCTTTGTTGCACGATATTCTCACTATGTTCTCGTTTATGGCGATTTTCCGAGTAGAAATAAACAGCACGTTTATTGCGGCATTGATTACCATTCTCGGTTATTCGATAAACAACACGATAATAGTGTTCGACCGCATACGTGAAAACACTAAGTCGGTATTCCACAAAAACAGCACCGCCACGCTCATTGCCAACGAGTCAATTAAAGACACTTTGGTGCGTTCGATAAATACTTCGCTCACAACTTTAATAACCATTGCTATGGTTGCTATTATGGGCGCGGCGTTCCAAACGTTCTCGCTTTCGGTGTTTGCTCTTCCTATAATAGTAGGCTTGCTTGCTGGTACGTTCTCGTCTATATTTATTTCACCTTCTATTTGGGCAATGTGGAAAGACCGCAAGAAAAAGTTGCCTAAGGCCGATAAAAAAGAGAAAAACCTCAAAGAAAACGAGACGGCTTTGGCATAATACAACTATAATCGATTTTAATAAATAAGCCTTCACAGTTTTTTTGAGGGCTTATTTTTATAAGGAAAAAACAATGAATTTACAGCCCGTGAAAAGAAATAATACGGTTCCCGACAAAGACGAAGTTGCAAAACTTTGCAAAATTTTCAATTTGCCAAAAAGACTTGTTGAGTTACTTATTTTACGCGGCATAAATTCGGAAGAAAAGCTTCGAAAGTATTTAAATCCCGATATAACCAACCTATACGACCCTTTCGCTATGAAGGGAATAAGAGAGGCTGTCGCACGAATTAACGAAGCAATTTCCGAAAAACAAAAAATAGTAATCTACGGCGACTACGACGCCGACGGTATTTGCGCTTCGGCTATTTTGTCGCTCTATTTATCGTCGCGCGGACTCGAAGTTTATGTGCATATTCCCAACAGAGTGGGCGACGGTTACGGACTAAACGTCGAATCTATTGAAAAAATAATAGACGAGTGTTGCCCCGACTTGATTTTAACATGCGATTGCGGCATTTCGGGAAGCGAAGAAGTGGCGTATGCAATGGATTTGGGCGTGGACGTAATAGTTACCGACCACCATGAAGTTGCCGATATAATTCCCGATTGCATAGTCGTTAATCCCAAACAAACCGAATGTGAATATCCTTACTCTTTTCTTTGCGGAGCGGGAGTGGCGTTAAAACTCGTTCAAGCGCTCGGAGGAATTGAAAGCGCCGAGCAATTTTTCGATTTGGCTGCGGTGGCAACTATTGCCGACCTTGTGCCGTTGCTCGACGAGAACCGATTGATTGTTCAACTCGGGCTCAAAAAGCTCGAAGAACAACGCAATCTTGGACTCAAATTGCTTATAGAAGAGCAAAAGCTTACATATCCCGTGCTTAGCGGCGACATAGCGTATAAAATAGCGCCGAGAATAAACGCCGCCGGAAGAATAGGCGATGCGTATCGGGCTTTCGAACTGCTTACAAGTACCGACACTAAATACGTTCAAGAAATTATTGTAGCGATAAACGAAGACAACTCTAAGCGTAAAGTTCTTTGCGATAAACTCTATGCCGAAGCGATAGTAGATTTGGCGCATGAAAACCTTATAGACAATCGTTCTGTTATTTTGAGTAATCCCGAATGGGAAAAGGGAATTACCGGCATTCTTGCGGCAAGACTTGCGGGAGATTTTCATCGCCCCGCGTTTGTAATGGTAAATTCGGGCGAATACTATAAGGGAACTTCTCGAAGCGTACCCGGCATAAACATATACGAACTTCTCAGTTCCGTTTCCGACATTTTGGTAGAATTCGGCGGACACAGTCAAGCGGCGGGATTTTCGATAGAAGAAAAGAACATAAGTCTTTTTAAGAAGCGTATTAACGAAAAATTAAACTCATTTCCCGCCGAGCTTTTCGGAATGACTCAAGAATACGATTTGGAACTCGAAGAATCCGAACTCGATTTGTCGCTCGCGAAAACGCTCGAACTTATCGAGCCTTCGGGCAACAGTAATCCTAAGCCTCTATTTAAAACCACAGTTGAAAAGCTCACCGTTGCACCGTGCAAAAACAACCATGTTCACACCAACATAACGGGAGAAACCGGTATTCAAATTCTTGCGTTTAACTTCTATGAACAAAATCAGTTTTTGCTTGGAAACGGAGCAAAAGAACTGATTTTGGAATTGCAGTTAAGTCGGTTCGGCGGAAAAGAAACGGCTAAGGGATTTCTCAAATCCGCAGTGCCTTCCGAACTGTATATCAACGATACCGTAGCAAAGGCAAACTATTTGAAAACGCTCGCATACGGAGCTTCGGAGCAAAGCGAATTTATTACTTACGAGCCGAGCGAGCTCAAAAAAATTGTAGGCGACAAATTATTCGGCGTTCTTATTATCGCGGGTTGCAAAGAAACTTACAATCGCTATTTTTCCGCCGTAAAATCCGAAAGACTTTTAAACGAGTTTTTGTATTCCACAAGCATAAACAACTATTCGAGAATAATAGTTTCGCCCGAAATCGACGGCGCGCTTATGCTTTCGGGTTATGACACAATAGTTTTTTTGGATACTCCGCCGCGATATGCGTTGCCGTCGTTATTTGCAAAAAAGACTTCTGCGAAAATTTACGTTCCTAAAGAAGATAATCAACGAATTTTTTACGAGGGAATTAGGTGCGACAGAGAATCGTTCGGAGCTTGTTTTGCTGCTATCAGAAACAACCGACATATTTGCGCCGACAACATACTGTCGTATTACAAATTGCTATCAGCTCGCGAAAACATAAATATAAATATGTTTATGGCGAGCGTAGCCGTGTTCGCCGAGTTGGGGTTTATATCGGTGAACAAAACGCCGTTTTCGATTTCGGTAAACGCAGGCGTAAAAGCGGAACTCGGCAACTCTTCGATATACAAATTTCTGTGTGAAACCGTCAATAAATAATTTCGCGTATTAAAACGGCTTTGAGGACAGCGAAAATATGCCTAAGGAAAACTTACAGACTCGTTACAAATCAGTATTCGCCGCAAATCAAGTAGAAATACTCGACGGAATTTTCGAGTATGCTTCCCGTATGCACGATGGACAGTTGCGCGATTCGGGAGAGCCCTATATTATTCACCCCATAGCCGTAGCAAATATTCTGCTCGATTTGGGGCTTGACTATCAAACGATAGGCGCGGCGCTTTTGCACGATTGTATAGAAGACACTCCTGCGACCGAAAGTGAAATTCGCGCTAAATTCGGCAACGAAATTTGCGAACTCGTTATGGGCGTTACCAAGCTCGATAAAATTACGTTCAAATCGAAAGAAGAAGAGCAAGCGGAAAATTTCAGACGCATGTTTTTCGCTATGGCTAAGGATATGCGCGTGATTCTTATAAAACTTGCCGACCGTTTGCATAATATGCGCACAATATCGAGTATTTCCGAAGAGCGACAAACCGCGATGGCAAAAGAAACTCTCGAAATTTACGCGCCTTTGGCGTCGCGTTTGGGACTGAGCTATTTTAAATGCGAACTCGAAGATCTGTGTTTAAAAGTTTTGCACCCCGCAGTATACGATTCTCTCGTGAATGAAATTTCTCTCAAAAGAGCGGAAAGAAAAGAGCTTGTAAATCACATTTGCGACAGGCTCACAAAACTTCTCGAAGAACTCAAAATTCACGGGGAAGTGAGCGGACGCCCCAAGCATTTTTATAGCATATATAAGAAAATGATGAACAATGACCGCACGTTCGAGCAAATTTACGATTTGACGGCTGTGCGGGTAATCGTGGAAAACGTGCGCGACTGCTACGAAGTGCTCGGAATGATTCACACGATTTGGAAACCAATTCCCGGTAGGTTCAAAGATTATATCGCAGTGCCCAAACCGAACAACTATCAATCGCTTCACACAACGGTAATGACAAGCTACGGCATGCCTTTCGAAATACAAATTCGAACGTATGAAATGCACAAAATAGCCGAATACGGAATTGCCGCTCACTGGAAATACAAAGAACACCGCGCCGCCGCTAACGATTTCGACGAAAAGCTCGAATGGTTGCGCGGAGTTATGGACGAGGCGAGCGACACCTCGACGGGCGCGCAAGAATTTTACGAGTCGCTTAAAATCGACCTTTACAGCGGGCAAGTGTTTATTTTCACCCCTAAGGGCGACGTCGTAGTTCTTCCCGAAGGTTCAACGCCGGTAGACTTTGCCTATTACGTTCACAGCGCAGTCGGAAATAAATGTATCGGCGCAAAAATCAACAGTAAAATCGTTCCGCTCGAAACAAAACTGACCACAGGCGATTACGTTGAAATTATAACGTCAAATAACGCCAAAGGTCCGAGCCGCGATTGGTTGCGTTTTGCAAAAACGACGCAAGCAAAAAACAAAATTAGAGCGTTTTTCAAAAAAGAACAAAAAGACGACAACATAAAACGCGGCAAAGAACTTCTCGAAGAGGAGGCAAAGCGGCGCGGCTACACGTTGCAACAGTTGCTTGTGCCAAAATGGCTCGATATTATTATGCAACGATATTCCATATCTTCTATGGACGATATGTATGCGGCACTCGGTTACGGCGGCTTTACCGTAAACCAAATTCTTCTCAAACTAATCGATTTTTACCGTAAAGAAATAGAGTCGGCAAAACAACCCGAAAAATCGCCGTCGTCTATAAGCGAAAACGCTTCGCAAGGAATAATAGTGAAAGGGCACAGCGATTTGTTAGTGCGAATAGCTCGGTGTTGTACGCCTGTTCCCGGCGACGATATTATAGGGTATATTTCGCGCGGACGGGGAGTCGCGGTTCACCGAAAGAGTTGCCCTAATATGAAAAACGCGGAACCGTATCGCCTTATAGAAGCGCATTGGGCAGGCGGATTGAGCTCTCCGTTTGTAGTGGCTATGCAAGTAGAAGCGAAAAACAGCAGCGGTTTGCTTGCACAAATAACTTATTTGATTTCCGAATTAAAACTGTCTATTCACAGCTTAAACGCCCGCGTGGATAAGAACCAAAATGCTATAATAAATTTCGGAGTGAAAGTAAGCAAAATCGAACAAATCGATACTTTGATAAAAAAAATCGAAAATATTCCCGAAGTGGAAAAAGTGTTTAGGAGCACTTCGTTATAATGAATATAAAATGCGTGACTGTGGGCGACATAGAGGAAAACGCTTATATATTTGACTACGGCAACGGGGCGGCAATCATAGACGCAGGAGCCGAATACGAAAAATTAAAAAGTGCATTAAACGGTAAACCGTGCACTCACGTTCTTTTAACGCACGCTCATTTCGACCATATAGGCGCGGTAGCAAGCTTTCAACGTGACGGAGCGAAAATTTACCTGCACCGCGACGACGTTAAGCTTTTGAACGGAATCGGCAATCTTTCGGCAATGTTCGGAGCCAAACTCGACAAATTTTCGCCCGACATAATATTATCGGACGGTGACGCCGTAAAACTCGGAGAGTACGAGGTTAAAGTCATTTCCACGCCCGGTCACACCGACGGAAGCGTGTGCTACATAACGGGCAACACGATTTTCAGCGGCGACACTCTTTTTCGTATGTCGGTGGGGCGAACGGACTTTCCGTCGGGGAACTCTCAAAAACTTCATGAATCGATACTGAAAAAGTTATTTGTATTAAACGACAACTACGAAGTTTTACCGGGTCACGGTGAAAAAACTAGGCTCGGTTTCGAAAAAAAATACAATTATTATGTATGAACTCATAACAAATCGCAACGATATTCGCAACGAACTTATCGAGACTGTTCGTTGTTTTGTCACCGACCCGCAAGCAAACTGTTCGGTCAATTTTACGTATGTTCAAGGCGAAAATATTAGGATATTTATAGCGGTGAATTTTAAAAATTACCGTTATTCATTTCCGTCTCATTGCGAATCCGACAAAATAGAATACTCTCGCACCGACGTTTATATATGCAAGCTTTCTCTTTATCGCGCGCTTTCTGAATTTTTCGCTCAAACGCTCGCATGGGGAAGTCTTACGGGAATACGCCCCACACGTCTCGCCGCCCGTATGCTTAATAGCGGCGTTTCGTTTATAGAAATAGCGGAAAAATTGCAAAAAAACTATCTTGTGTCAAAAGAAAAAGCCGAGCTTACGGTTGAAATATTGAAAGCGCAGTCCAAGCATATCAACGACAGGATTTCGCTTGCGAATAACGGTTCTACCGAGCGTTCGAACCTTGCGAATTTGTACGTTCACATTCCGTTTTGCCCCACGCGTTGCTCATACTGTTCTTTTGTGTCGGAAGGAGTTGAGAAAAAAAGTTGGCTTCTTGCGCCTTACGCCGAAGCGCTTGCCGAAGAAATACGCCGCACCAAAGAACTTATAAGTTCGCAAAACAAACGCGTTTTTTCGGTATACGTGGGAGGTGGCACGCCTACTTCGCTCGAACCTGAATCGCTATATAAAGTTCTTAGCGTCGCGAGCGTCGACAATACGGAATACACATGCGAAGCGGGACGTCCCGACACGATAAGCAAAGAAAAACTACATGTCATGTGCGAATGCGGCGTAAACAGAATAAGCATAAATCCGCAAACTCTGCATGAAAACACTTTGCGCAGAATAGGAAGAGGACATACTGTGGAGCAGTTTTTCGCCGCCTACGAGCTTTCGAGCAAATTCGGTTTCGTTAAAAACGTAGACCTTATCGCGGGACTCGAAGGGGAGACTCCCGAAGACTTTGAATATACTTTAAACGGCATTTTAAAACTTATGCCCGAAAATATAACCGTTCACACTCTTTGTTTAAAGCGAGGCTCCGCCGACGCTCAAACCGAAACCGTGCGCACCGAACGCACACAAGACATGATTAACTATTCGGTGAATGCTCTCAAAGCTCGCGGTTACGTTCCTTATTATTTGTACAGGCAAAAGCAGTCTACGGGCAATCTCGAAAACATAGGTTGGTGCCGAAACGGTTTTTTGAGCGTGAATAACGTAACCGTTATGGAAGAACTTCTATCCGTTTATGCGTGCGGTGCGGGTGCAATAGGAAAATTACTCGCGCCCGGACGCATTCAGCGAATAGCAAACCCGAAAGACGTTTTAATGTATTTGGAACAATTCGAAGAAAGAATGCTTAAAAAACAAATATTTTATCAAAATCAGTTTACAACTCATGCTTGATATGGTATACTAATTCATGTACCTTGATACTCGGAGTTGTGCGCTCTCCACGCACTCACACTCAGTTTTAAGGCGAATAAATATTTAACGGAGGTTAAAAACATGGACAAGGAGACTAAGGCAGAAATAATTGCCAAATTTGCGACGCACGAAGGTGATACGGGAAGTCCCGAAGTGCAGGTGGCTCTTCTCACGCATCGCATCAATCACCTCACAGAACACCTTAAAGTGCATCACAACGACCACCATTCGCGCAGAGGTTTGTTGCAAATGGTAGGTTCCAGAAGAAGTCTTTTAAACTATCTCAAAAAGCTCGACATCGAAAGATACAGAGCGCTTCTTGCAAAATTGGAACTCAGAAAGTAAAAACAAACATCGAAAGCAGGAGCCGACCGACGTTGTTGGCTCTCGCTTTTTAGTTAGCGCTTAATAATTTAAAGCGCACGGGAGAAAACAGGAAAGGAGAACATGGAACATGAGTAAAGAAGCACAAATTTTCAAAACCGAAATCGGCGGGAGAGAAGTTGCCGTCGAAATCGGAAAATACTGCGGACTGAGCAACGGCTCTTGTATTATTCGTTGCGGCGACACAGTTGTAATGACAAACGTAACAATGGCGGAAACGCCTCGACCGGGCATGGACTTTTTCCCGCTCGGAGTAGATTTCGAAGAAAAAATGTATTCGGTGGGTAAAATTCCCGGCGGATTCAAAAAACGCGAAGGCAGAGCAAGCGATAAAGCCATTCTCACAAGCCGCTTGATAGACCGCCCGATACGCCCGCTATTTCCGAAAGGTTTATTTAACGACGTCAGCGTAGTAGCGACGGCGCTCAGCGTGGACACCAACATTCCGCCCGAAGTGTTCGGAATGCTCGGTTCCAGCATAGCTCTTTCAATATCCGACATACCGTTCGCAGGACCTACGGGTTCGGTGGTTGTGGGTTACGTTAATGGCAAATACGTTATTAACCCCGACAACGTTCAGCGCGCAATGAGCGAAATGCACGTATATGTAAGCGGCACTGCAGACGCCATAATGATGGTGGAAGCGGGCGCTCAAATGGTGAGCGAAGACGTTATGCTCGGCGGAATTTTGTTCGGTCACGAAGAAATCAAAAAGCAAGTTAAGTTCATCAATGAAATCGTGAAAGCGGTGGGCAAGCCCAAGCGCGAAATGGAACTCTATAAAGTTCCCGAAGATATAACTAAGGACGTGCGCAAATTTGCCGACAAGCTTCTCGACAAGGCTCTCGAAGAAACCGACCGCCAAGCTCGCCAAGAAAAACAAGACGAAGTGGACAAGGTTACTCTCGAACATTTCGCCGAAATATATCCCGAAAAAGAGCGTGAAATAAAAGACGCGCTGTATTACTTCACAAAAGAAAAAGTGCGCGAAAAGATACTCAAAAAGGGTGTTCGTCCCGACGGAAGAAAGCTCACCGATATTCGCGACATTTGGTGCGAAACGAGCATTTTGCCGAGAGTTCACGGTTCTGCGGTTTTCACTCGCGGACAAAGCCAAGCCATGACAACTTGCACGCTGGGCACGATAGCCGAAGTGCAAAAGCTTGACAACCTCGACGAAGAAACGTTTAAACGCTATATGCACCACTATAATTTCCCGCCGTATTGCTCGGGCGAAGCTCGTCCGCTTCGCAGTCCGGGACGTCGCGAAATAGGTCACGGCGCTCTTGCGGAACGAGCTCTCGAACCCGTTATTCCCGACGAAGAGGCTTTCCCGTATGCTATTCGCACCGTAAGCGAAATACTCAGCTCCAACGGCTCCACGTCGCAGGCAAGCGTTTGCGGCTCCACGTTGGCTCTCATGGACGCCGGCGTTCCCATTAAAGCTCCGGTAGCGGGCATAGCTATGGGACTTATTAAAGACGAGTCGAGCAAAAAAGTAGCCGTGCTTTCCGACATTCAAGGACTCGAAGATTTCTTGGGCGACATGGACTTTAAGGTTGCGGGAACGAAAGACGGAATTACCGCAATTCAAATGGATATAAAAATCAAAGGAATAGACGAGCAAATTCTTCGCACGGCGCTCGAACAAGCGAGAGTTGGCAGACTTTACATTCTCGATAAAATGCTCGCGGTTCTCGACGCGCCTCGTCCCGAACTCAGTAAGTACGCGCCCAAGATTATAAGCTTTAATATTTCGCCCGACGTAATAGGCGACGTAATAGGCAAGAGCGGCAAAGTAATTAACCAAATCATTGCCGAAACGGGCGTTAAAATCGATATAGAAGACGACGGACGCGTATTTATTAGTTGCACCGACGTCGAAATGGCGGAAAAAGCGAAAAAAATCGTGCTCACCATTGCGGAAGACGTCGAGCCCGGTCAAGTATTCGAAGGTAAGGTCGTGCGCATTCTAGACTTTGGAGCGTTCGTTGAACTTGCACCCGGAAAGGATGGCATGGTTCACATATCAAAACTTTCGAAATCGCGAGTGAATAAAGTGACTGACGTTCTGAATTTGGGTGACACTGCAAGAGTGGAAGTAATCAAAACGGACGAAAAAGGCAGAATAGACTTAAAGCTTATTGAAAAACTTTAAAAAACGTTTAACAAGAAAAAGTCCGAAACGGGCTTTTTCTTGTATTAAAACGAGTTTTTATATACTTTTTCGCGCATTCTCGGAATATATTAGAAAGACGGGCGATATGCCCTAAGTTTATTCGAGGTGTGCGTATTTTGTCGAACAAAGTTAAATTTTTTCGTTACGTCGTTGCGAATTTGGCAATCGCCGTTGTTGTCGTTGGATTACTTGCTTTTACGCTGTCGGGCAAAACGGTGAGCGCCGCAAGCGAACAGCCGCCCATATATAAAGGCGAGAGCAAAACAAAAGTTTCGCTTATGGTAAACGTGTATTGGGGAACAGAATTCATAGACGAAATGCTCGATATATTCGAATCGAATAACGTTACCACAACTTTTTTCGTGGGCGGAATGTGGGTTGCCGAAAACGATGCGTTGCTTAAAAAAATTTATGAAAAAGGGCACGAAATAGGCAATCACGGATATTTTCACAAAGACCATAAAAAGCTTAGCGCGGAACGTAACGCCGAAGAAATAGGAGTTACTCACAGGCTTGTGAAAAGCGTGCTCGGAATAGACATGAAGTTGTTTGCTCCGCCGTCGGGCTCTTTCGGCAAAACGACTTTAAAACAAGCGGAAGCGCTCGGTTACACAACAATCATGTGGTCGAAAGACACTATCGACTGGCGCGACCATGACGCCGAAAAAATATTCAACCGCGCAACAAAAAATCTCGAAGGCGGCGATTTAATACTTATGCACCCCACTAAAAACACGGTAGAGGCTCTCGACCGCATAATCAAGTATGCTTCGGCTCATAATTTGCAGGTGTCTAAGGTAAGCGAAACGCTCAAATCCGACTTATCCGAATAAACGCGGCAAACAAATCGAAAAATAGACTTGGAGGAAACAAATGAACGAATTGATTAAATATTCAAACGGGCTTAAATTAGTGGTAAACAACAATCCCGCAGTGCGCTCGGTGTCGGTTGGCATATGGGTAGGCGCGGGAAGTACGCGCGAAACCGAAGAAAACAACGGTATTTCTCACTTTACGGAACACGTAATGTTCAAAGGCACCGATAGATACACTTCGTTCGATATAGCCAACGTATTCGAAAGCATGGGCGCCGCAATAAATGCCTTTACGGGAAAGGAAGCCACGTGTTACTATGTGAAATCCATCGACGAATACGCCGAAAAATGTTTCGAAGCTTTGGCACATATTTTCACGCGTTCTTCTTTTGCCGCCGACGAACTCGACAAAGAGCGCAAAGTAATAACCGAAGAAATAAACATGGTTGAAGATTCTCCCGAAGATATTTGCTACGATTTGCTTGCTCAAACCATGTACGGCGGTACTTCGCTCGGAAGAACTATTCTCGGTCCTGCCGAAAACGTAAAACGCTTCACTCGCCTCGACGTTTTGGCATATATGGACGAACTATATACCGCCGACAATATCGTTATATCGGTAAGCGGAAATATGGTTCTTTCGGAAGCGGACAGGCTTGTGCGCAAATACTTATTGAGCGAAATCCGCTCAAATAAGTGCGTTGCTAAAAAAGCGGGAAAAATAGACGTGAAAAGCAATAAATCCGTTCGCATAAAAGATTTCGAACAATCAAACATAGGCATAAGCTATCCGTCGCTTGAATTTATGAATCCGCGCAGTCCCGTTCAAAACGTTTTCAGCATAATATTCGGAGGGGGAATGAGCTCGCGCTTATTCCAAAAAATACGCGAACAAATGGGGCTCGCTTATTCGGTATATTCCGCGCCGCTTGCTTATACGAGTAACGGCAATTTTAACGTTATGCTGAATATTACGGCGTCAAACACCGAAAAAACCGTTAGCGCCGTTAAAAAGGAAATCGAAAACGCAATAGCGTACGGAGTGAGCGAAGAAGAAGTGAAACGCGCCAAAATACAACTCAAATCGGCTCTTGTTTTTTCGGAAGAGAACATACAAAATATCATGACGGCGCAAGGCAAACTCATGCTTCTAACGGGCGAACTTTACAGCGTGGATAAGCGCATTCAAGAAATTGACGACGTAAAAAAATCGGACTGCGACAAATTTATTCGCGAAATACTTTCGCCCGATAAAGTATGCGCGGCTTATGTGGGAAAAGAGCCTAACGCCGATGTTTTGAGCATAATAAAAGGGGAATAATTATGGATAAACTCGACGAAATATTCAAAATGCAAGCCGCTCTCGACCGCTATATTGCCAAATCACGAAACCTCGAAAATAAATTTTCAAAATCGGAATGGTTGCAAAAAAAGTCTTTGGCTCTTATCGATGAAGTTACCGAACTGCTTAACGAAATAAATTACAAGTGGTGGAAAAACAAAAAGCCAATAAACGAAGCCGCCGTTAAAGAAGAGTTGTGCGACGTACTGCATTTTTTCGTGAGCATGTGTATAGACGCGGGAATGAGCGCCGAAGAGCTACATAAAATTTACATTGAAAAAAATAGGGAAAATATAGCGCGTCAAGAGGGCAAATCGCAAAAAGAAGGCTACAAACTTGACGTTTAGTTCGCATTTTACAATAATTTACATATTTTTATTCCGCTCGCATAAAAGCGAGCGGTTTTAAGATTCCGCGAAAAAAATTTAATAAAACAGCGTATTTTAATTGAAATAAAGTCCGCATTATGATATAATTAAAAGCGTTCAAAGTTTAAAAAAAGTTTAAAAACGGAGTTAAGAAAATTGCCGTCTAAAAAATACAACAACGGAAGACGCAGGGAAAAAGCCGAAGGCGAAAGCGATATTTTAGGGATAGTTCTTGTAATTCTCTCTGCTTTTATTTTGCTTTGCATTATCGTGCGTCCTATTTTGGGCATTATAAGCAAATTGATTTACGGCGTTACAACGGGTATTTTCGGTATATTCAGTTATCCGCTGTTTTTTAGCACTTTAATTCTCGGAATAGCGCTCATTCAGGGTCGCAAAGCAACGCTTGCCACTCGCTATAAGCTCGGCATAATATTTATGGCGTTGAGCCTTATGATTATATTGCAACTTGCAACAACTCACTCGATGCTCAAAGAAACGTTTTCTTCTTATGTGTCGAACGTTTATTCCGCAAAAATGACTGCGGGCGGTGTGTTGTTCGGAGTTGTTGCATACGCTATTCAGCGCGTCATAACTCCCGTAGTTTCATATATCGTTTTTTCGTTGCTATTTGTAGCGGCGCTTACTTTTTTTGTTTTATTACCGCTTTACAATAGGCGCAAAAACGAAAAAAGAGCGCAAAACGCACCCGAGCAAGCGAGCAATTCTTTTGTGAAAGGACAAGCTTCTCCAATGCCCACTCGCCCCATAACCGACAATACTCTGTATGTTGCGCAAATAGTACCCACACCGCAAAACAGTCTTATAGCTCAACAAATTCCTCTCGGAGAAAACTACGAAATTGCGCAACAGCAGGCGCAAGCTCCCGCAATAAATTCGACTACTCAAAAAAACACGGTGACTCAATTCGAGCCGTATTCCAAAGCGCCCAAGCCTACCGAAAGGTCAAAAGCTTATGAAACGCTTTTCGGAAATCGTCAACAATATACTCCGCCGCCCCAAACGAAGCCAATAGACTTCGGAGAAGCGGAAAAAGAATATCTTTCGAAATTCGTTTTGCCTCCGCTCACGGCAGAACCCACAGTTAAAGACAATACGGCGGAAAAGCAACAGCAAACGCCAATAGCGGAACAGCCCGCAAAACCGCAAAAGAGAGTTCACGCACCCGAAAAGCCTATTTTGCCCGAAGTCCCTATGGTGCCGCCCAAAGATTTCAGCGAACAAATAGTGGGAGGGGCGGGAATAATAAACGGCGAAATTTTGTCGCGTCAACTTGAAGAAAGCAACGCGCCCATAAAGTCGGAAAAAACCGATTCGGAACTCCCCCAAACGGGTTCTTTCTCAACAAAAAAATTAGAACCCACTGCGGTTAAACTTAAAGAGCAAGCTGAAGAAGAGTATGAAGAACAACCTGCAATCGTAAACGGCGACTATTTCGGCTCTCCCGCAAAACAGTCGAACGCAAACGTTAAATCCTATTCGGCAACAAGCGTAAAAGAAAAAACTCAACCAAGCGGTCAGCCTTTCACTCCTTTGTTCGAACCGCCCAAACTCGGTTTTGACGATTTTTCAGAGCCCGAGAAACAGGAAGACGAAAACGATTATTTGCAACCTATCATAACGGCTTCGGAATACGAAAAACAACACACGCCCGAATCGCGTTTTCAGCAGCTTCTTAACGAAGAACGAGAACGTGCGGCGGCTACCGCAAATAAAAGCGAGAAACGCGAACAATCGGATTTATTTGTCGAACCCGAAACAGACAATTATCAAGCGACCGCGCAGAACGACTTTGTAACCGAACCATTCGTAGAACTTCCGAGCGAAGAAGACGACAGTCTCATCGCCGAAGATTTGCCCATTGAGCCGCAAGAGCCCGAAACGTCGTCGGCTTTCAAAATTGTTGACGAGCCTATCGACCTTTCGGAGCAATCACATTTCGAAGGCACTGACAACACGGGATATTACGAACCCGTTTCGTTTGCAAAAAAGCCTCAAACCGTGCCCGAACAACCCGTAATACGTTCCACAAACCAACTTAAAATAGACGACTATGTTGCGGTGGCGCCTCAGCCTCCCGCTAAACCCAAAAAGAAAAAACACGCTAAATACAACCCGCCGGATATCGATATGCTCGTGTCGTCGGATGCTTCCATTCCCGAGAATTTCAACGTGGCTTGCGAAGAAAAAGCTCGTATTTTGGAAGAGACTTTGCAAGAGTTAAAGTTGCCGGTGAAAGTTACGGGAATTACGAGAGGTCCCGCCGTGACCCGTTTCGAACTCGAAATGCCTCCCGGCATATCGATTAAGAGAATAGAGCAGTTTTCAACCGATATAGAGTATAACCTTGCGAGCAACGGTAAAATTCGTATCGAGGCACCCATTCCGGGAAAACGCGCGGTGGGAATAGAAGTTCCCAACGAAGAAATAGACATTGTACGCTTGCACGAGATTATTTCGGCAAAAGAATTTCATAATTCTTCGTCACCGCTCACTCTCGCTCTCGGAAAAGATATTGCGGGCAGTATAATTGTTTGTAACCTCGAAAAAATGCCGCACCTTTTAATAGCGGGAGCAACGGGAAGCGGAAAATCGGCATGCCTAAATTCTATTATAATAAGCATACTCTATAAAGCGTCGCCCGAAGATGTGCGCTTGATTCTTATTGACCCCAAACGCGTGGAATTCAACATGTATCAAGGAATTCCTCATTTGCTCGGCTCGGATATTATAAACGATGCGCAACAGGCAATAAACGTTCTCACTTGGGCGAAAGAAGAAATGGACCGCCGATATATTTTGTTCGGAAATCACCGAGTGCGCAATCTGTCCGAATTTAATAAATCGGAAGTTGTAAAATCGGGCGAAGAGCAAAAACTTCCTTTTATAGTTTTGATTGTGGACGAGCTCGCCGAACTGATGCTCGACAACAACAAAAAGATACTCGAAAGTAAAATCATGAGTATAGCCCAAAAAGCGCGAGCCGCAGGTATTCACCTTATTCTCGCAACGCAACGCCCGTCGGTAGACGTGCTCACCGGCACGATTAAAGCGAATTTGCCGAGTAGAATAGCGTTCACCGTTAAGAGCAACATGGACTCGCGCACAATTCTCGACGAGGGCGGCGCCGAAACGCTTTTGGGTCGCGGCGACATGCTTTATTCGCCGGTAGGAATGGACGAGCCTAAGCGCGTACAAGGCGCGTTTGTTACCGACGACGAAGTTATGGCTATATCCGAATATGTGCGCGTAAATAACGAAGCGGATTTCGACGAAGAATTTACAGCGGCAATAGAAGTGAAGCCCGTAGAGCCGGACTCCGACGGAGAAGACGACGAAGACAGCAAAGAATTCGACAGCCTTATGCCCGAAGTCCTCAAATGCGTAATAGAATCGGGTTCGGCAAGCACAAGCATGATTCAACGCCGTTTCAGCGTGGGTTACGCTCGCGCGAGTCGAATTATAGACCAAATGGAACAACACAAATTTATAGGTCCGCTCGAAGGAAGTAAACCTCGCGCCGTTTATATTTCGCGCGAACAGTATAAAGAACTATTCGGAATCGAAATATGAAAAAAAGCGTAGGCGTAATTACATTAGGATGCGACAAAAACAGAGTCGACACCGAAAATATGCTATACCGCTTACGTCTGGGCGGATACGATATCACAAACGACGAGCGGAGCGCGCAAATTATTATAATAAACACATGCGCGTTTATAGAAGCGGCTCGAAAAGAAGCAATCGACGTAATTTTAACGGCGGCACAGTGCAAATCGGAAATGTGCGAAAAGCTTATAGTCACGGGTTGTCTTCCGCAAAAACATATGGCAGAGCTTAAAGAAGGTTTGCCCGAAGTTGATTGTTTTCTCGGTACAAACGATTACGAGAGTATATGCGAAATAATCGGCTCGCTATACAACGAAAAAAACATAACCGATAAAAAACCTAATGATAATTTTACTCGAATTTTAACCACGCCGCCGCATTACGCCTATCTTAAAATCGCCGACGGTTGCGACAATCATTGCACGTTTTGCACAATTCCGTCGATACGCGGAAAATATCGTTCGCGCACAATAGACTCTCTTGTAGCCGAAGCCGAAGAGATAGCGGAGCAAGGTGTGAAAGAGCTGATTTTGGTTGCGCAAGACGTTACAAGGTTCGGCTCCGACATATACGGCGAACCGAAACTAATAGAGCTTATACGCCGTTTGAGCGCCTTAAATTTGCATACGTTACGTCTTATGTATTGCTATCCCGAATTAGTTACCGACGAACTAATTGAAGAGATTGCCTCAAATCCCAAAGTCGCTAAATACATAGACGTTCCCGTTCAACATATAGACGACAAAATTTTAAAGCTTATGAACCGCCGAAATAGCGGCAACGACATAAAGACGCTTTTTAAAAAACTACGCGAGAACGGAATAACCGTCCGCACTACCGTGATGGTCGGATTCCCGCAAGAAACAGAAGAATGCTTCGAAAATCTGAAAGCTTTCATAGCGGAGTACAAGCCCGAGCATGTCGGCGTTTTCGCTTACAGTAAAGAAGACGGAACTCCGTCGGCAAAACTTAAAGGGCATTTATCCAAACGCGTAAAAGCCGAAAGGGTGGAAGCAATAGGCGAGTTGCACCTCAAAAACCGCATGGAGCACAACAAATCGATACTCGGCAAAACTCTCGAAGTACTTTACGAAGATATAGACTACGACAGAAATATGTTTGCGGGACGTACCGAATACGACGCTCCCGACATTGACACCAAAGTGTTCTTTACCGCCGATTTTGTGGAAGCGGGCGAATACTATAAAGTTAAAATCACAGGCTACGACGGTTACGACCTGTTAGGAGAAAAAACCGAATGAATTTACCCACTAAACTAACGTTTTTGCGAATGCTCTTGATTCCGGTGTTTGTCACGCTGTTTTTCGTTGAGTTTCCTTTCCATTGCACGGCGGCAACGGGAGTATTCGTGATTGCGAGTTTTACCGATTTTTTAGACGGCTATCTTGCGAGAAAATATAATCAAGTTACAAATCTCGGAAAGTTTCTCGACCCGATCGCCGACAAGATGCTTGTGGCATGTGCTTTGTTTGCAATAGTCTTTCAAGTCCCTGAATTTAAAATTTGGATTGCCGTTTGCTCAATGATAATTTTGTGCAGAGAGCTTATGATTAGCGGGTTTCGCATAGTGGCAAGTTCGAAAAACGTTGTGCTTGCCGCCGACAAACTCGGCAAAATCAAAACCGTGCTTCAAATGTGCGCGCTTATTTTCTTGCTTCCCATAACCGATTTTATTGCGGCGGCAGAAAACGCAAGCTCTGCATGGCAAACCGTTGCGAAAGTAATATCTTACACCGGCTTTGCGTTGTTGGTTCTTTCCACTGTTATGGCAATTATATCGGGAATAAATTATATCGTTAAAAATAAACAGGTACTTAAAGATTAAATGGATGTAGGCATATTACAAATAGGCTACGGCGAATGTATATCCGACGGAAATGCGCCCGACGTTAAGCGCATTTCCCGAAAGCTTTGCAAGCACGGTTATTTTGTGCGACTGAACGTTTTTTTGGCGGACGGCGAAAACATATCCGACGCTTTCGGGTTTTTATCCGCAAATTGCGACGCGATTTTAATTTGCGGAAACACTGAAAAGTTTTATAAAACAGCCGCCGAAAAATACGAATCGGTTAATGCGCTCGACGTTTTCATTATCGGCGACACTTCTTGCGCCGTTTCAAAAGAATGCGACGAAACGTTTATATCCGATAAGATTATTCCTATGCTTAACAGCAAGTGCAAAACGTTTTACGCTTCTAACACGTTTAAAACGTTTGGGAAAACCGAAGAGCAGTTGCGTTTTATGTTAAAGGACTACATTAAAAACCGCAATAAAATTGTTTTTAAATTCGAAACCGAAGCGGACGGTTGCACAGTGTGCGTTCGTTATTCCAACAAAACGCAAAAAAGCACCGTGCAAGAACTTTTAAGCGGCGTGACCGAAACTTTGAAAGATTGCACGTTTTCCTACAACGATGAAAATCTTTCCGACAAAGTGGCGCATATGCTTATTGAAAGCGGCAAAACTCTCGGGCTCGCGGAATCGTTCACAGGCGGCAATATAGCGGCGTCGCTCATTAGAACGCCGGATATCAGCAAATCTCTTAAAGAGGGAATCGTGTGCTATTCTAACGAGGTTAAAGAAAAACGACTTAAAGTGTCGCAAAAAACGCTTGCGCATTGCGGCGCGGTGAGCGACGAAACAGCTTATCAAATGGCGGCTAACCTTTTAATAGACGGCAATTACGATTACGTTGTAGCCACAACGGGAAACGCGGGTCCCACGTCCGAAAAGCCAAACGAAGTCGGCTTATGTTACATAGCGGTAGGCGACCGCCATAATATAGACATTTATTGCCGCACGTTCGAGGGCGACAGACATCAAGTGATACAACAGGGAACGAATTGCGCGCTATTCGAATTATATAAGTTATTAAAACACACAAACCCGCAAAACGATTAAAAGATAAACAATAAGGAGAACATAAATGGATAAAGGAAAACCTATAATCGATTATAACATGACTAAGGAAGAGCGCAAAAAGGCGCTCGACGCAGCCATAGCCCAAATCGAAAAGAACTATGGGAAAGGCTCGATTATGAAGCTCAACGAATCGAAAGTGACGAGCGTAGAAGTGATTCCTACAGGTTGCCTCAGCGTAGACCTTGCGCTTGGAATAGGCGGACTTCCGCGCGGACGTATTATAGAAATTTACGGTCCCGAATCGAGCGGCAAAACGACTCTGTCACTTCACGTTATAGCCCAAGCCCAAAAACTCGGAGGCACGGTCGCGTTTATAGACGCCGAACACGCGCTCGACCCCGTTTATGCCCGTAATCTCGGCATAGACACCGACAGCCTTTATATTTCGCAACCCGACAACGGCGAACAAGGTCTCGATATTGCCGAAGCGCTTGTGCGTAGCGGCGGCGTGGACGTAGTCGTAGTAGACTCGGTTGCGGCACTCACTCCAAAAGCGGAAATCGACGGCGAAATGGGCGACAGTCAAATAGGTTTGCAAGCAAGACTTATGTCGAAAGCGCTCAGAATTTTGGCGTCGGTTTGCAATAAGTCGAAAACGTGCATTATATTCATAAACCAACTGCGTGAAAAAGTGGGCGTAATGTTCGGCAATCCCGAAGTTACTCCCGGCGGTAAAGCGCTCAAATTCTACGCAAGCATACGTCTCGACGTGCGTCGCGTGGAGGGAGTGAAAGAAGGAAGCGAAGTTGTTGGCAACCACACAAAAGTAAAGGTGGTGAAAAACAAGCTTGCTCCTCCATTTAAAACCGCCGAATTCGATATAATTTTCGGCAAAGGTATTTCGCGCGAAAGTTGCATTGTCGATTTGGGTCTCGAACACAAACTGTTCACAAAAAGCGGTTCATGGTTCAGCTATAACGGCGAACGTATCTGTCAGGGAAGAGCGGCACTCATGAATTTGCTTGCTTCCAAGCCCGAAATGGCGGACGAGATAGAAACTGCCATTAAGAAACTTGCCGAAGAAAAGAACAAAACGCAAGAAGGACAAGTTTCCGAAGAAGACAAAGAAGACGATAAAGCCGAAAATTCAAAAGAGTAAACAGTTTAGAATGCCGCATAATTCAAGCGGTAGCGCTTATCACTTGACTTTTGTTACCATATGTTGTAATATAAGAAGCGGACAAGTTTCGTCGTCTTATGCGGCGCAAATGAGTCCGCCCGTATATTAAATCATCGACGCGAACACGATGACACCAAATACTTTATAAAAAATACTAAAAGGAGGTTTATAAATGTTACGGAATTTATTATTTTGCGCGTCAACTTCTGTTATTTTGGCGATTGTTCTTCCAATAGTCGCTCTTATTGTCGGCGTAGCAGGCGGCGTAATAGCGAGCATACTAATGCAAAAGAAAAAGCTCGGAGACGCAACTCAATCGGCAAATAAAATAATAGAAGACGCCTATAACAAAGCGAAAGAAGTTCAAGCGCAAGCAAAAAATTCGCAAAAAGAATCGATTCTCGAAGCAAAAGAAGAAATTCAGCAACTTAAATCGGATTTGGACCGCGAGCTTAAAGAACGCCGCAACGAAGTGCAAAGAAGCGAACAGCGCATAGCTCAACGCGAAGACGCGCTTGAAAAAAAGGAAGACGCTCTCGATAAAAAACTCGAAGCGGTTGAAAAAACGAAAGCGTCAATTGCAGAAAAAGAGAGCAGGATAGACGCGAAAAAAGCGGAAATCGATTCGGCTCACGAGCGCATGCTTGCGGAAATCGAAAAAGTTTCACAGTTAACGCGCGAAGAAGCCAAAGCGCAACTTTTTAAAGAAATCGAAGAAGACGCAAAACACGATGCAGCCAAGCTTGTGCGCGAAATCGAAGCGGAAGCGAAAGAGGAAGCCGAGAAAAAAGCTCGCACAATAATCGCCACAGCGGTTCAACGTTGTGCGGTAGACCACAGCGCCGAAATCACCGTTTCGGTGGTTAATCTACCCAACGACGAAATGAAAGGTCGCATTATAGGCAGAGAGGGGCGCAATATACGCGCGCTCGAAAATGCAACGGGAGTAGATTTGATTATAGACGATACCCCCGAAGCGGTAGTGCTTTCGGGCTTTGACCCCGTAAGGCGCGAGGTTGCGAGAATAACTCTCGAAAAGCTTATTGCCGACGGACGTATTCATCCTGCCCGCATAGAAGAAGTTGTTGAAAAAACACGCAAAGAGCTTGATAATCAAATTAAAGAAACGGGCGAAAACGCGATTTTTGAAGCGGGAGTTTTCAATCTTCATCCCGACCTTGTGCGTCTTTTGGGCAGGCTTAAATACCGCACGAGTTACGGGCAAAACGTGCTTAAACACTCGCTCGAAGTTTCTTATCTTGCGGGACTTATGGCGGCGGAACTCGGCGCCGACGTTAAACTCGCAAAACGAGCGGGATTATTGCACGACATAGGAAAAGCTGTGGACCACGAGGTAGAGGGCACGCACATTACGATAGGCGCCGACCTTGCCAAAAAGTATAAAGAGAGCAAAGAAATAATACATTGTATCGCCGCGCACCACAACGACATTGAGCCTCAAACGGTTGAAGCAGTTTTGGTTCAATGCGCCGACGCAATAAGCGGAGCAAGACCGGGCGCGCGCCGAGAATCGCTCGACAACTACGTGAAGCGTCTCGAAAAGCTTGAAGAAATAGCTAACAGCTTTAACGGCGTGGAAAAATCGTTTGCAATTCAGGCAGGACGTGAAGTTCGCATCATAGTCAAGCCCGAAGTTGTTAACGACAACGCCACCGTCTTTATGGCAAAAGACATTGCCAAGAAAATAGAAAGCGAAATGGAATATCCGGGTCAAATAAAAGTTAACGTTATACGCGAAATGCGAAGCGTCGAATACGCAAAATAAACTCGGAATTATTTAAAAGCATTTAACCGTTCGGTAAAAGCCGAGCGGTTTTTTGTATATTTTGCAAGCGTTTAGCTTGCGAACAGTGCCGCGCATAAAAAAAATGCAAAACACACAAAATTATAACGAAAGAATTTTCGGAGGCTTTACTGCGTGAATATTTATCTTGAAATCATTTTAAGAACGCTTTTCACAATAATAATTTTATTGATTTTAACCAAAATCGACGGAGCCAAACAAATATCTCAACTCAGCTTTTTCGATTACGTTATAGGCATTACGGCGGGAAGTGTGGCGGCGGTGATGTGCGTGGAACCCGACTTACCGCTTTGGGCAAGTACAATATCATTGGCGATGTTTATGCTCAGCGGCGCATTATTTTCTTTTCTTTCGCAAAAAAGCATTATGTGCCGTAGATTTCTCGAAGGCAATCCCGTTTTTATTATAGCGAAAGGCGAAATACTTTATAAGGGATTGAAAAAAGCACGTTTCTCTGTTAACGACCTTATGCGCGAACTGCGTAGTCAAGGATACTTCGATATTACCGAAATCAATTATGCCATACTCGAAACCAACGGCAACGTTTCGGTTATGCCCAAAGCGCTCGCGCGTCCCGCTACCAACGAAGACGAGGGCAACGAAGTGCAAGACGACAGCGTTCGCGCCGACGTTATAATAGACGGAAAAGTCCTTAAAGGCAATTTGAAGGCGTTCGGCAAAAACGAACAATGGCTCGTTACAACTTTGCAAACGCAAGGAATTGCTCATATAAAAGACGTGGCTCTCGCCTCGCTCGACACCGACGACAATCTTTCGGCATACCTCAAAAACGGCACGGAAGTAGCGCGTTCGGTATTTCAATAACCGCAAATACAATTCAAAGAGGTGAAAAATGAAGCGCGACATTAAAGAATATTCGGACTTAAAAAATTACGACGAAAAAGAAACCGTCATTGCAATAAAGGAGGTAAAAGATGAACGCTGTCGCTAATCCCATTGAAAAGCGTAACGAACGTTACGGAAAATATGTTGACTCAGTCACTCCGAAAACGGGCACCGCAAAGTCGCTTTGGAATTCCTTTTGGATAGGAGGCATTACTTGCTGTATCGCACAGGGGGTGGGCGATATATATGCATTGATTTTCCCCAACTTTTCGGAAGATATGATTGTTAACATTACGTCTATGACAATAATCACAATAGCGATTCTCTTTACGGGGCTCGGATTTTACGACGTAATTGCACGCAAGGGCGGGGCGGGTTGCTTTTTGCCGATTACGGGCTTTGCAAACGCAATTTCAAGCGCTTCTATGGAATTTAAATCGGAAGGCTTGATTTTGGGAACGAGCGTGAAAATGTTCTCGGTAGTGGGGCCTGTCGTGGTGAACGGCATTGTGTGGTCTACCGTAGCGGGAATATTGAATCTGCTTATTCTCGGGAGGTTTTAATGCAAGGAATTACGATTCACAAGGGAACAAACTGTAACTTTGCCGCAACATCGCAAACGCTCAAAAAAAGCGTTCAAAAAGAAGCAAAAAGCACTCTTTTCTTTTCTACGCCCGTTCATATCGTCTCGGCAAATGCGGTGGTCGGCAACAAAGAAGCGCAAGGTCCTTTGAAAAGATATTTCAGAAGAACGAAAGAAGACATTAAAATGGGCGAAAAAAACTTCGAACGCGCCGAAATTCTTATGTTCGACGAAGCCGTGCGCGCATCGCTTAACGAAGCGCGTCCGCTCGTGGGCGACGCTCAACTTTTGATTACGGGCGATTTGTTAAATCAAATGACCACTTCGAGCTATGTTGCGCGTAATCTCGACCTACCGCATTTGGGAGTGTACAGCGCATGTTCCACCTATACCGAAGCTCTTTCGATAGGCTGCGTTATGCTCGACGGCGGATATTTCGACACGGTAGCTTGCGCCACAGCCAGCCATTTCGCCACAGCGGAGCGTCAGTTTCGCTATCCGCTTGAATACGGTTGTCAACGTCCGCCTTACGCTCAATGGACGGTCACCGCCGCAGGTTGTTGCGTTATATCCACAAAGGGCAACGGTCCTATCATAAAATCCGCAACGCTCGGCAAAGTAATAGACTTCGGTCAAAACGACTTATCGAATATGGGCGCGGCTATGGCCCCCGCCGCGCTTTCCACTTTGAGTACAATGTTTAAAGAAACTCGAACTACGCCTGAAGACTACGACTTGATTTTAACTGGAGATTTGGGCAAGCTCGGTTCGGACATTTTGCGCGACCTCATGCGCGAAGAAGGGTATGAGCTCGGGCAAAGATATTCGGACTGCGGCTGCCTTGTGTACAGCGTAGACCAAAACTGCTATCAGGGCGGTAGCGGAGCGGGATGCAGTGCTTCGGTAATAAACGAGTTTGTCTTGCCGCGAATGATTGCGGGCGACTATAACAGAGTCGCTTACCTTGCTACGGGCGCTCTCATGAGCACGCAAAGTTGTTATCAAGGCGAAACGATTCCGTGCGTAAGTCACGGCATAGTAATAGAGAGGGAATAAGATATGAGTATATTAAACGGAATTTTTACCTATGCGAAAGTGTTCGCGGTCGGCGGACTTATGTGCGCGCTCGCCCAACTTCTCATAATTAAAACAAAACTTACCCCCGCAAGAATACTCGTCATATTTCTTTTGGCGGGAGTCGCTCTCGAAGGGTTCGGAATTTATAAGCCGATTAACGAATTTGCGCAGGCCGGAATAAGCGTGCCAATTATAGGGTTCGGAGCGTCGCTTGCTCGCGGCTCGATTGAATTAGCTCGTCAAGTAGGCTTTATAGGCGCTTTCGCCGGCGGACTCGTGCGCACGGCGTTCGGCGTGGGAGTGGCGGTAGTGGCAAGTTATGCCGTGACGCTAATCTTTTCTCCCCGCTCGAAGTAAAAAAATCAATAATAAAAATTTTTGTGTCGTTACACTTTAAGCCGCATATATATAATGTATGGCAAGGTGTCCGTACTACAAAAAAAGACGAAAGAAGAGGAAAAAGCGTATTGTGCTTGTATCTCTTCTTTTTCTTATAGCGGCGATTTACGCTTTTACGGCAATATATGTTCGTCCCGTTATTCGCACGGTGTCGAGAGAAGCGATTAAATCTCTAACAGTCGATATTGTAAATATATCGGTTGCCGAAGTAATGGATTCCAACCCGTCGTTCGTGCAGTTAACCGAAGTTATAAAAGACGATTCAGGAAATATAGCGCTTATTCAAACAAATTCCGCCGCAGTGAATACGCTTGCGCGTAGCGTAACCGAAAACGCTCAAAACAATTTAAATTCGATTAGCGACACAGGCGTAAAAATTCCGCTCGGCTCGCTTTCGGGCATTTCTTTTTTAGCGGGGCGCGGACCCGACATTAAAATCAAAGCGGTTCAGGTGGGCAACATAGACACCGATTTTTCTTCTCAATTTTTACCCGCAGGCATAAACCAAACCATACATAAATTTTTCATTGACGTAACGGCTTCGGTAAATATAATTATTCCGGGTGCGGAAAATAAAGTGACTACAGTCACAAAAGTTTTAATCGGCGAAAGCATAATAATAGGCAAGGTGCCCGATTTCTATTTCGGAGCGCAAGCTTCCGACAATCATTATAACCTTGTGCCTTAGCACAATTTACCAAATGACACTCAGTTTGAACGAAAAGTTCAAAAACTTTATAACCAACATAATTTAACGCAACCTTCAAAAATGAATTGACAATTTCTTGTTATTGTGATATCATAATATAAATACGATGACTGCGGCACAAGAAAAGCGCAAAACCGACAGAGAGCGTTTCACGGCTGAAAAAACGCAATGCGCCCAAAATATTCTCCGCACGAGTACGTTCGCCCAACTTGCGTAAAGCATGATAAGCGAATGCGGCGGCTCCGTAATAGCCAGCAAGAGGTCGAATTTTTCAATTCGACGAACTGAGGTGGTACCGCGTAAGTTTAGACGCCCTCCGGAATATTTCCTAAGGGCATTTTGTTTTTTATAGGAGAAAAATATGGAAGAAAGCGTTAAAAAATTGACAGCCGAAACCGAAGCGAAAATTTCGGAGTGCGTAGAAAAAGCGGATTTAAACGCTATTAGAGTGCGCGTGCTCGGGAAAAACGGAGAGCTTACCGCTCTGCTTAAAAGCATGAAAGATTTGCCTCCCGAAAAACGTCCCGAAGCGGGAAAAATCGTGAACGCCGCGCGCGAAAAACTCGAACAAGCCATTGCCGCACGGCAAGCCGAACTCGAACGGCTTGAACTCGCCAAACGCTTGCGCGAAGAAAAAATAGACATTTCAATCGATATTCGTCCGCCCGCGTCGGGAGGATTGCATCCGCTCACAATAATGAGAAGCAGAATAACCGAATTTTTCTCATCGCTCGGTTTCGTGATTGCGGACAGCCCCGAAATAGAAACCGACTATTATAATTTCGAAGCGCTCAATATTCCCGCCGACCATCCCGCGCGCGAAATGCAAGACACGTTCTTTATAACCGAAAACATATTGTTGCGCTCTCAAACTTCGGCAGGACAAGTCAGAATGATGGAAAAAGTAAAGCCGCCGATTAAAATGCTTTCGCCCGGAAGAGTGTTCCGAGCAGACGAAGCGGACGCCACTCATTCGCCAGTGTTTCACCAAGTGGAAGGGCTTGTGGTCGACAAGGGCATAACCATGTGCGACCTTAAAGGCATTCTCGACTTATTTGCCAAAAAGTTCTTCGGCGAGAACACAAAAACACGTTTCCGTCCGTCGTATTTTCCTTTCACGGAACCGAGTGTCGAAGTTGACGCCTCATGCTCGCAATGCGGCGGAAAAGGATGTCGCGTTTGCAAAGGCACAGGGTGGATTGAAATTCTCGGCGCCGGTATGGTGAATCGCAACGTGCTGAAAACGTGCGGAATAAATCCCGACGAATACACGGGCTTTGCGTTCGGCGTCGGGCTCGACAGAATAACCAATATAATATTCGGAATAAACAGTATGCGAACCGTTTTCGAAAACGACGTGCGTTTTCTTAAACAGTTTAACTGAGGGAGGACGCTAAACATGAAATTACCTATAAGCTGGTTAAACGAATATGTTTCTACCGACGGAATAACCCCGAAAGAGCTTGCCGACAAACTGCTTAACATAGGCTTCGAGGTTGAAGAAATAATTTATATGGGCGACGGAATAGAAAAAGTAGTCGCAGGAAAAATACTTGAAATAACCAAGCATCCCGACGCGGACAAACTCTCCGTGTGCAAAGTCGACGTAGGGGAAGAGAAAGTAACTATTGTGACGGGAGCAAAAAATATTGCCATAGGCAACACCGTGCCCGTAGCTCTCGACGGTGCGACTCTTCCTAACGGCGTGCGTATAACCGCCGCACCTCTGCGCGGAATAATGAGCTACGGAATGATGTGCTCGGGAGCCGAACTCGGAGTAGATAACAACGTAATCGAGGGAGCGGACGTTAACGGCATACTTATTTTGCCCGAAATAACTCCCGGCTCCGATATAAAAGACGTATTGCGACTGAACGAAACCGTTTTGGATATATCGGTAACGGCAAACCGCCCCGACTGTCAATGCGTATACGGAATGGCGCGCGAAATTGCCGCTATGCTCGGAAAAAAACTGAAACCGCTACACCTCAACTACAAAAGCATAAGTTTCGAACAAACGCCTACGGTAGAAATCAAAGACGACGCATGCAGCAGATACACTTGCAACGTGATTTCAGATGTAAAAATTCGAAAATCGCCCGACTGGCTTCGCGACCGACTCAGATACGTGGGAATACGTTCTATAAATAACGTTGTTGACATAACAAACTACGTGCTCATGGAAGTGGGACAGCCGTTGCACGCATTCGACACTTCGTTTGTGTCACAACTCGGAATAATCGTGCGCAAAGCTTCAAACGGAGAACAAATCACCGCGCTCGACGAACGAACGTATACCTTAAACGACAGTATGCTCGTAATCGCCGACAACGAAAAACCTCTCGCAATAGCTGGCGTTATGGGCGGGGAATACAGCGGTATAACCGACACAACCAAAACGGTGTTACTCGAATCGGCGAGGTTCTCGAAAGGCAACGTACGAGCAACGTCGCGCGCGCTCGGACTGCGCTCCGATTCGTCGGCGCGTTACGAAAAAGGAGTAGACTATGCGAGCGTCGACGTGGGGCGCGAACGTGCTCTCGCTTTATTTCATCAACTTAAAGCGGGCAAAGTGACAACCTCATTTGCCGCCGCAAACCGTGCGAAACCTCAGCCCAAAACCGTTAGAACTTCCGCCAAGAAAATTTCGGAATTGCTCGGCATAGACGTGAAACCTAACGTAATCGCAAAAATTCTCAAAGGTTTGGAGTTTAAGGTGGAAATCGACGGCGATTCCATAACGGCACAAGCGCCTCTGTTTAGAGAGGATATTGAAAATTATACCGACCTTGCCGAAGAAGTTATTCGCTTTTACGGCTACGATAATATAAAATCAACTTTTATGTCGACGGCAAAAACCACAGCGGGCGGCACCGACGTTCGACAAAAAAATATCGATTTTTTAAAAACTCTCGCATGTAATTTCGGCGCTTACGAAATATCCACATATTCTTTCATCTCTAAAAAAGCCGCGTCGCAACTAATTCTGCCGCAAAACAGCGAATTGCGCAATCAAATAGAGATTCTCAATCCGTTAAGCGACGAATATTGCGTAATGCGCACCCAACTTGCTTCGAGTATGCTAAACGTGGTTGCGCACAATTTCAGTAAGAAAAACAAAGAATTCAGACTGTTCGAAGTGGGTAAAACTTATATAGCGCGAGAATTGCCTTTAAAAGAATTGCCGGACGAGCGCGACACGCTTATTATGGCTTTCACGGGCGAACACGAAAGTTTTTATACTGTAAAATCTGCGGTAAGCGAAATTCTTCGTAGGTTTGCAATACACCCCGAGCAAGCCGAATACGGCAAAAAGTCGTATTATCATCCGGGCATAAGTTGCGACTACTATATAAACGGCGAGAATTTTTGCTCGTTCGGCAAATTGCATCCGTCGGTAGCTAAAAACTTCGGAATTGCCGACGACGTATATATTTGCGAAATGGATTTAAGCGGTTTTATTTCCGCCGAAATTCCGAACGTAAAATTTGCACCCTTGCCCAAATATCAAACGGTTGAACGCGACCTCGCGGTAATCGTGCGCGAAGAAGTGCCCGCGGGCGACATAATAAAAACGGCGCGCCATGCCGACCCTCTGTGCATTCATGCCGAACTGTTCGACATATACAGAGGCGAGCAAATAGAAGCGGGGCATAAGAGTGTGGCGCTTTCGTTCATCCTTTCTTCTCCCGACAAAACGCTTACCGACGAAGAAATTACGACGGCGTTCAACAATGTGCTTTCTTCGCTCGAACGCGAATACGGCGCAAAGCTTCGCTAACCCGCTATGGAATTGCTTGCTCCCGTAGGAAGCTTCGAAGCTTTGAAAGCCGCTGTCGCGTGCGGAGCCGACGCCGTGTATCTCGGAATGGAAAGATACGGCGCAAGAGCCGAAGCGGGAAACTTTGACAGAGAAAGCCTTTGCCGCGCGTTGGAATTTGCGCATTTGCGCGGCGTCAAAGTTTACGTTACCGTAAACACTTTGATAAAAACCGGCGAGTTGCCCAACGCGATTAGCGAAATTAAATATGCTCATCAAGCGGGCGCAGACGCCTTTATAGTTCAAGACTTGGGACTTATTGCACAGCTGAATAAAAATTTGCCCGAAGCAGTTCTGCACGCAAGCACGCAAATTGGAATATGCAACGCGCCCGGAGCGGCGTTTGCAAAACGTTTAGGGCTTTCTCGCGTAGTTGCGGCAAGAGAAACGCTTCCCGAAGATATAGCGGCTATAAAGCGCGATACAGGGCTTGAAATCGAAATATTCTGTCAGGGCGCGTTATGCGTGGCATATTCGGGAAATTGTTATTACAGCAGCTTAGTGAGCGGTTGCAGCGGCAATCGCGGCAAATGTTTGCAACTGTGCCGCAAAAAATATTCGCTCGATCAAAAAAGCGGCTATTTTTTATCGGCGAAAGACATATGTCTTTTGGCTCAAATCAACAGTTTGAAAAGCTTGGGCGTGGATTCTCTGAAAATAGAAGGACGATTGCGCACCCCCGAATATGTGGCGGAAACCGTATCCGTTTATCGCAGTGCGTTAGACGGAAAATATGACGAAAACGCTCTGACGCGACTGAAAAAAGTTTTTAACAGAGGCGATTATTGTTCGGCATATTTAAAAAATCCCGCCGAAAACGTAATATACTTTAAAGCGCAAAACCACATAGGCTCCAAAATAGGCACAGTCGCGGCCGTTGCAGGCGGTAAAGCGAAACTCGAAACTACCGAGCCGCTCGAATGCGGCGACGGAATAAAATTTTTGCGAAACGGCTACGAAACGGGCGGAGGCGCGGTAGACGGCAATCCTACGGGATTTCGCGGAAACGTGAAAGCGGGCGACGACGTTTGCCTTACGAGTTCGGCGGCGCTGAAAAAGAAAGTTCTTTCGCTTGAAGCTCGCATTCCCGCTTCTTTGAATCTAACGGTTCAAAAGGGAAACCCCGCCCGTATAATTATGACTTGCAAAAATCATACGGTAACGGTCGAAAGCGATATTAAAGCCGAAAAAGCTCAAAACAAAGCGCTCTGCGAGGGGGAACTGAAAAACGCAATAGGTACTCTCGGCGGCACAGATTTTTCGCTTGAAAATCTCGCAGTCGAATTATCGCCCGACACATTTTTTCCGGCTTCTCAAATCAAAAGTTTACGTAAAAACGCGCTCGAAGCAATAAAGAGCGCCATTTTACAAAAGCATAGCGCCGATAGGGCGGAACGCAAAAATATTTCTTTTCCAAAACTCGATTGGTTCGAATGCCCGAATTCTTCGATATTCGTTCAAATACAAAACATCGCCGATTTAAAGAAAATCAAATTCGGCTATAATTACGTTATACTGAACCCATCTAACTACTCGGAGTTCGAGCGTATAGCAAAAGAATGCGAATTGTTAAGCGGAAAAGTTTTGTTAAATTTACCGTTTATTATGCGAGGTCAAGACGTTGACGCCGTAAAAAAACTTATTGCGTTTCCGTTTCTTGCGATAGTGGCGAACAATATTTCGCATTTGGAACTATTTCGCGAAAAAAAAATTCTCGGCGGCATAGGGTTAAATCATATAAATAACTCGTTTGAAGGCAAATTCGTAAATTCGCTTGAAACCGACGAAGCGACCGACGGAATAAACTACGCATACGGCAAACCGCCTCTTATGCACTTTGCTCACTGTCCGCGCAAAACGCAGGGCGGAACGTGCAAAGACTGCAAAGGTTACATCATTTCGCTTACCGACGACAAAGGGGAAGAGTTCGAATTCCGTCGTGTTAAAGAACATTATTGCTACGGTATACTCACGCCGTCGGCGCCGCTCGTAAACTTTTCCGCAAACGACGGCAACAAAAGCATTCTTATAGATTTGTCGTTTGCTTCCGACAACGAAATTAAAGCAGTAAACGAATATATGCTCGAAAAAAAGCCATACGGTTTAAAACGTATGCGAGTAAATCCGAATCGAAAACTGCAATAAAAAATCATGAACGAAAAACTTATAAAAGTATTGGAATTTAACGAAATACGCGAACGGTTAAGCAGTCACGCGATTTCGTCGCGTGCAAAAAACGCGATTTTGTCGCTAATGCCGTCGCATAACTACGAGGAAGCCAAACGCTTGCTTTCTCTCACCGACGAAGCGTATACCGTTAAACACAAGTATCTTGCAAGCCCTGTATCCGAATTCGACGATATATCAGAAGTGCTCGACAAAGCGAAAGCGGGAGCGGTTTTAAGACCGGGAGAACTACTCAAAACGGCTACCGTGCTAAGATGCGCGCGTATTCTCAAAAACGACATTTCGGCGCTTGGAGACGATGTTGCGGGGCTTAAAGAACTTGTAGGTTCTATTATGCTTGACAGAAACCTCGAAACGCAAATAGGAGACGCCGTTGCGAGCGAAAACGAACTGAAAGATGACGCCAGCGAAAAGTTGCGCGACATTCGACGAAAAATTCACGGATCCAACGCAAAACTCAAAGAAAAGCTTTCAAGTTACACGCGCAACGGCAACGTAAGCAAATATCTGCAAGATAATTTGGTCACGGTGCGCATGGGGCGGTTTGTGCTTCCCGTAAAATCGGAATGCCGCTCTATGGTGCCAGGCTTAATACACGACCAATCGAGTAGCGGCTCCACAGTTTTTATAGAGCCGTTTGCCGTAGTGGAACTGAATAACGAGTTGCGCTATCTGCAAATGGAAGAACAGCGAGAAATCGAACGCATTTTAGCTCAACTTAGCGAATATGTTGCGCAAAGCTACGAGCTTTTGTATTTCGCTCTCGATAGGTGCACCGAACTCGACGTTATTTTTGCAAAATGCGCCTATTCGGTGAGTTTTAACGGCACAATGCCAGTTCTCAACAATGACGGAATTATATCGCTTAAAAACGCGCGACACCCTTTGATAGACGCCGCTCAAATAGTGCCCGTAACCGTAGAGGCGGGAATAGATTATAATATGCTCGTTATCACAGGTCCGAACACGGGCGGCAAAACCGTTTGCTTGAAAACCGTCGGCTTATGCTGCCTTATGGCATATTGCGGCATTATGCTTCCGTGCGACAAAGAAAGCAAAATCGCCGTTTTCGACGATATATTTTGCGACTTGGGCGACGAACAAAGCATAGAGCAATCGTTAAGTACGTTTTCGGCGCACATAGTAAATATCGTGGATATTACCGATTCCGTAACACCCAAAAGTTTGGTTCTTCTCGACGAACTCGGCTCGGGCACCGACCCCGTAGAGGGAGCGGCTCTAAGCGTGGGAATAATAAAATATCTCGAACTTATAGGGTGCAAAGGCATTGTAACCACTCATTTCAACGAATTGAAAGAATATGCTCTGCTGTCGCCCAAACTTATGAACGCGTGTATGCAGTTCGACGAACAAACCTTAAAGCCGACATATAAACTCATGGTAGGTATTCCCGGAGTGAGCAACGCGTTGAAAATAGCGGGCACGCTCGGACTAAACGACTATATTATAAATCGAGCAAAGGAGAGCATCACCGAAGAGCAGGCGCGTTTCGAAACAGTATTACGTCAGGCACAGTATGCAAAAAAGCAGGTTGAAGACGAAAAAGACGCATTAAAAATCGAACGCGAGAATTTGAACAACGAGCGCGCACAGTTGGAAATGGCGCGCAAAAAAGTTGAAGAAAAGCAAGAAAGAATACAAAACAACGCCAAAGCCGAAACGAACCGAATAATAGGCAACATGTTGGCAAAAGCTTCCGAACTCATAGAAGAACTTAAAGAAGCCGTTAAATCCGCCGACGAAGAAGCTTTGCGAAAAGCACGTTCCATTCGTTCCGCGCTCGAAGACGTCAAACGTGAAAGCGACGAGAGAATTCGTCCCGCTTACGAAGCTTTTGTACCTTCCAAAGCAAAAGCGGGGCAAGCCGTAGCGGTTAAATCTCTTGATTCCGACGGAATTTTGCTCTCGCTTGCGGATAAAAAAGGCTTATATCGAGTCAGAGTGGGCAATCTGCAAATTTCCGTAAAAGCCGACGATTTGGCTCAACCTATCATATCGGAAGCAAAACGCCCCGAAAAAAAGAAGCCGACAGTCAAGCGCGAGACCGTTCAAGAGCCCGCACAACCGTCGACAACCGAAGTAAAATTGTTGGGGCTCACTGTGTCGGAAGCAATCGAACAACTCGAACCCGTTATTATTTCGGCACAATCCGGAAGTATTATTCGCATAGTACACGGCAAAGGAACGGGTGCGCTCGGAAAAGGAATTCAAGCCTATTTAAAAAACAAACCCGAAATAGCGTCATACAGATACGGTCGCTACGGCGAGGGCGACACAGGCGTTACTCTTGCCGAAATAAAATAGTTTAACGAAACACTTGAATTTTGCCGACAAATTTAGTATAATTAGTATAATAAGTCGGTTAAAGGTTTTATGTTTATGTCAAACAGCAAAATTTTAATAGTTGACGACGACGATAATATCTGTCAGCTTCTCACATTGTATTTGGTTAAGGAAGGCTACGGCGCTGAGGTTTGCCACAACGGCAAAGACGCTATTAAGCTAATTAAAGAAACCAAATTCGACCTTGTGCTTTTAGACGTGATGATGCCCGAAATGGACGGTTACATGACGCTTACCGAAGTGCGCAAATTTTCGAACGTTCCTATTATTATGGTATCGGCAAAAGGCGAGCCTATGGATAAAATCAGCGGGCTCGATTACGGCGCCGACGATTACGTTACAAAGCCGTTCGAACCGCAAGAATTGCTCTCGCGTATTAAAGCAGTGTTCAGGCGGGCGCAAGTTCACGCAGTAGCCGAAAAAGAAAACAACAATGCCGACCTTAAATTCGGCGAACTCTATATCAGCATAAAAAACTATATAGTAAAAATAAACGATAAGCCGCTCGACATGCCGCCGAAAGAAATAGAGCTGTTGCATTGTCTCGCTTCGCAACCTATGCAAGTTTTTACTCGCGAGCAACTCCTTCAAAAGGTTTGGAGTTCCGATTATCAAGGCGACGCAAGAACGGTAGACGTTCACATAAAGAGAATTCGCGAAAAGCTCGGCATAAGCAAAAGTTGGCGACTTAACACAGTTTGGGGCGTGGGGTATAAATTCGAAATTTTATAACTTATGAAATTGTTTAACAAATACGTTTTCAGAAGCATAATATTTGCGCTCATATTTGCGGCAACCATATTCTGCCCGTTATTTTTTTTGCTTCCCAACGTAACCTCGCAATTGCAAAAAACGCTTATTACGGCAATAGCGCTTGCGGCGGCGGCAATAGAAGCGACAATACACATTACGCTTAACTACAAACTGACCGTCGCACCCGTAAAACTAATAAACGAAACGGCAAAAAAATTGAGCAACGGGGAGTATGACGAGCACATAAAAATCAAACTTGCCGACGAGGAATTGAAAAAACTCGCGAAAACCACTAACAACATAGCTGATGAATTCGAAAACCTCGAACAAATGAGAAAATCGTTCGTTGCGAACGCCTCGCACGAACTTCGTTCACCGCTTACGTCTATGCAGGGCTTCTTGCAAGCGATATTAGACGGAACAATCGCAATCGAAGACAGCGAAAAATATTTGAAAATAGTTTTGAACGAAACAAAGCGACTCAATTCTTTAATAACTTCTATGCTCGATTTGTCGCGAATGGATTCGGGAAAATATCCGCTTGTCATGTCGCGATTCGAAATAAATGCGGTGATACGGCAGATTGTAGAACGTTTCGAACCTAATCTCGTAAAAAAAGAACTTCAATGCGATATAGATTTCGCGCAATCGGCAAACTATGTGTACGCCGATAAAGACAAAATAATTCAAGTGCTCGTTAACCTTATAGACAACGCCATCAAGTATTCGCCCGCATATTCGCGCATACTCGTAACAACTCACGTGCACGGCGATAAAATTTATATTGCCGTTAAAGACAAAGGTTTCGGAATAAGCAAAAAAGACCAAATGCTTATATGGGACAGATTTTATATGGCGGATAAAGCTCGAACCCCGAACAAAAGCAAGGGCACGGGCTTAGGACTTAGCATTGTAAAAAAAATAATCGACGACCACAAAGAAGCTATCAGAGTGGAAAGCAACAAAGGCGCGGGCTCGGCTTTTATATTCACGCTCACGCTTTTCGATTCTTCTAAACACAAACTCGACAACGGCACATTGCAAAAAGAAAACGAATCGGCTTAAACCGAAAATAAAATTCATAAGGAGCATAATTTGGACCTTTATTGCGAACAAAACGTTAACAACACAAGTATAGATAAACACGGAAAACGCAACTCGTTTTTATCGGTGCTTAGAAAAGTGTTACTTGGCATAGGCGTCGTTTTATTGTTTTTTCTACTTGGTTTCGGAGTTAACGTGGCAAACGGAATACTTCCGATAGTTATAGGAGTGGCAATAAGTTTGTTTGCCGCCGCTCCGTTTATTCTCGCGTTTATCTTTTTGGGCAGATACCTGAGAAATGTGAGCTCCGAATACGATTATATTTTAAACGGCGGCATTTTGCGCATAGTGCGAGTGGTACAACGTAGCAGAAGAAAACTTATGGCAACAATCAGGCTCGATTCAATCGAATCTGTGGGAAAAATCACAAGCGACTCATACGAACGGCTTGCAAGTTCGAAAGGAATCAAAAAACAATACGCCGTTTGCAATTACGAAGACGAAGAAGCGATTGTTTACGTAAGATACCGCAACGAAGGGGAAGACTATTTGTTGCATATAGAACCTAATGACGAACTTGTTTCGTCTATAAGAAGAAGTCTCCCTCGAATAAGCATAATGGATAAGAGCATGAACAACCCCAATCCCGTGAAAAAGCAATGATTTATTTAGATAATGCGGCAACAACAAAACCGTTCGACAGCGTAACGGCAGTAATCGAAAAATACTACAAAGAATTATATTTCAATCCGTCCGCGCTCTACTCTTCGGCGGTTAACGTAGCTTCTCAAATTGAAAACGCCAGACACCACATAAACGCCGAACTCGGCGGCGGGGGAAACATTTTCTTCACTTCGTGCGCAACCGAATCGAACGCATGGGCTTACAACAGCGGCATTAAAAACAAAAAAGGCAACATAGTCGTGTCTATGGGCGAACACGCGTCGGGTTATGAAAATGCCAAAGTTCTAATAAGCAAAGGCTACGACGTGCGCTTTGTCAAATTACAATCGGACGGAAGAATCGATTACTCCGACTTCGTAAAAAGAGTAGACGAAAACACAACTTTTATTTCCGTAATTCATTGCAGTAACGAGACGGGCGCAATAAACGATATAAAACAACTTGTTACAACCGCCAAATCAATTGCTCCGAAAGCAATATTTCACAGCGACGGAGTTCAAGCGTTAGGAAAAATCGAGGTAAACTGCAATTCACTCGGTGTAGATTTATACAGCGTAAGCGCGCATAAAATAGGCGGCGTTAAGGGGATAGGCGGCTTGTGGATAAAAAACGGCATACGCTTAACCCCTCTACTGTGCGGCGGCGGTCAAGAGGCGGGAGCGCGTTCCGGAACGGAGAATACCGCAGGCATAGTCGGATTTGCGGAAGCGCTTGCCGTTTTTAAAAAAACTTCTTCCCAAAAAATTTGTGAATTACGCGAGAATATGAAATCGGCACTCTCGCATATACAACTCATAGAATTTAATGACTGCGAACAAAATTCGCCGTATATCTTGTCTTTTTCGGTGCCAGGAGTTAAATCCGAAATAATTCAACGCTTACTGAGCGAAAAGGGAATACTACTCGGTTTAGGCTCTGCATGTGCGTCGAGACATAGAAATAATCGAATATTAGAAGCTATGGGCCGAACTATGCCACACATAGAAGGCAGTATGCGAATAAGTTTTTCTCATGAAAACACAAACGAAGACATAAAAATAGCAGCGAATGCAATAAACGATTGCATACGCGATTTTCGCGGCTTTTAAAAACAAACGGATAAAAGAGGAACTCACTTGGAAAACGTTATTGTAATTCGCTACGGCGAACTTTACTTAAAAGGCAAAAACAGAGCTTTTTTCGAAAGACTGCTAATAAAAAATATAAAATACAAGTTGAAAAAATTCGATTGCGAATTGGAAGTCGGGCGTAGCAGGTATCTCGTTAAAAACTATGCCCCCGTTCAAGAAAACGAAATTATAGCCGCACTTGGCACCGTGTTCGGAATCCACTCCATGAGCATAGCGGTTTGTGTGCCAAACGACTATGAAACGCTTGAAAAACATGTGATTTCGACGGCACCCGCATCGGGAACTTTCAGAGTAAGCGTAAATCGCGGCGACAAACGCTACCCCATAAATTCAATAACGCTTTCCGCAAAACTCGGTGAAGCGATTTTACGGGCAAATTCGAATTTGAGCGTCGACTTACACAATCCGCGCAACACGGTTTGGGTTGACGTGCGCGAAAACGGAACAGCATATATTTACTGCAAAATAATCGACGGCTTAGGCGGAATGCCGGTAGGAAGCGCGGGAAGAGGACTTTTGTTGCTATCGGGCGGCATAGACAGCCCCGTCGCGGGTTATATGATGGCAAAGCGGGGAATGAGCTTCGACGTTTTACATTTTCATTCTTATCCTTACACAAGTGAACAGGCAAAAAACAAAGTTATGAAGCTTGCCTCGATTTTAAAAGATTATTGCGGAAAAATACGAATGTATTCAATTTCCGCCACCAAAATACAAGAAGCTATTCACAAGTGTTGCTCCGATTCGTATATGATTACAATATTACGAAGATTTATGATGCGACTTGCCGAAAAAACGGCGCAAAAACTCGAATGCGGTTGCATAATTAACGGAGAAAGCTTGGGGCAAGTAGCCAGCCAAACACTCGAAAGCATAACCGTTACAAACGATACAGTAAAAACAATGCCCGTATTCCGACCTCTTATAGGCATGGATAAGCAAGAAATTATAAACATATCCGAAAAAATGGGCACCTACGAAACTTCGATTCTTCCTTACGAAGACTGTTGCACGGTATTTTTACCCGAAAGTCCCGTAACGCGTCCCACAATCGCAAAAACAAAAGAGGAAGAAAACAAAATTTTAAATTATAACGAATTATTAAGCGAGGCTTTCGACAATCTCGAACTCGTCAAAATCTTCTGAAAAATTATTAAATTCGAAAGGCAACTCGGGATAAGAGTATTTAGCGGGAAGATTGCTCTTTGAAAAATACGAATCCGCACAATAGCGTTTCGGAAGTTCGGGCGATGCAAGATAAACTATTCCTTCATCAAGCAGTTTTTTATTGTCGAACGCAAGTTTTTCAACAGTATCCGGAACCTTGAATTTGCTATTATCGTTTAAAATTTCGAGAATCTTTTTAACTACCGCCGCAGGTTCTCTTCCGCCGTAAATATTTTTTCCATCGCCGTCGTTACCGAACCACGCCGCAACGGTATAACGAGGAGTATACGCAATACAATAGGCATCGCAATTTTTGTCGCCGCGTTCAACCGTACCCGTTTTTGCCGCAACATTATTAAAACCTTTTAATTTTTTGGCAGTGCCGCTTTCGGCGCACTTCATAAGCATATCGGTTAACAGAAAAGCTGTATCCGTTCTCACAGCGCGAACTTCTTCCGCGCTTTTTTTATTGCACACCGCCTTTCCGTCCAACGATATAGTGCGTACGTATCCATTATTTTTATAAACGCCTCCTCTCGCAAGGGTAGCGTATGCGTCCGCAAGACTTTTAAGCGTGACGCCCTCGTTCATTCCGCCAAGAGACACGGCAAGTCCCGTATCTTTATCCGAAAACTTCAAACCGAATTTCGTAGCCACAGCTTTCGAATAGGGCAGACCGCACATGTCGGTAAGCTTAACGGCGGGCACGTTCAGCGAATATTTTAAACTATCGGCAACGGTAACGGTTCCGTAATAGGTATCACCGAAATTTTTGGGCTCATAGCCGTCGAAATTTGTTTTTTCGTCTTTAATCACAGATACGGGAAACACAGATTTCTTTTCGAGCGCGGGCGCATAGCTTACAAACGGTTTTATAGCCGAACCTGGTTGCCTTAACAAAGTAGGAGTGCCGCACACATTGCCTAAGTCGCATTTTATCTCCGACGCAACGTTATCAACCACGACAACCCGCACATTATAACTTTCACTTAGTAGTATGTCTGACACACTACTATAAATTGCGTTAAAAGTTTTCTTATCAATGTTCGCCGTTATGCTCGGTTTCTTTTCAAAAACTTCTTCGGGCAAGCAGTCGAGCATTTCCGCAGTTTCACAAATAACATTTTCCAAGTAAATAGCGAGCGGATTTTCGCGCGGCTTATTTGCTTTAAGAACTTTTTTCTTTTCAATTTCAGCTTCCTCTTTCGTCAGCTTGTCGTTATCCGCCATTCTCGATAAAACAATGTTGCGCCGCTTTACAGCCTGTGCAGGATTGGTTACGGGATTAAAGCGGAAGGGATTGTTTATTATTCCCGCAAGAGTCGCGCTTTCGGCAACGTCAAGTTGCGACACTTCTTTATTAAAGTAAGCGCGAGCTGCCTGACCTATACCGTATACGTTATTTCCAAAATATAAAACGTTTAAATACGCTTCCAAAATTTCGTTTTTGGAGTATTCTTTTTCAAGTTGCTTAGCGAGCCTTATTTCCTGAAACTTTCTCGTAAACGTTTTTTCGTTTGACAAATGCGTATTTTTTATAAGTTGTTGCGTAATAGTCGAAGCGCCTTCTTTAAACTCAAACGATAAAATGTTGTTTTTTGCGGCTCCAAACATACGAATATAATCAACGCCGCCGTGCGAATAAAAACGTTTGTCTTCTATGCTCACAAAAGCGTCTTTCGTATGCTCGGGAATTTCGCTCAACGCGGTGTAAACTCTGTTTTTACTGTATATACCGTCGACAAGAATTTTACCGTCTGAATCGTAAACGGTTACGGTTTGACGTATTCTGTTTAACTTGTTTATATCGAGCTCGCGCCAACCGAACAACTTAATGGAAGGGTTGGTGAGAACAAAAAAAGCTATGCAAACGACAGACAAAATTGCCGCCATCGCAATACTTATTCCTATCAACCAACGTTTTGCTTTCATGAAAATAGTATTCCTATATTTATAAAATTCCATACAACCAAGCGTTTTTACTATACATTTTTTGAATTTTCCATTATAATAGTTACGGAGGTTTTATGAGTAGCACATACAAAATCATAACATACGGCTGTCAGATGAACGTTCACGAGTCCGAAAAGATAGCGGGTATGCTTGAAAGCGAAGGTTTGACCCCAGCAGAAGAAGCCGAAATAGCCGACGTTATTGTGCTAAACACCTGTTGCGTGCGCGAAAGCGCCGAAACTCGCGTTCTCGGGAATCTCGGCATTTTAAAAAAAGCAAAAGAGCGAAAGCCCGACATGAAAATAATCGTTTGCGGTTGCATGACGCAGGCGGAAGGCGTTGCCGAAAAATTAAAAAAACGTTGTCCTTTCATTAACGCGATTATAGGCACGCATAATTTAAACAAAATACCAGTTTTATTGCGTGCCTACGATAAAAAAACTCAAATCGAAATCACCGAAGAACAAGGCATAAACGAAAAGATTCCCATAGCTCGAACTTCGGGCATTAACGCATGGGTAAATATAATGTACGGTTGCAATAATTTTTGTTCTTACTGTATTGTGCCGTATGTTCGGGGCAGAGAGCGAAGCCGAGAAAAGAAAAATATAATTTCCGACGTAAAACAACTAATTAACGACGGATACAAACAAATAACTCTGCTCGGGCAAAACGTCAATTCATACGGAAACGACCTAAACGGGAAAACCGAAAATTTTCCATCTCTTTTGCGCGATTTATCCGCTTTGGACGGCAAGTTCAGAATAAAATTTATGACTTCCCACCCAAAAGATATTCTTATCGAAACGGCAGATGCAATCGCCGAAAGCGACAAACTTTCGCGTTTTGTTCACATGCCCGCGCAATCGGGAAGCGACAGAATTTTGCGTTTAATGAACCGCAAATACACTTCCGCAGAATATTTGGCAAAAATCGATATGCTGAAAAGCAAACTACCCGACGTAGGACTGTCGGGGGATATAATGGTAGGATTCCCAACCGAAACGGAAGATGATTTTTCGGACACGTTAAAGATTGTAACTGCAACCGAATACAATAACCTTTACACATTTATATACTCGCGTCGCAGCGGCACGCCTGCCGCCGTTATGGAAGGACAAGTTCCGATTTCGGATAAAAAGCGCCGCATACGCGAACTTATAGACTTGCAATTTGCAATAGGAAATCGCCTTGCAGAAAAATGCGTCGGCAACACATACGAAGTTTTATGCACCGAGTATAAAAACGGAAAAATAATAGGCGAGACCAATTGCGGCAAAGCCGTTACACTCGCGGGCAACAAGGAACTTATAGGAAAATTCATAAACGTAAGAATTACGGAAAATAAAAATTCCAAACTATACGGAGTAAACACATTATGAGCAACAAAAGAGACGACGCGCAATCATTGCTACTGACAACGGAAAACGTTAACAGAAACGCCGTTTCAGGCATGATGAAAGCATATTTAGACCTCAAAAGAGAGCATAAGGAATATATAATTTTATATCGCTTAGGCGATTTTTACGAAATGTTCTTCGAAGATGCCGTACTGATAAGCCGCGAACTCGAGCTCACTCTCACAAGGCGCAATTGCGGATTAAAATATCCCGCTCCGATGTGCGGAGTTCCTCATCATGCTGTCGACACATACATAGCCCGCTTAATTCAAAAAGGCTACAAAGTGCTGATTTGCGAACAAAGCGACAAAACCGACGAAAAAGGGTTGGTAGTAAGAGAAGTGAACAGAATAGTAACGCCGGGCACGGTTACGGAAAGCAACATGCTCACGGAAGACAAAAACAACTATATTGCGGGAATTTACTATCACGATAATGCAGTGGGAATATCTTGGGCGGATATCTCGACGGGAGAATTCAATCATACATATTTCAATGCGCAAATCGCGTCGGGCTTAAACGATATTTTAGCAAGGATAGAGCCCGCCGAAATAATTTGCAACGAAGAAATGTTTGCCGAAAGCCTAAATCTTTCGATAGTTAAATTCGGAGGAGTGTGTCCGTTCACCGCTTACGACGAATCCGCATTCGAATTTGAAAAAGCTTTAACCGCATTAAAAGCAATATTACCGCCCGAAAACGTCGCGGCAATAAAAAACGAACACAGTATTCGAGCGGCAGGCGCTCTTTTAACGTATATAGAAAATATGCAAAAACGCGCCATAGGAAACATAAACACAATAACAAAAGACGAATCTGATAAACATTTGGTAATCAATTCGAACGCGAGAAGCACTCTCGAACTCACAAAATCGCTTTCGAATTCCAAAAACGCGTCTTCTGGCTCTCTAATGTGGTGTCTTAACAGAACCAAAACGGGTATGGGCGCACGCATGTTGCGCAAATGGCTCGAAACTCCCGAAATCGACACCGAGCTCATAAATATGCGTCTCGATTTTGTGGAACAACTTTCAAAAATGACTGTTGAACGCAAAAAATTGCAAAACACATTGAGTGGTGTGTATGACATAGAACGCCTTACGGCACGTTTGACTCACGGAAAAATGGAACCTGACGATTTTTTATCGCTCGGAGGCTCTTTGAGTAACATTGCACCGTTACGAGAACAGTTACAATCATTTACTTGCGAACTTGCTCAAAGTATTTGCAAAAATCTTCCGGAGTTTACCGAAGAATGTGACCTAATATTTTCTGCAATACGAATAAAGAAAGAGACGGAAGACGAGGAAGAGGAAGAAGATGAAAAACAAAAAGAAAACAAACGAACTATCAAAAAGAAAAATGAGAATAAAATCGAGCGCATTTTTAATACAGGTTACGACGCGAACGCCGATAAATTCGAAAGCCTGATAAAAAACAGCAATCAATCATTACAGCGAATAGTATCCGAAGAAAAAGAAGAAACAGGAATCAAGGGACTTAAAATAGGCTTTAACAATGTGTTCGGCTATTATATAGAAGTTCCGAGTTCTCAAATCCATATGGTTCCTTATCGCTATACACGAAAACAAACCGTAGCCTCAGGTGAAAGATATATAACCGAAGAGCTTAAACACTTAGAAGAAGAAATACTCAATGCCGCCGACAACTTAGAAAAAAGAGAAGCCCGGCTTTATATCGAACTAACGCAAAAAATTGCATCGCGTCACGAAAAATATCAAAACGCGGCTAAATATATCGCTATGCTCGATTGTCTTGTGTCATTCGCTGCGGTAGCGAAAGAAAACAATTACGTTAAGCCGATTGTTAATAACGGGAAAACAATCAGAATCACCGAAGGCAGACATCCCGTAGTCGAAAGACTGCTTAAAGACGAGGAATTCGTTCCAAACAACACGTTTATAGATTCTAACGAAAATAAAATCATGTTAATTACGGGCCCCAACATGGCGGGCAAAAGTATTTACATGAAACAAGTTGCGCTAATAACGATAATGGCGCAAATAGGTAGTTTTGTACCCGCAAATTCCGCCGAAATCGGAGTTGTGGATAAAATATTCACAAGAGTGGGGGCTAACGACGATTTAGCTTCGGGACGTAGCACATTTATGGTTGAAATGTCGGAAGTTTCTTACATTCTCGAAAACGCAACCGACAATTCACTGATTCTTATGGACGAAATCGGAAGGGGCACGTCAACGTTCGACGGTTTGAGCCTCGCCAAAGCGATTATAGAGCATCTTTCGCAAAACTTAAATGCTAAAGTATTGTTCTCTACGCACTATCATGAATTGACAGACCTCGAAGAACAGCTATCGGGCATTAAAAATTATAAACTCACAGTAAAAGAAGCGAATAACACCATAGTTTTTCTGAGAAAAGTAATGCGGGGAAGCGCCAACCGCAGTTTCGGAATAGAAGTTGCAAGCCTATCGGGACTGCCGAGTGAAATAGTCGCACGCGCAAAAACTATTCTAAAACAACTTGAAAGCTCGGACTTACGTAGTGAATCCACCGCAGCGGGAAAACAAATATCGCTGTTTGTTCCCGACGGAAAAACTCACGAAATAGCAAAGATTTTACAGGAACTCGATACCGACAACATAACTCCGCGCACTGCGTTGGATATTTTAAACGACTTAAAAGAAAAGGCGACTATAAATGAGTAAAATAAATATTCTCGACAGCTCGGTATTTAACCGAATAGCGGCAGGCGAGGTAGTGGAAAATCCGAAATCGATAATTAAGGAACTTGTCGAAAACAGCATAGACTCGGGAGCAAATTCAATTACCGTAGAAATTCGCGGCGGAGGAATAGAATATATTTGCGTAACCGACAACGGAAAAGGGATAGAAAAAGAAGATTTGCCTATCGCTTTTATGCCTCACGCAACAAGCAAAATAACCAACGTTAAAGACCTTGAAACAATTACAACTTTGGGATTTCGCGGCGAAGCGTTGCCAAGCATAGCTTCCGTTGCCGAAGTGGAAATGACGTCGCGGACGCAAGGAAACGAACTCGGCTACAAAATAACTCTTATAAACGGTAAAATAAATAGCGAGGGGGAATGCGGCGCGCCATACGGCACAAAAGTGACGGTTAAAAACCTATTTCTAAACGTTCCCGCGCGAGCAAAATTTCTCAGAAAACCGCAAATGGAAGAAAGTACTGTAACGGAATTCATAACAAAAATCATACTTGCCAATCCGTTTTTAAAAATAAAATATATAGTAAACCACAACATTGAATTACAATCCGACGGCAACGGCATAGAATCTGCAATACTAACTGTATACGGTGAACATTTTTTAAAGAACTTAACTCAAATTTCGCATACTATGCCTGACATATCATTGTTTGGATATATATGCAATCCCGATTTTTCTAAGCACAACCGCACATATCAAACCCTAATTGTAAACGGCCGATATATTGTTAACGCCGAAATTTCGTATTGTATCCAACAATGCTATCAAAATTATTTAATGAAGCGGCAATTTCCCGTTTATGTTTTGTACTTAAATATACCGTCCGACATGGTAGACGTCAACGTTCATCCTAATAAGCTCGACGTGCGTTTTGCTAATGAAAAGCGTTTAAAAGGAATAATTTACAACACGATTAAAAATAAGGTCGATGAACTTGCGGTTACTCCTATTGAGTTTTCTACCGTTACGCAATTTCCCTTTGAAAACAGTTTTGTAGCGGAAGAAGTGGGAACCGAGACGGCGCTAACAAAAATATCCGAAGAGCCGCGCAGTTTAAGCGAAAAAGCGACGGCTTCAATATCCGAGCCGAATATAATTCGTACAAAATTAAATAATTTTATTCAAAAGGCAAACTTTAACTCAAACACTTCGGAAAAAGTTAAACCTAAAATTGCCAAAAACACTCCAACCACAAATTTAAATATTTTTGCCGACTATGAACCGGAATCGCGTTATGCAGGAAAACTTTTCAACACTTATCTTTTGGTTGAAAGCGGGGAAAATTTTTATATAATAGACCAACATGCGGCGCACGAAAAATTACTATACGACAAATTGGTTATGCAAATCGACGAAAGCGAAATTGTGCTTCAAGATTTGTTGATACCGTACATTTTTGACGTCACACCAACCGAAGCGACACTACTTTTCGAAAACCTACCCGAAATAAATGTATGCGGTTTTAAAATAGACAAATTGAACGGCAATTCGTTTTCATTTTATGCATTACCCGTCTGTTGCTCCGATATGGATTTAAAAAAATTCGTTTCCATATTACTCACGGACATAACCGAAAAAAAGACGCGTTCCGACTTCATAAAAGAAAGCCTCATGCAAGCGGCATGTAAAAGCGCCGTAAAAGGAGAAATGGATTTAACCAAAAAAGAAATCGACAGCCTAATCGTAGACATAGAAAAATCGAGGACTGCAAAATTCTGTCCGCACGGACGTCCGACCGTAATTAAATTTTCCAAATACGAGTTGGAAAAATTCTTTAAACGTGTATGAATAAACTTCTTATTATAGGCGGTCCTACCGGGATAGGCAAATCCGAACTCGCCGTTAGATTAGCGGAACGCTATAATTCCGTAATTGTGAGCGCCGACTCGGCTCAAATTTATAAAGGTATGAACATTGGCACAGGAAAAGTAACCGAAAGCGAAAAACACAGTATTTTACATACTATGTTAGACATAATATCGCCCGATGAAGACTATTCGGTTCAAAAATATTATTCCGATGCTACAAAAGTCATAAAAAAACTTCATAGCGAAAACCGTTTACCAATTGTAGTAGGAGGAACGGGATTATATATAAACGCTTTATTGAACGAGCAAAATTTTGCCGACGCAAAACCGAATTATGAATTACGCGAACGCCTAAAAGCTATACACAACGAAAAAGGCGCGGAAGAGTTGCACGCAATGCTACAAAAAGAGGATAAAGAATCCGCCGAAAAAATTCCCGTTAACGACGTAAAACGTACAATACGAGCACTTGAAATTTATTTACAGACAGGCAAATCGAAATCGCAATCCGTTTCGCAAAAACACTGTTCTTACGATGTAAAATTTTTTGTTCCCGCAATGGAAAGAGCAAAACTTTACGAAAGAATAAACTCGCGAGTAGACCGAATGTTCGAAGATGGTCTCTATGAAGAAGTTTGTTCGCTTAAACCGTTTTGGAATTGCCGTAGTATGCAAGCAATCGGATATAAAGAAGTAATTGCCGCTATCAAAGAAAACATAAGCATTTCAGAAACAAAAGAAGTAATCAAACAAAACTCGCGCAGATATGCAAAACGACAAATTACTTTTTTTAAGTGGATTCGCGCGGAAAAATCTTATGTTTCCGAAATTTATTTTGATAACATAATAAAAACAACCGATAAATGGCTTAACCACGACTTATAAAAACGGAGAACTTTTAATGAATATCGAAAGTTTAATAGCTGAATGCGAAAAAGATGCTACTAAGAACTTTGCCGAAATAGACAATATTGCTTATAATAATCAAATAAAAGTCTTGCGCGCATTTAAAAAATTCAAAATCGCTTTAAGGCATTTTGCCCCCACTACGGGATACGGTTACGACGATGCTGCGAGGGATACGCTTTCCGAAGTTTTTGCGGATATTTTCGAAACGGAAAAAGCAATAGTTTCTCCCATGATTGCGTCGGGAACACACGCGCTCGCGCTAATGCTTTTCGGTATTTTGCGACCGAACGACGTAATGCTGTCTATAACGGGCGACGTATACGACACGCTGCAAGGAGTAATAGCGGGCGAAGGAAATGGTTCATTAAAGGATTTCGGAATACGCTTTGAAAAAGTAGAACTTGCTCACGGCACTTTTAATCGAACGGCAATCGCAACAGCAGTTAAAAAATTGCATCCGAAAATGCTATTTATTCAACGTTCTCGCGGATACAGTTGGCGAGATGCGCTCGCAGTAAGCGACATACGGTCTATTTGCCAATTTGTAAAAGAGCTCGATTCGTCTATAATAATCGCAGTAGACAATTGCTACGGAGAATTTACAGCTTTACACGAACCTACGGCGTTAGGCACAGATATTTGCGCGGGCTCAATGATAAAAAATCCGGGCGGGGGATTTGCGCCCACAGGCGGATATATAGCGGGAAAAGCAAAATTAGTAGAAGCCGTAGGATATAGGCTTACGGCGCCGGGAGTAGGCACGGAGGTGGGGTCTTACGCCGCCGATTACCGTCCGTTCTATCAAGGGCTTTTTATGGCGCCGCACATTACGGCGCAAGCAATGAAGGGAGCAGTATTATTCGGCGCAGTATTTTCAAAACTCGGATATGAAACGCTTCCCGCCGAAAACGCCTTACCAAACGATATAATATGCTCGATAAAGTTTGGCAATAAAGCCGATTTAATCGAATTTTGCAGAACAATTCAGTCGGTTTCACCAATCGATAGCCACGTAGTGCCGTATGCTTGGGATATGCCTGGATATGACGAACAAGTTATAATGGCAGCGGGAACGTTTGTGCAAGGAGCTTCCATAGAGCTTAGCGCGGATTCGCCGATTAAAGAACCATATATAGCATATTTGCAAGGCGGGCTGACTTACGAACATATAAAATATGCTGTAACGCAATGCGCATCGCAAATCGCGAGCAAAATAGGGAAGTAGTTTATCTGACATACTTCCAATCATTTATCTTCTGTCGATTTATGTAATTCGACGGCGTCGGCAGCTTTTTTTCTAATGTCTTCGCTCATCTCGGCGTAATGTTTTTTTGTGGTGTTAACGTCGCTATGCCCAAGCACATCGGCAACCACATATATATCTTGCGTTGCGCGATAAAGCGAGGTTCCGAACGTACTGCGCAATTTATGCGGAGTAATATTTTGCGAAGTAACGGTTTTGCTGTATTTTTTCACAAGATTTTCGACCGAACGAACGCAATAGCGCCTGCCTTGATTCGATAAGAACATAGCGTCAGTCATTCTTGCTCTTTTTCCGAATTCGTCATTGGGGGAATCAATTTTTTCTTGCAGCCATTCCAAATATGCAAGCAATGCGTTTTTCACTTCGTCCGAAAAATATAATACGCTTTTATTTCCGCCTTTTCGCGTTACCATGAAACTATTATTGTCAAAATGAAAATCATCTCGATTTAAGCCGACAAGTTCGCTTACGCGAATTCCAGTGCCCAAAAATAAAGTTAAAATAGCCGTGTCGCGCTTAGCATAAATTTGCTGGTATCTTTTTTGTCTGTCCGTTAAATTATTACCATGTTCGGCTTCGTCTAACAACGCGTCGACTTCGTCGGCATCAAGTCGTATAATCGGTTTTTGATGCAACTTGGGCAAATCGACTTTTGCGCACACATTAGAAGATAATTTGTCCTTTTTAAAATAGTATTTAAAAAAAGAGCGCAACGACGATAATTTTCTTTCTTTGGCTTTTTCTTCACACGAATACGACTTGCCGTCTATGGTATAATGCGATAAATAGTCTAAATATAATTCTATATCGTAAGCTTTTAAATTTTCTATATCAGCCAACACAATTTCACTCACAGGAATTCTAAATTTTTTTTCGCTTAAATAACGGAAAAAAATTTTTAAATCGTAGGCATAATTTAATCTTGTGAGCACGGTAGTACGCATTTGAACGCCTATAAAAAATTCACGGACAAAATCGGGCAACATGTCTAAAATTTCGCGCAAACGTTCCATGCCGTGCTCGTTTCGTTCTTTATAATAATTTTCTCCGTTTTTAGTACTCATTTAAAAACTACTCCAAACTTTATACAATCACATTATAGCACAAATTTAATAAACTTTCAAACTTTTTAAAACATTATATATAAAATTTGAAAGTTGGCAATTTAATTAACCTGCTTTTATCTTTTTTACTTTATATTATTCGTAAAAGAAGACTTTTGCGCATAGTTTAACATGCCAAAACTATGCTATTCCCTACACATTTTTTCGCCAAAACTAATTTAATCTTGTTCGAATATTTCAAAAACCGATGCTATCTTTAATATAAAATTTTTATTCCCCGAAAAATGTTGCCCAAAACTGCAATTATATTTTGCACTCACATTATCGCGCATACGCGGATAATTTTTTTCAATATAGTAGGAAATTTTTGTTCTCAATGCGTCTTCACTTAAATTGCAGTTTGCGAGTTCGGAATAAGCTTGTCCTATTTTCAACCGTCTTCCGTATAAACTTGCTATAATTAAATCCGCTAACGCGTTCATTATGTTTATAGGAGCTTCGACAAAACCTATTCTCATCAAGAACTTTTTGATTTTGGTTTTAATTTCATTATTTTGCGAAACCGAATAGCGGTTTGAGTCTTTGTCCTCTCTAACCACCAACCATTTGTCGAATATAGGCGTTATGCCGTCAAACAGACTTTCTTTTTCACTCATAATAAAATCTCCGAACAATATGTATGTGTTATATAATATTACAACTTTTAACAAGAAATGTCAAATGATTGCTTATATCGCTTTGTCAAACCCTTGCCCACCCTATTGAATTCTTTCATAATAAGCGTATTTGTTGTCTTTCTTTACCGTGAGTACCCCATTATTATATTCGGCTTTTTCTCCCGAAAAAATTTTGTTAAGGTTTTCATCCAACACAGTTACACGTTCGTCGTCTTTAATAAAAAACAATCTATTACTATAATATATTTCTTTTCCTTCATAAACAAATTCGCCAAGTTGCGGAGAATAAATTTTATTGCAATCGCTTTGCGATATTATAAAATAGCCGCATACGGATTGTTCATACTTTATATTAGGAAATATGGCATCAGTAAGTTCTTCAAATTGAGCGTTAAGTATTCCGTACTTTCCCATACTTTCGTAACAATAAAATCCATAGCTTCGATTACCTATGCGCTTGTTATAAGAACTATATAACTTATTACCATTTTCGTCGATTACCACAGTTTCACCGTCCGACGTTTTAGCAACGGCAGTGCCCTCACTGAAATTATGCGCATTGACGTAAGCGCCGTTAAAAAGCTTATTTGTAGCCAAGTCCGCATATCCGAGCATACCGTTATCCAAATTTACGACAACTTTTCCTTCGCAAGGCAAACTTGCCGCATATAGACCGCATGCTGTAATCGGCACAAAATTCAAATCGCAAATATAACCGTCCGCTAATAAATGGGATTCATCCAATAATGAAACTTCTTTGCACATACCCCGTTCGATAAAAGCGACTTCCTTGCAATCGTAAGGCGCATTGAAAGTTTCGGCATACTCGCCTGCGCTCGCCAAAACAGTATCGCACAAAATCGTAATTTCGGAAAACACCGGTGGAAGCAGTTCAAAGCCCAAAACACTTTTAACACCGAACCTCCCCTCAGATTCTAAAACGTATTTTCCTCCGATAATACTTGTTTCACTCAAATTTTCAACAATACGAGTTAACTTTCCATCGCGGCTCAATATATAATTTTCGTCGCTTTTTCTAACAAATGAAACGTTATTCGAAAACGCAGTTCCGAACGAAAAATATTCGTTTATAATAGGTTTGAATCCCTCGATTTTTTCAACCGCAAACTCCGATTCCGACGTGGAATATCTTTTATAATCTTTTAAAAACGTTTCATAGCCTTGAATGTTTCCCACGATACGCTCACCGCACCCGAAAAAGCAAGCGCAGAGCGTAAGCAAAATTAAAAAAGACAATCTTTTCAACGCCACAAATTTATTAGTATGCCCGCCTCTTTCAAGCACGCAATCGCCTCCTTATATCGAGGATATATCGCCGCTACGCCGTTCCAAAAATTACGCGAATGATTGTGTTCCACAGTATGCGTCAACTCATGAACTATTACATAATCTATCAAACCTTTATGCAACATTATAAGTCGCCAATTCAATTTTATTCGATTAGCGGAATCGCAACTCCCCCATTTTGTTTTGGCATTTGTTAACGAAAATTTTTTATAAGAAAAGCCGTAGTGTTCACTCAATTCCGCCAAGCGCGTTCCTAAATATTTTTTTGCCTTGCGCATATAATATTTTTTAATTGCCGCAACAAATAAATCGGATATAATAAGAACACCGTTATAATAAAATTCTTGCGGTATAAATAAATTTTTACAGCTCGACCAAATTCGTTTTTTATCGGTTACGCAAGGTAAAAGTCTCTCGCCTAAATGCATAAATTCGCGTCCCGCAAAAACGTCCTCGTATCGTTTTTGACGTTCGCTGTTTTCTCGAAGCTTGCGCGCGAGCCATTTTTCTTTGCTCGCAACAAATCCGTCAATAACTTTAATATCCGTTTTAAGCGGCGCTTTTACCGTTACCCTTCCGTCTTTAACGCATATTGTTATGTTCTTTCGTTTGGAACGACTTAACGTGTATTCCATTATCGCCACTCTATGCTTGCTCTAAATATCGGATTTACCCGCGTGTTACCGCTTGCCTCAAACCAAGTGGTTTTGCCATCGGTCTTCGTCTTTACGCAATATTCGTTTCCCATTTTCATTTCGCATAAAAAATTAAAATCAAACGATTTGATTTCATGCGTAGAATAAAAATCAAAATCGCAACAATTAACCACGATATCGGCATACCGAGCGTTGTTCATGTGCCCGTTTCTATCCAAATCGGTTATTTTAACTTTATCGGTTACGATTTTCTGCTTGCCTACAAGAGATGACAAAATCGGAAGTTGCGGATTACCTTCGGGAACGGCGTATTCGGGATTATAAACCGAATCGCTATAATCGAATAACGGGGCGCATCGCCTAACCGCTTTCGACTTTATATCAAGCACACACCAACGCGAAGTCCCTCTAATTAAACGTTCTCCCTCCTCATTCGTTATATAATAATCCCTCACCGCGTCTACCAAACCGGGCTTATGCGGAAAAGTTGTAATAATAATTTCTTCCCCAAGTTTAGGCGACTTGTCTATTACGGCGCTCAATCGGTTCAAAACCCAACACAAGTTTCTCTCTTTCATTTCCTCGTAGCCTATTCCGATTTCAGTGGCATGAACAGTCGCCAAGTCTTGAAAATATTCCATAATCGCGCTTGGTTTGATTCGTTCGAGAAAATCGAATTCGTCGACCGCAGTAACTATTTTTTGAGTATGTTGTAAATAATCTGCCATAACGTCTCCCGTTCAAAAAAGCGTAAAACGCTTTAAATCTCTTATATCTCTCAAATAGTATACAATATCGACAAAATTCTTGCAAATCTTTTTACAATATTTCAAAAAATTACTATGCCTTAAATAGTATTCCTATTGACAAAACCGTGAAAAAAGTTTACAATAATAAATAGAATAATTTAAGGGGTTTGTATGGAAAACACTATCCAAAGCGACCTAATAAGAGGGCACATAAACACAATCATATTGAAAGCCCTTTTTGACGGAGACCGCTACGGCTACGACATCGTAAGAGAAATCGAGCAAAAGAGCAGCGGTCAGTACAAACTAAAACAGCCGACGTTATACAGCTGTTTGAAAAGGCTTGAAATTCAAGGTTTTATCCGTTCGTATTGGGGTGCGAAGTCAAACGGCGGACGGAGAAAATATTTCACGCTTACCGAAATGGGGCGAGAGCTTTTTATTAAAAATCAAAGCGAATGGGAGTATTCTCGCACGGTAATCGATAAATTGATTTCCGACCGCGAGGTTGATTTATCTGCGCCACGCCCCGAAACCGAAAGCGTTTCAACCGCACAATACGATGAACAGGAAGAGTTGCTCGACGACGAAACGGAATATGAAACCGATGATTCGCTTTTCGAAAATACAGACAATAAAAATAACGCCGAAAACCTTGATTTGTCGGCAAGCGAAATAATTGAAAATAGCGAGAACTCGGAAGACGCACCCGAACAAACTCAAACGGAACAACAAGAACCTCTTTCCCGTTCCGTAGAATTTTCAGACACTACGGCAATAATGGACGAGCTGTTCCGCGCGAGGCTAAGCGACGAGAACGGCGCAAGCTATGCCGAAAAGCTCGTCTCCGAAAAATACGTTTCCGACAGAACTGACAACAATTTTTCCGCAGAAATGTATTTTCGCGATTTCTTCGACGAGAACGAAGAAGCCGAACAAGAGGAAGCCGAAAACGAAGCTACTCAATTCCCCCCGCCCGCTTTGCAAGACGAAGAGCAATTCCGCGAACAATACGGCAATGCGGAATACACGACTCCCGTTGAAGAGAACGTATCGCAAGACGAGCAAAAATCGGAGAATATTTTTCTTGACTATCATACGCCGTCGATGGCAAAGCCTTACGAAAGCGGCATAATAGAAAGAGAATATCGAAACATACTCGGGGATTTCTTAAATTCAAGTTTTGTTGAACGCCCCTCTCCTACGCCTCCGCCGGAAGAACCTCAGCAAGAATCGACCGCGCCGATTGTTCAAGACGTATATGTTCAAAATCAAATTACACCCGCACCGTTGCAAGAAACGGTTGCACCGTCCGACGCCGAGCAAAATCCGGAAATAGAAAATTACGCCGAACCGCAACCTGAAAATCAAACGGAGCAAAACGAACCTACATATAATAATGAAGCTACGGAGCAATACACAAGCGATGCCGACGTAAATCGAAAGCTTAACCGAATTACGGGCGAAGTTCGTGAAATGGGCGACAACGTTGTTATACGCCCCCACAACAACAATAGCTCCAAAGAATATAACAACGCCTACTATTATCTTTCCAACAAATTGATGATTGTTCATTACGGCATTTTATTCGGGATAATGATGTTGGAAATTCTGTTTTCCGCAATATTCGTTAACGTAGTGCTTCATGCGGGCAGAAGTTCGGACAAGTGGTTCTATATAATAGCCGTTTTAATTGCGGTAACGTTCCCGATTGTGGCGTTCGTTAAAAACTTTACGGCACCCGATAAGCGTAAGCGTATAAATTTCAGTTTAAAAAATTCGTTGATATACAGATTGATTGTTATGGCTCAATGTTTCTTGATTATTTATTGCGCAAACGTGATAGGCGGAATGGAACTCGGTTTCGAACTGAAATATATCACTACGCTTTTGTTGCCCGCTTTGCTTTCGGTTTGTTTCCCCATTAGCGCTTTAATCTTCAACGCTTTATTCAAGTCGAAAAAATTTGCTATTGAGCAATAGATTTAAAGGACGGTTCAAACCGTCCTTTTTTGTATCCGTTTTTTTATTGTCGTGTTCTACGCTTTCTCCCGACGTTTTCTTTTTTGCTCATAAGCTTTTTCTTCACTTTGTTAACAACGAAAAACAGTATTATAACTACCGCGAAGATAGCAAGCCACACGGGGATTCCCCATCCGTGAAACGGTATAATGGTACCGCTTCCGAAATAGCACATAAACGCTATCATAACGGGACGGGTGAGCGTTATAGTGGTAAAAAAATACTTAAAACTCATAGTTGTTATTCCAGCGACAAGACAGATTATATCGTCGGGGAAAAACGGAAATAGCATCATAACCGCAAATAAAAATTTACCTTTTTCATTTAACAACTCCGAAAATTTATCGGTCTTTTCTTCGCCTATTACCCAAACCGCCAACTTCCGACCGAAAATTTTTCCTAACAAAAACGTTATAACCGAACCCGCCAAAGTGCCGACCGTCATAAAAATAAATGCGTAAGTCGGTCCGTACAGCACTGTTCCGAGCAACGCTATTATTGCCGACGGAATAGGCAAAAAGATTACCTCGAAAATAACCAACCCGATATATACCAAAATTCCCCATTGCTTAGTGCTTCGAACAAACGTTAACAATGCATCCATGTCTTTAAATTTGTAAAGCCAACCTGACGCATCCAAAGCAACATAACATAAAAGCAGCAATGCGGCAAAAATAGAAGTTAAAATAAAAAATTTATAAATCGTTTCGTGAGCTTTCTCGTTAATGCTCGGAACGGTAACGCCCAACGATGCGAATAAAACTATTGCGCACAGTAGCACCACTCGCGGTAAATCTTTAAAATAAACGCACGACAAAGCAAGCATGCCGAGATTCAGCAGCGTTACCAAAACTTTCGCTACGGTAATTTTAGACAGCTTTGTCATATTTACAGTATATGAGTTCAAAGCCTTTTATATTATAAATTAAAGTTTTTTAATCAATTAAGGATATTTTATTATTCCGGGCGAATTATACCCCACTCCGAGCTCAATAAATATCGTCGGCAAATTTTTATGCTCCTCGATAAAATCTTTATATCGCAAATAAGCTTGTTCCCATCCTTCGTCTTGCACAAATTTACTATCCGAACGTAAGTTCATTGTCATAGGTTTTCCGCATACAGGACAACGAGGAACTAATTCGGAAGGTATTTTCATGTTTTTCTGTTCCGCAACCATTGTACGAATTTGAAGTTCATTGTCGTAAGTGTTGCTGTGACAAGGAATGGAACATTGAAATAGTCCGTAATCGCCCTGAGTATAAAAAAGCTTTTGCTTATCAAACCCGAATTTTTGAAAACAATGGGCTACGTTTGTCGTGATTACAAAATAATCTTTATCTTTTACGCACGCATATAGTTCTTTATAGCCGATAGCGGAGCGTTTGTGTACCTCGACCAGTACGCCCAAAATTCTTCAAGCGTGAATACTGATAAAACCCACCCGAATACATATCGTGAAAATCGTATTTTTTTTCGAAATCGCCTAAATTTTCATTAAATCGCTCGCCCGAATAGTCAAAGCCCGCCGACGAAGATAATCCCGCGCCCGCTCCTATTACAACTGTGGGAACTTCGGACAACAGCCGCTTAATTTTTGTAATTTGCTCGCAATAATTTTTCATAAATTTCATAATCAACATCCTTAAAAACATTAAAAATTATTTTGATTTTACTTTTAGAGTTTTTTTAAATTCCGTAACGGTTTGAACGGCAAGTTCTGCCGCGCGCAAATTGGGAAACTTAAATTCTCCCGTCGATATGCAACAAAAAGCTATGCTTTTTATGTCGCGTTTTTCCGCAATTGCAAGACACGAGCAATAACAGCTAATCAAAACCTCTTCATCGTTTAACGTTAAATTGCCGTTTACTGTCGGTCCTACGGTATGCAAAATATAGTTGCATGGCAAATTATAAACCGATGTAATTTTTGCTCTGCCCGCCTCTTCGTCATGCCCTTGCGCTTTCATGATTTCGTAACATTCGGAGCACAGTTGAACCCCCGCGAAAGTATGCATTGCGTTATCGATACAGTTATGATTCGGACAAAAACAGCCGAGCATCTTGCAATTAGCCGCATTAACTATACAATCGCATTTCAACGTTATTATATCGCCTTGCCACAAAAACACATCTGAATTTTTAGGTGCTAAATTCGAAAATTCCGTTATTCCTTTATCGTTTAGTTCCGTTTTTAAATAAGCATTTTGGACATTCAAGAATTCTTTTCCCCGCTTTACTCGGCAGGCGTATATTAAACAGTGCTCGCAATAATTTTTTTTGAGCGGACTCGTCGGGGGGAATTTCATACCTTGACGTTCGATTCCTGTAAAATATTTTATTAAAAAAATTCTTCTATCCGATTGAGTCATATTAAATTCCTTTTAAACCAAAAGCGTAATCGATATATCCGACTACGCTTTTGATTTAATAGTGTTTTTTACTTAAAAAACATAGCGGAAGTCATATCCAAATAATTTTCTCCGCCATACTCGGGAAAAGCTTTTTTTGCTTTCGCTTTAAAATCGTTTGCGTTCTCGCTATTTTCCGCAAGCTCTTTCAGTCGTTTCAAATAATCTATTTTTGTTTGTGCGTCTTTTAAATCTTCGGGCGTATAATGCGACGTAAGAATTAACGAATAGCCTTTCGCAATATAGTCTTTAAGCTGATTTACAATCGCATCGGCGTGTTGGGCGCCCGCCACTATTGAATGACAGTCATGTCCCAACATGTGAGTATAAACCGCATTTAGTTCCGGAATCGCAATATCGAAAGCCTCTTCCGTTTGTTTAATTTCAAAATCTATTCCACCGAGCGTAATTTTACCATCTTCGATTATGTCGGTTATTTTATGAATCGAACTGTCGAAAAGGTTCCCGAATGTGGCGGTAAAATTATCTATCAATGCCTTTCCACCGCCGACTTGCGAATATTCCTTAGCGTTTTGCGTGGCATACTTCGGAATTTGCGGCAAAAAGCTTGCACCCGCGCCATGATACGCCACCAACATTCCCACTACGTTCATTTTTTTGACATACTTATTCAATGCGGCGATATTGTCTAAAAAACACGGCGGTTCTATTACAACCGCGTTATCGTTCTTTTCCACAATAAAAACTTCGTCGCTTAAAAAGTCGTCGGTTTTATAAGCATGTAACTTAATCGCACCGCAACCGTAAACGTGCACTTCGCCTTTTTCAAGCTTAACAGTAGAATAATTGTTCTTGTCCATTTTTACCTCCGAAAATAGTTGTTTCTAGTAATCTTTCTTCGATTACAAACAGAGTATAACAAACTATAAATTTTAAGACAAGAACGTTACAAATCTATTATCAGATAATAAAAAGGTAACTTAGTCCCCTTTTTAAACTATTGACTTTATGCAAATATTTTGCTATAATACACTCGCAAAAATATAATTCGGTATTAGCATGTAGCGAAAAATTTTATTAAGAAGGTTAAATAAACGAATGTTGACAAAAGAAGAACTTCCCGAATGCCCCGTAGCCACCACAGTGCAACTAATCGGCAACAAATGGAAATTGCTTATCATACGTAACCTCTTAAACGCACCGCAACGTTTTACCGAGTTTTTCAAAACAATTCCGGGAATAAGCAAAAAAGTGCTAACCGATAATTTGCGCTCGCTGGAAGAAAACGGATTGATAGAACGCGAAATCTTTGCCGAAGTGCCGCCGCGCGTAGTCTATTCGCTAAGCGAACTCGGCAAAACATTGCGCCCTATTTTAGACGCAATGATGGATTGGGGTTCAGATTATAAAAGCAATTTTTTGTAATCCCAAAACGAATAAAAATAAAACACACCGACAATCGATGTGCTTTGTTTGGCAGGGGAGACGCGATTCGAACACGCAACCTACGGTTTTGGAGACCGCTACTCTACCATTGAGCCACTCCCCTAAGAGTTCTTATATTATAAACAAAATTTGCAAATTAGTCAATTAAAATAAGGAGTATTATGAAAAATTCTAATTTGGCTGTAATCGGTTACGGCAACATGGCTCAGGCAATAGTGCGGGCTCTGTACTCGCCTAACACGCTAAAAAAACTCAACGAAAAAAACATAAGTTTAAATATAACCGTATCCGATAGCGACGAAACAAAGCTGACTCATTGCGAATTAAACGTTAAAAAAACTACCGACAACGCTCTTGCGGTATCTAATGCCGATTTTGTACTGTTGGCAGTTAAACCGCAAACGGCACCTTCCCTACTTGAAAATTTGAAGCTAAACGATAAAACGATAATTTCTATTATGGCGGGAATATCAATTGCCACACTTAAAAAACTAACTCACAGCACTAAAATAGTGCGCGTTATGCCGAATTTGAACGCTCGCGTTTTCTCGTCTTACAACGCATATGTTTGCAACGAAATAACGAGCGACGAAAAAGCATTCGTCTCTCTCCTACTCGATTCCTTCGGAACTTCCGCCGAAGTGAAAGAAGAAAAACTCGACGCCATAACGGGACTTACGGGAAGCTCGCCCGCATTCGTTTTTATGATGCTCAAAGCGTTTGCCGACGAAGCCGTAAATTGCGGATTCTCTCCGTCGGAAGCGCGTAATATGGCGATTGCCGCAGTAGCGGGAAGCGCTAAACTCGTTGAAGAATCAACTGCCGAACTTAACTCTTTAATAGATTCCGTTTGCAGTAAAGGCGGCACTACGATAGAAGGCGTAAAATATCTTTGCGAAAATAATTTTGAAAACATAGTTAAAACAGCCGTAGAAAAATCAATTAACCGCTCAAAGGAGCTTAGTGGCAATAAATGAAAAAAGTAACTATTTACACTGACGGAGCATGTAGCGGCAATCCCGGCGCGGGCGGCTGGGCGGCCATTCTCATGTATAACGGCTACGAAAAAGAAATCTCAGGCTACATGAAAGAAACCACCAACAACCGAATGGAGCTCTTCGCGATAATACAGGGATTGGCTTCGCTTAAAGAATCTTGCGAGGTGGAAGTTTATAGCGATTCCGCTTACGCCATAGACGCCATAAACAAAGGTTGGCTCGAAAACTGGAAAAGGGCTAATTGGAAAACAGCCGACAAAAAAGAAGTGAAAAATCGCGATTTATGGAACGATTTAAGCATAAAAATAAGTCGCCATAACGTTACCTTTATAAAGGTTAAAGGTCATAGCGACAACGAATACAATAACCGTTGCGACAAACTCGCAAGAGAACAAATCAAAACCAACAACTAATTATTGCGCCGTAAAAGGTATTTAACAATTTTTTTCAACTATCCTTTTTTATAGCTATAGCGGTGGAAATTATCGCAAAAAGCAAATGAACGGGACCGAGCGCTATGCTTAAAACCAAAAATAAAACAGTTCCCCCGCAGCCTCTGAATCTTGAAAAAAAGTCAAGCAAAAAGGTGCCTATCGACATTGCCGCGCTTGCCGCTCCCCAAATAACCCAAGACTTCCAACCCCAATGAGTTATAACATAAATCAAGCCCGCCACAAATACGGCAAGGGCTATAACTATCCATATTATTCTAAAAATCTTTTTCATATCGTAGCTCCTCTGTTAATCTTCCCATAAATAATATATCATTTGCACAAGACCCGTGTCAAATAAAAAGTATTATTATGTTAAAAGTCTGACAGTTCAATTACGTTCTTCATTAAGTAAAAGTAGGTGCAGGAGGAGGCTGCATCTATGAAAAACTTAGAATTCGAGTTTAATTTCACTCAAAGGCTTACCGAACTTATGAAAGAAAACGAGCTGACTCAGCGCCAACTCGAACTTGAAACAGGGATTCCGAATCAAACTATTTCCGCATATCTGTCAGGCAAACGTTGCCCGTCGGCAATAATGCTCGGAAAACTTGCAAAATATTTTGAAGTATCGGCAGATTATTTACTCGGTTTATCCGAATTTTACTGAATTTTTTTAACGCTTAAAAGCCGCGACTAAAATAATCAAACGATTTTCAAATCGTCAAATTGATAAAACGAATCCAAATATTCGACTATATACATTATAAAATCGGTTAATGTAGGCGATTTGGTGATAACGTAAGCATTGAATAAATCGTTAATGCCCGATAGCTTATTCGAATTATACGCTTTTTCAATAGAAAACCGCATACTACGCTCCACCGATGCGGCAGTAGCGTTATTTTCAACGCCGAGCTGTTCGCATAAACGTAGCATAGTTACGTCGCCCGGTCTTTTTTCGAGTTTAATCATTATCGCGGAAGTAAGGTATCTATAACCGTTACTTTTTGGTGCAATCCCCAAACTGATTAGCAACCGCTGAACCGTCATTCTTGTCACTTGTTTTTCCATATAGCAATTCTCCTAAGTTTTATTTTATAAATATTTTAACAAATTTTGTAACTTAGGTAAACGATTTCGATATAAGTATTTTTTACCTTATTTTCGCGGTTTTATATGCTATTCTGCTTTTTTCTTCCGTTTTCTTCGCTATTAAAAAGCCATGCATATAAATCGCAATACTCATCGACGGGATTTCCGAACACCAATCTAATTCATAGTTATGGCACTCACATATTCTTCCGCACCGTCTTTAAGTCCTGCACGCAAATTTTTAACCGCGGACTCCACGCCGAGAGTATCTTCCGATATTTTTTTTGCCGTCTCTATTAAATCGGCGTCAATCTTTACAGGCAAATCGTAACTTTCTCCGTGCTGACGAGTGCCTATGAAATCGCCCGCGCCTCGTTGCGCAAAATCATACTCCGACAGCTCGAAACCGTCGTTGCATGTGCAAAAAAACTTTAATCTTTCGGGAACCTCGCCCGCATAAGGTAAAAAACAATAGCTTTTTATAGTACCGCGCCCCACTCTGCCACGCAACTGGTGTAGCTGACTAAGTCCGTAGCGCTCCGAATTGAAAATTATTATATTTGTAGCGGCGGGCACGTCGATTCCCACTTCTATAACCGTAGTGGCAAGCAATATTTGCACCTCGCCGCTTATAAAAGCGTTCATAATTTCGGATTTTTCGAAATCTTTCATTTTTCCGTGCATGATTCCGAATGTAGTCGTCGGATATTTGTTTTTAAGCAACGAATACATTTCAGTAACCGAAACGAGCTCTTCTTCGTCGTCGGCTTCTATACGCGGACAAACTATATAAGTTCGTTCTCCCAAAGCCGCTTGTCCCTTAACGTAGTCAAACATACTCTCAAACTTATTTTCGGGAACAAGTCTCGTAACTATTTCGGGTCGTCCCGACGGCAAGCCGCGTATAAACGACTGTTCAAGCTCGCCATACATACAAAGCGCCAACGTTCTCGGAATTGGAGTTGCGCTCATAACTAAAATATCCGCGCCCGTAGACTTATTTTCCAAACTTCCGCGCTGATTTACGCCGAATCTCTGCTGTTCGTCGGTGATGATTAGCGACAAATTATTAAATTCCACGTCGTCGCCTATAAGCGCGTGAGTGCCTATCACAATGTCCGCAGTTTTTGTACGTATGTTGAAAAGCGCCTCGTCCCTTTCCTTTTTTCCCAAACTTCCGCACAGCAAAACGGCGCGAGCGCCAAGTTTTTCCAAAAACGTAATAGCCGACTTATAATGTTGAACGGCTAATATTTCGGTAGGCGCCATAAGCACGCTTTGATAGCCGCAAAGATGCGCATAATACATAGTAAGCAACGCAACCGCGGTTTTTCCACACCCCACGTCGCCTTGCAAAAGCCTGTTCATGGGAATATCGCCCTGCAACGACGCAACTATGTCTTCGAGAGCCGCTTTTTGCCCTACGGTAAGTTCGTACGGAAGCAAGCGAACGGCTTCGTTCAATTTTTCGCGCTCAACCGTATAAGAAAATTTCTTGCCGTACCCTTTTGCCGACTTTACAAGAGTATACATGCTAAGCGTGTAGCTCAATTTTTCAAGCGACAACGCGCGGGCGGCGGCATAAGCCGTTTCTATACTGCTCGGACGATGTACTTGCCTAAACGCTTCTTTAAGCGACGGCAGACTATGCTTTGCACGCACACTGTTTGGAATATAACCGAAAATTTCGGCGCGGGACAAAAGCATATCCACCGCTTCCGAAAAAACGCGTTGCGGAATTCCCTTTATGCTCCTGTATAGAGGCAAAACGCCGTCGCCGCACGGCTGAAACATTACGGGTGCGCTCAATGAAATTTTGTTTTTAAACTTTTTTATTTTGCCCGTTAAATATACGGTTTTACCGTTCGGAAGCGCGGACGCTATATATTTTTGATTAAACCAAACCGCCTCCAATTCCCCGTAACAAGTGTTTAAAACAACTTTCGTCATTTTTAAACCCTTACGCAAATATTGAACTTTCGGTTCGTTAACCACGACGCCGCACACGGTTAGCTCGTCACCGTCTTTTAGTTTCGCGATATCGACGCTTTCTTTTAAACTGACGTATTTATAAGGAAAATGCAAAAGCAAATCGAGCGGACAGTTTATTCCCGCTTCTTTGAGTTTTTGTATTCGGCTTTTTCCCATGCCTTTTATGTCTTCGAACTTCAATACGCAAACTCCGAAAAAAGGAGCGGTTATAACCGCCCCTTAACTTAAAAACTATCTATAAAAATTATTATTCCAAAGAAACTATATAATAATATAACGGTTGCCCGCCGTAATGTATATCCACATCGCAACGATTATATTTTTCGGAAAGCTCTTGTGCTATGGCGCTCGCTTCCTCTTCTTTCACTTCGTTGCCGAAATAAAGAGTAATATTGCTAACAGAACTGTCCATAAGCTTATCCACAAGCTGAGTTGTAACGTTTTCCACTTTTTCGCCCTTTGCGACAATAGACTTTGAATCGATGCCTATTATATCGCCCTCTTTAAGGTCGAAATTATCCACCTGAGTGCTACGCACCGCATAAGTCACCATGCCCGTTTTTACGTTTCCGATTGCATCGTTCATGCTTTGCAAGTTGTTTTCGAGATTATCTTCGGGATTGAACGCCAAAACGGCGGAAAGCCCCTGCGGAACGTCCTTAGTGGGAATAATATGCAAATTGCGTTTTGTAAGCGCCTTAGCCTGCTCGGCGGCAAGAATAATGTTTTTATTGTTGGGGAAAACGAACACGTCTTTGGCGGGCACTGCGTCGCAAGCCATAGCTATGTCTTCGGCGCTCGGATTCATAGTTTGCCCTCCCTCCATAACGTTATCCACCAAGAGGTCTTTGAATATGTTCGTGAGCCCTTCGCCCGCGCAAACCGCCACAAGCCCGTAAGGCTTTAATTCTTCTTTTTTGCGCCCTATCAAAGCCCTATTCTGTTCGAGCATGTTTTCTATTTTAACTCGGTCAATTTCGCCGAGTTCAAGCGCGTAGGTCAAAACTACTCCCGGTTCGTTGGAATGAACGTGAACTTTAACCATGTTTAGGTCGCCGATTACCAAAACGCAATCGCCTATTGTCATTAAATTTTCGCGGAATCTGTCTATATCCGCTTCGGTAGTCTTTTTCTTTAAATGAACGATAAAAAACTCGGTGCAATATCCGAACTCGATTTCCGCCAAATCGTTGTAATCGAAATGAGCCTGTTCGTCGTATTTGCTTCCGCCGCTCGCGTTAAGCGTATCGTCGAACGATATGTTAGTGTCTTCTTGACCGATGAGAGCGTGATAAAACCCTTGAAAAATAATCAAAAGCCCGCGACCGCCCGCGTCCACCACGCCCGCTTTTTTAAGCACGGGGAGCATTTCGGGCGTCTGTTTCAGCATTTCCTCGCCTGCGGCAATTATGCTTTCCAAAAACGCCGAAACCTCTATGCTTTTCTTGGTTATGCTTTTGGCGTGCTCGCTCATTGCGCGCACCACCGTTAAAATCGTTCCTTCTTTTGGTTTCGTTACCGCTTTATAGGCAACTTCCGTACCCGAAGCAAGCGCTTTCGCAAGCGTTTTAGACGTTATTTCTTGATTTTGAGCAAGCACCGAAGTCATGCCTTTAAGTATCTGACTGAGTATAACTCCGCTGTTTCCGCGAGCGCCGCGCAACGCGCCTTTACTCAATGCGTCGCTCAATGCGTCTAAGCCGTTCGAGGGACAGTTCGAAACTTCCCTCGCCGCAGACAGCATTGTGAGCGACATATTCGTGCCCGTGTCTCCGTCGGGAACGGGAAATACGTTCAGCGAATCGACGTGCTCCTTATTAGAATCCAACAGCTTAGCGCCGTTTAATATCATTTTACGCAAAATTGCGCCGTTAATTGACTTTTGCATTGTATCCTCCAACTCATGCAGTTTACGCGGGTTCGGCGGGAATCAACGTACATCCGTACTTAACTTTATAATTTTACTTTAAACTCTTATGCCGACAACGTTTACGTTAATCGTGTCGACTACCATACCCGTGAAACGTTCGATATCATATTTAACAGATTTTTTAAGCGATTGTGCCACCGCTTCTATGGATACGCCGTATTTGATAATTACGTATAAATCAATAAAAATTCTGTCGCCGCTCGTCATTACCCGAACGCCGCGCGAAAGCCTTTTGCGTTTGAACAAGTCTGCCAAACTGTCGGAGAAACGTTTGGAAACGAGGTCCACTATTCCGTAACACTCCAAAGCGGTATTACCCGCTACCTGCGCAATAGCCTCTTCCGTAATTGTTATTCTACCGTATGCATTGGCAGTATTTACGCTCAACTGCAAGCCTCCGCTTAATTATATGTATCCACATGTTATATTTTAACCTATCCTAAACTTTTTTGCAAGAGATTTTAAAAGAATTTTGAAAATTGTACGGTATTTTGTTAAAATAACGTGGTAATTCGATTGATTTATTCCTTATTTTGTGATATTATTTTAAGGCAAGTAAAAAATATCGCGCCCGGAGGTGTTAAATAACAATGAGCAGAGTTTGCGTAATTTGCGGAAAAGGCAAGGTTAGCGGCAACAATGTGAGCCACTCGAACCGCCACACAAAGCGTACGTTCAGCGCTAACGTTCACAAGGTGAAAATCGAAATCGACGGCAAGGAATCTAACGAATACGTTTGCACGCGTTGCCTTCGCACCAACATGAATAAAAATTCGTAAGCGCGTAAAAATTTAACCAAACAAAAAAAGCCGTTCCCAAGCAATTCGGAAACGGCTCTTTTTATGTACGTTTTTTATAGCGCGATTACTTTTTGTTTCTGCAAAACAGCAACCGCAGAAATCCCGACAGAAACTTAGGGGCTTTAACGCATACTATTCGCATATATACCTCCCGCTTTATTCTTGAACAAAGACCAAAGCCGCCCCTCCGTCTACCGCAAGTTCCGCACGCCCGCCCACGCTCGCGTTTGACACTCCCATAATGTAGTCGTCGTTCGCAACAAAAGCCGTTTTGCTCATGGTATAATCGGACAAAGAGTACCTTAATCCTTTCATATATAATATATGCACGTTGTCGGTAAAGGGTACCACCGAAAAAATCGCGTCTTTTTTTAACTGCAACGAAAACGTTCCTCTCACGAGATAAGCGTTAAGCGCCCCGCACAAGCGAGCCTTAACGCCGCACTGCTCCGCCAAAACGAGCAATAAATAATTGCTTTCCGCCATGTCGGGTCTTCCGCCGTAACCGCCGTAAATATCTATACTCGTAAACCCCCTTTCAGCCATGATTTTAACAGCCAAGTATCCGTCGGTAAAGTTTTTGTCGGCCGAAAAAGAAATACATTCCACCCTGCAAGCCACTTCGTTTCGGTTCAAAGAATCGAAGTCGCCCACTATTACGTCAGGCAAAAAAACGTTTTTCACATAATTGTAAGCTCCGTCGGTGCAATAAACGGCGGCAACGCTTTTATTTTTGCGCTCCGAAAATACGTTAGCGAGCTCTTCTCGCTCGGGCGGTTCGCCGTTTAAAAACAATACGCCTTTCATAACGAATGAAACTTCTCCACGATTTTTTCGGGCTCCGACGCCGAGAATAAAGTGTTTCCCGCAACCAAAATATCCGCTCCCGCATCCGCAACACGAGCGGCGTTGGTTTCGGTAATGCCGCCGTCTATTTCAAGCAAAGCCGAACTCCCCGTTGCATCGCGGAGCTTTTTGAGTTCACGCATACGTTCGAGCGAGTTTTCAATAAACTTTTGACCGCCGAAGCCCGGATACACGCTCATTAAAAGCGCAATGTCACACAACGGAAACAAATCGGTAAGCGCGGAAGTCGGAGTGTCGGGGCTAATCACCGCGCCGCACTTTATTCCCGCTTTTTTTATGCTTTCGAGCACGGCGGCGGGTTTTTCGGTTGCTTCTACGTGAAACGTGAGCCAATCGGCGCCGGAGTCTATAAACCGAGAAACATATCTTTCGGGGAGATCTATCATAAGATGCACGTCGAGCGGCAAAGACGTATGCTTTTTTATATCGGAAATCATTTTAAAGCCGAAAGTTATGTTAGGCACAAAAATTCCATCCATAACGTCGCAATGAATCACGTCCACTCCGCACCTTTCCATTCTCGCGATTTCTTCGTTCATCTTTCCGAAATCGGCGCTCAAAATCGAAGGCGCAACCAAAATTCTATTTGTTTTCATAAGCATTTCTCCGTAGTTTTCTGACGTTGTTTTCTTTCAATTCTTTATATATGGCACAATATCTGCTATAACGTTCACCGTTTAAAACGCCGCATTGCACCGCTTCGCGCACCGCGCAATCCGGTTCTACGGTGTGAGTGCACATTCGGTATTTGCAATTTGCAGAAATCGCAACATACTCGTCGTAATATAAATGCAAATCGAACGGCTCTACTCCGCTCAAATCGAGAGCGCCGAATCCGGGCGTATCGGCTACATAAGTGTCGGGCGCAATTTTTATAAGTTCCACGCCTACCGTCGTATTTTTCCCGCGCCGAATTTTTTCGCTCAATTCCCCGACCTCTCGTTTTACGCCGCATATTTCGTTTATAAGAGATGTTTTTCCTACGGCGGACTGTCCCGCCAGACATGAAACTTTACCCCGCAAAAGCTCTTTCAACTCCGCCGTATCGCCGTGCGCGGCGGAAACGCAAAGCGCTTTATCCGCTACGCCGTCATATTGAGAAAAAATTCGAGCGACAAATCCGTCGGGAACAATATCCGTTTTATTGACGCAAACCGCAGTGCATATTCCCGCCTTATGCGCGTTCACAATCATTTTATCAACCGCCAAAAAATCGGGTTCGGGAACGGGAGCCACAGTAATCACTATAAAATCCACGTTCGCAATAGGCGGACGTATTATTCTGTTCTTTCTCGGCTCGATTGCCGCAAGCACATACTCGCCCGCAACTTCTTCGAGCAAAACGGTGTCGCCCGCAACCGGCAAAACCTCGCGTTTCAATTTTTTGCGCGATTTGACTTCCGCAATGCCGCAAGAAATGTCTACGGCAAAACGGTCTGACAATATTTTAACAACCCTACCGCCGAGCAATGTAACTCCTTCTGAGCTGACCGCACGCGCCGCCCACGTCGTTGCCGAAAGAACGGCGAATTGTTGCCGACACGTTCATTTCGTTCAATTTTTTCATAAAACGCTCCGCTTCCTCGTTAGAGCATCCTTGCATTCCCTTTTCCTTAACATAGTTAAGTTTTATCAAATTGACGTGGCTCGGATAGCCGCGAGTCAATTCCGCAAGTCTTTTGCAATCGAAATAGCTCATATTTTTGCCTTTTACGAGCGCATATTCGAAAATAATGCGGCGTCCCGTTTTTTCGAAATAGTATTTTACCGCGCTTATAACTTCGTTTAATGTATACTTGTTGGCAATAGGCATGAGTTCGCGCCTACTTTCATCGGTGGTGGCATGCAACGACAGCGAAAGAGTAACGCCGTAGCCATCGTCGGCAAGCCGCCGAATATTCTCCGCAAGCCCGCAAGTTGAAAGCGAAATCGAGCGCATACCGAAATCCAAAGAGTTTTTGTCGGTAATCAATCGGAGAAACTTTGTAACGTTTTCGTAATTATCAAGCGGCTCTCCGCTACCCATAAGAACTATGTTGGAAAGCTTGCGCTCGGTTGCGTTTCCGTCCAAAAACTTATTGACCGCAATGACTTGCGCGGCAATTTCACCCGCCGACAAATTACGCACTAAGCCGCCTATTCCCGACGCGCAAAACGAGCAACCCATTCTGCACCCGACTTGCGTGGAAACGCAAAGCGTGTTGCCGTAATCGTGAGGCATATATATTCCTTCTATAACGTTTCCGTCGTAGCACTCGTATAAAAATTTCACGGAGCCGTCGGAAGAGGCAAATTTTTCTTTAATGCGCAAAGGTTGCGCTAAATACTTTTCAGCCAAATCGTCTCTCAATGCGGCGGGAATATTCGTCATTTCCGAAAATTCGGCTCCGCCGTAAATCCATTTGTAAATTTGACCCGCGCGAAAAGACGGTTGCCCGAGAGACGCAACTGTTTTTTTAAGTTCTTCCAAATCATAATCGGCAATCAGTTCCAAAGCATTCTTCTCCCGAATTATAACGAAGTTTTTTTCATAACCGCAACAAAAAAGCCGTCGGTTTTATGAATATGCGGAAATAACTTAATCAAATTTTCCTCTTCTGCGCTATAAGGCGACTTGATTTTCTCAATAGAAAAATTCTCGTTCCCTTTCAAAAAACCTTTCACGACGTCGTCATTTTCGCTCTTGATGATAGTGCAAGTGGAATAGCACAGCCGTCCGCCGTTCTTCACGTATCTGCTTGCCGTACGCAAAATAGCGCTTTGCGTCTTCGCCAATTCTTCGATGTCGTTTGGCGAACGGTTAAACAATATATCCGGCTTAGAACCCGCCACGCCTATTCCGCTACACGGAACGTCGCAAATCACAAGCTCGAATTTGTTTTCCCACTCGGGACGAAAAACCGTAGCATCGTTTTGCACAGCTTCGATTTTAACGCCCGCGCGCTTAGCGTACTTTTCAATCAGCTCCACTCTGTGAGGGTGAAAATCGCAAGCGACGACGGGAATATTCGCAACGGAAGCGACAAGCACGGCTTTTCCGCCGGGTGCCGCGCACAAATCGAGCGCGCTACTCGGTTTAATTCCGTATAAATACGAATATACGGCGGCAATCGACGCCGCCGACTGCACGAAATAATCGGACGAATCTATTTTTTCAAGCGTTTTACGCGTCATGTAATAACCTACGGGAGTTTTTTCCGCTTCGTTAGCCGCCCGAGAAGCTTCCGAATCGAGTCCGTATTTCTTTTCAAACTCTTCGCTTGTAATTTTCAACAAATTGGCTCTCACATGAGTGCGGCGCTCGGGCTCATAGGCAAGAAGCTCTTTCGTAAACTCATAACCATAATCGCGAACAAGCAGTTCGCAGAGCCAAAGAGGATAGCTGTACCGCACCGAAAGATAATATGCCGAGTCCTCTTTCGGCAAGCTCACTTCCCCGAACTTACGCAATGCGGAATTTACAAATCCCGAAGCGCCGCCCTTGCCCAACTTTCTGCATAGCTTTACCGTGTTGTCAACGGCGGCATAAGCAGGAACGTTCATGCACTCCAAAAGATAATATCCCATTTTTATAACGGTGGCAATAGCTTTCTTCGGCTTCTCTTTTGCAAACAGCCCGAGAACGTAATCGTAATACACGTTGCGTTCCAAAACGCCGTAAAACAATTTTGTTACATACGGCTTGTCGTTTTCGTTGCAATGCGCAAGCGCATTATTAAGTTCTATTGAAGCGTATGCGTTGTCGCGAAAAACTTTCATCAACAGCTCGTAGCATACGCAGTCTCTGTCTTCACGCATTTTTAAGCACTGTTCCCTCTTCGAGCTTGTGCCCGCGCAAAAATTCGGCAATATTCATTGCTCTTTTGCCGGGTAATTGCACAACGGTAGGCTTGATTGAGCCCGCGCCGCACGCCACAATCATTTCTCCGTTTTTGACCGTAACGGCACCCGGCGTGCCGCAAATTTCGCACTCTCTCGCCTCGTAAATTTTAAACGCGACGCCGTGCAAATACGAAGTTGCGACAGGCCAAGAATTATACGCGCGAATTTTGCAAGCTATTTCGCGCGCCGAAAGATTCCAATTTATTATTCCGTCCGACTTCGTAATTTTTTTGCAATAAGTAGCCAAATCGGAGTTTTGTTTTTTAAGCGCTATTTTTCCTGCCGCATAGTCGGGCAACGTTTCCGAAAGCAGCTTTGCTCCCGCTTCCGACAGTTTTCCCGACAAGCTGTCGGCGGTATCCGTTTCCTCGATTTTAACTTTTTTAACCGACACTATGTCGCCCGTATCCATGCCCGACTCGGTTTTCATAATAGTTACGCCCGTTTCCGTCTCCCCGCACAGTATTGCCGATTGCACGGGAGAACTTCCGCGATATTTCGGCAGCAAAGACGCATGAACGTTCAAAATTCCGAGAGGCGGCACTCCGAGAACTTCATCGCTTAAAAGTTGACCGTACGCCGCAGTAATCATAATATCCGGCTTTAATTCCCGAAGTTCGGCAACATGTTGAGAAATTTTGTCGTATTGCAGACATAGTATGCCGTGAGAAAGCGCATAGTTCTTCACGGGAGTTTCGAGCAAATTGCCTTTTTTATCTTTTTCCCTGTCGGGTTGCGACACCGCCGCAACTATTTCATAACCTCTTGCAAAAAGAGTATCCAAAACGGGAACCGCAAATTCGGGCGTTCCCATAAAAATCAAACGCATCAATCCTCGCTCTCCGCTTTATCGATAAACAAAATTCCGTCGAGGTGGTCGATTTCATGAGAAAACGCCACCGCAGTAAAACCGTCAACTTTATACATTTTTGTTTCTCCCGTTCTGTCTTGCGCCTGAACGGTAAGTTTTTTCGGACGGCAAACCACGCCGCTTCTGCCCGGACAGCTCAAACATCCTTCGGGACCGCGTTGCGTTCCGCTCGATTTCAAAATCACGGGATTCACAAGCTCGTATTTGGTTTTTCCACCGTCTACCGATACTACGCAAATTCGGCGCACTATGCCGATTTGAGGCGCCGCAAGTCCCACGCCGTCAGCTTTAAACATAGTTTCGAACATGTCGTCTATAAGCACGCCGAGATTAGCCCCGAACTCGGTCACTTCTTTCGCTTTCATGCGCAGTACTTCGTCGCCTATTTTAACAATTTCTCTTATAGCCATTTTCGTTATCCTTTAAAACTTTTTATATACCGCTTAAAGTTTTCAACTCATATTGCTCGGATTTATTTCCACAAAACAAACGGTTTTTGTTTTTGCGTGCAAATCTGTTATTTCGTATATTTTTTGAATAAGAGCGTCGAAATTCTTAACGATTCGCGCAATAATCTGCACTCGGTATTTGTCTTGTATTCGCTTTACGGGCGATTTCATTGCCGAAAGATACGCGAAACATTCTCCGTTTTCTCTCGCAAGAGCATTTATATCGTCAAAATTCGCTTTCAAAACCGAAAAAGCTTCGTCTTCCGATTCCGAAGTTATGAGTATTCGCACAATTTTGGAAAACGGCGGATATTTCGTAACCTCTCGCAAATTGCTTTCTTTTTCGTAAAAGCCCAAGTAATCGCCTTTTGCGGCAAGCCTATACACGTAATGATTAGGAGTATAAGTTTGTAAAATTACCTTACCTTTTTTCACGTCGCGACCCGCGCGACCCGCAACTTGCGTGATAAGTTGAAAAGTTCTTTCCGACGCGCGATAGTCGGCAAAGTGCAAACTCATATCTGCGTCCACTATTCCCACAAGAGTAACGTCGGGGAAATCGTGGCCTTTGGCAATCATTTGCGTGCCCACAAGAATATCCGACTCTCTCGCGCCGAAAGAACGCAATATTTCAAGATGAGCGTCTTTATTTTGCGTAGTATCGTTATCCATGCGTAAGATTTTTTTATCGGGAAATTCTTTTTTCAGTAGCTCGGCAACCTTTTGGGTGCCTATGTATCCCTGACGCAAATGCGGACTGTGACACTGCGGGCAAACGTCGAGATGTGCGTATCTGTTATTACAGTAATGGCACTTTAAAACGTTCTCGTCGCGATGATAAACGAGCGACACGTCGCAACGCTCGCACTTTGCAACGTATCCGCAAGACGAACACATAACATACGAAGCATAACCTCTTCGGTTTATAAATATTATGGCTTGATTGCCCTCGTCCATGCAATCGGAGAGTTCGCTTTTAAGTCGTCGCGACAAAAAGCCATTGTTTCCGCTACGCAACTCTTCGCACATATTCACTATTTCAATTTCGGGTAACGGACGGCTAGCTATTCGCTCCTTCATTTCTATTAGCTTATATTCGCCGACTTTCGCTTTATAATATGACTCAACCGACGGAGTGGCGCTTCCGAGTAACAGATTGCATTTGTTGCGCCGCGCGCGAAACTCCGCAACCTCTTGGGTAGAATATCGGGGGTTGCTGTCCGAAACATAACTCCCGTCATGCTCCTCATCTATTATAATAAGTCCCACGTTGCTAAGAGGCGCAAAAATCGCCGAACGCGCTCCCACAGCCACACGTGCCTCACCGCAAAGCAAACGACGCCATTCGTCGAAACGTTCCCCCGCGCTCAAACCGCTGTGCAAAATAGCCACGCTATCGCCGAAACGGGCTCTGAAATTGCGCAACACCTGAGGCGTGAGCGATATTTCGGGTTCGAGCATAATGGCGGTTTTGCCTTTTTTAAGCGTATCGGCAATACAACGCATATAAACTTCCGTTTTTCCGCTACCCGTAACGCCGTGCAACAAAAAATTTTCGTTTTCGCTTCCGCACACCGCGCTGACGGCATTTTGTTGCATAGCGGTTAAATCATAGTTTTGCGTCGCACAGTTAAGAGCGGAATACGGAGTTCGCCTTTCGGATTTTTCAAACGCCGTAAACACTCCGCGCGCAATTAAATTGCGAACTGCCGCCGCCGAAAATTCTCTGCCCAAATATGCCGTATCCGCTTCCGAAACAGTTAAAACGTAATCGAAAACTTCTCTTTGAGCTTTTGCCGACGGACGAATAAACTCGTCCGGCTCTTTGCGAGCATATTCGTCGGATATTCTCACATATCGTCTTTTTAACTCTTTTATTCTGCCTCCGCGCATTTGCGACGGAATAAAAAGCCGAAGCGCGTCAACAACGCGCAAATGATATCGCGCGCGCATGAACCGCATCAATTCGAGCATTTCTTCGCCGATTACCGGGCGGTCGTCAAGCGTTTCGAAAACCGTTTTTAGCTTGTCGGGCGGAACCGAAGTATTTTCTTTAAGCCCTATAACATATCCTTCGATTTTTCGGTTTCCGAAAGGAACGAGTACTCGACTCCCCTTTTGCAAACTTTCCGAACACGAATAATCGAAAATTCGGTCAACTTCCGAGTTGGAAATGTCAACAATCACTTCGGCTATCATTCTATAATTCTTTCAGTTCGTCCAAAATAATATTTGCAAGCTTAGTCTTTGTCATTTGTTCCAAGCTCACCGTTTTGTTTTTCGTAATAATAGTGGCAACGTTTGTGTCTACCGAAAATCCCGCGCCGGGCGTAAGCACGTTATTCGCCACAACCATATCGGCATTTTTGCGCGCAAGTTTTTCTTTCGCGTTTTCTTCGAGATTTTCTGTTTCGGCGGAAAAGATTACAAGCTTTCGAATGCCTTTCATTTTTCCGAACTCCGCCGCAATATCGGGATTTTTTTTGAGAGAAAGTTTTAACTCGTCGCTCTTGATTTTTCCGTTCGACACCTTGTGCGGCGCGTAATCGGCGGGAGCCGCCGCTTTAATCACAATATCAGCGCTCTCCGACTTTTCGAGCACCGCTTTTCTCATATCGGCGGTAGTTTCCACTCGCATAATTTCTACGGGTGCGCTCGGAGCTACCGCATCGGTAGCCGCAACGTATATCACTTTCGCGCCGCGCAAAACGGCGGCATCCGCGATAGCCGCGCCCATCTTTCCGCTCGAACGATTTCCTATATATCTAACGGGGTCGATAGGCTCTTTCGTGCCTCCCGAAGTAACAAGCACGGTTTTGCCGCTGTAATCGCCTTTCGAAGCGAGAATAGCGCATATTCTTTCGAATATTTCTTTGGGTTCCGCCATTCTTCCTTTGCCGTCGTCACCGCAAGCAAGTCTGCCGCTTCCCGAGTCGATAAACAAAACGCCGCGTTCGGTCAAAATTTTGACATTGGCGGTATATGCCGCGCTCGTAAGCATTCCTGTGTTCATTGCGGGAGCAAGCAATATCGGGCTTTTTGTAGCCATCAACGTGGTGGAAAGAAAATCGTCCGCAATTCCGCAAGCCAGCTTTCCCGCAAGATTAGCCGTGCAAGGCGCCACAACGAACAAATCCGATTTTTTTGCAAGCGAAATATGCCCGATTTCCCAATCGTGCTCGCGCTCGAACATATCGGTGATTGCTCGATTTCCGCTAAGCGCTTCAAACGAAAGAGGCGCCACAAAATTAACGGCATGTTCCGTTAACACCACGTGAACGTCGGCACCCGCTTTTTTTAGCAAACTTACGAGTTCGCACGATTTGTAGGCGGCAATTCCGCCCGTAACGCCAACCGTTACGGTTTTACCCGAAAGCTTCAATCAATCGTCCTCGTAACGAGCTTCAACGGCTCCGTCATACACTTCGTGAGCCGCATAAGAAACCGCACGCATATTTTCGGCATTCAACATATCTGCTTTTTTATCGAGCAAATAGCGAGTGCGCTTGGTAAGCAAGCAAACGAGCGCATACTTGCAACCCACTTTGTCTACCAACTTGTCAATAGGGGGATCAATCATCATAATAAAATATATCTCCGTTTCAATTTACTAACATATTAAGTATTTTTCGTTCGTTACGCAGTATGTCGCAACGTTCCGCTTCTATTATGTTTACAACGTTTTGAGTCGCACTGTGGACGTCGTCGTTAAAAACTATATAATCGAAATTTTTATATTGCGCAAGCTCGCCGCGAGCGCTTCCTATTCGAGTGAGCAAGCTGTTTTCGTCTTCGGTGCCTCTGCCACGCAACCGTTGTTCCAAAACTTCGAACGACGGCGGTATTATGAAAATAGACACGCATTCGGGATATTTTGCTTTAATTTGCTTTGCGCCCTCCACGTCTATTTCAAAAAAGACGTCTTCGCCTTTTTCGAGCATTTCAAACACGGGCGCTTGCGGCGTGCCGTAAAAGTTTTTATATACTTCGGCGGTTTCCAAAAACTCTCCCCGTTCTTTCATTGCAACATATTCTTCCACAGTGCGGAAATAATAGTGTACTCCGTCTATTTCGTCGGGACGCGGCAAACGCGTGGTTACCGAAATCGACTTTTTGAGCTCCGGCAACATATTTATTACCGCATTATAAACCGTTCCCTTTCCCGCTCCGCTCGGACCGGAAAGAACTATCAACAAACCCTTTTTCATATCTTCTATTCCACGTTGCGTATTTGCTCTTTTATTTTTTCAAGTTGGTTTTTCATTTCCACAACCAGCCGAGTAAGTTCCATATCGTTGGATTTACTGCCCATTGTGTTGATTTCTCTGTTCATTTCCTGCGAAAGAAAATCGAGTTTTCTTCCTTGCGGCTCGGCGCTTTCCAAACACAACAAAAATTGATTTAGGTGCGACGACAACCTGCTTATTTCTTCGTTTATGTCGCATTTGTCGGCAAAAAACGCAACCTCGTTTAAAAGCCTCGCCTCGTCTACGGGCACGTCTTTAAGAATTTCGCTCATGCGTTGCCGCAACTTATTGCGATAATCTTCAACTACGACCGGCGCGCGTTTAACTACAAGTTCCAAAGCGGCAACAATCGAAGCGGTAAGGCGGGTTAAGTCCGCTTTTACCGACGCACCCTCGCACTCGCGCATAGCGTTTAATTGCTCCGCCGCCTCAACCACAGCCGACCGCGTCAGTTCTTTTATCAGTTCGGGGTCGTCTTTAACGGGTTGCAAAGAAACTACGTCGGAAGAACGTAACAGCGCCGTTGCACCGAAATCTCCGTCGAGCATAAATTCGTCGCGCAACCGTTTTGCCGCTTTCACATATTCTGCCGCAAGCTCCATGTCGAGCTTTAATTCCGCGCTCGCTCCGTCTGTGTTTTCATACGAAAAATATACGTCCACGCTTCCGCGCTTGATGCGCCTATTCACTTCTTTTCGAATAATTTCGTCGCAGACCGCAAAAGATTTGCCCAAACGGGAATTTATTTCCAAATATCTGTTGTTTACGGCTTTAAGTTCGACGGTGACGGTTTTTCCGTCGCGCGAACTTGCACCTTTGCCGTAGCCGGTCATGCTTTTCATATGCATTGCATCCTTTTTTGCCGTTATTTACTCTTCTATTCTTCCTACAAGAAAGTTATTAACTCAATAATAAACTTTCCCATAAATAGTATAACATTTTCGCAATTTTTTTTCAAGCGTTTATAAGCTCTCTGAACTCTTTATCTCCGATTATTTTTTTATTCAGCTTTTGAGCCTTTTCAAGTTTACTGCCAGCGTCTTCTCCCGCTATAACAATATCCACGTCTTTCGAAACCGTATCGGCAACGGTAGCGCCCTTGCTTCTGAGCAATTCCGCAGCCTGATTGCGCGACATCGATATTTTTCCCGTTAACACAACTTTTTTGCCTGCAAAATATCCTTCGCCCGTAGCTTTTTCAAATTTAGGATTCAGTCCTATTTTCTTAAATTCGGCAATCAAATCACTGTGAGTGCGAAAATAGTCCGTAATGCTCGAAGCAACGATTTCACCTATTTCGGGAATCGACACAAGTTCTTCCGTCGTTGCCGCCGCCAAATCGTCTATACTACCGAAATGTTCGGCAAGGTCTCGCGCCGCAACTTTCCCGACGTTAGGAATGCCGAGAGCGTTTATAAAATGCGGTAAGTCGACGTTTTTGCTCTTTTCCACCGAATTGAGAAAATTAGCTATTTTTTTAGCCTTAAAACCGTCAAGCTTCGATAAATCGGATTCCGTCAAATAATATAGTTCGGTTGCCGAGCGCACTCCCAACTTGCCATATAACTGCGCAAGCGTTTTTCCGCTCACTCCGTCTATATCCATGCAATCCTTAGACGCGAAATGTTCGAGTCGCCCGCAAATTTGCGGAACGCAACCCGTTTCGTTCGGGCAAAAAATATGCGCGCCGTTTTCGTAAATTTCCACGCCGCACGCGGGACAATGTGACGGCGCCTCTATGGTAGTTCCGCCTCTGTCTTCGGCAATGCCCAAAATCTCGGGAATCACGTCGTTGCTTCTTCGCAAAAAAACGGTGCTGCCTATTTTCACTTTTTTGCGCAATATGTCGCCGAAATTATTTAAAGTAGCTTTCGATATAGTCGCGCCGCATAGTTGAACGGGCTCCAAAATAGCAAGCGGAGTAAGTTTGCCCGTACGCCCAACTTGCCACACCACGTCTTTCAGTTCGGTGGACGTTTCTTCCGCTTCGAATTTGTAGGCAATCGCCCAACGGGGAAATTTGTCGGTGTAGCCGAGCTTTTCGCGCAAAGCGAAATCGTCAACCTTAACCACCATACCGTCTATCAAAAAATCGAGCTTATTGCGTTCCACGTTTTCGATAATTTTTATTATTTCCTCAATAGAATCGCTTTTCCATATAGCCCCCGTTTTAAAATGCTGTTCGCGCAAAAATTCAAGCGATTCGGCTTGCGTTTTGAGTTCGCCGTCCGATTTGTAATTCACATTATAAAATAAAATATCGAGATTGCGCTTTGCCGTGATTTTCGGGTCGAGGTTTCTAATGGCGCCCGCCACACCGTTTCGGGGATTTTTCAAAGGCTCGTCGGCGGTCTCGTTATATTTCTTAAACGCGCTCCACCTCATTATTCCCTCGCCCTGCGCTTCTAGCACGCCTTTATAAGGAATGGTTGCGGGAATGGATTTAATCGTGCGAACTTGCTCCGTCACGTCTTCGCCGATACTGCCATTGCCGCGCGTAGACGCGCATTTAAACCGCCCGTTTTCATAAGTTAGGCACAATGTGAGCCCGTCGAGCTTGTGTTCGAGAGTGTAAGAAACCGCTCTGTCCGCCGCCTTTTTGATTTTTTCGTCGAACGCGCGCAAGCCGTCGAAACTGTTGCACTTGTCAAGACTGTAAAGCTTGCGAATGTGCGTGTGTTGCACGAATTCCTTAATCGGCTCGCCGCCTATTCTGCGCGTAGGCGAATCGGCAAGCACTCTGTTTTGTCCCTTTTCGAGAGCTACGAGTTCGTCGTAAAGCGCGTCGTATTGCGAATCCGCCACTGTGGGATTATCGAGAACGTAATATTGATAAGCGTATTCGTTGAGAGTGTCAACAAGCTCTCTCATTCTGTCCATAGAAAGCGTCGCTCCTTTTTGTTTTCTCGCAAAACTGCGAATGCTTATTCTAATCGCACAGTTTTAAAGGCGCGTATTCGAGCGCCAACGTAACCTTTCCGACCTTAGCGAATTCAACCTGCGCGTATTTTCCGTTGTGTTCTTCGGTTACGGCAACTATCGTGCCCTGCCCGAATTTGGGATGAACTACGCTCGCGCCCGCAACAAAACCCGCTTTGTCGCCCACCTGCTTTACGGGAGCCTCGCTCGGACGCTGACGAATGGGCGCGGTGGAAGATTGCGCATAATGCGACTGTTGCGAACCGTCGGACGAAGAATAATCTCCGTATCGCGAACCGCTCGTATATTTTGCGCCCGAACTTGCGGGAAGCAATCCCGCTTCTTTCAAAAATCTTGCGGGAAACATTTGTTTGCGCTGCCCGTAAATAAATCGCGTTGAAGAATAAGTTACTATAAGCTTTTGCATGGCGCGTGTTATCGCAACATAAAACAAACGACGTTCCTCTTGCTCGTCCGCTTTGGAGTCCATTCGAATAATTGGAAAAATTCCCTCTTCCATGCCAACGACGTAAACTACTTTAAATTCCAACCCTTTCGCGCTGTGAACTGTGGCGAGACTGACATAATCGCTTGCGTCCATTTCTTCGGTGTCGGAATACAAGCTAATCATTTGCAAATATTCGTCTAATCCCGCGCCCTCGTTGTTTTCTTCGAACTGCTGAACGGACGTAGCGAACTCGCCCACGTGCATTATTCTATTTCTGTTTTCTTCGGTATCTTCGCCGTATAAAACGTTTAATTGCAAAGCGGTTATAAGATACGTTACAAGCCCGTAAATGTCAGAATTATTTTTCTTATCGTAAAGAGCTCGCAAAAGTTCGGAAAACCCCGTCAACTTTTTGATTACCAATATAGGTAATTCGTCGTTGGTTTCAATATTTATAATTATGTCCGCCAAACTCCGATTTTTAAACGCGCCGTAGTTTCGTAATTGCGCAATAGTGCTGTCGCCTATGCCGCGCTTCGGGAAGTTTATTATCCTTATAAGCGCTTCGTCGTCATTCGGATTGCAAAGCACTTTTAAATATGCGAGCAAATCTTTTATTTCTTTGCGCTCGAAGAATTTGAAACCGCCGAAAACTTTATGCGGAATACCGTATTGAATCAGCTTTTCTTCGAAAGAGCGGGAAAGCGCGTTTAACCGCATCAAAATAGCTATGTCCGAAAATTTATATTTGCCGCTTCGAACCAGCCCTATAATATTGCTAACAACGGCGCTCGCCTCTTCGGTTTCGCTGTTGGCGCGGAAAAATTCAATCGGTTCTCCTTCACCGTTTCCCGTCCACAAAGTTTTGTCGAGCCGCGAAGTATTGTTTTTTATAAGCATATTCGCCGCCGACAAAATATTCTGCGTCGAGCGATAATTTTGCTCCAACTTGTATATTCGGCATCCTTTAAAATCGTGAGTAAAATTGAAAATATTGCGAAAATCGGCTCCGCGCCAACCGTAAATACATTGGTCTTCGTCGCCCACCGCAAACACGTTGCCGTATTTGACGCCGATAAGCCGCACAAGCTCGTATTGAACAGTGTTGGTGTCTTGAAACTCGTCGACGTGAATATATTTAAAACGATTTTGACAATAATCGAGAGCGTCGCAATCCTCTCGCAAAAGTCGATATGTAACAAGAAGCAAATCGTCGTAATCGAGAGCGTTATTCTTTTTCAACTCTTTTTCGTATTCAGAATATATGACGCAAATTTCGTCGATATAATCATAATACTCATACAGCTTTTTATATTCTTCGGGAGAGTTCCCCGCATTTTTGGCGTCGGATATAGACCAAATCGCCTTTTTCTGCAAGTCGTCTCCCTCGTATTCTTTCGCTTTGATAATGTTTTTTACAATGCGCTCTTTCTCATCTTCGCCGTATATCGAAAAGTTTTTGCCGTAACCTATACGGTCGATAAACTTTCGCAAAATTCTTACGCACATCGAGTGAAACGTGGATATAAGCATTCCGTCAATTGCGTTGGGAAGCATCGCCGACAAGCGCTCTCGCATTTCGTTCGCCGCTTTATTGGTGAACGTAATAGCGAGAATATTATACGGATTCACATTCTTTTCGGTAACCAAATAGGCGATTCTGTGCGTAAGCAAACGCGTTTTGCCGCTACCCGCGCCAGCCGTTACGAGCACAGCGCCTTCGGTATCGAGAACGGGTTGCATTTGTTCTTCGTTCAATTCGTTAAGACAAAAACTCATGAAAAAAGTTTAACACATCGACGCCATAAAGTCAACCGCTTTTGCCGACGCGCTCGCGATAGTAGCGCTCTCGCATTTCCCTGAATTTTTGCGCAAGTCGCAATACGTATCGCTGACGGTTGTCGGAATCGAGCCGCTCATACTCGGTCGGGTCTATAAGCTGACCTATGGGATTCATTGCGTTTTCGTCTTTTTCGAGAATTGCGCACACTTTGCAATAAAAAAGTTCTTCCTCGTCGGCTTTATCGGCACAAAGAGCGCGGTGCTCGTCGCGTTTCACTTTCTCATGTTGCAAATCGCGAACAAGCCGTTCGCTGTCGCCGTTACCGCTCATTTCTTCAAGAGTTTTTTGCCTCTCCTCATACATTTGTTGCCAATACCCCATTTTGAGCCGCTGTTTTGCAAGAAGCGCTCTGCGCTTTAGCTCACTGTAACCGTTCGTGCTTTTGTCCGTCATAATTTTATCCTCCCGTGAATTTGTAACATAATTATATCACGCTGAAAATATCAGTGAGCCTTGTTCGACAAAACTAGCGGATATACGGCAAAATGTAATATTATTTTTGCTCAAATCGCGAATAATTTGGCTATATTATTTTCGGTATGAACAATAACGTATTCATCGGCAGAAACCGACTGCTCTAACAATTTTATATCTTCCGCCGAAGCGTGTCCGCTTGTATGTAACGTTTTAATTTGTATTCCCATTTCTTCAATAGCCGTTAAAAATTCTTTCATTTCGTTGTTTTCTTTATATCCGTTCCACAGCGAATAAATCATAATTGCGCCTGCCAAATCCATTTTGTCAGCAAGTTTTTTGATATAATCAATCATCGACGGACGAACAAACATTACAAATTTATTGTTTTTTGCAATCTGTGTTATGCCGCGCTTATTATCGAATTCAAAAAACATATCTTTACGTTTCCCGCGCAATCCTCGCGGAGTAAAAGCGTATACATCCTTAAATACATCGGGACGCGGAATTTTTCTTCCCGCCGCCGAAGCAATCATAGCGGTATAATTATCCTCGTATAAAATGCGCCCGTTGCGCTTGGCGGCACGATACACGCTTACAAGCCTATCAATGTTCGACGACGATTGCAATACAAACACGGGCTTATCGCTTTTTTCAATTATTTCGTCTAATCCATTTTCAAGGTCGCTTTCGCTAAAACACAGCTTATTGTTTCCTATATTCGTTCCCTCGCAAATGAGTGTATTTATTTTATGCGGAAGTTGCGCGAGTAATTTTCCTTTATCTTTCCTGCCGTGAAAGCGAAAATCGCCGGTATATAAAATACTTTTTCCACCCGCCTCGAATAAAAGCATATGGCTGTCAAACGCCGAATGGTCACAAAGATACGGCGTAACTTTAATGCCGCCGACTGTAAAAGGTTTGCCGCTTCGATAAGTAATTATGTTTTTCCCAATAATATTTCCTTGATATTCGTTCATTGCTTTGATAATGCGATACGCTCCGCACCCTATATAAATAGGACAATCTTTTTTATAAACTATAAGTCCCGCATGGTCGGCATGATAGTGAGACACAATTACGGCATTATAATTTGTTTTTAGTACGATTTTTTCCAAATCGCTTAATTCAGTTCCACCTTTCAAAGCCTTACCAAGTTCCGCCAAAATTTTAGTTTTGCCGTAAGTGAATTCAATCAAGTTTTCACCGATTTTTTCTTTTCCGCGCAAAATTTTATATTCGAGCGTAGACGTAACCGCTTTATGCCGCTTTTCCGTAAACGCGCTTACATAATGCTCGTCGCGGCACAATTCATAATTTTCTATTTCAAATAGCTCAATGATATCTTGCATGGCATATTCATCCAAACACCTATCGGCAAAAACGCGGTGATTACCTATATTGACGTTATAAATAACTCTGCCACGCGGATAAAAATAACAATCGTCTGTTTCGCCATGAGAATGCACATCATCCCATTTATCATAGTGAGAAAATGGATAATCAATAAACCCGAGCGCATTTGCAGCGCTTATAGGATACGATTTTTTAACTTCGTAAAAGTTCCAACCGCCATCCGATTCGTTCGGTAGCGCCCAAAAAATCCCAACATATACAGTTTTTTCTTCCATACTTGCCTCCGTTAAAAACCATTGCAACTCACGCCGCATATTATAAATAACACATATTTATAAAAAAGTCAAGTAATCTATATCATTTCAATATTTAATTTTACATATTGTATAATTAAAAATAAAGACAGCACAAGCAGCCGCCTTGTCTTTTAATATAATTTTTCCGTTACGTCCGTAGCGCAAAGATAGACTTTTTCTATTCGATTATCTTGTGGAATATAATTTTTTCCGATTTCGATAGCATCATCCGAAAATACAAATTTTATCTTTGTCTGCATGATATTATTCATCGTTAAGTTATGTGGACACGTGCGAGCAAATATCGTGCATAATAGTTTTACAGCTTCGCACGCTTCAATTTTTCGATTATCTACAAATTCGCTGTTCAAATATTTTATATAGTCTTTTTCATGTTGGACTATTCCCGAGTTGCCGCCGCACGCGCCTATGGTCGATTTTAATTCGGTTAAAAGCAATGTGTACGTATCGCCCTCTTTACGGAGTCCGAGCAAATCGAATCTACCGTGCAATCCGCTTTTTTCCGCATAGTGTTCGGCATATTCGATATCATAATAAAAGAGTTCGTTATTCAAAAAATACGTAGAATAAAGTTGCTGCTGTCGGTCTTTTTCCAAGTTGAGCGATTTACTGCGCGGAGTTTGCATATCGAACGCATATTCGACATTATCGGGATTAATAAAATCATCAATAAGTGATTTGAATATGAATAATATTTCCAGCATCTGTTCCCGTGATACGGCGTTCTCTCCCGTCAAATCAAATCGAACATACTTCTGAGCTTGTCTGTTAGGCTCATCCGAAAAACCCGAAACGCGAACATTAAGCGATTTTAATTTGCCGAGTATTTGCTTGTAATTTTTCGTAAAGCGGCTATGGCGAAAATCAAATTCTCCGATAATTGCCGTACGCGAACAGCGAATACGCAATAGTTGATGACAGCGATAATACAGCGTAGCTAAGTTACCGCGAAAGCAAAGCGCAACGCTTTTCGTGCCATCCGCAATATGTAAGCGCACATAATCAATCAAACAATCCCGATTCGGGTTTTTCGACGTTAAAAACTGTCGCAATTCTTTGGATAGTATTCTATTCGTTCTCATTTTTTTGTGATTCTTCAATCGTGTAAACGCTAGCCGTTTCTGATAAAATCAAAACCTTTATAGAAAATTTTTTAATAAGACGCTTTGCCCATTCGCTGTTAAATTGCTTATAAGCAAAAGAATTTATATCTAATAAAACAGCTTTTTTTAACTCCGACTTACCGCATTCATACTTCTCGAAAAAGCGTTCGTTTAATTTTCGATAATATGTTTCGATTTCGAGAACGCACCGAACCAAAGATTCCGAGCTTCCGAATCTTTTCGCTTCGGTGATGTAAATATCACCATCCTTTTCGAGAACGATATCTATTTTGTCAGCTTTTCCGTTAGTCGTCGGCACTTGATAATCGACAACCCGATATTCGCCGACGGTTTCTTGCATTGCCAAAACATGCATAAGCTTAGTTTCGCTGTTACCGCAATACGCTTTTCGTGCAGAAAACGTGCCGATGTCTTTTCGACGTTTTTCCGTTATGTTTTTACGTATGCCAGAATTATATGTACACTTTTTATCAACTGCTATATTTAACTCGTTGTCGATTAAAACATTTGCAATTACTTCGCCGAACGGAATTTTTTCTTCTGTCACATATCCCGCAGAACGGCTTTTCCCATATCCGCTATGATAAACAATGTCACTGCGATATAATAGGTGCGGACATTGTTCCAAATACAGTTTTACTCTATCGGCCAATTGGCGGTTTGAAAATTTTAACACGCCTTTATATTGCCGTATCCCATCTAAATCTCTGTCTTTGCAAAGTTCCATTCGACACCTCATTTTTTCTTAAACTTGCTTGCTGTTTTGATTTTTGTTTTGCCGTCGTTGAACCAGCATGATTCGGATTCATAACCGCCATAAATAAATGTGTAGAGATACCCGAAACATGCACCGATTCCGCGCTTTTGAGTCGTCGTCATCACACTATTGAACACGTCTTTTTTAAGATAATCGCGCTCATATGAAATAAACGTTTTAAGAGGCGGTTCACCCAAAACGTCGTTTGCAAATTTAATATGCGAAAGCAACTCCTCGTTTTTGAGCAGTTCTAAAAATAGCAGATAATACTCGCGCCCGGTGCCGTTCACGAACTGTTCGGTCCCTTTATACTTTTTCAAAAAGTTTTCTTCATTCCATTCCATAGCAATAATTTCCATATTGAATATACTATATTGATATCTTACCCTTTTGGCAAATAAATGTCAAGTATTGTTCGGGGAATTATAGTAAAAGAAAACGGAACACAGTTTTGTGCTCCGTTCAGATTTTGATTTAGTTTTTGGAACGCTTGCGAGCGGCTTCCGACTTTTTCTTTTTGCGAACCGACGGTTTTTCGTAATGTTCCTTACGTCTCATGTCGCCCATGATATTGTCCTTTTGGCACTTACGTTTAAAACGTTTTAAAGCGCTGTCGAGCGATTCGTTTTCACCGACTTTAATAACGGACATTCCTGTTACACCACCTTTGCTCATAAGAACGTTTATTTTACCTGTAAATTATACTCAACCGCGAGAATAATGTCAAACGATTTCAAACGGTTTTTCGTTTAAAGCTCGGGAAAATCCATTTTTTGCCCGCCGAGAATATGAATGTGCAAGTGGAAAACCGTTTGCCCCGCGTCGTCGCCTTGATTTATAACAAGACGGTAACCGCCGTCAAGCCCGAGTTTGGGCGCAATTTGCGAAATTGTACTCATGATATGCCCCAAATCGTCTCTGTCGGAATCGTTCATTTCCGATAACAGTTTATAATGTTTTTTTGGAATTGCCAAATAGTGCAATTTCGCTTTGGGCTCTATGTCTTTTATAACGATAAAACGTTCGTCTTCGTAGTACCTTTGCGAGGGGATTTTTCCTTCCAAAATCGAACAAAACACACAATCTTTCATAATTTTTCAGCCTTGACTCCTTCTTTATAAATATTTTTTAATTTTACGCTTCTTAATTCGCCGACAGGCAAATCCGAATACACTTTAACGTAGTTAGCGGTATATCCCGCAGTTTCTCCGCCCTCGTCGGTTTCGGCATACACCTCCGCACATGTTCCGAGCAAGCTTTTACAAAACTCCTTGTGCATTTGCTTTCCTATTTCGATTAGTCGGTTCGCACGTTCTTGCCGCACGCTTTTGGGAATTTGCGGAAGTTCGTACGCCTTCGTGCCTTTTCGCTCGCTGTACGGGAAAACGTGCATGTCGGAAAACCGCGCTACTTGCACGAAAGCTTCCGTTTGAGCAAACTCTTCTTCCGTTTCGGCGGCAAATCCCGTTATAACGTCGGTGGTAATTCCCGCACTCGGAAACACTTTGCGTATTTTTTTCACCTGTTTCAAATAAAATTCGGGCGTGTATTTTCTGTTCATGCGTTTCAGCACGCTTTCGCTTCCGCTCTGCAAAGACAAGTGAAAATGTTCGCAAAAACCGTTTTCCGCCATAGCGTAGAGTAACTCGTCGGTTATAACGGTGCATTCGAGCGAGCCTATTCGCTTTCTCGCGGGCACATTTCCGAGACGGCGCACAAGCGAAGCAAGATTTTCGCCTATATCGAGTCCGTAAGCTGAAACGTTTATTCCCGTCAACACTATTTCTTTTGTTTGCAAAGCGGCAATTTGCGCTTCTTTCAAAATGCTCTCTGGCTGTCTGCTTCGGCTACGCCCCCTCAAATACGGCACAATGCAATACGAACAAAAGTTATTGCAACCGTCTTGAACTTTTATGTAACTGCGCGTTTTAGTATGTTCGGGAAAAATATTGTCTTCGAATTCATTAGGCAATGCGCTCACGATTACACGCGAACCGCTTCCGCTTGCCGACAAATCGTTAAGAATGCGCTCAACCAAATAGAGTTTTCCGCCCGTTCCCGAAATTAAACGCACGTTAGGCTTATCCGAGAAAGCGAACGCATCGTTTTGACTGCTGCAACCGCAAACATATACTTTGGCGGCGGGATTGAGTTTTAAAACTCTAGACACCGTTTGGCGCGATTTTCGGTCGGCTTCTCCCGTAACCGAGCAAGTGTTCAAAATATAAAAATCGGCTTGTTCCAACTTGTCGGTAGCATCTATTCCTCTTTTGCAAAGCTCGGCAATCATAGCTTGACCTTCGCATTGATTTACTTTGCACCCCAACGAAAACACAACAGCTTTCATTCCCATTGTCCCGCCTCGTACATTATTGCAGACAAAACGGCAACGTTTGCCGTTTCGGCGCGTAAAATGCGTTTCCCGAGCGTAACGGGAACAACCCCTGCGCTATTTAATTCCGCCGCTTCCTCGTCCGAAAAACCGCCTTCGGAGCCCACAATCAAAGCTATGCCTTTAACGTTGCAGTTAAGTTTCTCGCGTAAAAAACATTTAACCGACGGACTTTCGGCTTTTTCGTAGGGAAATACAACTAAATCGAATTTTTTCAACGTTTGCACAATTTCCGAAAAATCAAGCGGAGAGCAAACTTTCGTCAGCACACTTCTGCCGCACTGCCTTGCCGCTTCGAGCGCTATTTTGTTCAGACGCTCGACTTTTATATTTCGGTCATGCCCTTGCACATAACGCGTTATAATAGGTTGAATTTCTTTAACTCCGAGTTCGGTAGCTTTCTGAACAACGAACTCGTTTTTATCCCCTTTCATAACCGACATAAAAAGCGTTACGTAAACACTAGGCTCGCTTTCGTTCTTCTCGCGACGAACAAATTCGAGCTTCGTTTCGTCTTTCCGAATATCCGTGATTTTACAGATACAATCGAATCCGTCGCCGACACACAAAACAATCTCTTCGCCCGCTTTTGCGCGAAGCACAACCGAAAGGTTCTTATGATTTTCGCCCGTCAACTTCAAAGGCGGATTTAAATTTTCGACAAAAAAGCGTTTCATAATTTATCCACCGACGAGTTGCAGATTTTTCGCCATAACATTCCCCGCCATTCACCGTCAGATTTCTCTTCTATAAGTTCGAACAACGAAGAAAACGCTTTTTTAACGTCGGATGCGCGAGAATGAATTATGCCGCTCATTATAAGAGTGCCGCCGCTCGACAAATTGGAATAAAACGAATCTTTCAAAGATATTAAAACGTCGGCGGTAATGTTAGCCAAAATAATAGAGAATTTTTCGTTCCCGTTTTCGGGAAAACTTCCTTCGCGTATCTCGGCGCGAGAATACACGCCGTTTAACTTGCAGTTGCTTTCGGCGGCTTCAACGGCTTGCGAATCTATGTCCGCCATAAAGCAATATTCGGCGCCGAGTTTGAGCGCCGCCGCGCCCAAAATTCCGCTTCCGCAACCGACGTCGGCGCAACGTTTGCCACGTACGTCAGCTTTTTCCAAAAACTCCAAACATAATTTCGTAGTTTCGTGACTGCCCGTTCCGAACGCCATTCCCGGATTTATAAGCACTTGAATTTTGTTTCCGTCGTATTTTAACCACTCGGGTACTATTACTATTTTACTGAGTTCGATTGGCTTATAATATTTTTTCCACTCGTTTTCGTAATCGGCGGAATCTATTTTTTTCAAGTCGAGTTCGAGAGTTCCCGCATTTATTCCTTTCATGAAGCGCAATTCGTTAAGTTTCTCGTTTAAATTCGAAAAATCTGTGTTTTCGGGATAATAGCCGCTAACGAAAACTTCTTCGCCGCCCGACAAAAGCGACCCGTCGGCGTAATCCCACTTGTGCTCGCCGAGAACTTTTTTAACGTCTTCGTAGTCATACACGGTAACGCCTTCGCTACCGAACTCTATTAAAATTACCGACAACGTATCGGCAAACTCGCTTGTCGTCGTTACCGTAGCTTGAAAATACTTCATTATAAACCCTTTTTATGTATTATGTTACGCATACATACTCGCGCGCTAATAAAAACTTTAACTTCTTTTTATCAGAGTGCGTTTCGAATAAAAAGTCCCCATTTGCACAGGGACTTTCTACAAATAAAACTACTTTTTGAAAAACTCTCTCGCCTTATCGTATTGGTCGGGTTTAAACGACTCGTGCAATTCTTTTATCTTGTTTTTCTGCTCTTTCGTAAGATTTTTGGGAAGTTCAATGTCTATCGTCACAAGCAAATCGCCGGTCACGCCCTTTTTAGCGTTCTCTATGCCGTGCCCTTTCAGTTTAAAAGTCGTGCCGCTTTGAGTGCCTTCGGGAAGCGGGAACGCCACTTTCGCGCCTTTCAGAGTGGGAACGTATATTTTGTCGCCGAGCAAAGCTTGCGTAAACGTAGTTGCAACTTCCACAGCCAAATCGAGCCCTTTGCGTTTAAAGAACTTGTGCGGCATTACGTTAACCATTAAAACGAGATTACCCGCTTTCGCTCCGTTTCGGCTTCTTTCTCCCTCGCCGGGTACAGTCATAATTTGATTGGGCTCTATTCCTGCGGGGAACGTTATTCTGAGCGACGTATTCTTTCTGAGAAGTCCTCTGCCGCCGCACGACGGACACGCTTCTTTTATTATCCTACCGGTGCCGCCGCACACGTTACAAGCTTTCATGCTCACAACTCTACCAAACGGCGTTTCCTGCGCAAAACGCACCTTACCCGTGCCGCCGCAGTTGTTGCACTTAACATACTGCGTTCCGCCTTTGGCGCCCGTGCCGCGACATGCCGAACAAGGCTCGAAACGATTCACCGAAATATCTTTGGCAACGCCGAACGCCGCCTCTTCGAACGTAAGCGTAACGTTCATAGAAATATCGCCGCCGTTCGAGCCGCCGCCCTCTCTTGCCTGACCATTGAACATATTCACAAAGTCGTCGAAGAACGACCCTGCTCCGCCGCCCGTACCGCCGCCGAAATCGGCGCCGCCGCCGCTTGACGAAGGTCTGTCGTAAGCGGCTCTTTTTTGCGGGTCGCCGAGAACTTCGTAAGCCTCGTTCACCTCTTTAAAAAGGTCGGCAACAGCCTTATCACCCGGATTAAGGTCCGGGTGATATTTCTTGGCAAGCTTTCTGTATGCCGATTTGATTTCTTCGTCGGAAGCGGTTTTAGACACTCCCAAAACGTCATAATAAGATTTTGCCATTACTCTCAGCTACCTTTCCGAACACCGCAAAAGCGTTCGTACTTAAAATCAATTGTTGTCGTCTATAATTTCGGCGTCTTCAACAACGGTATCGTCACCCGTCGCATTTGCTCCGTCGGCACTACCGTTGTTTTCATAAAGCTTTGTGAAAACGCTGTTGCTCACTTTTTGCAAGCTTTCAACCGCATCGTTTATAGCGTCGAGTTCGTCGGTTTTAACTACTTCGCGAACGTTTGCCATTTCTCTTTCGAGGTCTTCCTTATCGGATGGCGATATTGCCGAACCGTTGTCTTTAAGGAATTTCTCTATGTTGAATATGAGCATATCGGCATGGTTTTTGGATTCCACCACTTCTTTGCGCTTGTTGTCCTCTTCCGCAAACTGCTCGGCGTCTTTAATAGCCTGTTGAATTTGCGATTCCGTGAGATTGGTGGACGCCGTAATGGTAACGCGCTGTTCCTTGCCCGTTCCCTTATCGCGCGCCGAAACGTGCACAATGCCGTTTGCGTCTATATCGAACGTAACTTCTATTTGCGGAACGCCGCGGGGTGCGGGAGGAATTCCACCCAACTCGAAACGAGCAAGCGTCTTGTTGTGAGCGGCAATTTCGCGCTCGCCTTGCAAAACGTGAATGTCAACCGAAGGTTGCCCGTCGGTGGCGGTGGAGAACACTTGCGATTTCTTGGTGGGAATGGTAGTGTTGCGCGGAATAAGTTTTGTGAATATTCCGCCCACCGTCTCTATGCCGAGCGAAAGCGGAGTAACGTCGAGCAACAATACGTCTTTAACCTCGCCAGCAAGCACGCCGCCTTGAATGGACGCGCCTATTGCTACGCATTCGTCGGGGTTGATGCCTTTAAACGGCTCTTTCCCGCTGAGCTTGCGCACCGCTTCCACAACGGCGGGAATACGAGTGGAGCCGCCCACCAAAATAACTTTGTCTATATCCGTTTCGGTAAAGCCCGCGTCGGCCATAGCTTGCTTTGTGAGCTTCATTGTTTTTTCCACAAGCACTTGGGTAAGAGCCTCGAACTTACTGCGGGTGAGCTCGTATTCCATATGGAGAGGCCCCGCCGCACCCGACGTGATGAACGGAAGACTGATAGTTGTTTTCTGCAACGTGGAAAGCTCGATTTTCGCTTTTTCCGCCGCCTCTTTAAGACGTTGCATAGCCATGCGGTCTTTGCTGAGGTCGATTCCGTTTTCGTTCTTGAACTGTTCAACCAAGTAATCCATAATCTTCTGGTCGAAGTCGTCGCCGCCCAAACGGTTGTCGCCCGCAGTAGCTATAACTTCAAACACGCCGTCGCCGATTTCCAAAATGGAAATATCGAACGTGCCGCCGCCCAAGTCGAATATGAAAATTTTGTGATTGTTGTCTTGCCCTTTGTCGAGACCGTAGGCAAGAGCCGCCGCCGTAGGTTCGTTTATAATACGAAGAACGTCAAGTCCCGCGATACGTCCCGCGTCTTTGGTTGCCTGACGCTGAGAGTCGGTGAAATATGCGGGAACAGTTATAACCGCTTGCGTAACTTTTTCTCCGAGATACGCTTCGGCATCTTGTTTGAGCTTTGTAAGAATCATTGCCGAAAGCTCTTGCGGCGAATAATCTTTGCGGTCTATACGCACCTTGCGGTCGGTACCCATATCCCTCTTAATTGAAATAACTGTGCGGTCGGGGTTCGCAACAGCCTGACGCTTCGCAACCTGCCCCACAAGACGTTCGCCGTCTTTTGCAAAGCCTATAACCGAAGGAGTTGTTCTTGCGCCTTCGGCGTTGGGAATTACCACAGGCTCGCCGCCTTCCAAAACGGCAACGCACGAGTTGGTTGTTCCCAAGTCGATTCCTATAATCTTACCCATGTTTTTTATCCTCCAAAAAATTCTTGTTTTTATTTAGGTTGTTCTTATTTTGCCACTTTTACAACGCTGTGGCGAATAATGCGCTCGCCCATTCTGTATCCCTTTTGAAACACTTCAACAACCATATTGACTTTATCGGGGTCTTTTACCTTAACTTGCATAATGGCGTTGTGAAGATTGGGGTCGAATTGTTCGCCGAGCGCGGGGATTTCGGACACTCCGAAGTTCGAAAGCATTTCGGTGATTTGGCGATAAATCATTTTAACGCCTTCCGCAACTTTCTCGTCGGTTATCATCGAAATCGCTTGCTTTAACACGTCGAGCACCGGTATAACCTTTTCGATTACCGCCACCATGCCGTCTTCTTTTTGCTTTTTGTTGAGCTCGGCGTTTCGCTTGCGGTAATTGTCGAAGTCGGCTTGCATACGGTTCACGAGATTTGCGAGCTCTTCGCTTCGGTTCCTCTCCTTAGTCGCGATTGTTTGCGCCACAGCAAGCTGTTGCATAAGAGCGGACAGCTGAGCCTGAGCGTTTTGCTGTTGCGCTTTCGCGTCGTCGGAGCGTCCCTGTACGGGGACTTCTTTCATTTCGTCTGCCATGTCTTACCTTTCTCCTGACCTCTCCTTTATTTTTTCGTTACTCCTCATCGTCGCGAAGCTCGTCTTCCGAACGACTCTCGTCGCCAGCATAAGTTTCGCCCGCGTGTTCGGGTAACATATTGATTGTTTTTCCGATATAATCGAGAACGGAAATCACTTTGGGATAGTCCATTCTAATCGGTCCTATAACGCCCGCCTGCCCTATGTTCACACCGTTCACCGAGTAGCTTGCGGTTACGATTGCACATTCGGGCATTCCCTCGCGGATTTCATTGTCTTTCCCTATCTTTATGGAAAGATTCATGTCGTCATTATTTTTGAGAACAGGCACAAGTTCTTCTTTCGCGTCAAGCAATTCGAGCATAGCTTTCGCTTTTTGAAGATTTGCATATTCCGGCTGTTCGAGTATTTTTGCGCTTCCTTCGAGCACAATGTCGCTAATCATTTCTTCATGGCTGTAACTCTTCAAAATTTTGAGAACGGTTTTGAATACTTGAGCGTATTCCTTTTTAACCTGCTTTATAAAGTGGTTGGGTTTTATTACCTCGCTCACACTGCGATTCGCAAGCACGCTTGTCATAAATTCGCCTGTGGTTCTGCAATATTCGTCGTCCACGTTTGCGCCGAGCGACAAAGTCGCGTCTTTCAGTATGCCCAAACTCGTAACTATAATCACCAAAGCCGTGGTATCGGTAAGCTTAACGATTTTTATGTTTTGAATAACGGCGTCGTTTATATCTTGCGCGTATGCTACGCTCGTAAGGTTGGTAATTTCGGATATAACCTTAGCGGTGCTCTTCAAAATATCGTCAAGCTCGGTAATTTTTCGGTTAAAATAACGTTTTACCGTTTTAAGCTCGCTACGAGTAAGCTTGCGTTTGGGCATTAGCCTCTCTACATAAAGCCTATATGCCTCCGCTGTGGGAATTCGCCCCGCCGAAGTGTGAGGTTGAACAAGATATCCCATTTCTTCGAGAGCGGCAAGCTCGTTTCGTATCGTTGCGGTGCTGAGCGCGGGCAAATGTCTCTCTTTGATTTCGGCGCTCGATATAGGTTCGCACGAGTTTATATAACCGTCTACAACCGCTTGCAGAATTTTTTCTTTTCTGCCCGACAAGCCCAAATCCGTATTGCTCCTTTCTCACCGAAATTAGCACTGTTACGGTGCGAGCATTAGCAATCGACACCTTCGAGTGCTAATATAATATAGCATATAGAGCCGCTCTATGTCAAATCTTTGCAGGCGTTTTCAACAAAATATTTGCAGTTTAATCGAATTTTTTCAAATCGCAAAAATCACACAAGTCGCACGATTATGTCGTTCATTACGTAATATGCGTTTTCGCAAAGTTTAAAACCTTTCGCGGTGCGCTCCAACATTCCGAGACCGACGAGTTCGGTTAATTCACGGCTTTTGAGCTTTTCCCACTCGTAACCGCACAGCTCGCTTGCCCGCTCCGAGTCTATTCCGTTCTTAGTTCTGAGCCCGAGCATAACATACTCTTCAAGCGAATCGGAAGCGGTGATTGCTTCGGTAATTTCGTCGCGCAAACCCGCTATGTATCGCGCAATATCGCTCGTGTTAAACGAACGCTTTTTTCCGTCGTAAGAATGCGCCGCCGCCCCGACGCCCACATACGGCGCGAGACTCCAATACTTTTTATTGTGCCTACACTCGTAGCCGCGCTTAGCGAAATTGCTCACCTCGTAACGCTCGAAGCCGTATTCTTTAAGAGCCGCATATACCTTCTCATATATATTCGCCGAAGCATCTTCGTCGACTCTGTATTCGCTCAAATACAGCGGCGTGCCCTCTTCAACCGAAAGAGCATACACCGACAAATGTTTTATACCCGCTTCGCACAAAGATTTTACGGACTCCGAAACGTCTTTTTCGGAAGAACGAGGCAAACCGAGCATAAGGTCGCAACTCACGTTTTCAAAACCGAAAACTTTTGCGCGCTTCACCGCTTGCAAAGCCTGTTCGGCGGTATGCCGTCGCCCTGCCGCCGCAAGCACTTCGTTATTAAGCGACTGCACCCCGAGACTTATTCTGTTCACTCCGCACTCGCGAGCCTCGCTCGCAAATTCGTCCGAAAAACTGTCGGGATTAGCTTCCGTAGTAATTTCGCAATCGCCGGTAAGTTCGGCGGTGTCGCGCAATTCGCGCATTATTCTTTTAAGCAATCCTTTCGGCAATACCGAAGGAGTTCCGCCGCCGAAATACACCGAATCCGCAATTCCGCAAACCCGCTCTCTAATTTCGCGAGCAAGAGACTCAACGTAATCGCTCTCGCTGTATTCGCAAACGCTCGACACAAAACCGCAGTAGGCGCACCTACTACGGCAAAACGGTATATGAACGTAAATTCCCTGTTTTTCGTTTTTGGTTTTCATATTATGCAATGTATGCGTAACAGAATACTGCGTATTATTTATCGTCAAGCTTTAACACCGACATAAACGCTTCGCTCGGGACTTCCACCGAACCGACTTGACGCATACGCTTTTTGCCCTCTTTTTGCTTTTCAAGCAACTTTTTCTTGCGGGATATATCGCCGCCGTAACATTTCGCAAGCACGTCTTTGCGCATAGCCTTAACCGTTTCTCTCGCTATGACTTTATTCCCTATGGATGCTTGAATCGGAATTTCGAAAAGTTGACGAGGTATCACCTCTTTCAATTTTTCGGCAATGGAACGTCCTCGCGCATAAGCCTTATCGCGGTGAACTATTATGCTGAGCGCGTCGCAAATTTCGTTGTTTAAAAGCACGTCGAGCTTAACGAGGTCTTCGGGCTTATATCCCTTAACTTCATAATCGAGACTCGCATAACCACGCGTGCGCGATTTCAAGCTATCGAAAAAGTCGTACACGATTTCATTTAGCGGAATTTCGTATTCGAGCTGCACTCTGCTTTTATCGAGATACACCATATTTATATAAGTGCCGCGCTTATCTTGGCAAAGTTCCATAATCGAGCCTATATATTCGGGCGGAGTGAAAATCAAAGCTTTGACGTAAGGCTCTTCTATTCTGTCGATTTCGGACGGATTAGGCAAATTGCCCGGATTAGTCACGGTAACCATTTCTCCGTCGGTCTTATACACCCGATAGTTAACGCCGGGCGCCGTAGTGATTAAGTCGAGGTTAAACTCGCGCTCCAACCTCTCCTGAATTATCTCCATGTGCAAAAGCCCCAAAAATCCGCAACGGAAACCGAACCCGAGTGCAACCGACACTTCGGGCTCGAAAAATAATGCGGCATCATTGAGTTTAAGCTTTTCGAGCGCTTCTTTTAGGTCGTTGTATTTGCTGCCGTCCGACGAATATATTCCGCAATACACTACTGGCTGAACTTTTTTATATCCGGGACACGGTTCGGCAGCGGGACTGTTCGCGTCGGTAATCGTATCGCCGGGAGCGGTGTCGGCAACGTTTTTTATGCTTGCACAAACGTAACCCACGTCGCCCGCCGAAAGCGCTTCCCATTCTATGGGCTTTGGATTAAAAATCCCCACTTCAGTCACGTCAAATTCTTTTCCGCTGTGCATCATGCGAATTTTCATCCCTGTTTTAACTTGTCCGTCTATAACTCGCACAAGACACACCGCACCTTTGTAGTTGTCGTAATACGAATCGAATATAAGGGCTTTCAACGGCGCCGACTCGTTGCCCGAAGGCGGCGGAACGTCGGTTATTATTTTATCGAGAACGGCTTCTATGTTTAGTCCTTCTTTCGCGCTTACAAGCGGCGCGTCGTCGGCGGGAAGCCCGATAACGTCTTCTATTTCCTGTTTCGCTTCTTCGGGGCGCGCCGACGGCAAGTCTATTTTGTTTATTACGGGAATGATTTCGAGGTTGTTGTCTACCGCAAGGTAAACGTTGGCAAGGGTTTGCGCCTCAACTCCTTGCGTTGCGTCTACTATGAGCACCGCCCCTTCGCAAGCGGCAAGCGAGCGCGACACCTCGTAGGTAAAGTCTACGTGACCCGGCGTGTCTATAAGATTCAACTCGTATTCTTCGCCGACATACGAATATTTCATTCTCACGGGCGTAAGCTTTATTGTGATTCCGCGTTCTCTTTCAATATCCATGCTATCGAGAATTTGCTCGGTAAGCTCGCGCGACGAAACCGTACCCGTCTTTTCTATGAGTCTGTCGGCAAGAGTAGACTTGCCGTGGTCTATATGCGCTATGATGCAAAAATTGCGAATATGCTTTTGCCTTTCCATTTTGTTCCTCGTTTTGAGCTTTTACCATTGTATTATAAGCGAAAGCGCGAAAAATAGCAAATAAAAATCGCCTTTATCTTTGCATTTGATTGCGCACTGCAAAAAAAAATGGTATACTATATAAAGGTGTGCGCTTAAAACCTTGAAACGAGGTAATTATGCGTAAGCCGCCAAATAGGTTTAAACGGAGTTAATAATGGATTTAAAGAATTCCCGCCTCTTCACAACGCCGATTGCTCACAGGGGTTTGCACAGCGAAGAGGTTCCCGAAAACTCTCTGCTTTCTTACGAGAAAGCGATAGAAAAAAACTTTCCGATAGAAATAGACGTAAGAATTATAGACGACGGCACCGTAATAGTATTTCACGACGACACGCTCGGAAGAATGACCGACAAAGACGGCTATGTTTCGAATCTTAAATCGTCCGATTTGTCGCAACTCAATTTGCTCGGCACCAACCAAACGGTTCCCACTTTCGAGCAGGTTCTCGAACTTGTGAACGGCAAAGTTCCGCTTTTAATCGAAACCAAAGTTTCCGCAAAAATCGGAGACCTCGAAAGCAAAGTAATCGCCATGCTGAAATCGTATAGCGGCGAGTTTGCAATTCAGTCGTTCGACCCTTATTCGCTCGAATATTTTCGTAAGCACGAGCCCGATTTCATTCGCGGGCAACTTTCTTCGCTCGACGCAGGAAGCGGACAGTCGTTATTAAAACGCAAAGCGCTCGCTCACCTTAAAGTGAACCGCATATCCGAGCCGCATTTTGTGTCTTATTTATTTTCCGACCTTCCAAACAAATACGTTTCGAAGAAAAAACTCCCCACTCTCGCTTGGACCGTGCGCAGCAACGCCGACTATGAAAAGGTCAAGCCTTACTGCGACAACATAATTTTCGAAAGGTTCTTACCCGAAAATCAATGAAAGAGTTTTTCCGCGCACTGAAAAGCAAGCGAATACGCCGCGAATATTTAAAGTCCATTGCCGTAGGAATAATATCCACAGTGATAGACTTTATTATTACCGCTCTCATCTTATATATGGCGGGGCACGAATATTATAGCGGCTTTTTGGGAGTTTTCACAGGCGCTACCAAAAGCGGGGTTCCTTATTCTCCCCCAATGTCTATATATATCACGTCGATAGTGCTTAGCTTTATAGTTTCCATTCTGTTCAACTATATAATGAGCGCGTTTTTCGTGTACGAATACGGTAACGTGGGAAAAAACGCGAAAGGCTTCACAAAGTTCGCAATATTCGCTCTTATAGGGCTCACAATCACAACAGTAGGAAGTCTTATTTGTTCCAACGTGTTCGGACTTTCGGGCAGTAACGTTTGGTGGATAAAAATAACCATAGCCGTAATAGTCTTTATATTCAATTTTTTCACAAGAAAATATTTTGTTTTCAATATAGCTCTGATACGCGACGACGAAAACACTATAAATCTATAATTATCAAAATGCAAAAAGCGCGCTTCTTTAAAAACGAGGAAGCGCGCTTTTAATTGCAAAACAAACGTTAAACTTCTATTTCGTCGATTTTTTTCTCGCAATTTTTATAGAACGTTACGAATAACCCGACCGCCGCCGCAATACCTACCGCAAGCAACGTACACATACTTATAACGTTTGCAACAGTTCCCGATACCCAACGCATTAAAACGACGCTCAAAATGCCGCCCCCGACCGCCAATAACATTGAAACTAACATACTGCCAAACACGGTAGCAACAACGTTTTTGTTATGCTTAACAGCCTCGTTGGGCGTTGTCCATTTCAATTTGGGATTATTCACGTCAAGCAACATTCCTAAGTGCACCGCCGCGAAATTGTAAATCAAAAGAAACATTAAAGAAAAAATAAAGAACACGGCGTTAAAGTCTATTGCCGCCATAGCTATCGCACCGAAAATCGAAGAAAGCGAACCTATTATTATATACACATACGATTTTGCTCTAAGTTGAGTTTTATAATCTACCGGAATAATTTTCGTGTAATAGAATTTTTCTCCCTCGCGGGAAAGCGCCGTAGCGGGTCCGGCGTTCGTGCCCACGCTCATAAACATTACAAACCACAGCATTACAAATCTCATCACGGTATTCATAATTAAGATTTGCGACTCGGGTTGATTCATCATCTCTCCCGCCGTAGCCGAAGTTTTGGTAGTTAAACCGAAAAACACTACAATAATAGGGCACATTACAATCCCAAGCAAACAATTCAAAGCAAAAGCGGGAGTGCGCAAAATTTCGCGCCACTCTTTTTTCATAAGCGCTTTCAACGTGCCCGAACCGCGATAAGCGACGTTTGCCGTCTTATTTCTTTTAGCCCCTTCGAGCTGACCGGATGCTCCCCTACGATAAACGGCGCTGCTTATAAGCATTACAATCGCACCGAGCGCCAAAACTATTCCGAAATAAATCGCAAGATTTACCGCCACCGATGCCGCCGTACCCAAACCGAACACAGGAGTCGCCGTCATTGCGCGAGCCAAAGCGTATAGCGGATACATTGTGCTTGCAATCTTTCGGAACATGTCTTGCATTCCGCTCAAATCGATTTCTTCGGGATTCATATTTTGCATTTGCGAAATGCCCGCATAATATAATCCGAAAAAACCGCCGAACAATAATATTACCACAATAGAGCCGAGCGCGCCGCGATTTTTCAAAAACGACACTATATACATTACGGGTATTGCGATTACAGAAGCCAAAACAAGCGGAATCACGGGAGTAAATAATACGGCAAACGGCATTATAACGTAAAATATAGCCGAAAGATTCATTACTATTCCCGCCGCTATAAGACACGGGAGCATGATGAGCGCGGTAATCGACAACTCGATTAAATACACGACGGTGAGCTTTGCCGCAAATATAGTAGCGGGTTTAATCGGCAACGCAAAGAAAAATTCGGTGTCTTTTGAAAAATACAGGCAAGTAAGCACGGTGACTATTCCGAAAATCAATACCACCATAAGCCCGCAAGCGAGAATCATGGAAATAAATTCGCTTTGCAGCGAAAAAGCCGCGAACGTGCTCCCCATAAAATAAATAAGAGTGACGAACAAGAAACCGATAGCCGCATAAGCTATTAAGAGCGACAAGCCCACAAGTAAAGTTTTGGTTAGCGATTTCTCTTTTGCCATATCCCGACGAAACATATTTTTAATAAGCAACTTTAAAACGGAAACGTAGTTACTCATGATGCCCTCCCGCAACCGAAAGGAATATGTTTTCAAGCGAACTGTCGCCTTGCGCCGCTTTAATTTCTTCGAGGTTACCCGCAATAATAAGTTTGCCTTTCACGATAATGCCTATTCTGTCGCAAATTTTTTCCGCAACTTCGAGAACGTGCGTTGAAAAAAACACCGTCTTTCCCTCCGCGCAATGAGCGCGCATAAGCTCTTTTAACTGAAAAGCGGACTGCGGATCAAGCCCCGTCATGGGTTCGTCGAGCACCCACAAATTCGGATTATGTATGAGCGCTCCTATTATGCTTATTTTTTGCTTCATGCCGTGAGAATAAGTGCGAATTTGCGAGTCGAAAGCGTCGGTAAGTTCGAATTTTTCAAGAAGTCTGTCGGCGCGTTCTTTGCGCGTTCCCACGTCAACACCGTAAATGTCAGCCATAAAGTCGACGTACTCTCTTCCCGTAAGTTTGTCGTAAATCACATGACTGTCGGATACGTAGCCTATATTTCGCTTGGCTTCGTTGCTTTGCGTCTTCAAGTCGTAGCCGCAAACCGAGACCTTTCCCTCATCGTATTGTAAAATTCCCGTAAGAATTTTGATAGTAGTGGTTTTGCCTGCGCCGTTTGGTCCCAAAAAGCCGAATATTTCACCCGGCTTTAATTCGAGCCTCAAATCGTCAACCGCTTTAACTTCGCTTTTTGCATAAGCCTTGCTAAGATTTTCAATTTTCAGCATCTTTATTTTTCTCCTTCGCCGATTTTATGTTTTCCGATTTCATCAATCTGCGATAATATTATACCCCCCCCCGCGAATTTGTCAACCGAACGAAGGCACTTTATATTTTTTCATGCTGTACGCACTGTTTTGATTATACTATTTTTACGTTATTTTAGCAACCGTATAACGGCAATATTTTTTCCGGAAAGACCTTTGGTGAGTTTAAGCGACGAAGTGTTGTAAATTACGTCGCCGATTCTCACTCGCCAGTCGCCGCCGAGCGAAGAGTTCACTATTTTAACTTTTATGTTTTCCGAGCCGAAACGGAAATTAACGTTCAGTTCTTCGGTGTCTTTTGGCAAATGCGGACAAAAACTCACAACGTCGCCGCGAACGGTAATGCCCGCATATTGAGTTACGAGGCATTTATAAAGCCATGCGGCGGAGCCCGTGTACCACGTCCAACCGCCTTTGCCAGCAAGTTCTCCGCCGTAAACGTCGGCGGCGGAAACGTACGGTTCCACGCAATAATTCTCCGCGTCCGCTTCGGTTCTGCATCTGTTTGCGGGATTAAGCCATTTGAGCAGTTCGTTAGCCCTCTCGGTTTGTCCGTTTTGAAAAAGAGCCCACACATACCAAACCGCCGCCTGAGTGTATTGCCCGCCGTTTTCGCGTACAAAACGGGGATAATTCCCTATATACCCCACGCCGTCGGAAGACGTGAAAGGCGGGTCGAAAAGTCGAATCAGCTTATTTTCGGCGTCGCAAAGCAAATTATACGCGGAATCGAGCGCGATTTTCTTTTGCTCTGCGCTTCCTACTCCTGCGATTACGCTCCAACTTTGCGTCAAAATATCGATTTTGCACGTTTTCGACTCATTAGAGCCAAGCGCGGTTCCGTCGTCGGAATAAGCGCGCAAAAATCTGTCGGTTTCGTAAGCGTTGCACACCGCGCAGTATAGCGCTTTGTTTATGCGACGCAATTCGTCGCAAAGCTCTATGTTTTTAACGTGCGGCAAAAAACGCTCGATTACGTGATAAAGAAACATAGTGCACCACACGCTTGTGCCTATACCCTTTTCGCCCACTTTATCCATAGCGTCGTTCCAATCGCCGCCGCGCATTCTCACAAGCCCGTTTTCGCCGAAATCGCATGAAATTTTAATCGCCCTTAGGCAGTGCTCGAATAGCGACGCCCTCGCACCCGATTCGCAAGCGGAAGTGTATACGGTTACGTCTTGCGGCGATATGGGAACGTCGCACAAAAACGGCACGCTCTCTTCGAGTACGGCAGTGTCGCCCGTTACGGCAATATACTCGCACACTACGTAAACGAGCCAAAGTCTGTCGTCGCACATATGGGTACGCACGCCGATTGCGGGCGGATGCCACCAATGTTGCACGTCGCCCTCTTTAAATTGATGCCTCGCCGAGCGCAATATATGTTCTCGCACAAGAGCGGGAACGCAATGCACGAGAGCGAGCCCGTCTTGCAGTTGGTCGCGAAAACCGTAAGCGCCGCTCACCTGATAAAACCCCGTTCGAGCCTCGAAGCGGCTGTTATACACTTGATACGGCAACCATTCGGTCAAATGTCCGTATTCGCCGTCGAAAGTAATTTTGCTAAATCGTCCGTAATACGAAACCGTCTTTTCAAACTCTTCCGAAACGTTCAGTTCCGAAAAATTTGTTTCAAACGGAGATAAAGCAAACATTATCGTTTTCGCCGTTCCGCTCGACATAATTACCGACGTAGCAATCCCCCAAAAGTCGTTGCTTTTTGAAATCGCGTCGTATGCCGTAAGTTTTCCGTCTTCTATGTCTATGCCTACGGGTAAAACTTTTTCACTGCAACAAACATAAGCTTCCACGCCGCTGAACCCGCAACTTAAACGGAGCCCGCGAGCAAACGGCGAACATTCGAGCGAAGGCAAAGTATTTCGGCGAAAATCGCCGAGCACAGGTTTCAGCGCAAACAAAACGCAAAGTTTTTTCTCTTCGTCAGTCTCGTTTAACAGATTTATTACGTATATTTTTCTGCTCTCCTCGCGTGAAATAAAAACTTTCACATTAGAGCGCAAACCGTTTCTACGGCAAATAAACTCGCTGTATCCGAGCGAATGAACAGTGTAGTATTCGGCGTCTTGCGCTTGTAACGGCTGTTTAGTCAATGAAAAGCATTCGCCGTCGCATTCCAAAGCCGTAAATTCGGAAACCGTCTCCGTAACGGGGTCGTTACACCATTCCGTGAATTTATGCTGTCGGGAATTTTCTCCGAACGTAAACCCGCCGCCGCTTTCGGTTATTACCGTGCCCATTCCACCGTCCGACATAATGTTACACCATGGCGCCGGCGTGTTGCGATTAGTGAGTGCCACCGCATAAGAGCCGTTTTTCGTAAAGCCGCCTATGCCGAGCGGTTCGCAAATTTCGGGCGGCGAAAAAAGATTTTCGTCATAGCGGACAGCTTCCTCAATTTCCGTTTGCGGCAATAATCTCGCTAAATTTTTCAATTCGATTGCTTTGGAAAAATCAGTTACGGGTTTATGTTTTTTAAGCCGTTCATATTCTGCTCCGTCGCAATTCAAAACTTGCACGCAACACAAGCCGCGCAATCCCGAACGCTCGACTTCTTTTTCGGCGTCGAAATAAAACGTCGGATATTCGCCGCGACGCTTTCGAGAAAACAACACGACGTTAAAAACAAATCCCGCTTCGCAAAGAATGCGTAAATCGGATAAATACGACATGAGAGCGCAAACGTTTACTGCGGTAACTTCCCGCGCTATCGTAGGCTTATCTTGCCCGACGCCGTCGGTGCTAACAGCTGAATACTCACCCGCCGCAAGCGACGCGGCTATATTGCGAGCGCGCGAAGAAACGGCGCGTGCGAGCCTCAGCGACGCGCCGCTTTGCCGAGCCACGCAATCGGGCGACATTGCAAGCCGCACCGCATAATCCGCTTTTTCAACCGTGTCGGCAACCAAAAAATAACATGTAAACTCGCAAGTTTTACCCGTTGCAACGGTTGCTGAAAACTCGCTCGATAATAGCGGGTTCAAATTTTGCCCGAAGGCGAGCCCTCGACCCCTACCGTAAAACGCGCATTTATCCGCCGAATAAATAACCGCATTTTCGGTTTGCACGCAATGCATAACCGTAACGCTGTCTTTTCTCCTGCGCGCCCAAACGTACGTTCCGTCGCCACCCGACGCGGTGTCTATAAACATTTTCGAATATGCGGGATGCGATTCGTAATCTTCCGCGCGTGCCAACACGGGTTCGGCGCACGACGAAAACGTGACGAAAGCGTCTTGCGTGGAAACATTTCTGTAACGCACCGTAACCGCCACCGAAAGAGGCGACGGCAGAACTTCGAGACGAGCTTCCGAAATAAATCCGTCGCCGTTAGCTTTCCACACGGCGCTTTCGCCCGAATAAAATTCTCCCCCGAGCAAGTTAGTTTTTTTATCGCTCGTCGCAAATAACTTTATGCCTTGCAATAATCTTTTTCCGCAATACTGTATCCACGTTTCCTTTTTGCTTGCAACGCATGATAAACTTGCGGCTTTGCACAAATAAATGCTCGCATTTTCAATCGGCTCGGCGATGCCCGAAACGTCGTAAAGCTTCTTTTTGCGAGCGTGCGAAGCCCTTTCTTCTCCGCATAAAAGTTTTGCCGCGCGCCATGCGGGAAGCGTTTGCAATCGCTTGCATAAGCAATCGGTCTTTTGCGCATTTGCACATGCCGCCATGAGCATTCCCTGATGGTGAGTCATATAACTTTTCACAGGCATATTACCGCATAACGATTCGTAAAAACCCCATTCTCCCTCGCACCCCATAGACGCGAGCATATGCGCGTTACGCAAAAACTCTTTTTCTTCGCAATACGGCAACGCGAGAAAAGCGGCATACGGGGAAACGGGAGGATTTTCGGGAACTGTGCTGTGAGCTATTGCAGGCACTCCGAAAGCGCGATACAAATTGCCGCCCGCATCGTCGTATTCGTTATAGCGGCACTCCGAAACGCCCCAAATCTCTCTGCCGAGCGATTTCGCATAAGCAAGTTGAGCACGCACCGCTCCTTTCATAGCTTGTCCGAGCAATGTATCAGCTCCGGGCGCTATAAACAGTCTGCTCATCAAGTATTCGAACATTCCTCCCGTCCAACTGAAAACGGTAATCGCCCCACCGCTTTTCACTGTGTGGCGAGCCAAATTGCAAAATGCTTCTTTTTCGGTCTTGCCGTAACCGCACGCCAAAAGATACGTTAAAGCGCTCTCACTGCCCAAAAGGTCGTAATGATTTTCGGTGCAAGATTTGAGTTCGTCGTCATAACCTATATAAAACAGTTTTCTTTTGAAATCATACAGCGCCGACAAATCGGTTTCGTCTATAATTTTGTTTATTCTTTCAAGCAGTTTCCCTTCGACATAAGTGGAGCATAAACTCAAACCCGCCAAAAAATTTCCGCTGTCAACAGTGGAAACAAATCTCTTTGGCAATACTTCAAGGGTGACGCAATCGTACCAGTTATAAAGGTTACCATTATATTTTTCACACTTTTCCACAGCCGAAACTATGCGCTCGACATACCAAAGCAATCTGCTTTTATCTATTATGCCTATTTCATACGCCGACGCATAAGCGGTGAGCGCCATTCCTATATTAGTGGGCGAGGTGCGAGCGCACCAACCTTTTAAATTGTCTTCTTGATAACAATCGCAAGGAAGCTCAAACATATTTTCTTGCGCTTCGAAATATGCGAAAGTTTTTTTTGCGGTATCGGTCACGAAAAAGCTCAAAGCATCCGACGGAGTTCTCTCTTCTTTTTCAACGCTTATTATGCGAGGAATTGCCGCTCCCGCCAAAAACAGCGCCGCAACAACGTAATATATAACCGAAAGATTAAATAAAGCGGTCGCCGCAGTAATTGCAATTGTCGCTATTACGTTGGGTAAAAACGATATTTTGCCGCGCGTATGAGCGAAAACGCTCCATTCGAGCAATTTTCTTTTCACGGCAAGCCTATATAAAGTTACGGCAACGGCGCACAGTTTATGAATTGCCACAGTGGGAAGCATAGCAAGTTCTATGACGCACCGCGCAAATTCAAGCGCCGTTTGTTTGGGATAGCCGAAAATAGAAACAAGCGAAAACAATGCGCGAAGCAGTTGCGGCAACGCGAACAAAATAAGCGCGCCGACGGACAAACTCGAAAAAAACGAAAGAATAAGAACGGCGATTTGCGCAATAGGAACAAGCGAAAGCACAAGATTTTGCACGATTGAAAACGACACGGCGAGCGGCAACGGATTTTTCATGCGAGCGCCGTCTTTGTTCTTCACGTGCGGCATTGCGTAAGGAAGTAATTGCCAGTCCCCCCTAAGCCACCTTTGTTCGCGCGCAAAGCTGTCGGCAAACGACTGCGGAAAATCTTCGCTCGCGTTCACTGTGCTGTCGTAACAGCCCGCCACGCTTCCCTCTATGAAATCGTGACTCAAAATTCTGTTGTCGGGAAAAAAGCCGTCAAGTCGTTCCGAAAACATTGCTACGTCATAAATGCCTTTCCCTGTAAAGTTTCCCGCGCCGAACACGTCGAACATAATGTTGGCGCGTGCCGCCCTATATCTGCCCGGTCCCGTTTCGCCCGCATATAATTTTGCGTAAGCGCTGTTTTTTAACGCGACTTTACAGCCGAGCGAAACTATGGCAACGTCTTTGCAATAAGGGTGAGCTTTGGTTCCCACAAGCTCGGCACAATTATAAGTAAGAGTATCCGAATCAAGAGTGATTGCATATTTCACTTTGGAAACGTCGCCTAATTTAAGCGCAAAATCGTTTTCACCCGTAAGCGCATATCGATTAAAATCGAGCACCGCGCCTCGCTTTTTTTCATAGCCTTGAAAATATTCCTCGCCTTTCACCCTCTTTCTTTTTCTGACGATTGCGCACACTCTTTTTTGAAGCGCTCCGAGTTTTTCGTATTCGTTTTTTACGGCTTCTTTTAAAAGAGCGTCCGAATCAGCCGATTCGTTACCGTTTTTCGGATAATCGAAAAGCAAACAATAAGAAAAAATTTTCTCCGAATTTGCCGCCGCGAGCGTTTGCAAATGAGCAAACGATTCCTCCATATCGCGCTCCGACTTAGCGAGACAAGGCAACAAGAGCGCTGTGGCATACTTTTCCGCGTCGAGATATTCCAAAGCGTAAGATGGCAAACCTCGCCTTTTAACGGTGTGCGCGGCTATAACTCTAAGCAAAAATCCTATTGCGTACAATAAAATAGGAAGCGAAATGAGCGCGTAAGCCCACCCGAAACGTGGCATTAAAAATCCGCAAGCAACCGCCGCACTCGCCCACGCCGCAACAGTTGCTAAAACGTAAAGCCGCCCGACGGCGCGAGAACGCATATGCGGCAAAATATATTCCGAAATATCTTTTCCGCTCTTGCCCGCTCTGAATAAAATTTCGGAAGCGAGACTGCTCTCCGACATTTTGCGTTTTTTTGCCTGTGCCGCAATAAGCGATAAATACATATATTTAGTTGACGACGATAACATTTTAAACGTGGGATCGCCGCCGTCGAGAACTGCAAATGCCGACGAAAGTGAGCACACGAATTCGTCGGTCATAAACGCGTTGAGGCTGTGAAGAGAGGACATTGCCGCCGCAATCCGCGCGTTATAGCTTGCCGACGCGAGCACAAAATTCTCCGCTCTGCGACGCGCGTTTTCATCGTTTAAGGTATTTGAAATTCCGCATTCCGAATTTCTCGTCCTTCCGAAAACATAACTGTCGTAGCGCATAAGGGAGTAATCGATTTCCCCCGTTTGAGCATCTTGTTCGCCGCGAGAAATGAGTTCGCCCATACGTGCGAACTTATTTGCATATATTGCAAGATATTCGCAAAGAGCAAACTTCGTCATATCGGAAAGAGCGGTGATTTCGGCAAACGTAAATTGAGTTTCGGCGGAATAAGCGCGCATTGCCGACATTAAGGCGTCGCGCGAAACCACTCCGCCCGCGCTTTTCACAAACAACTCGCAAAACGAATAAAGACGCGGAACTCCCCGTACGTGCGGAAGTTTCGCAAATTTTCTTTTCGCGGAATTAAGCAGAGAAAGCGTTTCGTCTATATAATAAAAACCGTCGTAATATGTTTTTTCGCACAGTTCGAGCTCATAGCCCGATTTAAGCCGGTCGCCCGTTTTTTTACGAGCCGAAATAAGACGCTTCGATATTTCGCGCGTTCCTATTCCTTTGCCGCCGCACACGCGTTTTGCGCCGAAAGCAAGCGACGAGAGCATATATCCGAGCTTTTCGCCCGAAAGTATGCCTTTCACCGCAAATTCGGGTTCGGGTGACTTATTCAAAAGCAGATACAAATAAACCGCAAACAAGCTTGCAATCAACACACAGAGCACTATTTCCATAATTGCGGATTATATCCACATACCGCAAAAAATAAACGCGAAAGATATTCAAACCTTTCGCGCCTGTGGCGAGTATGACCTGTAAGCCGAATTCTGTCGAGAACGGTTATCTGTCTAGCTCCGTCGTTGCCGACGGAGTCAAGCGAGTTCGGAAGCGACCGGAACAAGTCGTAGCTTCCATATCTTGCACCGAATGGGGTTTGCAGAGCCTCCCGCGTTGCCGCAGGAGCGGTAGGCTCTTACCCTACCTTTCCATCCTTACTCCGCTTGAAGCGGGGCGGTTTATTTCTGTTGCACTTTCCTTAAAGTCGCCTTCACCGGTAGTTAGCCGGCATTCTGTTCCTATGGTGTTCGGACTTTCCTCGTGCCCTCGGGCACGCAACCGTTCGGTCATCTCGAATATATTATAGCATTATATTTTTAATTTTGCAAGAAAATTTGCGCGAAGCGAATATTTTTCGAAACGCAAAAAATTTATTCGCCCGCGTTTAACTCTTTTGCTATTTTATCTATCGCTTTCTTTTCTATTCGCGAAACGTAGCTACGCGATATTCCGAGCATTGCCGCAATTTCAAGTTGGGTATACGGTCGAGGCCGACGTATGCCGTAACGCAAACATATAATTTTATGCTCTCGTCCCGAAAGAGTGGAATCTATAACTTTCAAAACTTTTTCAAGCAACATTCCCGTTTCCACTTTTTTGAACACGCTCTCTTCTTTCATAGGCAATATGTCCATTAAAGTGATTTCGTTGCCCTCTTTATCCACTCCCACCGATTCGGCAAGGCTTATGTTTCCTCTATGTTTTTTGTTGGCTCTTATGTACATGAGTATTTCGTTTTCAATACATTTCGCCGCATAAGTCGCAAGCTGACTGCCTTTCCCGTATTCAAACGTCTCTATGCCTTTAATAAGCCCTATGCTTCCCACCGAGATTAGGTCGTCGGCTTCGCCCGCATTAGAATACTTTTTCACTATGTGAGCCACAAGACGCAAATTATGGCGAATCAACTTTTCTCGGGCGGCGGCGTCTCCTTGCTTAGTGCGCTCTATGCAATCGCGCTCCTCTTCGGGCGAAAGCGGCTGAGGGAACGAACCTTTGTTGTTCACATACGAAGTGAAACAAAATACTTTGCTTAAAAAAGTGAGAAAACTTTCGAAAATCATTGCAGGCACCTCTCGTCGTAAAGGCGACCATACAATATATGTAGTTTTTTGTCGAATTTTGCCTGTCCAAACAAAAAAACCTTCGCTTTTTTAATAAACAAAGGTTATTGCGCCCATAGACTTTGTCTATGGGCTTTCGCCCGAATGCAACACAGCGCTACGCTACATTACATTTCGCTTGCTAAACCCGTGTCAGGCGAACGCCTAACAGCGTCCTTTCGCGGTAAACGCCCGCGAGAGTCAAATTTTTTTAAAGCTCCTGCACCTTTTAATGCTTTATAAAAGTTTTTTCTCAATATTTTTATATGCGAATATTTTGTGAAAATTTACGCTTTTTTACGCAAAATATCGCCCGCGAAAAGCGGAAAAGGAATTTTTATAACAATTGATTGCTGAACAAGTTTTGCGTCGGCAATTCTTTCGCCGCTCTCGGCGCGCATTTCGCAAACCCGAAAAACTTTGCCGAAAGACTCGCTCGGCGACAGTATTTCGAGCTCGTCGCCCTCTTTAAAACGATTGCGCTGTTCAATAATCGCTTCCGAGCCGTTTACCGATTTTACAACCGCGCACATTTCATGCGTTTGGCAGGGTTTTGCCGATTCGCAAAATTGCTCGGCTTCTCCGAAATAAAATCCCGTGTTAAATTTTCGGTGACTTGTTTTATACGGTTCGTTTAGCAAATCTTCGGGAAGAGAAAAGTTTTCGGGCGAATTTTTATAAATATCGACAGCGCGGCGATAAGCGTTGGTAACGGTTGCCAAATAATATGCCGTTTTAGCACGTCCCTCTATTTTCAAACTTGTAACGCCCGCCTCGATTAACTTGTTTATATAACCGAGCATATTCAAATCTTTGCTGTTTAAAATATAAGTGCCGCGCCCGTCCTCGCCTATGGGAAAATATTCGCCGTTGCGCGTCTTTTCCATGAGCGCGTATTCCCACCTACAACTTTGCGCGCATTCTCCGCGATTGCCGCTACGCCCTGTGGTTACGCTACTAAGCAGACATCTTCCAGAATACGCCACGCACATGGCGCCGTGCACAAACGCTTCCAACTCCACTTCGGGCGGCAAAGCGTCGCGAATGCGTTTTATATTGTTTATGTTCACTTCACGAGCAAGCACTATGCGCTCAACGCCCTGTTTTGCCCAAAACTTAGCCGCTTCGCCGTTTGTGGCATTCGCCTGTGTGGAAAGATGGATAGCCAAATCGGGAATTTTTTCTCGCAAACACGCAATTATGCCCGCATCCGAAACAATAACCGCGTCCGCTCCTATTTCGTTTAAAAACCGGGCGTATTCGATAATTGCGGGCATGTCGTCGTCGTAGGCATATATATTTAACGTAACATATACTTTTTTACCGAGCTCATGGCAATATTTTACCGCCTCAACCATTTCCGAATCGGTAAAATTATCGCAAAACGCTCTGAGTCCGAACGATTTGCCCGCAAGATACACCGCGTCGGCGCCGAAATACACCGCCGTGTCAAGCTTTTCACGATTGCCTGCGGGCGCCAAAAGTTCAATCATATTATCACCGTCACAATTATTCCGTCGTTTTTATGCTAAAACTCACGCCGTCGCCCACAGGCAAAACGCTCGTGAGAAGCGTTTTATCCTCCATAAGTCTGTGCAAAAACAAATCGAGTTTTTTCACTAGCCCGCCCTTGTGATTTTTAATTTCATGTTCGCCCGAAACCATTCCTTCGTATAGCACATTGTCGCAAAATAGTACTCCTCCGCTTTCGAGAAGTCGGCTCAAAAACGGCAAGTATTCGCAATATTGAGCTTTCGGTCCGTCGAGAAAAATAAAATCGAATTTACCTTTAAGGTTAGGCACTATTTCCGTGGAATCGCCCGCATAAAATACCGCTCTGTTTAAAAGTCCCGCATCGCGGAAAAATTCTTTCGCAACCGCTATTCGTTCCTCGCTCATCTCAACCGTGTAAAGCGTGGCTTGCGGCGCGGAACGAAGCATAACTATGCCGCTGTAACCTATTGCCGTGCCTATTTCGAGAATGCGCGCGGGCTTTTTAAGCACAACCGCTTGGCGCAAAAACGCCGTCGTTTCGGGTAACAAAACCGCTATTATATTTTTATCGGCATATTCGGTGATTTTTCGCTCTATTTCGTCGGCTGGGCGAAGCGACAACAGTTCCCTTATATACTCGCTTGTTTTTCCCGGTGTTTTAAACGGCATAAAAATTTTAGTTTTCGAGTATTAAAGACAATATCATGGGATTGCGGTGCGTTTTACGGAAAAGGAAGCTTTTAAGCTCTTTGCGAATAGCGTTTTTAAGTCCGTTATAGTCGCCCGCCACTTCTTTAACGTCCGTTTGCGAAACCACTCTGCGCACGATTTCTTTCGCTTCCTCGAATAGGTCGTCCTCTTTTTGATAAGCGAAGCCGCGCGATGTGATTTCAACCGCCGTAACCTCTCCCGAAACTGTGTTCACGCCCACAACAACCACGAACAATCCGTCTTCCGACAAATGCTTGCGGTCGCGCAACACAACGCTCCCAACGTCGCCCACGCCGAGCCCGTCGACCAAAAGATAACCTGCGGGAACGTTGTCGGCAAACTTTATCGAACGCTTGGTAACCTGAACGCAATTCCCTATGTCGGTAAGAATAATGTCCGACGACGGCATTCCCATGCGCATGGCAAGTTCGGCGTGCTTTTTAAGATGACGGAATTCGCCGTGAACGGGAATGAAAAATTTGGGCTTTATGAGCGAATGAATCAGTTGCAATTCGTCTTGGCAAGCGTGCCCCGAAACGTGAACTTCCGCAAGACGTTCGTATATTACGCGCACTCCGTGACGGTACAAATTGTTTATAACATTATAAACCATTCTCTCGTTTCCGGGAATGGGCGACGCCGATATTACAACGGTGTCGTTATATCCCAAACGAACCTTGTTAAACTCGTCGCTCGCCATTCTCGTAAGCGCGCTCATAGGCTCGCCCTGACTTCCCGTTGTGATAATCACAAGGTCTTTGTCGTCGATTTTGTTGATTTTCTCAATATCCACAACAGCTTCTTTATCGTATTTCAGTTCGCCTATCTTTGCGGCACACTCGGCAACGTTTATCATGCTGCGCCCCGAAAATGCCACCTTCCGCTTGTATTTCGCTGCAAGGTCTATAATTTGCTGTAACCTGTGAATATTTGACGCGAACGTAGCTATAAAAATGCGCCTGTCAGAATTTTCGGCAAAAATATTGTTAAGCGAATTGCCCACCGTAGCTTCGCTCATAGATGAGCCTTTGCGCTCCACGTTGGTGCTTTCGGCAAGCAACAATAAAACGCCCCTTTGCCCAAGCTCGGCAATACGTTGCAAATCAATCATATTGCCGTCTATCGGCGTGTAGTCCACTTTAAAGTCGCCCGTGTGAAAAACCATACCTACGGGCGTGGTTATAGCGAGCGCGCACGAGCCCGCCACCGAATGACTGACGCGCACGAATTCGACTTTAAAATTCTTTCCGAGCGTTATAACGCTTTGGGGTTTAACGGAAATAAGGTTTATATTCTCCATTCTGTGCTCGCGGAATTTCGATTCTATGAGCGCGAGAGTGAGTCGAGTGCCGTATACGGGCACGTTAAGTTCTTTCAAGATGTAAGGCAAGCCGCCTATGTGGTCCTCGTGCCCGTGAGTGAGCACAATTCCGCGCACTCTGTCGCGGTTAGCCGACAAATAAGATATATCGGGAATCACCAAATCGACGCCAGGCATATCTCCGTTAGGGAACGCGCTACCGCAATCCACCACGATTATGTCCTCGCCAAATTCGAGAGCGGTCATATTTTTGCCAATCTCTCCCACACCCCCAAGAAAAATAACCTTGAGAGCCGGTTCTTTGTTATTAACTTTTTGCAAACTATCCTCCTAATGTTATAATAAAATGTATTTATTATCGTTCCATTTCTATTATATAGGAAAAGTTTGCAATTAGCAAGTTTTAACGCCTCTATTTAAGAAAAATTTTTGGAAATATCGGCGGAATCGTGAAGATTGTGCGCAAAATCCGTCGCAAGCGGCAACGAATACCCGTCGCCTATAATTTCGCGATAATGAAATCCTCTCACAGTGACGCCCGCAAGCACAACGCACCCCTCTATGTTCGCGTCCGACGCGACGGCGGCGCCCTCGCCCACTATGCTGTTATAACATCTTCCCGTGAGTAAAGCCGAATAAGCGGCGAGCGTGTTTTTCTCTCTTCCCAGTCTGTGCGACACGGTGCGGTAACGGTGCGGCAACGGAGAAAAAAAGCCGCCTTTAAGCATACGAAAATTAGCCTCGTAGTAAGCTTGCGGAGAACCTATATCCGACCAAAAACCGTCGTGATAATAAGCGTTGATTTGTCCGAGCGTTAACAGTCGCGGGAATAAATCTCTCGCAAAATCGTATTTTTCGCCGTACGGAACGTATTTCAGAGCTTCTCTGTTTATAATGTAGACGCCGCAATTCACAATTCCCCCGTCGCCCATTTCCTGCGGCTTTTCGGTAAAGCCGGTAACGGTGCCGTCGGGCGCATACTCCACAAGCCCGAACATTCGCGGGTCGCGCACTTTGGTAACCGCAATTGTCACAAGTTTTCCGCTTGCCTCATGGCTTTTCAGCATGGCGGCGTAATTTATATTTTCAAGCGCGTCGCCGCTCACCACGATAAAAGTATCGTCGAGCAGAGCAAGCGCCGCACGGACCCCTCCTGCGGTTCCGAGAGGCACGTCTTCCACAATATGGCGCGAACATATTCCGCCATACCCCGAAATCCATTCGATTATTTGTTCGGGATAATATCCGAGCGTAAGCACGGTGTCGTTTATTCCCTCCGCATGAAGATGCGCAAACACATAATCGAGCATGGGAACGTTGGCAATGGGAAGCATAGGCTTAGGCGCGGAATCGGTAAGCGGCTTTAATCTGCTGCCGAACCCGCCCGCCAAAATTACGGCGTTCAAAAAAATACTACCTCTTTCTTTTTTTCGATAGTATTTGCGTAACACGCCTCGTTCTATCCCGCCATAGCAAAAAAAGCGACAACAAAACGCCGTCGCTTCTTTAAATGTGGCATTTTATACCTGTGTACAAAACGCTAAACCTATAAATTTAAAATCCCCGAATTTACTTCTTGCTATGTCCGTCATTTTTCGGCGCTGAACGCGTAGGCGGCGCCACAGGACGAGATCCCGATACGTGACGCGCGGGCGGTCTGTTTCCTTCGGGACGAACGGGCGCGGCACTCGAAGTTTTATGCACAATTTTTTCGGTGGGACGCGACTGCGAAGATTTCGCGTCGATTGCGCGTGTTTCGCAAACTTTTTGATTGCGTTCTTTCGCTCTGTCATTTTGTTGCGAAACGTTTTTAGCGGGCGCCGCTTTAATTTCCGTTTTGACGTCTGTAGTCTTTTGCTCGGGTTGTTTCTTTTCTTTCTTAACGGGCGCATTTTCAGCTTTTACTTTCGCTTTTTCTTCTCTCGCTTTTTCTCTTTTATCATCGTAATTGCGCATAACTTTATTGCCGTAAATCGCTTTGCGGAATCTCGGCAAGCAGAACGACAGAACTATAAACGTTGCCAAAAGAGCGAACAGCAACACAAATACGGTTATGGTTATGGCAAGCGCTTTTTCTTTATAAATATTCGGCGCATTGATAAGCCGCGCGGTATACGATATTCCCGCAAAACACAAATTAAATTCTTTACTTGTAAGCGTAATAATTTCCACAGTGTGCTCCTTATTTGCCATGCCGCTATGACTGAATACCAAACGTTTTTTCGCGGACTCTTCGGCGTTAAGGTCGATTTTGCCCGCTTTCTTTCCGTCTATATAAACTTCGGCGGCTCCGTATCCTTTGCCCTTGTTGGCATAAAGCGACAAGCTGTCGCCCTCAAACCGCATAACGAGCTTTTCTTTTTTCTTTCGCGCCACCAAAAGTCCGCTTTGCATGTTCTCTATTTGTCGAGAATCTTTCCAACCCGACGTAGCGAACAGCTCGGAGTTAGTGAGCGGAATAACGTGTTGCGTTTCGGCGGCAATTCCGGCGTAAAGTTCGGCTATAACCGTGAACGCACCGCCCGAAGTGGAATTCACCACAAGTTTCCAATACCGCCCGTGAACTTCGGGAAATTCGAGACGAGCGACTTGCTTTTCGTATTTAAGCCATGTGTGTTCTTTTCCGTCGACTCCGTCTTCACCCTTAGCAACCTGCGTCCAATTCGCGTTGTCTTCCGAAATATAAAGTTCGAAAGCATGAATATACGAATTAGCATTATTGCGCGTGTTTATTTGAAAGAAGTTGAAGCCTTGCGAAACTCCGGTGTCAAGCACAAAAACATGAGGCATTTTGGGCACCGGATTAGGCTTCGAGCCATTGTACGCAGTATGATAAATAGTACCCGTTTGCCCGTCTATAAGATAACGTTTTCGATCGACTTCTCTCTTATCGATAAATTCTCCCGTAACTTCATCGTAAAACTCTACGATTTCGATATTGCTGTTATGGTGGTCGGGAGCTTCCAAAACAGTCCATTCCGACTTAGGCGATGAAACCGTTCCAAGCGATAACTCGCTCTTTTTGGAAACAAGATATTCGGGCGCGAAAACATAATTTTCGGGAAGCGTCTTACCTATCGTAGCGGGATAATATATTCTCGACGAATCAAGAGTTATGCTTTCGGCTGCCGTTTCAGCGTCGCCTACAAACACGTTCACGACGGCAAATCCACTACCGCCTGTATTCAAATTGAAAATTTCAAAACAGTAAATTTCGTCAGCGCTCAAATTCACCGAAAATTTGTTTTCTTCGGTAAAGTTTTGTACGTCGCGCTTTATTCTCAATTTTTCTTCCAAAGAATCAAAACCGGTATCCGCTTTCAAAACAGCCATATCGTCCGCTTTAAAATAGAAAGTGTGTTTTCCGCTTTCGCTTGCACGATAGCCGAAACGCGAAATTTTAACCTCGTTTTTGCCCGCAACCATATTGTTGAATTGAGCCACCCCTCCTCCGAGTTGAGAATAAATTTTCGGAGTAAGCGAACCGAGTTCGGCTTGCGCGGCATCCAAATCGCGCGCTGCAAGTCCGCTGTAATGCGTTATTTCGGCGGTGTTCACGTTTATTCTAAGCGTAACTTCCAACTTATGCAGTTGCCCGTTTTCAAGTCTCACGTTAAACGAGAATTTATCGCGCGTATAAGGACGGGAAGCAAACTCGTATTCGTATTTGCCGTCCTCTATAAGTTTAAGCTTTCCCGTTTCGGGTTGAGACACGGAAACTATTTCGAATTTACCGGACGAAAGCGTTGTGCTTTTCAGGTCGAACTCAACCGATTTTCCGAAATTCAAGCGCCAATCGCCACCCGTATGCACGCCGTCAATGCCGCCCGCATACAAATTAGCTACCGGCTGATATTTTTCAAGCGTAGCAAAATATTCGAGTTGTTCTTCGGTAAAAGCGTTATCCTCAACGTTGGCCTTATACAAATTATTAAAATAGTCGCGGCAATCGAGCCCGTAAACGAGCGCGCATCTGAAAATAAAGTCGGCACGCTTATTCGGAGAATACACCGTTCCGCCTTTATACGTTTTCAACAATTCGTAATATTTTTCCACGCCGAAGCTGTGCATCAAATTGACGTACATGCTAAGCATTTGAAAGTAATCGTAATTTTTGAAATCCGATTTGTTGTTCGCGCTTGCAAGCGAATACTTCAAATTGGAGTACGGATGAGCCACAAAGCCGTGTTCCGCCGAAACATTTCCGTTTGCGTCGCGGTAGGTTCCCACGTCGAGTATTTTAAGATACGCAAGGCAAGTAAGCGCGTTGTTACGTACTTCGCCTTCGGCGGGTTCTCCGAACCCCCACACCGAGCCGAACGCAGCGCCGTGATTATGCCCTATTTCGTGCAAAATACCCCAACTGCCGCTTTGCAACAGTCCGCGATAATCCATAGCCGAGCCGTACCAACTCGACGGACACGCATATTCGTAGTTTCCGAGAGCAACGGCGGCGCCGGCAGGCACGCAATAATCGAATTTAACAAAGTTTTTGCGGTCGTACGCTCCGCCCGTAAAAGTTTCGTTCACCGAAAAAAAGCTGTGCCACAGCATTGCAAGCTTGTCGATTTCCTCCGCTTTCACACTGCGCATATAATTCGACGGACCTATGAGTTGACCGTTTTCGGTGTCGAGAATGGAATACACTCCCGGCGCTTCCTTTAAATATTCTTCGAAATATTCGGGCGTGGTAACTCCCAAAACATAATGAGGCGTTTCCACCGCTCCGCGAATTGTGAATTTCACATCATTATATGTGTTCGACGGGTCTATAAGAAGAAGTCCGCCGAAAGGAGAACCTATCGTATATTCTCCGTCGGCTTCGAATGTGAAGCGAGAACGAATCCACGGCAAACGGTTTTGATAACGCTCGCCTGCCAAATGTCCGTGAATTTGAATTGCGGGAATAGCTGTTGCGGGATTTTCAGCCGCTGCCGCCGCTAAAATATCGTTGTTGTAAAAATAGTTGTCGTCGGCGTCCTTTTCTCTCCTCACAGCGCACCCGAGCGCCGTAATAGCTCCGCCGTTTATCCCTGAACGCCATGCCATAGAATTTTGCAACCCCGTATGCATGACTATTCTTTTTCCCTTTTGCAAACCTTCCACTTTCACGGTAACGGCCTCGCCCGCAGGCAAATACAGTCCCGTAACATGGTAAGAGCGATAAGTCGGGTCTATAATCACAACTTTTTCTACGGCGTTGTCCTCTCCCTCCACTTCGCCGTAGCAATCGTCTATCGCAGGGTGTTTATACAAATTTTCTTGTGTTAACTCCCCTTTTGCCGACATCAATTCGGCGTCGCGCGTAAGGTTGTATCCCTGACTGTGAAGCATATATCTGTAATACTTTAAGTATTGCTCTTGCGACACTCCGAGTTCAACTTTATCGGCAAACATACTTGCAACTATTGCATGTTGCGCCGTAGGATAACCTTTATCGAACGTAAAATTATTTTCATACTTGCCGCCGCCAACTCGTTCGGCGGTAAGCGTGTAACTGTCCGGCAAAATTTTAACTTCGGGACGTTTAATGCCGCGTTCGGTCACATACATAGTGTCGGCGCGCATAGTTACAACCGTTTCGGATAAATCATCGTAATCATAAGTTTTGAGCGCAAGTTCATCGGAAAGAGTAAGCTCCGCATCTTTGATTTTATAGCTCTCTTCCTGCGTCTGCTTGCGAGCACAACCCCAAAGCGACGGCAATAAAACCGCAAACAAAAACATTGCCGCAATAATCGCGACAACCGTCTTTCGTACAAACAACAAATTACGAACTCTTTTAAATTTAACCATATACTCCGCAATAAACTTGTTTTATATATTTATATTCTTATTATATAATTTAACCGCAAATTTGTCAATATAAAATACAATGCAATTTGTTAGTTTGTCAAGCGTTTTTTAATATTTTTTATTATTTTTTATTACATCGTA
>CAMUKG010000002.1 GCA_947089425.1 uncultured Clostridia bacterium
TGTTGAAAGCGAAGTTGGTGAACGGCGGTCAATCTCTGTTTGAGTGTGGAGTGAAAATTGCAATCGCTTTTTTTAAGATGAGGTTCTCCTCTTCGAGCATAGCGTTACGTTTTTGCAGTTCTTTGATCTGTTGAGCGGTGACGACGGTATCTTCATCGATCTTCACTTCGGAAAGATTGCGAACTCACTTGGAAAGAGCGCTCATGGATATGCCGTACTCTTTGGAAAGTTGGGACAATGATTTGCCGTTTTGATGTAGTGTGACGATGCTCTTTTTGAACTCGTCGGTGTACTTGGGATAGTTGCTGTTTGCCATTTTTATTTCTCCTTTTGTGTGTAATTTATTGTATCACTCTTCTCTCTTTTGTGTCTACTTTTTTAGTATAGCTCCAGAAGAAGGACAAAGAGAGTTTGCAGCGTGGCAAGCCGAAAGGCAACAAAAACAACTTAATAAAAAATTAAATAATAAAGTGTCCCGTTAGTATAGGGATAGCCGTTGAAAAAGACGGATAAGGAAAACCGCCGAAGTGGAGCGGTATATAAATGAAAGTTAGATACATAAAAGAAACATAGAAGGGTTGCGCCGAATATCATAAACCCAAACAACGGCAAAAGCCGATAGAGCAATTACGCTCTATCGGCTTTTGCATTTACAATCGCTTCGGACATGCTTTTATTACAAGGATGTTGGAAGTCGGCATGGACATAAATTTTCTTTCCAAATTTTGTAGCGCCAGAATACAACACTAAATAACAACACTTCCTAAAACAAACGGGATAATTATGGATTGGCAACAAATTTTATTTGCTGCTAATCCAAATTTGAAATTAGAGAACGCAAGCAGAGTTTCGGATTTATCTGCTTATTCTCTGTGCTTTCTTTGTGTGGGACTACCGGAATCAAAAGATTATGCGAGTTACGTGCTTGAAAGTTTAAAAGTTATAGAAAACACCGTAATCAAACTAAAAGACAAAGGATTTTGCGGATATTTAATAATAGTATCAAATCCCAATGATGCCGCAACCACCTATATAAGTAAAATGTACAAGGATGCTTTTAAAAGCATTATTGGTACAAGTACAAATTTGGACTCATTTAGGTTGGCATATATTTTAAATGAAAGTTCAGTGATTTTTGATTATGCCGTAGTCGGTAAACACGGTAGATTGTGCGTCCCGCTTGTGACAACCTTGAGTAAGCAAGAACAAGAGAAGTTAGAAAAGATGGGAGAACAAATAGTATCGCTAAAAACTCATTCCGATATTGGAATAGCATTTTCTTGCTTTAATATTTACGAAAGCATAAACGAGGGTAAGGAGTTTATAGGTGCAATTTATGATGAAAAATATGACTGTGCATTTGGATGGCTTCTTGCAGCTAAGGGCGGAGAAATTACTAAATTAAATTTATCTATTAGCGATAGAAAATTTGAAAATTTGATTAAGGGTATCATTAATATTAAGAATGACGTTGAGTCATATATTAAATTCAAAAAACATGCAATTACCGATTAAAAAAATGACAGCGATTCGCTGTCATTTTTTAATTTATTTGGCATTTAATACTTTTATAATTATTTGTATTATTTTGTGTTGATATATTCAGCAAAGAAAAAGACGGGAAGATCACTGTTTTTTATTTTGCTATCATAGGATATTGGCTCCCATGCTTGTTTTAAATTGAATCCGTATTTTGATGCAAGGTTTAGGTAATATGATAATGAGCGATGAAAATGCTCTGTTTCTCCCCAAAAATTGTTTGCAAAATGATAAGGCTCAATATACTTTTCCATCACCCGACCATATTTGTATCCGATTTGATTTTTAAGCCAATAGCCGCCATAAAACGCGGGATGCACGATTGAATAATAAAAGATCCCGCCTGTTTTCAGGATGCGCTTGCATTCTGAAAAAATAAAATCAATATTTTCAACGTCCATTAAAACTAAATTTGAAAATATAATATCAAATTGATTATTCTCAAAGGCTAACGGCGTTGTAATATCCATAACGGAAAAATTTGATTGAGGGAATCGTTTGCGAGCAATTTCAATCATTTTTTCAGAAGCATCAATACCAATCGTTTTTGCACCAATACTTTTGAAATAATCAGTAAAAAAACCATATCCGCATCCAAGGTCGAGAATATTCTCTCCACTAAAATGTTCAAACCTGCTTTTGACTATTTTTCTGTTGCTTTCGACATATACAGATTTTTCTTGATCTTCCGCATATTTTAATGCGGCATTATTCCATTGGCTTATTACATCTTTCATATGATATTATCTCAATAATTGTATGACTTTAAATCATAGATTAATTTATTATAGCACAATGGGAAGGGGGAAGTCAAGGTCATTTTTTGTTTGCCTGCCTAAAAGCCAGTTTTAAATTATAAGAAGAAACAATCCTATAATCGGGTTTTATGTATTGAGAGAGAATATGTTTTCTATAGACATGAAGAAAGAATTTTCCCAAAAATATCTTCCGGAGGTCTATAATCTTTATCAAGATAAGAGGAAAAAAGACCGCTACATTAACCCGTTTATAGACGAAAGTTCGATAGGCGAAGATTTATGAAGCGGCGAGAATAAAAGCAATAGCGGAGGGCTTGCAAATTCGGCGTAATTTGCAAGCCGCGTCTTTTAATTGCGCTTGACGAGAGGCGGATTATATGGTAAAATGATTTAAAGTTAAACTTTAAAATTACAGTGTTAAAAACGCGAAAAGAGAAAATCATGAAAACGGTTAAAGATAAATATTTGGTAGTTGGCGCCGATTTTGCGGGATTTCCGCTTAAAGAAGCTGTGGTTGCGCACCTGAAAGCAAAGGGTTGGAAGATAGAGGATTTGGGCGTGAGAAAAGACAGCGACCCGAACGACACCGACAATATGTTTCACCGTGTGGGGCTTAGAGTTGGCGCTAAGATAAGCGAGGGCGAATACGAGCGTGCGCTTTTGTTTTGCGGCACCGGCATGGGAATACATATCGCTGCAAGCAAATGCCCTCACGTTCATGCCGGCGTTGTGGAAAGCGTTCCCGCCGCATTGAGAGCGATTACGGGCAACGGCGTGAACGTGCTCGCAATGGGCGCGTTTTACGTGGCTACCGCAATGGGGTGCGACATTGCCGACGCGTATCTTAACGCCGAGCTCGGCAGCGGTTATGAATGGTGGCACAATTTCTACGAATTCCACAAACTTGCTATCGACGAACTCGAAGCGTTCGATTACGGCGAGTTCAAAAAGAACGGCTTTAAAGTGAAAAAACTCGGCGACTTCGATTTGACTTTGGAAACCAAACCCGAATAAAAGCCGTTTTAGCTAAATAAGAAAATAAAACCCGTAAGGCGATTACGCTTGCGGGTTTTTGCTACGTATTTTATGCCCCACAAACGTGGGTGAAGTAGAAAACTTGAAAATATTGACAAAGAATGTAAATAAGTATAATATATTTGTATAATAACGTAGACTTTTTGAGGTTATAGAAGAGAACCGAAGAAAAAAGAAGAAGAGAGAATCTATTATGGCAAAAGTAAAAACGGGGAAGAACGGAATTGTTGCAAAAGTTCGACGCATAACCGCGTTGGGTTTTATTGCGCTTTTGGTTTTTATGCTGATTGCGTGCGCCGACAAGTCACGCGTGGAAACTACTAACGACGTTTTGCCGTCGGTAACAAAACCCTCCGCGCCCGATGATGAAACGCAACCCGATAATAACGACGAAAACCCGTCGTTGCCCGAAATTCCGAACGACAAAGAACCCGACGGGGAAACGCCGCCTCCGAGCGAGGGCGACAAAGAACCCGACAAAGAAGAACCGGGCGGCGACAAAGAACCCGACAAAGAACCTGACAAGGAAGAGCTCGAAAAACCCGAGCCGCCGCAACCTACCGAACCGACAAAAAGCGTTTTCGAGGGAAGTTGGTGCGGTTGGCTTGTGGAAAACGGCAAAAGCTACGAGTATGCTCTCGAAATAGATTCGAAAGGTAAACTGTTGCCGAAGTCGGTCTTAAAAACAAGCGACAAAGCGGACGAAGAAACATACGACTTGTATTCGGTTTGCGACGCTATCGAGAATAGCTGTTCGCTCACTATTACTTTTCGCGAAGACGGAAATAAAAACGCGACTTTAATTTATGCGGACAACAAAATGGAAGTTAGGGGATTTTCGGGCGAAACGCTCAGCCTTGCGAAAGGCTCTGTTTGTAATAAAGACGACATGTTAACGAGACTCGAAGGAACGTATTTTGGAAGCGATACGGGAGAGAACGGCGAAACGTTTGAATACGCATTATCGTTTGCTCGAAACGGAGACTGTTTTTCGGAAGACGGCACTTACGAGTTTTACTCGATTAAAATCATGAACGGCGTTATAACGGTGGAAGATTCTGTTAGCGAATACGAGCTCGTATTTGATTACGAAAACCGCGTTTTAACTTTTGCGAGTTCTCCTGCGGGCGAGAGCACGGCACTTGTGCGCGAGGTTATCGTAGCTCCGCCCGAAAAGTTTTTAGGCGTGTGGAAAAACGTTAAAATGGACGGCTTTCTCGTGTATGAATTGACGCTCCGGGCGGACGGCGGCTTTTCGCTGTTTAAAATTATCGACGAAGAAAGATTTGACGTTAGCGAAAATTACACGATTTCTTATAATCGGAACGAAGTGCTTTTAACGGGAAAGACTATTTCCGACAGTAGCGTCAAGCTCGAATACAACAAACTTTCGGACAGTTTCACTATGCAGTCGGATTTTACGGGAGAACAATCGCATTTCGAAAGAGCATGAATTTTAAAAATAAATTTTTTCGGGTTTTACGTTAGTTTCAATCGATATAATTTAATTAAAATCTAATCTTATAAATATTGACTGAAAACGCGTGTTCGGAGTAAAATAAAAGCATAAACTAAGTGAGCGAAAAGAACTCTATTTTACCGACACGGAGAATGCAAAATGGCGAAAAAAATCGTTCAAACCGACAACATAGTTGCGGGCGGAAAAGGAACGCAAAAGGCGCAAAACGGAAAAGCACCCGTTAAAAAGAAAAAACACGGTTGCAGAAATTGCCTCATAGCGACTCTTGTGTTTATTTTGGTTATAGGAGTGGCGGGATATTTCACCGCCGACTTTTTCACGCGAAAATATATCGATATGAGTTTATCGAGCTGTTTCGGCGTGTTGCACGATTTGCGTTCGGTAAAACCGAAAAAAATAGTTACGAACGGTTACGGCGAAAGCGACTACAAACAGTTTAACACGGAACTCAAACATCAACTGTTTTTAAAGAGCGACGTCGATTTCAGTTCGGATAAGCTCATAAGCTCGATTATAGACAACATAAACGAAGAGGACGAAGACGAAACCGCTCCCGATTCCGAAAATTTGCTCGCGCGTTCGGCGAGCGCGCTCGGTGCCGGACTTGATTCGAGCGGCTTTTTAACCGAACTTACCGAGCTTTATGTGCGTGAAAATATGGACGCGGAGCGGCTCGGCGGTTACAGAGCGGAAAATCATTCCGAATACGCAATGCACATTTCCGACAAAATGCTTGCGTCGGCTGTGAACAAAGCTATAAATTCTGTGGGAAAACTCGACGCCGTCGCCGAAATGCTCTCCGAGTTCAACGTTGAGAAACTGAGCGATATTGCGAGCATAGACCAAGTTATATTCGGCGAACACAGGGGAACGAAAAACGGCGAAGAAGCAAACGTTAAGGCGTTTACCGCAACGCTGTCGGTGAATTTGCGCGCGGTAGCCAACTCGTTTTTAAAAGAGAAGACGGGGCAAGACCTCAGCTTTATAAGCAAAATGTTTTTGCCCAAGCGTTTTTATGTGACTGTTGTGGTGCCGTTAGAGACGGGCGCGAAAATAGACAACGCGGTGTATTTGAACAACATGAGCGACGCGAAAATGAACCGCGCGTATAAACTTATAGACAATATCACTGCGGCGGCGGGAAGCAAGCTCAACGCAAAAGAGAAAATTTCGGGCGCGATTCTCGACTCTATGAGCGAAGTGACCGAAAACGTCAACGAAGTGTTCCCGCTTTCCGAAGCGCAAAACGGAGTAGTGGAATTCGACGTGTTTCAAAAGGTAATCGAGCTCGGCAAAATAAACGAAGAGAACGGAGAACTAAAACCCGAAGAGAAGAGACTGAACGCGAGCGACATAATAGGCACGCTTTCGGGGCTTGTGGCGAGCAGCGCCGACGACGCCGTGAAAGAACAATATGACTTTTCGCATCAATATTTCGATTCCGTCGCCGATAAAGTGGTGTACGTTAAAACGGCTAATCCCGCCGACGAAGTGGCGGGCATGGAGTGGCTCGACTACAAAGAATTCTTCATGCAAGAGCTTTCGAAAAAATATATGCTCGACCTCACTATGGGCACGTCCGACCCGTCCGACGACGTGACGTTCGACGACCTTATGCACCTTTTCGGGCTCGGCGACCCGCTCGAAACGCCCAAAGAACTCGAACTTCTCGATTTGTTCGACGCAAGCAAACTGCACGACATTTTCAACGAAGAGAACAAAAAGGTGAACGTTGACAGCCGTATGCTCGGCGCTATTTTGCAAACGCAGATAAACAATATTATTGCGAGCGGCGGTTCGCTCGGCTCGGGCAATCCCAAGCTCGAATACGTTTACACATATCTCACGAGCGAAAACCACGTTATGCACAATATGCTCGAAGCCGCGATTTCGCTCGACGTTCGTTCGCTGTTGCCCAAAGATGCGGGAGTTTCTTCGATAGTGGCGGGGCTTGCGGGAGAACGCGCCGTAGTAACGTTTAACGTGGACATTACGCCCAAAGGAGAAGAGGGCTTCAATTATATCGCGGGCGCGCTTTCGTATAACGGCTTGAACAAAGAGAAAACCGAGCTTGTGCTTAAAACGGTGTCAACTTTTATTAACGATTTCAGCCCCGAAAAGCTTTTGGAGCAAGTCGAAACTCCTATACGCGACACTATAAGTAAAATGAGCGACGTTATTTCGGTGAAACTTTGTTCGTCGCAAATAGACCTTGACGCGACGCCCGACACTCTTCCGCCCGCGATTCAGCTTTCGGACGTGTTCGAAACGGTTAAAAACATGCTGTTTAGAGAGGACGCGGACATTACGGCTCAGGGAATAGAAGACGTTTTGAGAAGCGTTGACGCGGTGAACGGCACGAACTACGAGCAAGAGTATCTTAAAAACGTCAGTCTTTCCGCCGATTATTCGGCGTCGCTCGGCGAGCTCACTCGAAAATATTATATAAAGGGCGATTACGAAACTTTCGATTCGCTTTTCGGCGACGGCGGACTTCTCGCGTCGGGGAGCAAATTCGACTCCGAAAAATTCGAGCTCGACAAACTGTATCACGACCCTTCGCCCGAAGAATCGCTCCGCCCGCTGTTCGGCGACGGCGACATTGCCGCGCTCGTTCTCGAAAAGATGAGGAGCGAAACCGATTCTGGAAGCGAACTTTATACTCACTTGTTGAAAGTTAAGGGCGTGCGCGTGAGCACGGCGAACGGCAAACCTACGCTCACCGCCGTTTTCGAGCTCGATTCCTCTTCGCTTGTTGATGCGAACAACGCGGACGAACTAAGACTGTTGCCGGCAAATAAAGTTTACTTGCGCGCAACGGTTAAGCTCTCGTCGGTGGGGTATTATGAGCAAACGAGCGGCGAAGAATTTACGGGTGACGGGGTACCGAGCGAGGATTATACGGCGTTTTATCGCACCGAACTCACGCTAAACGACATGAGCGCCGATACCTATCGCACCGCCGTCAAAATGTTCGAAAGCCTCAATAAGAACAAAGACGAGGGGAGCGCGAAAGCCGTAAACTTCGACGCCGTAGCGCGCGACATAGGCGCGGTGGTGCACGGCAGACTTTCACTGATGCAAGAGTCGCTCGGCACCGACACTGAGTTTGTAGACGGCGGATTGAGGCTCTCTTCGGTGTATGGCTATATGCGCACCGCGCTGTTGCCAAAAGACTCTACCGCCACAGCCGCCGACGTGAAAGCGGCGGTGCAAGGACTCGTTGCAAAAAATAAAGCGGAAGACTCCGAGCACAATTATAACGCCGAAAAAATACTCGTAAATCCGCTTAATGACGTTGTGGCGCACAAGTTCGAAAACGGTAAAATATCGGCGACCGACCGCTCGTTCGGGCGTGGTCTCGCGGGCGGCTTTAACGTGGATTTGGGCGGCGGAATAAGCTATACGGCGCCCGCAGTGCTCGGCGACGGAAACGGTTACGCGCTCGCGCAACTAAATATTTTGAGCGGCTCTCTCGGCGAAAGAGAAGAATTCTTAACAAGTTTCGGCAGGGCGCTGAACGCAAGCGGAACTTATGCGGAGCTCACGTTCACCCTTAAATTGCAAGAAATAGCTACGGGCGACTTTAAAAACGCGCTTCCCGAAAGCGTGAGCGTAACCGTGCTTTTTGCTAAGAGCGCGAGCGGCTTCGAGTTCGAGTATTTCCGCATAAACGAATTGAACGAAGCGCGTCAAAATATTTTGTTCGACCTCGCGGGAATAGACGTTGAAAAATACGTACAGTCGCAAATAACTAAAAGCGAAACCGCTCTCGCCGCATATTCTGGCGCAGAACTTTATTCGCTGTCGTCCGCGCCGAGCGGAGCGTATCCCGAAGGCGGAATGGGCTATATCGAATTTTTACCCAACGCCTAACTCGCCGTTTGCGCTTGATTTCTTGCGGACGGTGTGATATACTAAAATCGTTATGATTGTGAAAAGTGCCGAGCTTAACGATTACAGAAACTACGGGCAAACGCGCGTAGAGTTCGGCGGCGGCATAAACGTGCTTTGCGGCGACAACGCGCAAGGAAAGACTAACCTTTTGGAAGCGGTCTACCTTTGCAGCGTGGGGCGTTCGCCTCGCACTCCGCGCGACAAAGAGCTCATAAAAAAGGGTTGCGAGCGTGGAAGAATAAAACTAGTGCAAGAGGATAGGGGCGGCGCTAACACCGTAGAAATTCTTTTGGATCGCGTGGAAAACAAGCGGGTGGCAATAAACGGAATGCCGATTGCGCGCATGGGCGAACTCATGGGCGTTGTGGCGGCAGTGTATTTTTCGCCCGACGAAATGAGAATTATAAAAGACGCTCCCGGCGACAGACGGCGTTTTATGGACATTGCGCTTTGCCGCATGAGTAAGGCATATTTTTACCTTTTGGGCAGATACAACAAAATTCTCGCGCAACGAAATAAGCTGTTGAAGAGCGGAAAAGCTACCGACGACGTTTTGGACGTTTGGGACGCGCAACTTGCGGCGGAGGGCGCCAAGATAGCAAAAAACCGACGCGGCTATGTGGAACGGCTAAACGCCTTTGCGAAAGATGCGCACGAATTTTTGTCGGACGGCAAAGAGAGCTTGTGCCTCGAATACGAGGGGTTCGAGGGAAACGATGCGCAAGAAGCGGAAGAAAATTTCGCGGCGGAGCTCAAAAGAAACCGCGAGCGCGACCGACAGTTTTGCTTTACCTCGTGCGGCGTTCAAAAAGACGATATTGCGGTTAAGGTTGGCGACGTTGACGTGCGCGCCTACGGTTCGCAGGGGCAGCAACGCACCGCCGCGCTGAGCCTCAAACTTTCCGAAATGGAAATTCATTACGCCCAAAGCGGCGAATATCCCGCGCTTTTGCTCGACGACGTTTTGAGCGAACTCGACCCGTTTAGGCAACGCAAACTAATAGAGCGGAGCCGCAAATATCAAACGATTATAACGTGCACTCATCTTCCCGCCGAAATAAGTTCGGCGCTCGGCGATTACTCGCTTTTTTCGGTTAAGTCGGGAACGGTGACTGCTGTCGGCAAAAGAGAAGTATAGGAAAAACGAATGAACTATGATTTGATTTTAAGCGATTTCGACGGCACATTATTGCGCCGCGACGACACGATTTCGCCCCGCACCGTGAAAGCGATTAAAGAATATACGGCGTCGGGCGGCGTTTTCGGCGTTTCGTCGGGTCGGGCTTTCGCGTCGCTGAGGTTAAGACTCGGCGAGCTCGGACTGCGCGGTTCTTTTCCCGTGCTGTGCTGTCAGGGCGCCATGTCGCGCAACAGCGAAAGCGGCGAGCTTATAAGCCAAATTCCCATGCAAAAAAAGAGCGCTCTCGAATTTTTGCGTAAGGCGGAAGACATGGGTCTAATGTGCCAGTTCTACACCGCCGACAACGTTTACGCGCCGTCGCTAAACAAGCAAAACGAATATTATTTCAAACTTAACCGCATAGTCCCCGAAGCTGTGGGAAAAGCAAGCGAATTTTTAGTTGCGCGCGATTTGGCGGTTTTGAAAGTGCTCGCCATAATAGAGCCGAGCGAGCGCGAAAAAATGCTCGCGGAGTTTTCGGGAATAAGCGGCGTGAAAACTTTCGCGTCGCACCCCATTCTCGTGGAAGCGGTGTCCGAAAACGCGGGCAAGGGCAACGGACTTATTGGCGCGTGCAAGCGTCTCGGCATAAAAACGGAACGATGCGTTGCGCTCGGCGACGAACTGAACGACGTTGAAATGATTGAGGCGGCGGGGTTGGGCGTTGCTATGGGCAATGCGGTGAGCGAGGCAAAGCGGGCGGCTGACTACGTTACAGCCGATTGCGATTCCGACGGAGTTGCGGAAGTAATCGAAAAAGTTATGTCGGGCGAACTGTGATTTTTTATTTATTTGCGTAAAAACGGCTCAAAGTCCGACTGATAAAAAGGAGCATTGAAAAATGGGTAAAATTAAAAAAATGACGCGGGTTTCTCACCGCGAAGTGGAAGAACACGCAACCGACTTGCGCATAGACGCGTTTTGCGCTCAACTCAATTTGGAAATTTTACACAAGGGAAAGAGCGAAACGATACATTTTTCCACGTTTAACATAAACCGACCGGGTTTGCAACTTGCCGACTACTACGAGCATTTCGGTTTCGAGCGGGTGCAGGTTTTCGGCGAGCAGGAAATGGCGTATTTGCGCAGTATGATGCCCGACGCAAGACTTAAAGCTTGCGAGCGTCTTTTTAGCTACGATGTGCCGTGCGTGGTGGTGTGCGCGGGGTTAGAGCCTTGCGCGGAACTGATTTCTTGCGCCGAAAAGTATGACCGTACGGTGCTTAGAAGCAGCCAGCGCACAACTATGTTTATGAACGAGTTGAGCATATTTTTGAACCGCTTGCTTGCGCCCACTCAAACCATTCACGGCGTTCTCATGGACTTATACGGAGTGGGCACTCTTTTGATAGGCAAATCGAGCATAGGCAAATCGGAAACCGCTTTGGAACTCATTCAACGCGGACACCGTTTGGTTGCCGACGACGCCGTGTGTATTCGCCGCGTTTCCGACAACCTTATAGGTTCGGCGCCCGGAGTAATTCGCTACTTTATGGAGCTTAGGGGAGTGGGAATTATAGACGTTCGGCAAATGTACGGCTCGGGCGCGGTAAAGCTAACGAAAGCTATCGACCTTGTGATTAAGCTCGAAACGTGGGACGAGGAAAAAGAATACGACCGTCTCGGCAACACCAAAGAGACGTATAACATTCTCGAAGTGGAGCTTCCCATGCACACGGTTCCCGTAAAACCGGGCAGAAACCTCGCGGTAATCTTAGAAGCCGCCGCGCGCAATCACAGACTTAAAAGCATGGGCTTCGATACCCTTGCCGAGCTCGACAGCCGTATGCGCAACCGCGACCAAGAAGACGATTTGGATTTGTTTTTAGAGCTTTGATTTTTGTTGCCGCAAGAGGGCAACAGTTAACTCCCCATAAACATTCTTGCCGCCACGTCGATAGTGCCCGCGCCGCAAAAAACGATTACCGACGCTTTTCGAGAGAGCGCGGCGGCGGCTTCGTTCAGTTCGAAAAAGGTGGAATAACAGCGGGCTGTGCGTCCGCAATTCAAAATAGAGCGACACAGCAGTTGCGAGCTCACTCCCTTTAAAGGCTCTTCTCGCGCCGCGTATACGTCGGCGAGCAAAATATAGTCGGCAAGCATGAGCGACTCGGCAAACTCGTTTAAGAGCGACACCGTGCGCGAATAGGTGTGAGGCTCGAACGCCACCGCAATGCTCGAATAGCCCGACTCGCGCAAACATTCCAACATGCTCCTTATTTCGTGCGGGTGGTGGGCGTAGTCCGAAAACACGTCGGAGCCGCCGAAAGTTCCCAAAAATTCAAGCCTGCGGTTCACGCCCGTAAAACTCTCTAAGCCGCGTTTTATTTCGGAGAAAGAAAGCCCCGCCGCAACGCTTGCGGCAATAGCGGCAACCGCGTTTAAAACGTTGTGTCGCCCCATAACTTTTAGGTGTATTTCGCCGAGAACTCTGCCCGAGCGGGTCGCTTCGAAAGAAATTCCGCCGCGCTCGGGAGCTATATTTTTTGCTCCGAAGTCGCATTCGTCACCGAGTCCGAACGTTATGTATTTGCCTTTTCGAAGCGGGGCGCTCGCCTCGTCGGTTCCGCTCACTATTCTTATGGGCGCGCTTTTGGAAAACACCTCGAACGCGCTCGTTATGTCGGCAAGGTCGCGATAGTAGTCGGTATGGTCGAGTTCAACGTTGAGCACAACCGAAATTTTGGGCAAGAGGTGCAAAAAGTTTCGGCGGTATTCGCACGCTTCCGTTATGAAAAAACGTTTGCCGCCCACGTGCCCGCACTCTCCGCCGTATTCGCCGCCGAGATGAACGGTTGCGTTATACGGCGCGAAAATGCAACCGAGCATAGCCGTTGTGGTGGTTTTGCCGTGACTTCCCGCAACCGCAATAGAATAGGCGTATTCGGAGCATATTTGCCCCAAATACTCCGCGCGCGACATTATTTGCAAACCGTGCTCGCGCGCATACGCGAGTTCGGGGTTATTTTGCGAAATTGCCGACGAATACACAACCGCGTCGGCGCCGCTCACGAATTTTTCGTCGTGCCCGTAGAGCGCGGAGTCAGAACCCGAAGTTTGGGCGCCGCTCTTTTCGGCAAGTTTTCTCAGCACTTTCATGCTTGCGCCTTCGCAACCTATAAAATGAATTCTCATACTCCTACTTTATTCCGAGTCGCCGAAAAAGTTACTTTCTTTCGGTTTTTAAACTCCGTTCGCGGCGATTTCAAAGCGAAAACGAATGTGTCATATTTTGAGGCGCGAAAATAGAATAAGTTAGGTTAGGGCGTAAAAACGGCGCAAAATTACATTTTTTGCAAAAAAAATTCCATAAAAATGCGAAAAAGGTATTGCAAAAAGGCGAATTATGGTGTATAATATTAGCAATATAATAATTTTATATATTTAGGGGTTGAATAGAATGAACATTACCGAAGTACGCGTAAGGTTGGTAAAATCGGACGAAGGAAAGCTCAAAGGGGTGGCGTCTATAACTATAGACGATTGTTTCGTTGTGCACGACGTAAAGATAATAGAGGGTAGCGAAGATTACTTTATCGCAATGCCGAGCAAGAAGACGCCCACAGGCGAATTTAAAGACGTTGTGCACCCTTTAAATACCGCAACTCGCGAACTCATTAGAACCACAGTGCTCGCCGAGTTCGAAAAAGCAAAACAACAAGCCGAACAGCAAGCGGTTTAAAAAGTCTCGCTTTCCTAAAAATTTAACGCTTTAAATATTTTGCCCGAATTGCTTTGCGGTTTTAAGCCGCAAAGCTGTCTTTGTTTTCGGAAAAACGGATAGTTAGTTTATAAAAACATAAAAAGTCCTCTTGCAACGCTTAGCGAGAGGATTTTTACATTCAATTGTGGAGATTTACGACAATTTTCCAAAATTTTCCGATAAATAATTGTAAATTTTCAAATTACATGATAAAATAGCGTATATATGGAACAAACAGATTTTGCAAATCTTTTCAAAAGAATAAAAAAGGGAGAAGATGATGCGTTCAAAGAATTGCTCGATTCCGTAGGACCTCTGCTTTTCAGTATCGCTCACGAAATTTTGGAAAGAATTGCGGACGCGCAAGACGCGGTGGAAGATACATACAAAGCGCTACTCGAAAACCTTGACAGAATTACCAAACCCGATTCGCTAAGAGGTTGGCTGAGAACTACCGTTCGCAGAAAAGCGCTCGACATAAAGTATAAAGACAAAAGAATTTTGCTGTTAGACGACAAAGATTTGCAATACTGTATAAACAAAAAGAACTATGAGCCCGATTTTGCCGAACGCTCGCATATAAACAGTTGCCTTGCGAGACTTTCGGAAATAGAGTATCAAGCGTTGATGCTTAGCACTGTGGAAGAAAAATCTTGTCGCGACATAATGAAAATTTTAAAAGTAAAACGTTATAAAGTTTATCGCATTATAAAGAGCGCAAAAGAAAATTTCAAAAAATTTTATTACGAAGAGTAAAAAATGCCCCTCTTAAACCGTCTATATATATACGGGGATAACGCGTCCTCGAAAAAACAAAAGATGGAGACAAAAAAATGAAATCGAAAACTGTTAGAAACGGGCTTTTTTCTCTTGCGGCATGTTTGTGCCTCGCGCTTGCGGCGCTGTTGCCCGCAATGAGCGCGGCGGAAGCGAAAAGCGCCCCCAACCAAGACCCGACCGACTACTTAGTGCAAACGCTTGCCGCTATGGACATTGAGGGCGAAAATTTTGCGAAAGACACCGTATATTCTCACGATTTGACCCCTAACGGACTTGAATACGTTTTCACGGCAAACGGTGAAAAAGCATACGCGCTTATGCTTCGCGAAGAGGACTCTGCGGGCGACGTGTATTACGACATAACGGAACTTTTCTTTGAAAGCGATTCGCCTTTTTCCGCCGCCGACGGCAAGAAAGTTTACATAAGCATGTTCGCTTATTTCGATTATCGCGACGGGCAATATTTCGACTTGACCAACGGCAACGCTTTAACCTATGAGCAAATTGCCGAGTTGGGCGAAGCAGGCGTTAAATATTTCGGAGAGGGAACCTCGACAAACGTTACTGAAGAAATAGCCTATGCAAAACGCAACAATTCATCTTACGATTTTCCTAACGGGTTGCCGAGCTACGGTTCAAATAAAAAAAATTCATGCGGACCGTCTTCGGGGGCAATAGTGATAGGCTATTACGACTATTTCTTTCCTAATCTTGTTCCTAATTACAGCACGACATATATATTGAATAATAGAGTGCGTTATTATCAACAGTCGGATGAAATAAACACACTTATTGAAAGCACGCTGTTTTCCGATATGGACGCAAGTGCGGGGGTAACGTTTTCCAGCTATAAAACAGGACTCCAAAAGTATGTGAACAGAAACGGCTATTCTGTGAGCTATACTGACGTAATGTCGGGTTCAAACTTAAATTATTCGGCGTTTAAAAATAAAATAGCGGAAGCGCAACCCGTAGTTTTTTTCTTGAATACTTTTAATTTAACTACGGGACCGTTGTCATTTGGAGAGTACGATAAATTAGCTATACAATATTATAATGGCACGCATTTAATGACGGGATACGGATACAAGCAAATAGATTATTATAACGCTAATAACGTTATTTTTCGCACAGATACCTATGTGGCAGTTTCGTCGGGGTTATATCCTTCAATAGGTTATATGAGACTTAACGACAATATGAAAATAGACCATGCAATAGCAATAGATATTTATTAAAAGGAATAAAAATGGACGACAAATTCATTAAAGAAAAGCTTGATTTGGTAACTAAAAACGACGATAAGATAGAGGGCTCCGTCCCCGATTCGTTAAGGGCTATCAACATGCAATACGCTCAAAAGTTTGCCGATATGCAAAAAGATAAGCCTAAAAATCGTAGGCGTTATTTGATTCCCGTTTTCTCGTCTTGCGCGGCAGCAATTCTTATATGTGTGGCTTTATTGAGTTTTGCTTTTTTCTGCAAACATGAAGAAGATACACGATATAATGCGGAACGTAATTATGTGGAAGAAGTGGCAACTTATGAACAAATCGTTGCTGAAAATAATTTGCTTTTTTATGACAATAAATATAGTGTAACAAAGTCATTTATACTTAAAACAGAGTCTACAAAGCAAAGCGTCCTTGCTTCCGCATTGCTTCATTTATCCGACAGCGAACTAAGCATAGAGGTTTTGTTGGATAAAGATTATGAATATGCCGATATAAATATGTACCAAAATTTGAAAGAAAAAGCGTCCACAGATTTATTCGAATACTCATATAAAGTTTTTTCCGAAGATAAAACAGCGTTAGCCACTTGCGAATATAATAATCGCACCTATTACTTCCGCTATTTGTCCCTTTATCCCGAAGATATAACTTTAATAATGAACTCCATGCACGCATAAATAACATAAAAAAAGAACGCTGTTTAAGCGTTCTTTTTTAGTGGTTGCGGGAGTAGGACTCGAACCTACGACCTTCGGGTTATGAGCCCGACGAGCTACCGACTGCTCCATCCCGCGATAATAAGGAGCAAGAATAAAATTTTGTCGCGTTTAGTTTTTTGGTGGGGCGCATAACCCGTTCGGGTTATACTCGCCTTGCGGCTCGTGGCGTTCGCGCTACGCGCTCGGCTGAGGGGCTTTAACGAACTACCGACTGCTCCATCCCGCGATAATAAGGAGCAAGCAACATGATTTGCACAGGTCTTACTTTTTGAGTGCTTAACTATTCTAACACAACGGGGGCGGGTTGTCAACCGAATTAGCGGGCGAAATTTGCGGAGTTTTGTCGGGGCAAGCGGATAATTACCGCGTTAAAGCCGCAAGCTAAAAGCATGGAGGAAATTAAAATGATAGACGAAAATAAGAAAAAAGCGTTGCGCACCGACGAGGATATGCTTAAAAAAATACTCATACGCGAATGCGGCGATTTTGAATGCGACGAGTTTGCCGCCGACGAATTAGAGGTGGAGAGCAGCGCGCGCGAGCATTCGGAAGAATTTGCATCCGATAATCCCGAAATAGGCGAGAGCGAATATTTTTCGACGTGCGACTACACAATGGTGTCGGATAGCGACGACCTTATAGACTGTCAAGGAAGCTAATGGGTTTTGAGCAAACGCAAGGCGGGAATACGCTGACGTTTGCTTATCTCGACAGCTAACTTGATAAATCGTTCTTTTGTCCTTGCGAGGAACGAACGCAGTGAGTGACGCGGCAATCTTTGTTATACGTTTGGGACTGCCGCGCTTCGCTCGCAGTGACAGCAACTACAATCTTTTGTTACCTCGACCGAAGCGGAGAGGTCTTTTAAATTATTTTAAGATTTTTTCGACTTCGCTATGCTACGCTTGAAATGACAGCATAGTTACGGTTTTTCCTCTACCCCAACCTTAAAGAGGGGTTAAGGGGCAAAGCCCCTTATCGTTGCGGGGTGGTGAGTTAAGAGTGGGAGGGACACAGTCGAAAGTGTCCCTCCCCTCTTATCGTTTTTGCAAGGCTTTTTGCGACCAAAAAGCCGTAAAGCATTTTCGCCTAAGCCTTTTTCGATAAAAAGGCCGGAAAATAATTTGCGACAAAAACGGACAAAATGCGTTTAGGCGCGTCGGACTTTTCCAAAAAAACGTTTTACAAATTTTTGTTTGTGTGCTATACTGAACTATACGGCAACCGTCGATTTCGAAAATCGAAAACGGCGGCAAAAAGGAGGCTCTCGTATGGCATCGAAAGAACAGTTATTGCAAAAAGAGCGGGCGAAAACGCTCGGCGAATTGTTTGTGGCGGAATGCCGCGCCGACGAGCCTAATTTCGATACGCTTCGCACAATGTGCGTGAACGGCGCCGACGTTTGCTATCGCCATGCCACCGCGCTTCATTGGGCGGCAAAGCGCAATAACTTCGCGCTCGTGTCGTTTTTAATCGACAACGGCGTTTTGCGCGAGCCCGTGAGCCGCAGTATTATTGCCAACATGTGCAACAACAAGGGCTTCAATGAAGAACTCGAACCCAAATTTTTCGAAGTGCTCGACAACGTTCGCAGAGTGTCGGGCAACGCCGACATTGACATATTCGTGCCGTACATAAATTCTATGGCAGTTTTGGGCAGGCTCGATAAACTTCGCGCGCTTATGAAAAGATATTTTATTACCGAAGCGGAAGTGGCGAAGTCCGTTTTTATTCGCATAATTTTCGAAGTTATTTTAAACGCGCACGACGAAATGCTCGAATTTATAAACAAACACGTTGAGTGGCAAAACCAAACCGCTCTCGATTTGGCTGTTTCGGGCGGCGACTGGGTTGTGCTCGAATATCTTTTAAAAAGCGGCAAGGTGGGCGCCACGCCGAGCGAAAACGCTGTGGGACAAGCCGTTTTCACGGGAGCAACCGAAGTGCTCGATATTTTGTTGCATTGCGGCTATTCGTTTAATCGCAATCCGCAATTTTTAAAAAAGGCGTGCCGAGCGGCGTTTAACGACGGCGGCAGAATGCTCGAATATATGCTCAATCACGGTTATGCCGTGCTCGATAGGTACGACAACAGAACTTTGCGCGAAAACGCTATGCTCGACGAAAACGCGGCGGCGCTCGCGGTGCTCGACGCTCGCAAGGCTTAACGGAGAAAACTACTTTTGCAAGGCGAAAACGAAAACAAACGAACAGAAGAGTTCGAGACTAAGGCGCAAGAACGCGATTTGAACGAGCAATCCGACGAGAGCGGCGCGGAAGAAATTCAAAAGCCGACCGACGAAAACGAGAACTCGGGCGACGGGCAAAAGCTTGACGGCAAAAAAACCGACGAAGAAGTTATAGCCGGGCTCGCGCTTTATAAAAGACCGAAACGCAACGGCAAATTTTTATCCAAACTTTCGCAAAAGGAGCTCGACGCGTTGCAAAGGCGCAAATCGCTTTTCATGTATTCGAGCACTCTCTTGTTTGCGGTGTCGCTGTTTTTGGAGGTGGAAGGGCGAGCTCGACTTGCGAACATGCCGTCTTTGCGCGCTCTGTTCACCCTTTACCTAATCGGTTTGATTACGCTAATAGTGCTAACGGTGTACGTAGCCGTTATGGGGCGCACGGGTCAGAAGATAGGGAGCGAACTCAAAGAGCGGAACGTTCCGCGCGACGGGCTCGATAGGCACACGTTCGTGTCGTACGAATGTTTCAACGTATTGCATATTCTCGTTGCGGCGGCTGAAATAGTGATTTCCGCAATAGGGTTCGGCTCGTCGGGCGGGCTCGACATATTTGTTGCCGTGTGCAATATTTTGGTGTCGGCGGCGTCGGCGGTGTGTTGCGTGCTGTCGCGGCAAGTTCTGTATAAGGCAAACGCGGGGAACCTCGAATATCTTCCCGCGCGCGAAGAAGACGAAAAACCGAAAGAAAAGAAAAAGAAGAAGGGCGAAAAATAGTATTTGCGTTTCTCCCGAAAAAAATATGCGGAGCCGTCGTTGTTCGGATAGCCCGCATGAAATACAAACAACGCCCTGCGGGAATCCTCCCGGCAAAGCGCCGCTTAACGAAATTTTTATGATAAAATCATTATAATATTATGTTTGACGTTTGTCAAACGAATTAAACGGATTTCATCGATTTTCGTCGAATTTTTTTGCGAAAAGAGCGCAATACGAAAGCAAGGAAACGATATGGAACAGCAAACGTTATTTGAAAACGAAAGGGATTTGCCGCTTGCCGCGCGGCTTCGTCCCCGAACGCTCGAAGAAGTGGCGGGGCAAAGTCATCTTTTGGGCAAGGGGAAAATACTCCGCCGCCTAATAGAAAACGACAGCGTGGGTTCGCTCATTTTTTGGGGTCCGCCGGGCGTGGGAAAAACAACTCTCGCGCGGGTTATAGCGCTAAAAACGAAAGCGGCGTTTATAGACTTTTCAGCCGTCACGAGCGGAATAAAAGAAATCAAGCAGGTTATGGAACGCGCCGAGCAAAACCGTAGGTTCGGCGAAAAGACGATTTTGTTCGTGGACGAAATTCACCGTTTCAATAAAGCTCAACAAGACGCGTTTTTGCCGTATGTGGAAAAAGGAAGCATTATTCTAATAGGGGCTACTACCGAAAATCCGTCGTTCGAGGTGAACGGCGCGCTTTTGTCGCGTTGCAAAGTGTTCGTGTTGCAGTCGCTAAATGCCGACGAAATAAAAGGGCTTTTAAACCATGCGCTTACCGACGAACGCGGGTTCGGCGGTACGGACGTGAAACTCGAAGAGGGCGTGCTCGACCTCATCGCAAATTTTGCCAACGGCGACGCGCGCAATGCGCTCACCACTCTCGAAATGGCTGTTCTGAACGGCAACGTTACCGAAAACGGAATAGAAGTCACGCGCGAAAATGTGGAGCAGTGCACGTCCAAAAAATCGCTTTTATACGATAAGAGCGGCGAGGAGCACTACAATCTTATTTCGGCGCTTCACAAGTCTATGCGCAATTCCGACCCCGACGCCGCCGTATACTGGCTTGCGCGCATGTTGGAAGCGGGCGAAGACCCCTTATACGTGGCGCGCAGAGTTACGCGGTTTGCGAGCGAAGACATAGGGCTTGCCGACCCTCGCGCGCTCGAAATAGCGGTGGCGGCGTATCAAGCTTGCCATTTTATAGGTATGCCCGAATGCAGTGTGCATTTGACGCAAGCGGTCGTGTATATGTCGGTGACGCCCAAATCCAACGCTCTTTACGAAGCATACGGGAGAGCAAAGAAAGACGCGCTTGAAATGCTTGCCGAGCCCGTGCCGCTCGTTATTCGCAACGCACCCACTCGCCTAATGAAAGAACTCGACTACGGCAAAGGCTACAAATACGCTCACGACTATAAAAACAAGCTCACCGATATGCAATGCTTGCCCGATTCTCTCGTCGGGAAAGAATATTACCGCCCCACCGAAGAGGGCTTGGAAATAAAGTTCAAAACCCGACTCGAAGAAATCAAGGCGTGGAAGAAAGAACAAAAATAAAAACAATTCGAAAGGCGGACTTAGGTTCGTCTTTTTGTTTTATGTTGGATATAAAACGGCAAAAAAATTAAAATTGCATAAAATACAATGTCGGGATATGCGCGACTCTTGACTTCGGGGGTAGGTTATAATTATGCTCGGAAAATTTTCATGAAATTTTCCGAGCATAATTTGCTTTATGCGGTTGACAATATTTTTTTATTCTTTTATACTTATATTTGAAACGTTCGAAGATACTTGGAACATTCGGAGGAACTACATATTATGGTGCTCAAAACACTGTCGCGTAGTGTGCGGGAGTATAAGCTTCCGTCAATTTTAACGCCTATCTTTATGACGGGAGAGGTGCTTTTGGAATGCCTTATTCCGCTCGTAATAGCGCGTCTTATAAACGCGGCTAACGGAAATACGCTTACTCCCGTGCTCAAAAGCGGCATAATTCTAATAGTTATGGCGGCATGTTCGCTTGTTTTCGGCACCCTTTCGGGGCGCTTTGCCGCGCGCGCGTCTACCGGTTTCGCCAAAAATTTAAGGCACGATTTATTTTATAAAGTGCAAAGTTTTTCGTTCGGCAATATAGATAGGTTTTCGTCGTCGGGGCTTGTAACGCGCCTTACAACCGACGTTACCAACGTGCAAAACGCCTATATGATGATTATTCGCATGGCGGTGCGTTTTCCGCTCATGCTCATAACCGCTTTGATTATGTCGTTTAACGTGAGCCCTAAAATGGCTTGCATATTTTTGGGCATTATTCCCGTGCTCGGCGTTTGCATGGCTCTTCTTATTTGGAAAGCGTATCCCATGTTCGACAGCGTATTTAAGCAATACGACAAGCTCAACGACTCCGTGCAAGAGAATATTAAGGGCATGAGAGTTGTTAAAACGTATGTGCGCGAAGACTTCGAACGCAAAAAATTCGAGAACAGCGCCGAAGACATTCGCCGCAATTTCGTGCGTCCCGAAAAATTGCTCGCGCTAAGCAACCCTTTAATGTGGTTTTGCATTTTCGCGGTCATAATTCTGATAAGCGTGTTCGGCGCCATTCTCACGGTGAACACCTTCGGCGGTGTTTCTCCCGAGACGGGCGAGCTTCTTTGGGGCGAACTCAGCACGGGCGACATATCCAGCCTTTTCATTTATTCGGCGCAAATACTTTCGTCTATGATGATGCTTGCAATGGTGCTCGTAATGATTATTATGGCTACCGCGTCGGCAAAACGTATTTCGGAAGTGCTCAACGAAAAGAGCGACATTGTGTCGCCCGAAAACGCTTGCCGCGAGGTGGAAAACGGCGACGTTGATTTTTGCGGCGTGAGCTTTAAGTATTCGCGCGACGCCGAAGCGGAAGTGCTTTCGGGCATAGAACTGCACATTAAAAGCGGCGAAACGGTGGGAATTTTGGGCGGCACTGGAAGCGGCAAAACGTCGCTCGTGCAAATGATTCCACGCCTTTACGACGCGTGCGAGGGGTGCGTGCGCGTTGGCGGCAAAGACGTGAGAGAATACGAACTCGATTCGCTTCGAAACAGCGTGGCAATGGTTTTGCAAAAGAATCTGCTGTTTTCGGGCTCGATAGAAGAGAATTTGCTTTGGGGCGACGCAAACGCCACGCGCGAAGAAGTGCAACATGCGGCTCGGCTCGCTTGCGCCGACGAATTCGTTTCGTCGTTTCCGGGCGGTTACGACACCCACATAGAGCAGGGCGGCACCAACGTGTCGGGCGGTCAAAAACAGCGGCTCACCATTGCCCGCGCCCTTTTGAAAAAGCCGAAAATTCTAATTCTCGACGATTCCACGAGCGCGGTTGACACTCGCACCGACGCGCTAATCCGCAAGGCTTTTCGCGAGGAAATTCCCGGCACTACCAAAATTATAATAGCTCAGCGCACCGCTTCCGTTATGGACGCCGACCGCATAGTGGTGCTCGACAACGGGCGCATAAGCGGCATGGGTACGCACGAGGAACTGCTTAAATCCAACGACATTTACCGCGAGGTTTACGAGTCGCAAAACAAAGCGGGAGGAGACGAAGATGCGGCGTAACGAAAAAATAAAGAACCCCGCCGAAAAGGGAGTTTTGGGCAGGGTAGTGAAATATCTGTTTTCGCACTATAAGGGCAGACTCACCGTAGTGCTTATTTGCATACTGTTTTCCGCCGCCGCCAACGTGTCGGCATCGATATTTTTGCAAAGAGTAGTTGACACATGCATAACGCCCGCGCTAACGAACGGACTCGATTCGGTGTGGAAAACTTTAATAAAAACCGTGGCGATTATGGGCGGAGTGTTCGGCTTGGCTATTATAGCCGTGTTCGTGCATTCTCGGCTTATGGCTATTGTGGCTCACGACTTTTTGAAACAAATTCGCGTGGATATGTTCAACAAAATGCAGTCGTTGCCCATAAAATATTTCGACACGCACACTCACGGCGACATTATGAGCACCTACACCAACGACGTTGACGCGCTCATGCAGCTTGCGGCGCAATGCGTTCCGCAAATGTTCAGTTCGAGCGTTATGCTCCTCACATTTTTCTGCGTTATGTTGTCGTACAGCGTGTGGCTCACCTTGGTGGTGGTTGTGTTTTCTACTCTCATGGTTTTGGCGACTAAGTTCGTGGGCGGGCGAAGCGCAAAAAACTTCGTGCGCCAACAGCGCGCCATAGCGAAAACCGAAGGGTTTATAGAAGAGATGATGAACGGGCAAAAGGTAATAAAAGTTTTTTGCCACGAGGAAGCCGCCGAAAGGGACTTCGATAAAATAAACGGCGAACTCTTCGATTGCGCCGACAAGGCGAACGGCTTTGCGAATATTTTGATGCCGATACTCGGAAATATCGGCAACCTTATGTTCGTTATAGTTGCTTTTGCGGGCGTTGCAATGAAAATCGCGGGAGTGCCAAACGTTTACTGCTTCGGCACAAACGTTTTGAGCGCGGGAATTATAATGTCGTTTATAACCATGAGCCGTTCGTTTTCGAATAACGTGGGGCAAATGGCGCAAATGGTGAATTCGGTTGTGCTCGCGCGCGCGGGCGCAAGCCGCGTGTTCGCGCTCCTCGACGAAAAGAGCGAAACGGACGACGGCTACGTAACTTTGGTTTACGCCAAAGAGGACGAAAACGGCAACCTTATAGAGAGCGACACGCGCACGGGAAGATGGGCGTGGCGTCACCCTCATTCCGCCGACGGCACCGTGACTTATGCGGAAGTGAAAGGAGACATATTGCTTGACGACGTAGACTTTGCTTACGAGCCAGATAAGCCCGTTCTCAAAGGAGTGTCGGTATTTGCAAAACCGGGTCAGAGAGTGGCGTTCGTGGGCTCTACGGGCGCGGGCAAAACCACGATTACAAACTTAATCAATAGGTTCTACGACATAGCCGACGGCAAAATTCGCTACGACGGAATAAATATCAACAAAATAAAGAAAGACGATTTGCGTCGCTCGCTAGGCATGGTGCTTCAAGACACCAACTTATTCACGGGCACTGTGCGCGAAAACATTCGCTACGGGCGACTCGACGCGACCGACGAAGAAGTGGAAGCGGCGGCGCGTCTTGCGGGAGCGCACGATTTTATTATGCGGTTGCCCGAAGGCTACAATACAATGCTCATTGCCGACGGCGCGAATTTCTCGCAAGGGCAGCGTCAGCTTTTAAGCATTGCGCGGGCGGCGGTTGCCAATACTCCCGTCATGATTATGGACGAAGCGACGAGCAGCATAGACACCCGCACCGAAGCGATTGTGCAGGCGGGTTGCGACAGACTGATGCAGGGACGCACGGTGTTTATTATTGCGCACAGACTCTCTACGGTGCGCGCCGCCGACGTGATTATGGTGCTCGAACACGGCAAAATTATAGAGCGCGGCAATCATGAACAACTTATTGCGCAAAAGGGAAAATATTATCAACTCTATACGGGCGCGTTCGAACTCGATTAGCTTTTTTGTTTTTTTGTTATATACTAAAATACAGCGTTGAGAGAATTTAAGTAAAAATCGAAAAAAATAAAAAATTCGAAAACGGTATTGACGAATTGCAAACATGTGTAGTATAATAATACTATATCGCGCACAAGGAGAAAAACCGATGAGAATATACGACGAAGAAAATCCTTACGACGACGTAATCGACGACGATATGTCGGGCTACACCGTTGTTGACGACAATAGCATTTATAAGCTTTTGACATCCGAGCCCGACCCCGAAACCATAGCCACGCCCATTCCCGAAAACGAGCAAACCGTAATTCTGTGCGAGCCTTCGGTTGCGAAAGTTTCCGACGGGCAAGAGCTCGAATTGCGATTTTCGGAAAACGACGGTTGCGACGTGTTTGCGTCGGGCAAAAGAATAGGTTGCTTTAAAGCCGCCTACGTCAGAAAACTGAAAAACGAAAGATGCGAACAGCTTGTTAAGGCTTATTACAAAAGCGACGTGCCGCCAATGATAAAACTGATATTCGGAAGCGGCGTTCCCGTGCCCTTGCCCGAACTGCAAAAGCTCTAAACGAAAAAACGCCGCTTCGCGGAATTAAAAAAGAAACGTGAAACGCACAGCGCATATTTGCGCTGTGCGTTTTTGCATATACTCCGAATTTTTTGCGACAAGTTCGCGGTTTTTTACGTATTCTCAAAAAGTGAGTTCAGATACTTGACGGGGGGGGCTTGATATATAATAGATGTATACTATGTGTATAAATCATTTTTTAGCGAGGAAAGAACATGAAAAAAGGGTTAAGGTTATTGTGTTTGGCGGCAATGTGCTTGTGCGTGTTTACGCTCAGCGGATGTTTTATTTTCGATTGTGTCGGTTCGTGCGCGGGAAACTCTTCGAGCGGCAACGACAAACAAAACGAAACGGTGTACGAATTTTCGGTGCAATACGAGGAACTCAATAAGTATACTTTTACGGGCAAAGATTCGATTAAAATAGACCCGCGCTATAAAGAAGGCTACGTTTTGGACGGTTTTTACACCGCCGAAAACGGAGAGGGCGCAAAACTTATCGACTGGGACGGCTCTTGCATTAGCAGTAGTTTTTCGGGCGACGGCTCGACGGTGCTGTATCCGTATTACAAAGATATAGACTACGATTACGTTTATCAAACGCCTTTTTGGTACGAAGAGGATCCCGATTACACTTGGTATAATGTTTACGGCGACCCCACAATTAGCTGGTGTAATACCGAAGGGCCCAAGTTGCGATATTTGCTTTCGGTTGCTACCGCGAATCCGAAAATGAAATTCACGATTATCGCAAGCATGGAACTGCAAGGCTGTTCCGCCCGATATTCTGTGGGAATAGGCAAAAACAAAGATAAATCGAATTTGCTTGAAACAAAAGAATTTGCCGGTTCTTCAAAATATCAAAAAGTGGAAGTCTCTTGCGAAATTACGGGGAAAGCGCTCACTATAAAAGATACTAAGTTGCAGGTTGGCGTTTTCGGAACAAAGTTTGGGGATAATGTTTATTATAAAAACATGCAAATCACTGTGAAAATCGCCGAAAGCGAACGTCCTACGCCTCCCGCGCCCGACACGGGAGAGGACGGCGGCGAAACCGGAGGAGAAACCCAAGAATAATTATTATTTGAAAGAACGCCTCGAAGCAAAAGCAAGCTTCGAGGCGCTTTTCATAAAGTTATACTGTTTTGCTCATAGAGTCATGCCGGACGGCAGAGGGAAAAACGCACAAAAGGGCACCCCGAGCGAAGTCGAGGGGTCTATATAAGGAAAAATGCGCCTAACGGATAGATTTCTCCGCGCGCTCGTTCCTCGCTTGGTCGAAATGACAACCTCTTAGTCCGTTTATGTCGTTATTGCGTGTTATTGAGTTTTTTCGCTTTGTTTCGTGGCAAAAATTACCTAGCTTTTTTCGTAGCTTTCCGTTTTGCGGCAATTACGGAAAAAGCGGCTTTCGCGATTTTTTCGGCGTTTTCGGAAGCGGGCGGATTTGCCGTTTCGCATAAGTCGCTTACGGGAATTTCGAGTAGCTCGCCGAGCTCGAAAGGCGTTATTTTGCGAAAAGCTTGTCCTTCTTTCGATAACTGTTCGTAAGCTTGTTCTTTCGCGCCTAACTCACCGTTCGAAACGTAGTAGGCGCATTTTTGCACGGTGCTCGAATATCCGAAACCGCGCGCGAAAATCGTTTTCAAAAGGTTTATGCGTTTAGCCGCGTCCGCTTCTTTTATTGCGTCCGAAATGCAAATTGCGGGCGCTTTTTTGCTCTTGGGGTAGCGGGCTTTGAGTTCTTTTACCGCGCGGTTTATGGCAAGGCTTGCGCCGCTCACCGTACTCGCGCGGTGTTGCCGCAAAAACTCTTCTATGCCGCACTCGTAGCGCTCGCACAGCGCCTTTGCCGCAAGCATTGTCATTTCGGCGTCGTCGCAACTCTTGTGCTCGATTAGGTGCGACGCGTCAATATTGAGCTCTCTCACGATATATTCGAGAGAACGCATTTGCTGTTCTCGCGCGCAAAGGGCGTAAATCTTTTGCGTGTCGTACACTTCGAGCGAGAAATATTCTTTGGAATAGCGGGTGCAAGCCTTTTCCAAAAAGCCTATGTCCGAAGATATGCTGTGCCCCAAAAGAATTCTGTTTTCGGCGATGAGGAGCGCGCGTATTTCGTCGTATACTTTTGCGAAGTTGGGCGCTTTGCGAAATTCTTTTTCTTTATACGAGAGGCGAATATAAGGTTCTTCGCCGCCGCGCCCCAACCTGAACTTGCATTCGGGGTTTATTAGCAAGTCGCGCTTTTCGAGAACGTCGAAATTTTCGTTTGCGAGCACATAGCCGAAAGAACAGGCATGATTGCCGTCGGCGCACTCCATGTCGAAATACAGATAGTCCATTCGCTTAAGCGATTTCCCATTCGCAAGCAACCGTTTCTTGCGCCTCTATCTGTTCGGGTTCGGCGGCGTCGGAGAACGAAGCGGCTCTGAGCATACGCACACCGCCGCCGTATTGCGAAACGTATTCCATGCTCGCGAGCGCGCCGAGTTTCGCGTTTGCCGCGCTCGCGAGCGCTTCGGCTACTTCGCGCGCCGCTTTAACCGCTTTTTGAATGAGCGCGTTTTTATGCGACTTGTCGGAAAGAACGTAGGTTTGGCTCCATTCGGCTCCGCTCTTTTCGAGCGCGTCGGTAACGTCTCCGAGCCGAATATCGGCAACGGGAAGAGTTATTTTCATGTTTTCGTGCGCGCTGAAAAACAGCTTTCCGTCTCGCCGCGCCGAAGACACCGCCGCGCCCGATGCCGACAGCTCTCCTTTTGCGAGCTTTGCGCTCGCGAGCGCGTTCGTAACCGCTTCGGTCTTTTCGCGTAGAGCCGCGACCGCGTCGGAATGTTTTTTGCTTTCGGCAACGAGCCGCAGTTCGAACACCGCCGTGTCGGGCGCGAATTTTTCGGTTGCCGTTTGGGTAACTTTAATCGTTTTCATTTTTTTTACCTCGCAAATTAAATAAGCTATAATTTTTTAACGCTAATATTATATCACGAACGCAAAATTCGGGCAAATATTTAGTTGCTTGTTGGCAAATAAAAATATTGCTTTTTTGCAAGGCGTTTGATATAATGAGCGTATGGTTTATTTATCCCGTTTCGAATTTCCCGACCTCGAATGCGAACAGTCGTTTCGTATGGACATAAAGCGGACTTGCTACGACACAATGTATCCGTTTTTTATTTTGTCGCGCCATAATTTGACTCGGCTGGATTTTGAACCGATTACTATATTATACGGCGGGAACGGGTCGGGGAAGACCACAGCTCTCAACATAATAGCCGAGAAGTTGCGTTTAAAACGGGACACGTTATATAACCGTTCGAGTTTTTTCGAAGATTACATTAGGCTGTGTTCTTACGGAACCGAAAAAGCGATTCCTCAAAACGGAAGAATAATTACGAGCGACGACGTGTTCGACTTTATGTTGAATTTGCGGAGCGCCAACGAGGGCATAGACCGCAAGCGCGAAGAACTCTTCAAAGAGTATCTCGACGCGAAGTATTCCCGTTTTCAAATGACTTCGTTAGACGATTACGAACGGTTAAAAGACGTGTGCGACGCGCGTCGAAAAAAGACCACGCAATCGCGTTATGTGCGCAACCGTCTCGCAAAAAATATTCGCGAACATTCGAACGGCGAGAGCGGATATCTCTATTTCACCGATAAGATACGTGAAAACGGGCTGTATTTATTAGACGAGCCCGAAAACAGTTTGTCGCCCGAGCGGCAACAGGAGCTGTTAAAATTTTTGGAAGATTCGGCGCGGTTTTTCGGTTGCCAAATGATAATAGCCACTCATTCGCCGTTTTTGCTCTCTATGCGCGGGGCGAAGATATACGACTTTGACGAGGAATACGTTGACGTTAAGAGGTGGACCGAACTGAAAAACGTGAGAACATACTATGAGTTTTTCAAAAAATACGAAAACGAATTTTAACGAACGTTATGAAAAAACCGCTTTTTAAAGCGGTTTTATAATTTTCTTATTTGCTTTCGGGTTGCGTTTGTGCAATATTGTGAGCGTCAAGCACCGTTTTAAGAGTATCGAAGTGCGCGATTCGCACCATTTGAAGCGACGTTATATTTCCGAACGTGCCTGCGTTGGTTTGTTCGGTGAAATAAATTGTAACCGTTGCAAACTCTCCGTCGGGTATTGCGCCGTAACCCGCAATATGCGAATACGTTTCGTGAAAATACGAGTTGTTTTTTTCCATTCCGAAGAATATGCCTTGCTCGGTGAACGCAAACACGAGCTTGTTGTTGTGCCATCTGTATTTGCGCCCGATAATAATAAGAACTACGAACGCCGCAACCGTTACGATTCCCACTATTGCCACTAATAGTCCGAACCCGAAAAAGTGAATTAAAAACGGAATTGAAATGAGCGTTACAAGCGGGATAAACATTAAATAGAGAACTATGTTTTTCGCGTGACTTCTGCTTTCCCACAAAGCGTCGTGAAACATTTTGTTTTTTCCTTTTAACTTGAAATTTCGTTTGTGATAATGTAATTATAACATTGTGCGCGAAAAAACGCAAGCGTTGAGTAAAAATTGTTTTATTGCGGAAATGCCGTCAGTCTATTCTGAACACTTTGCCTTTGGGGACAAACGGGAGTTGGGCGCCTTGCGGAATTAGGAATGCGTGAGTTCTGCCGTGCAATACTATTTTATCGATGTAAGCGTCGGTAATAATCAATATGGGCGCCGATTCGGGAAAATTTTTATCGCGCAAAAGTAAGTCGACGGCGGGTTGCAAAATCGTGCCGCCCCTGCCTTTAACTTTCACTCTTCCCGCAATGTCTTCAACGTTCATATAGCCCTCGTCGTAAGGTTCGGCGTCGCAAAATACCACGCGAACAAAGTTTACGTCGCGCGATAGGCTGTAACTCGCGATTGCGCCCAAAGCTTTTCCGAGCAGAGTTCTGTCCATAGAGCTCGAAGTATCCAAAATTACTCCGTAAGTGCGCCCTTCCATGAGTTCTTGCGGAATATAGCGGTTGGGGCGGGGAATATCGGGAGTGGACGATTGCCGTCGGCTTATTCTCGAATACGTGCGCTTTTTTTCGATGGGCGCGAATCTGTCGTCGAACCATTTTGCGAGTTCCACGTCCCATTCGAGCGGAGGCATGGCGAGCGCTTTTATTTCCTCTATGAGCCCTGCGGGGAGAAAGCCTCTGCTTTGTTCTTCGCAATAGTTTAAGCCTTGCATTAAAGCGCGTCTGTAAAATTCGTCGAGCGCAACATACGATTCGGATTTTTCGCGAGAGGGCAATATTATATCGCCATAGCCCGTTCCGCGAAGAGTGGCGAGCTTTCTGTATTTGCGCAAGTCGGTAACAATGCGGTCGTAAACGCTTTCCACGTTCATGCCTTTGAGCTCGGTGTCGTAAAGTAGGCCGTCGGGGCGCTCGCCAACCCCCATATCGGTAAGCCAATCGTTTATCACGTAATCGCACGCTATATTCCATAGATAGGGGTCGCGCCATTTTACTCTTATGTCATGCCTCAAAGCCACGTGAAGAAATTCGTGCGCCATAACGAACTTGCACTCGTCTTCGGTGAGCGGGCAAGACGGATTTATGTAAATTTCTTGCGCTTCGGCGGAAATTGCGGCTACGGAAATGTGCATTCGCTGGCAAACTTCGGTGTCTTCGATTAGTTTGAAACTTGCGGCGAGCGCTCCGAGCAAAGGATAGCTCGACACAAACCAGTCGCGCACTCGTTGCGGCATCGAAATGCGTTTATTAGAGTCGCAAACGCTTGCGTATTCGCCTCGCACCACGCCGACGGATTTTTTAACGGCGTCGCTCAGCCCCATAGCGAACAGCTTTTCCCAATTTACGTTGTTCGAGAAATAGTAGTTGTTTTTGTCGCCGTAGTTCATGTCGCACATGTCGACCGCCACCGAAAAATTGCCGACCGCCGTTATTCCGTTTTCGGAAATCTTGCGGTACGTTCTTTCTTCGTCGGTTATTCCGTCGAGCGAATAAGACAATTCCTTAGGCGGTTTCCCGAGTTTTAAGTCTGCCAAAAATTTGGCTATAACGCAGTCGCAAGCCGCGTTCCAAAATTTTTTGTCTACGTCCGGTTTTTTGAAATGCCCCATTCCGAGATGAAGCAAGCAGTGCGAGATTACGTATACCCAAACTTCCGCGTCCGCTCTTATGCGCGGATTTACGTATATTGAGCCGCGTTCGGTTACCGTAGCATAGCCGTTTTTTGGATATTGAAAAGATTCGTTGCGGTAAATTATAGCTTCGCGGTATAAGTAATCGAAAATAGGGTGCTTGGCTACAATTTCGCAACCCTTTTCGAAATTTTGCAGAGCTATGTCGTGTTGCTCTTTAATTAGTTTGCGTTTGTTTCCGCCCATGTCAGTTCTTCTTTTCCGCCAAGCGGGGCAAGTCGCGCACGATTTCGATTAGGAACCAGTCGGGCAACTCCACGCCGTCGGAAGCGGACACTGTCGTTTGAGCAATTTCCAAACTTATATTCGCCAAATCTTTAATCAAAGCTTTTGCGCGAATAACCAAGTCTTGCGTTGCGGCGCGCAAATTGTTTTTGTCTTTGGGGAGTTCTTTTGCCAACTGCGCGCGAAAACTTTGCGAAAGAAAATACAGCGTGTCTCTGTCTTTCGGGTCGCTCGGCCAACGCTGTTCGCCGTTAATTATTGCGGAAAGCGCGTATCTGTTTTTAATTTGTTTTATAAACGCTTTGAATTGCGTGGCGTGGTTTGGCGATAAACAGCCTGCGGCGAGTATGCCGATTTGCTCTTCGGTTATGCCGCTTCCATAGCTTTTCAACGCGTCGGAAAGCATGTGCCACGAGCGGGGAGTGGAAAACGGCTCTTCCGTTTTGGGCGGCTGACTCCACAAATGGTCTGGCCGCAGCCCTATGTATTCGGTAACGTATTCGTGTATTTCGTGTTCGGTAGCCCATGCAAGCCAGTCGCGCGCCGACGCAATCAACTCAACGTGAAACATTCTGTTTATGAGCGCCGACGACATTTGCTTTACGATTGCGCTGTCTTGCGCTCGGTTGCCCGCCCCGATTACTATGGAGCCTTCGGGGAGAGTGTATTCGCCTATGCGCTTTTCGTTTATTAAACTGTAAAACGCTTTTTGAACCTCTTGCGAGCAAGCGTTCAGTTCGTCTAAAAACAGACAATAAGGCTGTTCTCTCGCTATCGATTTGGGCGGACAGAAAATGCTTTTCCCGTCAACGATTTGCGGCACGCCTATAATGTCTTCGGGCGCGAGCTGACTGCCGAGCAGGGAAACGCACTCTAACCCGAGCGAGTTTGCGAACGATTCCACTATCGAAGATTTTCCTATTCCGGGCGCGCCCCAAATAAAAACGGGTCGCACTATGGCGACGTTTAAAAGCACGTCTATAAGTTTTTGAGGCGTCACCGTTACGGCGATTTTCATATGTTGAGGCTCCTTTAATGTTGTAAGTCTATTTTAATTTCGTAAGTTTTATCGATTAGAATATAATTTAAGCCGTGCCGTTTGCAAAGGCGCAAATTGTTTTCGTTGTCTTCGAGCAAATCTTGTTTTTTAACGCCGCTATTCGGCAAACGGTTTTCGATTGCGTTTTCATATTTGCATATATCCGAAAAATTATTTTCTATGTATTCGGCGGTCATTACAAGGCAGTAATATTTTATTTCGGGCAAATATTTTTCGCTAAAATCTTTTTTCCATTCGAACGGAATATAGCACCCCTCGATTATCAAATTTTGCTTGTTTTCGATAGCCGTTTTGACTATTTCTTTCACTATTCCCCAAAGATACGGGGTGAGTTGTTCGTCGTCGGTTGCAGTGAGGGAAGTTTGTCCGCTTCGAATTAAACCCATTTTCAAATGGTCGATAGAAAGATAGGGAATTTCATATTGTTCCATGAGTTTTTGCGCGCACAGCGTTTTGCCCGTGTGCGTCGCGCCCGAAATTAAAATTACCATGAAAAATATCGTCCTAATATAATTTTATTGGTCGAGTACGTCTAAATTCAATGAGTAGAACAGCCGTTTACCTATTTGAGTTGTTTTAATTATATTTTTATTTAACTCCAATGTTTCTTTTATTGCGGCATAACCGAAAGGTAACAGTGTTTTTAAATCGGTCATTTTAAATCCTTCGAATCCGAATAAAGAATTTTGCAATAAAAAATATGCTACGTTCCAATACTTCGATTTGCCGCGATATACGTTTTGTAAAAGTGAATCGTAATATTCTAATTTTTCTTCTTTTTCCCTAAGTTTGTTGTTCATATGGAATAAGCTGGTTTTAATAAACTCCAAAAAATTTATAATAAAAGGCGTCAAATCCGCTCTGTTGATTTTATCGTTTGTAGTAATAAAAAGTTTATTATATTTGCTTTTATTTTCTTTTATAACGACCGAAAGCCCATAGCTTATAAGATGATTTAATTCCTTTGAAAGCATATAGCTACTTATAAACCTGTTCATACGTCCGTTTCCATCATAAAAGGGATGTATATATCCCAATAAATAATGGAATATCGCGATGTTTATCAATCGATTTCCGCTATCGCCGTTTAAAATTGTCAATGCTTTTTGCATTGCTTCGTTTATGGCGTTTTCCGGCATAAGTCCGCTGTGTACATGCTGTTGCTTGTTGTTCCAAACGCTAACGGAGTTTTTCCGAAAATACTTTCCGTCAGGTATGTTTTCGGGATTGGTCGCAATAACTTCTTGCAAAACAATCTCATCATACAGTTTTCTTATATTTTCACAATTGCTTAAATCAATCTCGTCGTTTTGCATGATTTTTTCGTATTTTTTGACTAAGTTTACGAGTCGCAACATTTTATCTTTGACCTCTATATTGTCAAGGATATCGCTTATTTCGCGTTTTGTGCTGTAAACTCCTTCTATCTCATTAGTAATATTTATTTCGTCAATCAATTTATTTCTTTGATATTGGGTTAACGCCACTCCCGGCAGTTGAGCGCAAATATCGTCTAATTGGCGATTTGCTTGCATTATATCGTAAATCAAACACGTAATTTCACTTGTATTTACATAGAATGCTTGATAATTGTTTATAAAAAAATCTATCTTTTCTGTGCAAATGTCGTCAAAACGCGATACATATTGATTTTCATACTCATTGCGACTTTTGTAATAAAAAGATTCCAAATTTTTATATTTCATATTTTACTCCTTTCAATTCATTATATCATATTTTAAGAAGTTTTACAAGCAAAATGTTAAATTTATTTTTAATTTTACCCATTTTTAAAACTTAAATTCAAAAATATGAATTTTAAATTCAAAAATAGCTTAAAATAAACTTTAATAATAAACTGTAATTAGCGCCATAGCCCTATTGAGTCTTACCTCGTTTTTAATAAACTTTGAGCAACAAATAAAAACCCCGACGAAAATTGTTTCCGTCGGGGAGAGTGTGTGTGAAATTAAATTCCGAATGCCTTGTATCGGTTTTTGTCGCCGTAAGGTAGGGCGGGAAATAGCTCGCGTCTACTGCTTAGCCTTCGTAGCGGTCAAGGTTGGCGCGTATTGCCTCGATGAGACGTTTCTCAGCCGCAATTTTCGTATCTCTTGCAACTTTCGTTCCCACGCACGTGCCGTAAAGTTTCGAAAGGTCGTCTACAAGATTTTTAAGATGTACGGTGTCGAGAATGTTCGTCGAACCGCAAAGCTCTTCTCCCGAAGGTGCGGTCGTTGCGGGTGCGGGCGAGGGTGTGATGTTTTTTTCCATAATACGTTAGCTCCTTACAAAATATTTTTTTATTGCATTGCGTTACTGCAAATATATTTATGCAATATAATATGAGCTTGACACCTTAAAAATGACAAAAACAAAAAACCTAATAAATCCCGATAATCCCGACAACGACCGTCGGGATTTTTCTTTGTCCGAAAACTACTCTGTATATGTTACAAGCCGTTTTATTGTTGCATCGAAAGATAACATTACGATAGCTATTGTGCCGTATAACACAAAGCACGCCGTTACATAGCGTGCTTAATAAAAAACACCCAATCAAACCTAAAAGGTTCGACCGGGTGGGTCTTGGTGGGCAATACAGGACTCGAACCTGTGACTTTCTCCACGTCAAGAAGACACTCTCCCAGCTGAGTTAATTGCCCGTATTTTAAATTTGGCGTTGCAAGTTTATAAGCACGACGCATATATTATTCTAATATTTTTTTACTATTATGTCAAGCCGTTTCGCTCGGGCGGAATATATTTCTTTTACATACGCGAGTTCGTTAAAAAACTTATTCGAAATAAATGGCGTTCACAATCATGTTTGATAGTTTGTCGATAGGCTCTTCGCAATCGCCGTCGAGCCATAGCATTGAAACGTTGAATAACATTCCCGCATACAAAAACGGAGTGAACGCGTTGAGGTTAGGGTTGTCTTCGCCGAACTTTTCGGTAAATTTTTTGTTTAGGTAATCGAGATAAATATATTCCAAGCGGGCTTTGCGTATGAGCTTAAACGGTTGTATGTTTTGCTTGAACGTGGTTAAAACGTTTTTCACTACGAGAATATAATCGGATTTGCAACGAGGATAAAACCGCTGTTCGAAAACGAATTTTTTGGTGCCGTGTTCAAGATAAAATACAATGACGTCTTCCTTTCGTTTAAAATATCTGTAAAACGTAGCTCTTCCCACGCCCGCCTTGTTCGCAATGTCGGTTACGCTTATTTTCTCGTAATCGTATTCGTTCATCAACTTGAACAAAGCTTGAACTATATAATGCCGAGAGTACTCTTCGGGGGAGTATTCCATGATACATATTCTCCTTTTTGTCTTATTCACCGCAACACTTTTGCGGGAAGTGTCTCGTTGCCGTTTTAAACGGTTGTTTTATTTTCTTTTTTATAATATGATACACTTGTTTCACGGAAAAAGTCAACCGAAACGCGCGTCGGCGGCATAAACCGTGATACAAAAAAACGGAGGTAAATAAAAAATGCAAGAAAAAGATTTTGTATCGTATGAGTATAAGACCAAAACTGTTAAAGCGAAAGACCAAACGAAAGCGGCGGATATGTACGAGGCTTTCGGTTGGGAAATAACCGCCGCGACGCCTACGGCAATCGACGGCATAACGTTTTCGCTGAAACGAGACAGGAAGCAGAAGCATAAACAAGAACTTAATAAACTCGAAAGGCAGTCGGAAGAAATGTTCGAGAATATAAACGATTTGCAAAAAGCCAAAACGTTGGGAGCGAGCATATTCGCGTATATATTCGGCTGTATCGCGGCTTTGGTGCTCGGCGGAGGAATGTGCCTTACAATGCTAATCGAAGGCAGCGTCCCTGCGTTTGCGGGCGGCATTGCGCTCGGAATTGCGGGAATAATTTTGTGCGCGGTGAATTATCCCATTTATAAGAAAATTGCCGAGAATAAAACGAAGCAACTTTTGCCCGTTATAGACGACGGAGAGGAAAAACTTGCGAATTTACTCGAAAAGGGAAATGATTTACTTAAAACGGATATAATTTAGAAAAGGTATGGAACGGAAGGAAAAAGCAGGAAAATTTATAAAGCGAGTGAGAAGCGATTACGTTTTTCGCACGTTTGCGATTTCCGCTTTTTCCTTTTTCGTTACGACCGCGTTCGCTGGTTACAATTTGTTTTTGGGACTCGCCTATAAAACCGCATGGAATTTGAGCATTGCCGCCTATTATGCGGTGCTTGCGGCGCTTAGAGCGCACACGGTTTTGTCGGAAAGAAAATTCGCAAAAAAAGGACTCGGGTTCGAACAAAAGGAGGAGGCGCGGAAAAATCTGTTTTTGGCGCAAAGCGTTTTGCTTTTCGTTCTCGACTTCGCGCTGCTCGCGCCCATAATTCTTATGGCGCTACGAAAAAAAGAAGTAAATTATTCGGCAATTCCCGCAATTGCTACGGCGGCGTATACCGTTTTTAAAACGGTAGTTGCGGTAAGAAACTTTATAAAAGCAGGTAAGCACCATAACCTAAGCGTAAAAATGCTTAAAAACATAAGTTTCATCGACGCATTCGTGTCGGTGCTGTCGTTGCAATATATTTTAATAGTTACTTTCGACGACGGAAACGGCGGAAATATGCCGTTGCTTACCGCCGTTACGTCGGTAGCCGTTTGGTCGTTTCTTGTGGCGCTCTCCGTGTTTTCGGTTGTTCGCGCGGTGCGAATAAAGCGCGTCGAGCGGAAAACTTTTCAAGCGTAAGTTTAGCAATAATAGATACTTCGGGCGCAATGCGCCCGTTTTTTATATGTTAAAGCTTATTCATATTATGGGGTTAAAAGTTTTCGTGTCGGGAATTTTAACAATGTTCTAATTGTTGGAATTGCAAGAATTGTTACATAAAATACTTGAACTTATGTTAAGATTTTGCTATAATGTTTTTGTCGTTGAAAGGCGGCGAAATCGAAAAATGATTAAAGGAGAAAACGCATGGCGGACATAATCGAAACTTATACTCAAAAGGTGGGGAGAAAAATCAAAGAACACAGAATAGAGCTCGGAAAAACGCAGGCGGAGTTTGCGGAAATTATAGGCGTTAACCGTTCGAGTCTGAGTTTAATAGAGCAAGGAACGCAAGCGCCAGATTTCGAAACTTTTGCAAAGTTTTTGGTTTTATCGGGAAAAGACGCGTTCGAACTGCTCGAAATCAACTCTTGCAAGCGCATAGTGGTGGACACAAACATTATTCTAAATTGTCCGAAAATCATGGACGACTTGAACGAATGTTGCGATTTTGTGTATATTCCCGAACCCGTTATAAGAGAATTGAACTACCAAAAAGACAACGGAAATCCGTCGAGGAGAAAACTTGCGGGATTATGCATGACTAAAATCGAAAAACTCAAAAGCGATAAATTTGTTGTGGGGGAACGTGCGGAAAATTCGAAAGCGCGCAATAATGACGACAAAATTTTTTACTATGCGATTGACCTTGCGGAAAACAACAAGTCTGACACGGTTTACTTATTTTCAAACGACAAAGATTTTAAACTTAAAAATTGCGGCAAAGTAAAAAACTTAAAAGTTATAGAAAGCGGCGATTTCGACTCCGTATTCAGAAGCACGCTCTTTAACACTGCGCGTTCGCAAGCGTTTTTTAACTTGGTTAGCAGAAATGCGTTGCCGCAACTCAAAGAATACGATTTGACGGGAGTTGACGTGAACTATATCGACATAGAAAGCGGCCACACTCCGCTCATTCAGGCAATTCGAAAGAAGCAAGTCGATTTAATAGAATTTTTATTGAATTTGCCGCGCATAGACGTTAACCGCGTGGACAACAAAAAATATTGCATTCCGCCCATTTCTCACGCGTTGCAAATTCATAGGCTCGATATAGTTAAAATGCTGTTAAATTACGGAGCGAACGTAAACGAACCGTCTATGAACGAAAAAAATCCGTACAACACGCCGCTTATGATAGCCTCTTGGGGAGGTATTTTGGAAGAAGTTAAGCTGTTGGTCGAAAACGGCGCGTGCATCAACCAACAGGACAAGGGGAACGGCTTTACCGCGCTAATCAAAGCGACGTATCAAAAAAATATTGAAACGGTGCAATATTTGCTCGAAAACGGCGCCGATACGACGATTTCGTCGTTCGAAAGAAAAACCGCGCTCGATTATGCGTATGAAAAGAACTGCCAGCCTATAATAAAAATGTTAAAAAGGTAAAAACGACTATGATAGACAGAGCTTGTTTGTCGCTCAATAACGGTTGCAACTTGCGTTGCAAATACTGCCATTTTCAAGATAAGCAAAACGGCGATTCCGAGTTTGAATTTTCCGAAGTCGCGGAAGTTATAGAGAACGCGCATTCTTATTGCGAGCAAAACGGGATAAAAGTTTTTAAGCTCGGAATTGTGGGCGCGGGCGAACCTATGTTGAAAAAAGAGGAGCTTTTCGCTCTTCTCGAATACGTTCGAGAAAAAAAGTATTCCGAATTTAAAATGTATACCATAACCAACGGAACGTTGCTCGCGAATAAGGATATAGAAAGGTTTTACGAGCACAAAGAGAGAATAAACGTTTGTTTTTCTCTCGACGGTTACGAAGAGTTACATAACTACGGCAGAGCGGCGCATTCCGCCGTTATGAAAAGCGTTGAAACTTACAAATCCGTTTTCGGCAAAGCGCCGAATATAAACGCCACCGTAAACGCTATTTCGTTGAGAAATAAAGAACGCCTATTTGCGTTTTTCAAAGAAAACGAATTGTTAAACGTGACGTTTTCCAAATTAGTCGGATATTTCGACGATGACTTGTATATTTCCGACGAGGAATTCGCGCTGTTTATGGAATGCGCTAAGAACGCGGGATTCGCTTCAAGGCAGTTTAATTGCGAAAACGTTTACGATTGCACAATGTACGGCAGACTATGCGGAGTGGGACGCACAAACATATTCGTTACGCCCGAAGGGGTTTACCCTTGCGGAAGATTTTATAAAAACAACGAATATTTGTTGGGCGATTATAACGCGTCTTTTTTCGAGATTGAAAAAGCGATGCGAAAATTTACGCCTGTGGAAAACGGCGAATGTTATTATTCTAAATATTTGGAGGAAAATAAATGAAGTTTGCGATTTACGGAGTTTCGAGAAGCGGCAAAGACTACTTTATAAACGCGTTAATAAAATATTTTTCGGAGCGGGGAGCGAAGCTCGAACACATAAAAGGCTCCGAAACGTTGAACGAGTTTGCGCTCAATGACTACGGCTTAAAGTTCAAGCAGTGCGACGAAGTTCAAAAAAGCGCGCTGAGAAAACGATTTGTTTCGCACGTTTCCAAAACGGAAAAATTGCGCGAGAATATCGTTGTTGACGGGCATTACTCTTTTTATTTCGAGAATTATGAGTTGCGTTCGGTGTGCACGCAATCGGACATAAAATGTTACGAGAAATTTTTCTATATCGAGGCGGAACCGGGCGACGTAATCGAACGCATGAGAAATTCGGCGGGAGATAAATACAACGATAAAATTACGCGGGAGCAAATCGAGCGTTGGCAAGATTACGAGATTTGCAACTTAACTCGCGAACTTTTGGCGGCGGGAAAAGAATTGCACATAATAAAATTCAACTCCGAGCTTGCTTTGGAATATGTTTTTAAATGCGTAACCGAAAACATGTTCGATTCTCGCGCGCTCGCGAAGAGCATGGTGGAAAATTTGAATATAAGCGAACAATGCGTGCTCTTAACCGACTGCGACCGAACTCTTTCTTATGAAGATAGCGCTTCATGGGCGTTCGACTTTATAAAGGAGCCCAAAACCGCGTTAAAAGAGATTTACAAAAACGACAGGTATTCTAATTTTCAGCTTTGGAGAGCTTCGCTTTACGCTCGAAATATTAAACTTTACACGAAGGAATCGATTAGCTATGCGTTGAAAAAAATTACGCTGAATCAAAATTTGCTCGACGATTTGCGAACAATCGAAAGCGCTCGCGTTATAGGAATAACGGCGGGGAACGGAGAACTGTGGAATAAAATAGGTGAAAAGTTCGATTTGCCGATTACGGTGCTTGCGCACGAGCAAATGCTTGTTTCGAAATACGTTAAGTATTATGTTGTGAAAGAATTGCAAGCGAGAGGAAAATACGTGATTGCTCTCGGCGATTCGCTGTTAGACGGATTGATGTTGCGCCGGGCGAATAAAGGGTATATTGTTACGGCGAAAGGGTACAGGGAAAACGTGGAGAGGTTTCTTGCCGAAACCGACGGGATTCGCCAACTCGACTATTTTCCGCTGTGCTATTCGAATGCGCCGCATGATAAAAAGATTTCGGCAATAAAAACTTTGCCGCTTAGCGCCGACGTTTCGAAAGCCGTAGCGGTGTGCAAAAGCGATTCGGGCAAGTCGGGCAAAAAATTGAGAGAAGCCCACTGCTTTTTGGGCAAACAAATAGCGCGCTCTATTAAAAACGATTTTCCGAAAGCGCGGTTCGCCGTAGTGGCGGTTATGCGTTCGGGCGTTCCGTTATCGTTCGGGGCGGCGGATTATTTCGATTGTCCCGTCTTGTTTTACGACGAGTCGAATACGGACTCTTTTAAAAGAAGTTTGCGAGAAAACCCGCAGTTGAACGATTGCACGTTTATAATTTGCGACGCCGTGATTAACAGCGGAAAAACGGTGAAAAAACTTTTGGAACTCTTGAATGGCAAAAATTGCATTGTTGCAACGAGCGTTCTTTCTTCAAAGTTCGACGAATTTTTGAGGGCTCCGATATATGCCGCGAGAGTGTCGGCACACAGTTATACGGGAGCGAAACAGCTCGAAATCGCCGACGGTAAAGGTCCCGACACCTCCGACAGACTGTTCGGGTTGCTGTGAGCATAAAAAGTAGGAGAAGTTTATGCAAGTTATAGAAATAAATATCGAATACGGAATGCCCACGTGCGACGATGCGTTGCGCGAGTTAAAGCGAGCGATTGCGTCGGCGAAACAAAGCAAATACAAATGTGCGCTAATTATTCACGGCTACGGCAGTTCGGGGAAGGGCGGCGCCATAAGGCTCAAAGCGCGGCAATGGCTTAACGCTCAATTAAAGAACGGAAAATTTAAAGCCGTGATTAGCGGAGAAGAGTTCAATATTTTCAACTTTAAAGCCCTCGAACTTAAAAACAAATACAAAGAATTAGAGCAATTGCTCAAAGTTACAAATCACGGAGTAACGGTAATAGAGTTATAAACATAAAAGAGCGCAAAAAAAATGCGCTCTTTTACATTTATAAACCCAATAAATAGTCGGCGCTGACTTTAAGCTCTTTGCAAATTAAAATCAAAACGTCTAACGACGGTTCTCGTTTGCCTGTGCAATAATTATTTATCACACTTTGCGACATATGAATTCGTTTTGCAAATGCTTTTTGAGATAGATTGTTTTCCGCTAATGCTTCGTTCAAACGATTTTTGAAATTGCTCATATAAATATTATACCGCTTTTAGCCATATTTGTCTTGACATATGGCTCTAAGCAGTATATAATTATATATGGCTTTTAGCCGTATATTAAAATTGCGAGGTGTTAAAATGGATTTCGGAATAAACGCGGGGCTTATAAAGGAGTATATAAAAGCCAATAAATTGACTGTGAAAGAATTTTGCAAGCAGTGCAAAATAAGCGTTAATACATATTATAAAATAATAAACGGGAAAAATTGCGATTTAGTAATGTTATACAGAATAACCAAAAAGTTAGGTATTTTTATACACGATATTTTTAAACTGTAACAATAAAAATAATCGCAAAAATTTTCGGAAAAGGTATTGACAAAGCAAATAAGGTGTGTTATACTAAAAATGTTCTCGCGAACATGTTCGCGTGAACACAACGAAGTGCGGGGTAAAAGATGGTTTCGAGAAGAGACATAGCGGCAAGAGCGGGCGTATCCGAAATGACGGTAACGAGAGTGGTTACGGGGAAAGGATACGTTTCGGAAAAAACGAGAAAGCTTGTGCAAAAGTGTGTGGACGAAATGAGCTACATACCGAATAAGATTGCCGCAAACCTTGTGAGCAGAAAATCGAACGCGATCGCGGTGATTTTGCCCGATTTGACAAACCCGTATTATATGCAGCTTGTGGAAGAAATGATTTCCGAAGCGAAGAAGCGCGGGCAAATAGTTATGCTGTTTCGCACCGACGACGGCGAAATGGACAGCGTTCTCGACGATATAATTTCAAACCGCGTTTGCGGTGTGGTGAATATGGCGCTTTTCGAGATGCCCATAAAATACGTGAAACAAATGCAGGCGATGGGAATGCGTTTGGTGCACGGCGGATACGAAGACGACGAATTTTCGGTTAAAATGAACTATGCTCCCGCCATGCGCCGAGCTTTCGAACTGTTTCGGCGCGACGGACGCAAGAAACCGGCTTTTATCGCGGGCTTCGGCGAGCACCAAGTGGCGCACGATTCCCGTATAAAATTTTTCCGTGAATATTGCAAAGAATTCGGCTACGACGCGGAGTCGGCGCCCATTCTTCGCGGCAATTATCCTTCCGAAAAAATATACGTTGTGGGCAGCACGCTCGCCGAGCAGCTGCTTTGCGAGTATCCCGACGTCGACGCGGTGTTCTGCCTAAACGATATGATGGCGTTCGGCGCCGTGAATCGGTTTAAAGTTAAGGGGTTGCGCGTGCCCGAAGATATGGCGGTTGTCGGCTTCGACAATCTGCAAATATCCGAATACTTCGACCCGCCGCTCACCACCATAGCCGCCGACACCAAAGAGGAAGCGAAAGCGTATGTCGATTACATAGGCGGCGACATAGAGGGCGGCATTTGCACGCTCGACTGCAAACTGCACTTGCGTGAAAGCTTGCGCGAACGGGAGGGCGAATGATTAACAAGAAATTATTAATTGCCGCCGTAGCGTCAGCATGTTTGTTTTTTGCGTCGATTGCAATGCTTTGCGTGTCGGTTGCGAAAACCAACCGCCAAACCGATTTGGGCTTTGATTTGCGGCAATACACAGTTTCAAAAATGTATACCGACAACGAAACGACGCGCATTGCCGGCACGCAAGACGGCGAAATTTTCGCGTTCGACACGACGGGCGAAATGCAATGGAACGCGGGCAAAATTTACGAGCGCGCGGTGTACGATATAATTCAGCATAATGGCGACGTATATGCCGCTTATGCCAACGGGCGCGTGGCGCGGTTCCCCGTAGCCGCAGCAAAAGCGCTCACCGAAGCGGGCGCAACCGAAGAAGCGCAAACCGCTTTTCGCGCTCAGGTGCAAGAATATTATGCGGGCTATTCGTTCAATTCGGGCGGCAATGTGAAAAACACTCAGCTCGCAGTATCTCCCGACGGCGAGAACTTATATTTGCGCGGCATGTTTAACGACACGAGTCGCGTGAACCGTATATATAGGTTCGAACTAAGCGGGGGGGGGAGCGTTTTGGAAACGGGCACGTCGGCATCGCTCGGCGGAATGGCTGTGGACGAAGACGGAACCCTTTGGTGGGCGGCTCAAAGCGCTATTTGGCGCCGTAGCGGCGACAAGCGCGAAACGTATGCAGACGCAAACGAAACACTTCAAGCAATATCCGTATACGACGGAAATATTTATGCGGTAAGCGGAAGCAACAAGCTTTACCGCCTGTCTACGCACGACGTTTCCAACACTTCGGTGTGGGAACTCAAAACCGAATTCGCAACGGGATTCGTGTTTTCGACGGGGAAGAATTTCGTCGCCAAAATAAACAACGGCGGCGTTGCGGTAATCGATACCGATAAGCACAAAGTTACGCTTTCCATGAATGCCGCCGACAGCGCCAACCTCGTAATGTGGACTGACGACAGCTTTGTGTTGCGCGACGAGTCGGACATAACCGACCCGAAAGTTATTTACTATTCCATGTCTTTGGCGAAAAGCATTGCGCTGTTCGCCGTTTTGCGGTGGGTTTTCGTAGCCCTAATGCTTGTGTTCTTGCTCGTAACGCTGTATTTGGGATTTGCCGCGTTCGACGACTTCCGCGAGAAAATTCACAAAAAATTTCGCGCCTTTTTCCGCGCGCTTTGGCGATATAAGTTTATTTATTTGAGCTTGGCGATTCCGTTCTTGCTCTTATTGATTTTCTATTACATTCCCATAGGCTTCGGGTTTGGGCTGTCATTCTTCGATTACATACCCGGAACGCGCTCGGTATTCGTGGGATTCCGCAACTTCGTGGCGGTGCTCACTTCGGCGCAGTTCTGGAAGTCGGCGGGAATGATGCTAGCGTTTTTAGTCGCCGACATTTTGAAGGCTTTGATTCCGCCCGTCATGCTTGCGGAAGCGATTATGGCTGTAAAGTCGAAACGGTTTTCGCTGTGGGTGCGCATTTTGCTTTTCGTGCCCGGAATTATGCCCGGCGTCGCAACCACGCTCGTGTGGAGCGCGGGTATTTTCGGCGCCACTCCGAATAGCTTGGTTAACGCGTTTTTGGGGCTTTTCGTGCCCGGTTTCGTCAAAAACTGGGTGTATAGCGTGTCGCTTTCAACATCTATGGGCACGCTGATTGCGTTCGGCTTCCCTTGGATAGGTTCGTATTTAATATTCTACGGGGCAATATCGGGCATAAACGCGTCCGTGTTCGAGGCTTCTAAGCTCGACGGGTGCGGTTGGCTAAGGCGTATCGTTAAAATCGATATTCCGCTCATTTTGCCGCAAATAAAATACATATTCGTCACGTCGTTTATAGCGTCGGTGCAAAACTACACGAACATTTACGTGTTGCACGGCATAAACGGACAAATTCAAACGCCCGCGCTACTCATGTATCGCGAAATCATAAACGCTAACTACGGAGTGGCGAGCGTTATGGGCGTGCTAATATTCCTGTTTTTGAGTGTGGCTACGTTCTTTAATTTCAGAATGCAGTCGGATAAATCGTGAGGGAGGGGAGTAAATGTTGGATTCCGCAATTTTCGTAAAACGCCGCTCCGCGCTTTTTAAACGCAAGGGCATAGACGGAATTATCGCGCAAGCGGTTCTGGTGTTGTGCTTGGTTCTAGTGTTGCTTCTCACTATGATGCCGCTACTTGTAACCCTCGTTATGTCGGTAAAAACGCCGCAAGATATAACGCAGTTTCCCATGTGGACGCTTCCCAAATCGGGTTGGATGTTCTCTAACTACGCGAACGCGTTCGACGTGCTCATAAAGCCTATGCTCAACACCGTTATTATTGATTTAATCAGCACTGTGGTAACGCTGTTTATAAGTTGCTTTACGGCTTATCTTTTCGAAAAGAAAAAATTTCCCGGCAGAAAGGTTTTGTTTTTCGTGTTTATCGCACCCATGCTTGTGCCGTCGGTTGTGGTGCTGTCGCCCACTTATATAGTTGTGGCGCAATGGTTGCACCTCAAAGACAATTGGCTCGGACTCATTTTGCCGTATATCGCGGGCAACCAAATAGCGAGCGTTTTTTTGCTCCGAACGTTTATGGGTCAGCAACCCGATTCGCTGTATGAGGCGGCTAAGCTCGACGGCGCGGGTACTTTCAAAGTGTTTATGCACATTTGCTTGCCGCTTTCGGTTCCTATCATGATGGTGCAGGGAATAAACATTTTCGCTGCGATATACAACGACTATTTGTGGCCTCAACTGCTGTTTCAAGCGGATTTGACAAAAGGCGTGCTCATGCCGTATTTGCGCAACGTGGTCGCGTCGTTCACTCAGGGCGTGCAATACGCCATGTATTTGGTAGCAGGCATACCGCTAATAATCACCACTATAATAAGCATTAAATTTTTTGTTAACGGTGATTTCGCAAGCGGTATGAAGCTATAAATTATGAAAAAATCACTAAAAAGGAGAGAAGTGATGAAAAAATTATTCAGAATTACTGTTGCTTGCATTTTGGCGGTTTTGTGCGCGTTCTCGGTTGCGGCGTGCGGCAAAAAACCGTCGTCGAACGGCGGAATAACTCCGGGCGGCAACACTCCCGGCGGAAATACTCCGGGCGGAGATAGCACCGCGCTTTCGGGCAATATCAACTTTTACGTCACAGTAAACATTATCGAGCACTCGGCTTTGCAAGCGGTTGCCGATGCGTATGCCGACATGCACTACGATAAGGGCAATGACGTTACCGTTACGATTAACAACAACACCGACCCCGACGCATACACGCAAAACGTGCGCAATCTTTTGGCGAACGGCGTGAATGCGCCCACAATCGTGCAAACTTCGGTGGCATCCGAGTATTACGGCACCGATAAAATTGTGGATTTGGCGGCGGCGTTAGAGCAACCCAATCCGTATATCGAAGGGAACGAAGCTTGGATTGACGCGCTCGAAGAAGACGCTTACCGTGCGCGCGTGTCGGGCTCTACTACAACTATTCCGAACATAAGCTATTCGTCGGACTACTTAACTGTTTTCTATAACAAGCAAGCTATGCTCGACGTTATGGGCGCGGGCGGCGCGGTTGGCGCCGACGGCACGCTCGACCCGTCGAAAATCACGTGGGAGTGGATGCTCAATGCGCTTGATACGGCGAGAAAAGCGGAAGGAAAGAATTTTAAAAACCCGCTCGGACTTTCCACAAGCGCGCAGTCTTGCGGCGAAGACAGCTTTAATATGCTTAACCGTATAGTGAGCATGTACCTCGACCAATATTTCCGCGATTTTATAGACGCGGCGCACTCTAAGGACGGCGATTTCAGCTACATAGACGGAATAGACGGCGCGTGGGAATACGACCAAGCCGACCCGTCGGTGGATACTTACGGCAAATACACTTATAACATAAATCGCGTGGTGGATTTATATTTCAACGACGCGAGCTATGCGCCCACTTCCGCGCGCTATGCCGAAGTGATGAAAAATTTGTACGAACTCATGCGCTATGCCGACCAAACGGCTTCGTATAACGATATATTCAATCGTTTCAACGAAACCACGATTATGTATACTCGCAACAAGGGCACGTACTCCGACATGAAGCTTTTCTACGTGGAAGACCTAAGCTATGTTCGCACCTATCGCGACGCGTTTAAAACTACTAACGCGGGCGGCGCCACAGTGTATCCCGACGCCGAGCAAATAGGTTCGGAACTCGGTTGGTTCCTTATGCCCGCCATGACTTCTACGCTCGACGGCGTAGCCGACAACGTGCGCGCGCCCGGCGGACCCAAAGAGCAATACGGAATTATATCGGCAAGAGAACAGTCGGACAACGATTTGGCGCTCGACTTCTTGCGCTATTTGTATTCGCCTGCGGGTCAAGCGGCGATATACTCCAAATATAAAGGAGAGAACAACGCGCCCATAACAATGCACCAACTTATAAAAGGCGTGCAAATTCCCGAAGAAATCGACTACACGAAAGTTATAACGCCCAACGGCAACTGCGATTCGTCGCCCTATCTTTTGTTCGCGAAAGGCGGCGACATGAAAACGCTTCCGGTGGGAAGCACCGCCACGCCCGTAAAAGACAGAGTGGGCGAAATCCTTTCTAAGTATTTTCGCGGCGCTTCGAGCGATTGGAGCTCGTCGGGAAGCGAACTTTTCGGAGTAATAAAAAGCGGCTTCGGCAATTATGCCGCTAACCGCAAATTCATTTACAACGACCCCGCAAAAGTGCGCGAGAGCACCCACGATTTGAAAAGCTCCCCGTATAACACTTCGACCTGACAACATCGACGAGCAATAAAAAAGTTTTAAACGGTTTTATTGCATAAAAAGAGAAGGAGAAAAGATTATGAAGCGATTATGCGCGGCGGCGCTTAGCCTATGTATGTTGTTCGGCATTGCGGCGTGCGGAAATAAAAGCCATTCGCCGAACGAAATCACGGGCGAACTTGCGGCGGCGCAAGACTTGCACTACGGCTTTAAGCAGACTACCGCAACCGACGATTACGGTAGAAGTTTTGACGCCGTAACCGATTACAACGAGAACGTGGTGGGCATATTCTACTTTTTGTGGCTCAGTCAAGCCGCCGACACTCACAACGTGACCGAATACGAAGCGCAAGGCAAAGCGGAACAGACCGTTACGGGCGACACCGTGCCGGGAGCGCCGTCGTTCACTTGGTGGGGCGAACCGATGTATGGCTACTATCAAGTGGAAGACGAATGGGTGGTGCGCAAACATGTGGAGCTGTTTATAAACGCGGGCTTGGATTTTATCGCGTTCGACTGCACCAACAACGACTATTATCAGGCGGCGGCGCAAACGGTGCTCGACGTGTTGCTCGAATATGCCGAAGCGGGATACGACGTGCCTAAGGCAATGTTTATGACCAACACCGATTCCACCGGTATGACCGAGAATATTTACCGTGCGTTTTACCGTAGAGGCAAATACGACAAAATTTGGTTTCGCGGAAACGGCGATAAGCCCTGGATTTTGGCGCAATACGCGGGTAGCAACGAAGACGTGAAAAACATGTTCTATTTCAAAAAGGCGCAATGGCCGAACAGGGGATACGACAGCAATGCATTCCCGTGGATGAGCTGGAAATATCCGCAAGAAACGTTTACCGACAGCACGCAAGACTACACAATTATGAACGTTTCGGTGTCGCAACATTTGGGGCTTCAAAGCGGCGTTAACTTTTCGCTCAGCGGTTTAATGGCTCCGTATAATCGCGACACACTTTCCGACACTCTCAAAAATTTTGCCGAAACTCGCGGCGCGGATTACTACTATAACGCCAACTGGGGCAGGGGCTATTCGCAAACCGCGAAAGCGAACAATCATGTCGACGCCGACAAAAACGTAAATTTCGAAGAGCAATGGAATTCGGTTTATCGCAACGAGCAGGTGAATTTGGTTTTCGTTACGGGTTGGAATGAATGGGTGGCTCAACGTCAAAGCAAAGACCCCGCTTTGGGCGGGCTCTACGGATATTTCGTGGATACTTACGACAAAGAATTTTCGCGCGACGTGGAAATGATGAACGGCGGATACTCGGATAACTGCTATTTGCAACTTGTGGCGAACGTTAGAAAATATAAAGGTTCGGGCTTCGCTTCAACTACCTATCATTCGCAAGCGAGCGGCGACGCGAACTTATACGATTTGGCTTCGTGGAAAGATATGCCCGTTTATTCCGACATTACGGGCGAGACGATTGAAAGGGCTCATGCGGGTGCGGGCGGCAACTACTACAAAAACGACACGGGGCGCAACGACATAACCGAAACGCGGGTTGCCGCAACCGATTCGGACGTTTGGTTCTTGATTACCACAGCGAACGACATAACTCAAAAGGAAGAAAGCGACACTCGCTGGATGAACCTTATGGTGGGAATAAAAGGACGCGAGGGCGGTTGGAACGGCTTACACTATGTTGTGAATCGCTCGCTTAACGGCACAGCCTCTTCGCTCGACGCTATAGACGGGACAAAATTTACTTTGGCGGGAACGTGCACCACGCTTGTGCAAGGTAAGCACATGCTCGTTAAAATTCCCAAGAGCGCGCTCGGCATAGAGGGGAATACGTTTACGCTCACTTTCAAAGTTTGCGACAACTTGCAAAAAGATTTCGATATAACCGATTTATACACGAACGGCGATTGCGCCCCCATAGGAAGAATCGCCTACACCTATTCCACCAAAGCGAACGCGTAAAGGAGGAACTTAACGTGATGAAAAAAATTATAAGCGTCGCCCTTACTCTCGCCATGCTTTTTGCTCTCGGCGGTTGCAAGAATGCGGGCGGCTCTTCGGGTACGGGCAACGAAGACAGCAATAAGCCCGACGTGCCGCCGAGTCCTCCCTCCGAGAGTTACGACTATAACGCGGGCTCGCAAGCGGACAGTTACGACGAAGCGTTCACACAAGCGCTTCTCGACATGGGGGAAAGCGAATTCACGCTGTCGCAACTGTCGGGAACGGACGGAGAGGGGCGCGCAGTGAAAACGGTGACGCAGGCAAAGCCTAAGCGCTATGTGGGAATATTCTACTTTATGTGGCTGGGGGCGGGTTGGAACAATATTTACGACATAAGTAAGATTTTGGAAGCAAATCCCGGACTCGAATACGACACTATAAAAAATCCGCTGTGGGCGTGCTCGGGCTCAAAATATTACGACGCGAGCATATCTCCTCAACACGCGTTCCATTATTTCGAAGAACCGTTCTACGGTTACTACAATTCGTCGGATAAATGGGTAATACAGCGGCATTTGGAATTGCTGAGCATGGCGGGAATAGACTTTTTGTATTTGGACTTTACCAACGCGAACAACGGCGGAGTTAACCTATATTACGACGCCACAATCGCGCTTTTGGACAGCATTTTGGAGTTGCAACAAAAGGGATATAACGTTCCCAAAATCGTGCCAATATGTTGCAACAACACTCAAAGCGTCGACACCATTAAAAACGTGGTGAAATACGTTCGCGACAACTATTATCGCGCCGACAACTACAAATACAAATCATGTTGGTTCACAGCCGACTCCGAGCACAATCCGTCGGGCAAACCGCTTCTCGCCGTGTATAACGACGGCAAAAACGAAGTTATGAATTCGCAAGAAGCTTCCGATTTTTGGGTGCGCAACGTTGTTTGGCCGACGGCTACGGGCGTTGCGGATAAAAACAACGGATTCCCGTGGATGGACTTTAACCAACCGCAAGAGAGCTACGGCGGCGTGATGAATGTGTCGGTAGCTCAGCATATTAACGGGCATTGGTCGAGCGAAGCGTTTTTGGCTAACAGCAAGAATAACAATAGCTATATGTATCGCGGCAGAGGCGCGTCGTACGGTCAAAAATATGCTTACCAAACGGACGACGCCGAAATGGCGCTGTACGGCGGCAACTTTGTTGACCAGTGGAAAGACGTTTTGGCTTGCGACGACGTGTGGATGGTGACGGTTACGGGTTGGAACGAGTGGGTGGCTCAAAAGTATACGGTGAAAGACCCGAAAGGAGATTACGCGCAGTTTGTGGATACGTTTAACGTTCCTTTCTCACGTGATATAGAAATGATGCGCGACAGCGGCGGTTATGCCGACAATTACTGGATGCTCTTGTGCAAGTACGTGCGCGAGTTCAAATACGGCAAGAGCGACAAAAAGAGCAACGCCGCAATGTGGAAACAAACTACCGTGAATATCGAGAGCGAAGAAAGTTGGAACGCCGTGAAAGCGACCTACGTCGATTTTGCGGGCGATTCGTTCGAGCGCAACGCCAAGAGCGCGGGCGGAATATATACCTACACCGATAAATCCAACCGCAACAACGTGGCTCGCGTAAAAATTGCCAACGACAGCCAAAACCTATTTATTTACGCCAAAACCAAAGCGCCGCTCACTAAGCATGAAGAGGGCGATGTCGACTGGATGAACGTATATATTTCCACAGGCAAAAAAGGCGGTTGGGAGGGTTATAACTTTTTAATCAACCGCAAGCCGCAAGGAACCGAAACGAGCATAGAAGCGCTCGGAGCGAAAGACGGAAAAATCACGACCGAACTCCAAAAGGCAACCGCTCAAATCGCTACGGGTTCCGACTGGATTGCCTACAAAATTCCGCTTTCCGCGCTCGGCGTTACGGCGGCGGACGAAATAGGCGTTAAAGTTTGCGACAACATTTTCGCCAATAAGAGCACTTCGCGCAACGACGGCGTGTGCGTGTTCGAGTTCGGCGACGTTATGGCTTTTTACGGCGGCGGCGACTGTGCTCCTATGGGGCGGCTGAACTACGCCTACCGTATGGCATATTAAAACAGCCGCGAAGTTATGCGTCAAAAAAATTCGGTGATAGGTAGAAAATATCTATTAACATATTTAGGAGGAAAAAATATGAAACAGTTCAAAACCAAGACAAGTCGGTTTTTACCGACGGCTTTAATCGCGTTGTTGCTCGTTATGGCGCTCGCGGCGGTAGGCTTTTTGCTTGCGCCCGTTCGCGTGCGTGCCGACGAAACGCCGACCGAACCGGAGACGCCTGCATATACTACGGCATGGCGACACAGTCGCTCCGCACCCATGCAAGTTGTGGAAGGAGCGGAACTGATGTTTTTCAATGATAACGCCGTATACGTAAATCCGACAAATATTTTGGAGCAACCCGATAAGACCGCATATTTCCAATTGCGCGTCAATAAATCTACGGCTTGGTCGGCTTTTATGTTGTTGGATAAGTTCGATATCGAAGACCCTGCAAGCGGCGGAAAGGCGGCATGGAAAGGGCTGAGCTTTAACGATACGTCGGCAACGTTGGATTTTGACAATCACATGCGTCTTATATTCCAAGACGGTAGCGGTCAACATTTCACGGGGCATAAAGCGACGTATGACAGAGACGGAAAGACAACGCCTAACACCACAGCGCGCGCCGTAAAAAATCCCGTTGCCAGTTGGTCGGATTCGTTGGTCGGCGTAGAAATCCATATCGGCGAAGGCGGCGCCGACAAAACTTATATCAAGGTCAACGGAGATACGCTTATCGACGAGGATAACGACAGTGTGTGGGGCAACTTGACAGCCGCTACGTTTGCGCAAGGATGTTTTGTTGCAATGCATATCAATCTGCTTTCGCCTATGCAAGCTTATATCGGAGAGATAGGCGCTCCCGTTATAACGAGTTTGCCGTCGGCATTGAAAAGCACTCTCGATATGACGAAGGTTCATCCTGTGGGCGAGGACGATTCTAAACTGCAAGTTAAGGTGAAAAACCTGAAAGACGCCGATACCGCTGTCGTCAAGCTAAACGACACTTTGCTTGTTAAAGATACGGATTACACCGTTACGAAAGCGGAAGACGTTGTTACGGTACAACTCAAACATGAAGTTTTCGATGCTCATGCAGGCGCCAATGCGCATGATTTGCCGCGTCAGTCTTTTATTACCATAGAGGACGCCGATGCAACGGTCGGCAAGACGAGCAAAGCGCACATAATGTTGGAATGTCAAAACAATATACCTCCCAGTGTAGCAAATGCGTATGTGGAAACGAAGACGTTAGAAGACGGCGTTTCTTATGAGTTTACTTATGCAAGCGCGGACGGATCTGTTTTAAAGGCGACCGATATCGAAATTTCCGACGGCGTACATGCCGACATTATCAATTCTGCAAAAAAACTGGTTGCCAATACCGATTATACGGTTACGGCGGGTGAAAACAATAAATATACGTTGAAGTTTACCAAAGCATATTTGGAAGGTGTGTTTGCGGATTATTACGGTCGTGCTTTCAGTGTAAAAATCGGGGAAGACACGTTGCTACTCAATATGCGGTACATTCCTGCAATAAGCGGCTGGGTTACCCGCACCAACGACGTGACCGGCGAGGTTGTGAGCGACGATTATTATACCAATGTTCCGTTGCGCAGATTCCAAGAAACAACGCTTTCTTCTCGCGTATATTACAGCGAGGCGGTAGACGTGACGAAACCGATTTTCGTCGAATTCAACGGTTTGCCCGAGACCGAAAACGTTTGGGTGATGTTTAACGTGGCTAAGTCGCTCAAACAAATGGATTACTTCAAAGACGGCGTAACTGCGGAGAGCGCATTGCAAGCAATCTTCTTTACGGGACGCTCCGACTTGCAGAAATTGCACGGCTTTGCGGATATGAAATCTACCAATGCCAACTATAACGCCACAAAGAAGACGAACAACGTTATAGAAGTGTTCTTCGGCAACGATTCGACAGACGGATATATGAAAATAAACGGCGACAAAATCGATGGGCTCACAATGAAGCAATCCGATTTCCCGAGCGGAAAGGCATATATCGGTTGGTTTAACGCCCATCCCGCAAACTTTAATTTTAAGCTTAATACGCATGTTAATGCAATTGCGATTGACAGCAACGACGACAGCAAGTACGCTATGGACCTTGCGGAAGCGAAAGACTTCACGGTTAAGCTTTGTAACTATGCCGAGACCGATACTATTCAACTTAAATCGGGCGGCGAGACTCTAACGTCGGGCACCGATTATGCGTTTGACGCTAAGACGGGCGAACTCACCGTGAAAGCAGCTTACTTCCAAAGAATTATGTTCAGCAAAGAGGGAGTGTTCTCCGTTTGGAACGATACCGCGAAAACGGGCACGCAGTTCACCCTTACTTATACTTCGTCTAAAATGAAAGACTCGCGCATAGCGTTTGCAACCAAAGGCAATGTGAGCGACGCAACGTTCGCGTTCCCCGAAGGCGTGACTGTGGCGAACGTGCTCGACGGTAACAGCGACCCGCTTGCACAAGACAAATGGGCTTTTGCAAACGGCACCCTCACGGTTAAAAAAGAGGCAATCGGCGACAAATACGGCGCCACCGAATTTATCGCGCTCGCGGGCTCCGATTTGTATCCGCTCTACGTTTACGTGCAAGACTTTGCCGACGGCGGTTGCAAAACGTCGGGCGATGGCACCGTTGCAAGCGGCAACGGAGCGTATCTTGTAAACGGCGACGCTAGCTATATGTTCATGCAGTCGCACAACTTAAATAGCGGACTTACGGCGAAAGTCGATTTCAAAGCGGTTCCCGGCTATTACAACTCGGGTCGCAACTACACCAAAACGGGGTATGTTCGTTTCAGCTTCTTCGACCCGTTCAGCGGCAATACGTTTGTTTATACGCTTTACACCAACTATGTAGACGACGAAGTGACCGCAACCGATACGGCGCTTTATCGCGAATATTCCATGACGGACGAAGCGGGCAACACTGTTATTGCGGCAAGTTCGGGCGCGGTAAATATCAACCGTTCCGAAAACGCGAGCGCGCTCGGCGTGCACTCGGTGAAATTCGTTGCCAAAGAAGGCAGTTTGGAAATCACTGTGGATAACGCTCGCGCAATAACGGTTAGCGGCTTGGGCGCGTTTAATCTTTCGGCAAGTATTTTAACGGTTACCACTCCCGCCACGCAAGGTGACGACGCCATGACTCTCGGCTTACAGCTTTACGAGGGTGTGAAAGACATAGAATATACGGCGATTGACGTCACGGGTAGCGGCAATAAACCCAATGAAGGCGACAACAACGGCGACAATGAAGGCGACAACAACGGCGGTGAAACCCCCAAGAAGAAAAAGTGCGGCGGAAGCGCTTCGGCGGCTATTCCTTTCGCGGCGTTAGGCTTGCTTGCGCTCTCCGTTGCGACCGTTGCAATTAAACGCAAAAAAGCGTAATTTAATACGCGGAAAAATTAAATAACACAAAACAAAAAAGAGAAACGACCGTTCGAGTTCGTTCCTCTTTTTGTTTTTGTGTAATTGCGTAATAAATTTGCATTCGTCGTTTGATTAAAATCCTTTTGAGCGCAAATCGTCGGCAATTTTCGAATAAATTTCCAAAATATCGCTTATGCCGTCGCCCGTTTTTTTGGTAAATTTTCGGCGTCGGAAATCCACTTCGTCGCAATGGGATATTCCTCTTTTGGAATTGCTTCGCACAATGCCTTGAAAGTTGCCCCATTCGGCGGATTTTACCGAAACAAGCCCGTCGTTTTCGCCCTCGATTTTTTTAATGACTAAATGCGGAAACCATAACAAAATATCGCGTTTCATTGAAAAAGCATAGCTTTGGTAGTAAACGTTTTTGCTGTCGGGATTGTTTTGATTGAAGAGTTCCGCACTGTCCGTTCGAAAAGACAAAAACGCTTTGTAGGCATTCGGCTTTTTGTCGCCCATTATTCTCATTGTTATGCTCACGAAAAAACCGACTATTTTCAATATAAATTTTGGGATTTTTTCGATTGTAAGCGACCCGTGATGAGGAGTGCTTATAGTTGTGAGCGAAGCGACTTGATTATCTGATTGCAGAGAAGAAATTAAATAACGCGCTTCAAGTCCGCCCTTAGAGTGAGCTATAATATTCACTTTCTCCGCGTCTGTTTCATGAAGTATGTCGTTTAAGCGTTGCTTTAAGAAAAGTGCATTGTCTTCTATTGAAGCGCTACTGTCTTGTTTGCCGTAAAATACTTCGCACCCTTTTTCGGTAAGCATTTTGGGAATTCTGCCCCAGTAGTTGAGAGCTTTCCTATCACGGAAACCGAATCCGTGAATTAGCAAAACGGGATATTTCAAAAAGTTTTCGTTTGTTGAAAAATCTTTCATAAAAGTTTAATCATTATATTTTTCTGTTTGTAAAATGTTGTTTATAATTCAAAAAAATAAAGAGACTCATGAATGGGTCTCCTCGCAGACTATGGTCGCCCACAGGTCTTTCCGTGACTATTATCACATATTGAGGATTGTTTTGTCAAGCATTATTTTTGAAAACGTATTCTGTAACGGGGCACTTATATAGCAATTTTTTATCCGCCGAGCGTCACGTCTTGCTTGCCGTACCAAGTCAGCGCTTTATCGAGTTGAGCTTCCTCGAAGTCGGGCCATAGCTCGTTTAAAACGCAAATGTCGGAATACACCGTTTGAAGGGGAAGAAACCCCGATAATCTGCACATGCCGCCCCAACGAATAACCAAATCGATGCGAGGAATGTCGCGCGATAAAAAGCCGTTTTTTATATCCCATTCCCAGCCGTAGTTCACCAAAAGATTTACGCGAGGAGCTTCGCCGCGCAAAGGCTCGGAACGGGTCGCGTAGGGAAGCAATGCGGGCGGAAAACACGGCGATTTCGTATTGCCTACGACGCGCAAAAAAACGTCTTCCGCCGATATAATTTTTGCCGCCTCTTCGCACGCGCGCGAAAACGCCGCCACCTGTTCTTTGGGACGCTTGCAATTATCCACCGTAAACCCGTAAAAAGTCATTTCGCTTATTCCGCGCTTTTTCGCCGCTCGCAATAGGTTTAAGCCTGCGGTGAGTCCGTAAGAATAGCCGTCCTCTTTATTCAGACCTTTATTCTTTGCCCACCGTCTGTTTCCGTCGGGAATAATGCCTATGTGATTTGGTAACCGCGCCATAAAAACCGTCCTTTCGGGTAATTATAGGCAAACGGTGAAATCTTATACCATAAAGGTTGCTATGGCAATCAATAAAACAAATGCACAATTAAAAAACCTAAAACAAGGAATTTGTTTTAGGTTTTAGGTGGTGGGCAATACAGGGTTCGAACCTGTGACTTCTACCATGTGAAGGTAGCACTCTCCCGCTGAGTTAATTGCCCGAGTCTGTGAATTATTATATCATTCCGTAAGAAATTTGTCAAACTCTTTAACGCAATTTTTCACAGTGATTTGCGCGTTGAAAGAGCGACGGGGAAGGGGCGTGTTTTGTTGCGCGTTACATGGGAATAAAGCTTAACGCAATTCCCATGAGGCAACTGTACAAATATAAGCCAGCCGAAATGAAAAACGTGTTTTTAACGGGGCGATTGCGACGAAGAAGAACCGCGAGCCCGAGACCCGCGTTTACGCTGAGCCCTGCAAACGCGGCTCCTAACGTAATACTGCCGCGCGAGAACATTTGCGCGAGAATCACGCTTGACGCGCAGTTGGGAATAAGCCCGACGAGTCCTGCCAAAAACGGTTGATAAAATTTTGCCGCCGCTAAAAAATCGGCAAGTCGCTGTTCGCCGACAAAATGCAGAACGATTGCAAAAATAACGTTGACCGCCAAAATATAGCCCGAGACCGTGAGAGTGTGCAAAAGGGGGTGCACCACAAAGCATTTGAAATCGAAATTCTTTTTGGCGTCGTTGTTTTTTTCATTATGAGAGTGAGCTGTTGGCTCCGCCGTCTCTGCGGTGTTTGCGCAATCGTGTTCGTTCGTCTCGCGCAATTGTTCATTGCTTTCGTGCTCGTGTGCGTGTTTATGTTTGTGATCGTGCGTGTGCTCTCCGAGTTCGTGGCGGTGACACCCGCGAATTACTGCGGCTGAACCGTCGAATTCGTTTAGCTCGCGTTTGCGCAAAATAAAGTTTAAAGCGTAGCCCGCAATAAGCGCGGCAGCGAATTTAAATCCGAGAAGCACGCAAAGTTTTATTACCGAATCGGAAGTAGGCGCGCTCAAAAGAATGGGAATAGCTTCGTCGCTTGTAGCTATAAAAACGGCGACCATAGTTCCCAAACGAATGCTCTTTCGACTGTATAGGTCGGCGGCGACAACTCCGAACCCGCATTGCGGCAAAATACCGCAAGCCCCGCCTATAAGCGGCGCGAACGGACCGCGTAACACCTTATTTAATTTTATTTTGGATACGGCGTGATATTCGAATACTTCTATGAGCACGTGCATTACGAGTAGCCACGGCACAAGCTTTAAAGTATCTAATAGCGCGTCAAGCAGTTCTCCGACCATTTAATCACTTTCTTTAACGTTGGATTTTCCGTCGTTCGTATGCTCCGCATCAAGTTCTTTCGTTTCGCCTATTTCGGAATTTTCGGTTTGAGCGCCGCCTATAAGCACAGGCTCGGGCTCCTCTTCGTCGGATTTTTCTTTTTCGGCGTCGTCTTTGCGTTCTTTTTCGCGCTCTTTATCGCGTGCGCCGCCGAGCAATTTTTCGAGTCCGCTCTCTTGCTCTTCTTCAACGGGGTTAACCTTTATGCGCACTTCGAGCACTCTTTTATTGTTCGCTTTGGTTACGGTGACGTCGAGATTTTCAAACGACAGCTTTTCGCCTGCCGACGGAATTTTGCCGAGTTGTTCGGTTAGCCAGCCGCCGACGGTCGTGGAGTCGAATTCCTCTTTGACGTTCATATTAAACGCTTCGAAAAGGTCTTCGAGATTATGCGCGCCCGACACAAGATAGGTGTCGTCGCTTATTTTGCGACTGAGTACTTCCACTTCGTCGTGCTCGTCGTAAATTTCGCCGACGAGCTCTTCGAGAATGTCTTCGAGGGTTACAATGCCTTCGGTGCCGCCGAACTCGTCTACCACTATTGCCATGTGTATTTTGGCTTTTTGGAGCATGCGAAGCACCGTGCTTATTTTCATGCTCGACGACACGCACACAACGGGCTGAACCAAGCTTTTAAGCGTTTCGGGGCGTTGCTCTTCGGGTAGGCGATACATTTTGTAGAAGTCTTTTTCGTGCACTATGCCTATAATGCTGTCGATTGTTTTGCTGAACACGGGCATACGCGAAAATCCGTTGTCCAAAAATAAATCGGCAACGGCATCGTAACTTTCGTTTTCTTCGATTGCCACCACGTTCACGCGCGGCACCATTATGTCGTCTACGTCGAGGTCTTCGAACTCTATCGCGGAGCGAATTAGGCGCGACTCGTGTTCGTCTATACCGCCTTCGTTTTGCGCCGTTTCAACATAGGTTATGAGTTCGTCTTCGGTTATAGCAGTAGCGTTCTTGTTTTTTATCTTTCCGATTAGTTTTTTCCAAGGAAGCAGGAAAATGTCTATCGGCAAAAGGATAATCATAAAAAACCAAAGAATGGGCCAAATTTTCATGGCGAACCCTTCGGCAAAGTTTTTGGCAAGCGTTTTGGGAGTTATTTCGCCGAAAATGAGAACAGCCACCGTAACTACGGCGGTGGAGACCACTGCGGCAATTTGGCCGTTTTTAATCAGGTGCGCGAATAAAAGAGTTGCGAGCGTTGACGCAACTATATTTACGATATTGTTTCCTATTAAAATCGTGCTTAAAAGGCGGTCGTACCTATCGAGCAACCTCAGCACTCTTTTGGCGGAGCGGTTGCCGTCCGCTTCGAGCGTGCGTAATCGAATTTTGTTGGCGGTGGAATACGCCATTTCGGATGCCGAGAAAAACCCCGACATTAAAATCATTAGTACAATGGCAACCAATATTCCTATCTGCGGAGCTCCCATTGCGGCTCCCGTCAGTCCTATTCGGGATGGGTCCATTTACGTTTTTTGTTTCTCCTCGAAAATAAATAATAGAAATAGTATAACATACTTTTGCTTTTCGTTCAAGTTTTTTTGCGTGCAAAAACCAATATTTTTCGCTTTAAGGCAAGTAGTTTAATTTTATTCGACTATTTCGCGCAATATTATGCACTCGCTCGATTTCCCTTGACATTCTTTGTTCGAAAGCATATAATATATAGGCTGACGCGAAACGTCGTTTGTTTTTAGTATGTCTCCGTTGGCAAATAAATATTTCGAGGTGTAGCGCAGTTTGGTAGCGCGCTTGGTTCGGGACCAAGAGGTCGTGGGTTCAAGTCCCGTCACCTCGACCAGCGAAACGTCGCAGAGCGGCGTTTTTTTGTTATGTACGGGCAAGAAAGTCGTCGAGTTTGCGGGCTTCGGAATCGTTGAGTTTTTGGGAAACGTGAGTGTAAATATCGGCTGTGGTGTCTATTTCGGAGTGACCGAGCCACGTTTGCACTACTTTTAGTGGGATTTCGGCTTCTAAACAGCGGGTGGCGAACGTATGACGCAAGTCGTGCAACTTGTGCGCGGGACAGAAGTCTTTGAAAACGTGCGTAGGGTAATCGGGGCGGAACGGGAAGAAGAACCCGAACGGAGAGGGCGTCAAATCAGCCAAGAGGTCGGCAACCGAGCGGAAAAGGGGAATGACCCTATCGGATAAATCGGTTTTTGTGCCGCGAATATGTAGGCGCTTGTTTTCGTAGTCCACGTCGTCCGTTTTCAGAGCGAGAGCCTCGCCGCGCCTGCACCCTGTGAAAAGAAGAAACAAAAAGAATTTTTCGAGCCTGTGCTTTTTAATGCGATTCAAAAAACTTTCGAGTTCGTCGGAAGTAAGAGCGGCGCCGACGTGCCGCTTGTGCGGGGGAATGGAAACGGCGGACATGGGATTATCCCGCAAAAGTTTTAATGCGCAAGCGGTTTTATAGCTGCCGCTTAAAACGTCGTACACCGTTTTGCGGGTGCGGGTTGCGGGAATGGAAAGCAAAAACTTTTGCAGTTGCAAGCCGTCGAGCCTATCGAGGGGAACGTCGGGGAGTCCTTTTTTAATGTGAACACGCACGGCAACGTCGAGAGCATAGAGCGTTATGGGCTTTACTTTGGGGGCTTTGTACGTTTGCAGCCATTCGTCAAGCCATGCGTGCAGGGTATATTTGCAGGGCGGTGCCGCCGATGAGAGCGCGGCAAGCACAAGATTGAGTTTTTCGTTGAGTTCTTCCAAAGTCATGCGTATTCTCCCTATTAAAAAATATCTTGTAAAAAATTCAGTTGCTGTTCGGACAAAAGCAAAATGCGAGTTCCGCTTTCGGTATCGTCTATTTTGCGGATATTAGCGAATAAAGAAGAGCGTTCTTTTTCTCGGATATATCTGTCATAAGCCAACGCCAAATCGGGGAAAGAAAAACTTGCTTTCGGCGCAGGCGGAATTTCGTTTTTGTGTTCCAAAAGTTTTTGAGTGGACGGAATTTCCAAAAGGTGTCGTAACTTCGACCTTGTAATGAACGTATATTCGCCCTCTCTCATTTTGGCAAGAGTTTCGTCGGGAGTAAGATTGACCGATTCGGGACGGTCCACTTGCCATAAATACGCCTTGAACACGTCGAAAAATTCGTCGAACCCCTCTTCGATTTCATCTTCACCGTGAAGATTAAACCAAGCCCCGTATCCTTGAATAAGTTTACGACCGTATAAAGCATGTTCGAGCACGGAAAATTGATTGTAGTCCATAAAAGTGTTATTTTCGCTTTCCACCTTAAAAGCATACTTAAATGCCTGTACAAAGTGGGCGTTCGTTACGGGGTCCATTATAACGGAATAGCCGTCGTTCGGACCCATAGCGCGAATTGCATCAAGTGTTACGGCGTTATTTTTCCGCCCTTTTCCCGAACGAAGTACGGAATCATTTCCGAACACACGATACAACGGGGACGATTTCGGAATAGGTTCGGAACACGACAATCCGAATTTATATATTCGCGCAGTAATTTGGTCTACGAGTAACCGCCACAATTTTTGTAAAAAGATTTCCAAATCCGAAAACGAGCGTTTATATACGCGTTTGCCCGAACTGTAATCGTATGAGAATTTGTTCCGATGAATTTTCGGCAAATACAGATTTTTATTAAAAGCGACAATCATGTGCAAATGCAAATGATAATCCGTACGCGGGGACAACTTACGTTTTGCGAAAGAACGCAAAGCAGAAGTATTCCAACCGTATGTAATTTCGGTATTGCGTAAAGCGGCGGCAAAACCCAACGGGGATAAATCCAAGCCGCGAATTTTATCCGTCCCGTTGAGAAAACGGACCAAGCGAGCGCACGCTTCAAAAAAAATAGTTATGTATGTTCGCAAATACGGTCCGAGAATGTTCGGCGCAGTTAAAACGATATGAAAAACGGCTTTATCGTCCGTAAGCGCAAGTATAGGCGGCATGAATCGTTGTAACCGCGTTGCCTGTTTCAGTTTCATGCAGTTCGGACAAAAACGGTCATGACATAATTCCATGCGAATCAAGTCGGCAATACTCTTTTTATGGTGGAAGTCGAACAACAACGTTTGCCCGCAGCCGCCTATTGCGTAGTTGCGTCGAAAGTAGCTGTCTTTGCCCGTTTCTTCGAATAGTCGTCTGTAATATGCGGCAAGTTCTTCGTTGTATATAGTAAGGTCTTTTATACCCGAAACATAATCCTGCGAGAGTTCCAACGCAGATAAAATTTCCGAATAGTCAAAATTTTCTAACATGCTTTTTGTTCTCCGAAACAAAATATGTATAAGCGCGTGTCACGAGATGTTTCTAAATGTTCAAGGTCGGGGCATTGCGGCGCGCTGGCGCGCGCCGCAAGCCGCCGACGAAAGTCGCCGCACGGGGCGGCGACCGCAGGCAAGCCGTAAGCGGTCGCCGCCGAAGATTTTGCGATTGCATAACCGCAACCGCCGTTTGCCCGCCCATGACGAAGCGGCTTTACGAGAGCCGAGAGTTTTCGGCTCGCCGCAGTAGCTTTGCGGGGAACGCGGGGTCGCATCACCGAGCGGGGATTGCTTTTTGCCTTATGCAGGCAGTTGCTTGCGTTCCGCTCTCGCGGCTTTATGGGTTATGGGCGGGGTGGAGTGGAGCGCATACCCGCAACCGAGCGAATGGCAAAAGGGATAGTTTTTGCCGTTGCTCTTTGCGTTGTGCGTGGGTTTTCCTTTGGTTACAAGTGAATTTTTGCGCGACGTCGCAGCGCACCGTTGTGCGTTCACTCACTCGCGCGAGTGAATTTTACGAAACGTTCCCGGCGCATCGAACGCGCTTTTTTCACTTACTTTTTACGTTTTTACGCTGTTTCTTTGCCGTCTTTTTCGCCTTTTTTGCGTCCGCTTTGGCTACTTTTGCCGCCTTGCTTTTTTCCTTTTTAGCCGCTTTTTTAGCCTTAACTTCTTCCGTTCGGCGGACTTTCTCGGCGGCAGAGTTTGCCTTTTTCTCCGCTTTGCGGGCGGCAGTGAGCTTTTTACGCTCGGCTTTCATTTCCCGCACTTTGTCTTTATGCTCCCATTTATCCGCCTTGCGAGTGTCTTTGTACTCCCATGCGGCTCTATATTCTTCCTGTTTCAATCGAAGTTTTACTACGGCGTTTGCGGCATTTATAACGGGCGTTTGCGACACATTCAGTTGCTTATCCGTTATAGTGTCGTTGTCACGCAATTCGCCTTGCGTGCGTAGTTGATTGTAATGCTCTTCGGTGAGCTTTGCTAATTCATCAACTCGTAACATAGCTACTTCCTTTTTTTGTAGTAGGTGTCGGGCACCGTGTAGTCGTGTTGGTCGTTGAAGTCTGCCACTTCGGCGCGGGTGTAGCCCGTAGGCACGGCGTGCCGAAGATTGAAACTTTCGTCTTCGTTACCTTTCAAAAATGCGGGAAAGAGCGCGTAACTGTCGTAATGCTTGAATATGTTGCCCGCGTACTCGAAACGCACTTTGTCGCCGCGCAGAGTTTTGCTTTTGCCGCCCTCTATGTAAGCGATAGCGGCGGCAACGTTATCCCATTGAAAACAAGTCCACTGCGAACGCGTCACTCGTCTGCCCGTTTGCTCGTGTTCGAGGGCTTCCACAAAAATGACTTCGGCGGCGAGCTCCCGAATATTGAGGTCGATGAGCTTCGGGCGTTGCACCGTGCAGCACACGTTTAGTCTGTAATGCCCGTGAAGCTCGTAGAACCGCGAAACAAAATCCGCCAAGTTTTTGCTGTCGCGGCTATTAAAATACTTTTGCGCTTCATCGAGATAAATGTTGGAACTCGGTGGCAAGAACATTGTAGGGTGCTCTACTTTGTTATATAACCCCAGAAAAAAACCGTTACACTCGTAGCTTTTTATCCTGCCGTTCGCGCCCGACATAATGGTGTAGTCGGCAAACACGAGGTGGTCGGCGGGCGGCTCGTAATGAAACCCGCCGTTATTCAACGGCGCGAGTAATTTGCGGCACTTTATAAGGTCCCTATGAGCCTGCACGCCTTTCATGTGTTCGAGCGCGAACCGCGTCATGAGTGCCGTTTTCCCTGCGCGCGGTATTCCGCAGATTATTGTTATTGCCATGTTTGTTACTTGCCAAAGCCGAACCGCAACAAGCGAATCACCAACATAAGCACAAACAACGCCGCCAAGCCACCCAGCGCCAACCATATCCACGCGGGAACAGACGCCGAACAACCCGCGCCGTTTTTCATAGCGGACATAATGCCCGCCCAATTATCCAGCTTAAAATCGGGACTCGTTGGGTCGTCACTGCCTGCGGGAATATCTTTGGTATACAGCCGCACGTCGATTTCCTGCGTGTATTTTAACGGCATTACGTCTTTCCCTTCGTTCTTCACAAATGTAAGATTAAACCGCCGCAAAGACGCCCCTTGATTTTGCATGGCATACTGCATAAAGTTGTAATAACTTTTGGGAATGCGGATAGCATTGCCGTTTTCTTCCGTAAAATCTTCCTGCGCCCATAAACGAGCATGATGAAATATAGACTTTCTTTCATAGCGCACTTTGGTGAAAACGCTAACGAAAACGGGTTGATTATTATATTTTATATCCACAAAAGTCAACAGAGCCGTCGCATCGTGCGTTTTGTCCGACCACATGGCTGTTCCCGACCATTTACCCCAAGTGTCTTCATATTCTTCCGAAACTATTCCCGTAGACTGATTTGACAGCTTAATTTCCATAAAGTAGCCCGTCATTGTATCGGTAGAAAAGCACGTGCCGTTTTTCGTCGTGTTCGGGTCGTCGGGGTTTTCATACGGATTCTTGCTTGTGTCGGACGCTAACAGAGCCGCAGATTGCACCGAAGAAACACCGTTCGTTTTGTCGGTGGGTTTGACTTTGCGGTAGACGAACATTCCGCCCACCGCACAAGCCGCGCCCAGAATAAAGGCGATAACCGCCGTAATTATTCTGCGAATCATATTATTGCCCTCGTTTTACGGCTACCGTTATAGACACTATCGAAGTAACACTCAAAGCACATAACAAACCAACTACTGCCCAAAAAATCCATTCGTGCGTGCCGATATAATTCCCGACTTTCTCCATATCTGTGAGTTCGGTCACGAGAACTTCGGCGTTTTCGGTGATAATAGACTGTTTGCTAACGGGAACGCCTTGCAATGTGGAAACCGAATAAGAAAGCATATTTGCCGCTTCCATTGCCTTGACAAGTCGCGTGCCGTATTCAACCTGCAAAGTCGCATAAACTTCGTTATTTTCCGTCATAAACGTAACGGTAAAAACTTTGATTTCCCAACGTGCCACAAGCGTGACGTTTGAGGTAATAGCTTCACCGTTATACTTCATGCCCGCCAAAGTATACCACCCTACAAAATTGTACCCTGTGCGAGTGGGGGTAGGAGTGGGAGCCGCCGAATTCCAGTTCACCGTTGCAGGATTCACCGCCGTGCCGTTGTTTGAATCATATGTAACCGTATAGGTGTTGATTTCAAACTTCGGATACAATGTAGTATCCGCATAGATAGGCTCGCCGTTATACGGACGTGTAAGTTCTTCGTCGTAATACCAACCCACAAAGTGGTGCCCTTCTTTCACGGGGTCGTCAGGGAGTTGAACGGGAATCGGCTCAAAATTATATGTGAACGTAATATAATCGGGATATGTACTTGAATGAATAGCAAAATAATCCGCATTGTAATGCGTAAAATTTATAGGGGTACCCGAGCGACTAACCGTAATATCTTTGAAAACGAACCCTTCAAACGAAAACGGCGCCGAACGAGGGACAAGAACATATAAATCTGCCGTATTATGATAATAATTCATAATACCTTCGCTTGTTTTTGTGTTATCTACATTATTTGTAAGCTTGATAAATGAAACATGAGAAGCGGCAAGAACGTCATAACGAAAATTCTGACTTTTTAATTCGCTGTCGTTCAAAAATGTGAGTCCGTTTGTACTCATTTCCGCCCGCGCTTCCGTTTTCGGCATAAACGAAAGAGCTGCAATAAGTGCCAAAACCGCCATAGCACAAAACGCAACGATAACGCCGCGTCTTTTCATCTGTTTGCCCGTAGTAAAAGTTTTCATTTTTTGCCCCCTTTTGCGTTAAAGCACTTTGCACTGTCACGCGCTTGGTCAAGCCGCACTCTACGGTAAGCCTTTTGCGCCGTTGTGAGCTCTTTCAAATTGCCGTTGTCGTCATGCTTGAATTTACCCTCGTTCGTCATGTGAGCGCCAACACGAAGCTCTTGCGCTGCTTTCGCCGTCTTGCCCGCAGGCGTTAAAAGCGTTTTTGTTACACCGTCGGAATCCACAATTTTCGTCCCGACGCGCACCCGTTCGCCGCTTTTGGTCTTGTTTACCGTGCTGTACACGGGAGAAGTTTTCACTATCTCCGCTCGCCGTTTCGTTTCTTGATACTTCGGCATATTCTTTCCTTTGCCCTTATCCCCATTGGGCGCGAGGTTTTTTATTGGTGCCGAGCGCGAGGAACGACCTCAAACTATGTTCGTAACAACTCGGCATAGGGGAGTGACACACCGTGCCGCTCCCGTTGGGGGTATTTATATAACCGTCGGAGGCAACCCGAACGACTATATATCCGAATTATCCTCGTAGTCCTCAATGGACACTTCGCGGTTGTCGTCCACAACGTAACGTTTGCCTTGCCAAACGAACGCTGTAAGCTTTTTGAAGTCGCCGCTTATATCCATTTCGCCGAGTATCTTTATATCGGGCTTAAATAAATCCGCAAGCACGGTAGGAATCCACACGTCGGCGACGTCTACGTCTTCGTATAGTCCGTCTGCGTCTTTGGGTACACTGTCGCCGAACGTCGTCATAAACAACATATGTTTTTTGCCTTTCTTGCTCGCTTTTGGGTCGCGCCCGATTGCAAATAGGTCTACTCTTACTTTCATAATTTTTTTACTCCTTTACGTTTAATTTTTTTGCGGCGATATAAGTTTTCCGCCGTTCAGTTTGTAACAGTCTTGCCGCCGAACTTTGCCGAGCCCGACTTGCAGTAGCGCTTCGGCATTTATGCCGATTGCGCATTTTGCCCGCAGTTTGCATATTGTGCAATCTATGGGACGAGTGATTTTTGCCATTGTTTATACCCCCGTTTTATTTGCTATCTGCCGACTTCGGCAGTTGTAGCCTGTGTGTGATTTGTCTTGCTCTGCTTCGATTCCGAAACGTGCTTTTTTTCACTCGCACAAGTGAATTTTCTCGCACCGTTCCCGGCGCATCGCGTGTGCGGATTCACTCACCGAATATCCGTTTGAACGATTCGGTTACTTCGTTTAGTGTCTTAAATGTAAGAATGTCGGAGACCGCTCGTGTGCTAACCGTTACTTTCCAACAGTTTACCGACGTATGCGCCACCGTTGCCACTATATCCGCTTTTCGCTGTTCGGGCAAGTGCACCGTAAGCGTATATACCGTCCCATCGCCATAATAACTTTGGATTTGTTGCATAGTTGCGTATTCTTTCGGCGGTTCGGGTTTGGTATACCGAATAATTCGCACGCTCTCGTCTTCGCACCGTTCCACGTCCACCGTGCGCGGCAACTCTAATTTTCGTATATCGATTGTTAGCATGTCGCACCGCCTCAATCGTCTATATCTTCAAAACAATCTGTAAACGGATTATACCGTGTATGCCGTTCGGGCGGGTCGCAACCGTAAGCGTCGCAATATGCGGAACTCATATACACCAATGCACCACATACTTGACATACGCCGCTTGCGTCTGCTTCCGCACTGCAACTATGAGCGTCATAAAAATCGCCTTGTATATCATCTAAATCACTTTTTAAGCGCTTTGCCGTATCAGAATCACCGTATCTCTCTTTAATACGCGCTTCGAGCTTACCGAACAGCTCGGGCTTTTGTATGCCGGGAAACTCGGCAGTTACCTCGTTCCATAAAACTTCTAATAAATCTTCACTCATTGCCCGACACCGTTCGCTTTTTACTTTGGTTTTCTTTTATCTCTCGACCGCAAATAGGACAATAATTCGGAACGAACTTTGCTACGCAAATGTTTCGAGAAATATCGGGAACCCATTTTAATACACCGATAGAAACGGGTGAGTGAAGCACAGCTGACGAAGAATCTAAAAACATCGAATAACTGGGCGCACAATCTCCGATAGCCATAGAACTACCGTCACACTCACCAAAAGGAATATCCGAATCGGTGTAAGCGTTACGACAAAATACACAGCATTTCACATTTATTGAACGCTCTACCAACTGACCGTTTTCGATTTTATCTTCAAGTTCGCAAAGTCGCTCTAAACGTTCAGCCTCTAACTTAGCGGATTCCTCATAAACTTCGGGAACGTACGAAGACGTTGGAATTTTAACCGCATACGCTTTGCCGTCCTCGCCGCGTTTAGTTAAACGTTCAAATTTCTTTTCTTTTTCCAAGTTTGTTGCCTCCATAAAAACATAAAACACGAATCGTGTTTTGATATATTATAGCGCACGATACGTATTTTGTCAAGACACAATACGTATTTTTTGTTAAAATATTTACATGAAGACATTCATATCCAAATTAAAGGAACTTCGAGAAGAAAAAGGCATACAACAAAAGGAGTTAGCCGAAATTCTGAATGTCAGCAAATCGACTGTAAGCGGGTGGGAAGTCGGACGAAATGAGCCCAACCAAGAAATGCTTATAAAAATTGCCACTTGCTTCGATGTCACCACAGATTTTCTTTTAGGTAAAGAAGATGACTTCGGCAACGTCACGCTAACGTCGGGTGACGTTTCGGGCAACAATAACACCGTAAACAGCCACAACACAATACACGCCCGTTCCGCAGCTCTCTCACCGTCCGACTCCGAACTTCTCCGCAAATACCACGCCGCACCCGCCGAACTCCGCAAAGCAGTAGATAAGTTGCTGTCGTAAGGTATCAAATTGTTCTCTTGACAAATACTATATACTGTGGTATAATTATGTCACAATCAAATGCGGAGGTTATAAAATCATGTCGCAAATTATTCCGATACGCGATTTAAAGAACACGTCGGCTATATCCGAACTTTGCAATGCGTCAAATGAGCCTATATTCGTAACGAAAAACGGCTACGGAGATATGGTTATTATGAATATGGACGTATACAATCAAACAATGGCGCGTTTATTTGTGTACGACAAACTCAAAGAAGCGGAAGACGAATTGAAAAACGGTGCAACGGGAGCTCCTGCCGCCGAATTTTTGGCAAATTTAAGAACGCAATATGAAAAATTATAATGTAATAATTCAGCCGATTGCACAAAGAGATATGCAAAATATCGGTGATTATATTGCTCACACGTTATATAATCCCCAAGCGGCAGTTAAATTGATTGACGCATTTACCGAACAATTCAGTCGAATAGCAAACTTTCCGACGAGCGGTAAACCGTTAGAATACAATTTACCGTTAGAATACGAATATTTTCAGGCGTTCGTAGAAAAATACATAATCTTTTATACGGTGAACGAAAAAACCGAAACTGCAACAATCATGCGTATTTTATACGGCGGCTCCGATTATATAGCACGCCTACTTTCGGATTCAAAAAAGTAATAAAAAAGCGCCGTATTTGGCGCATAATCTTCGGGACCAAGAGGTCGTGGGTTCAAGTCCCGTCACCTCGACCAAAATTTGCACGTTTTTGAGCTTAAATCGCACGAAAACGTGCATTTTTTATGCAATTTTGTGCAATCCTTTTTATTGAAATTGCACTTAAATACGCATTTTGGGTCAGGATTTGGGTCAGAGTTGCCTTTTATAATAGCTTTAATAGTTCAGCTTTTGTCCCTCTTTTAGCAAGAATTCGTCCGATAAATCCATGTAGGCGTCACCTAATGCGCCGTGAGAGTGTCCCACAAATTCGTCTCTTGCTACGTCGGATACGCCGCATTCACAGCATCTTGTATAAAAAGTAGTGCGCAAATCGTATAATTTGTGGTCTGGTAGAATTAGTTTCAATCTTTCACGAATTCTATTTGCGCCATAAAAATGTAAATAATCTACGCCTTCAAGATACGGCGCAAGCATAGGGGATATGGGAATTCTTTTATATTCCACTTTTCCGTTTTTGCGTTTGCTGTTGATTGCGACTATAAACTTTCCTTCGATCTGCGCACTTGCATATTCGTTGGGACGCATTCCCGTATACAAGCCTACGGCGAACATAAGATGGTAGGGCGTTCCTTTTGTTGCCGATAAAAGGTATCTTTCTTCGGCTTTGTTGAGTGCCACGCCATGTTCGGTCTGGTGCTTTTTGTGGAATACAATATCTGTGGGATTTGTAGTAAGCAGACTGTGTTTGATTGCCATGCGGAATATGGTGTTTAGTATGCAGTATACTTCTTCCGCAGTTTTATACTTTTCTTCTGCGGTTAAGTCGTCAATCAAATCTTGACACATTTCCGACGTAATAGCTCGTATTCTTTTTTCACCGAAAATCGGCTTAATATGGTTATTATAACGGTTGAGCGTGTTTTTGTAGGTGCTTGTCGCTACTTTGCGTATGTAAAATTTTTCAAAGTAGTATTCGGCAAATTCCCCAAATACATTAGGTATTCCGTTTTCTTTCTTCGGACCGCCGTTTTTTTCCATTTCTATTAAGTTGTTAAGGAATTTTTCTTTGGCTTCCTCAATAGTTTTTGCCGCTGCGGTTATGTTGTAACCGTTTCTGCGATAACGAACTTCATAAACAAACGTGGTCTTGCCGCTCGGGCGCTTTCTGATATGCGCCGTGCAGCCTTGTATTCTGAATTCTTGTTTGAATGATGCGGGCATTTTTGAAATCTCCTTTTCGGTAAACTTCAAAACCGGCCCGTTTTGCGATTGTTGTTTGTTTTGTAAAGTGGTTGCATCTTGCCCGGTAAGGTTTGCGACTTTGTCTAGCGATAGGGAATCGGCCGCCGCCTTGAATATCGTTCTTGCAAGTTCGCCTTGCCCCTCGGGCATAGTTCTTATAGTGTTGATAATTGCATCAATTTCTTGGTCTGTCAAATCTCCTTGTTTTAAATGCTACGACATACTATGTTCTCTTTGTCGAACGGCTACGATGTTCTCTCGCCATATGATTACTATGTCCTCTCATCATTTATAGCTTCGTCCTCCTTTGGAAGTATTTTTTGAATACTGCCCGGCGCAACTGTTCGTTTTGTCGGGCAATATTCGAGTTAGCATAAAATTATTATTTTTTCAATTCACTCTCAAAGAAGTCGTCATACCCGTCTTTGAGCTTAGCGAAGTCGGTATCGTGCCGAGATAGCAGTTCTTCATAGCCGGCTTGAATCAGCTCAACTTTGGTATATCCGTATTCTTTCAAGAACGCATTGATTTTTTCGAAAAGCTCGCGCGGTATCATCGTTTGAAAATTGCCGCTAGTGGCTCTTCTTTTTTCTTTGTTCTTCTCCTCATACTTGCGGTTTGCAATTCTTTGGGGAGTGCTTTCTTTGCGTGTTACCATAAGACACCTCGTAAAATATTTCTATCGTATATATACTATACGATATTTTTTGCGTTCTGTCAATAGGTTAGACCCAAATTCCTACCGGGTATTTTACAATATCGTACTCGTCGTCCTTGCATCTCTTAAACCGCGCTGCCTGTTCGGGCGTAGTGTATTTGAGTAGTGACTTACTTTCGCCGCGTTTTGCGCCGTAACGCTTGGCTATTCTTTGGTAAAAGTGTTCTTGCAGAGTGGAGTAGGCCATTTCCTCGCCGCGCTGTTTCCAGAACTCGGAATGGCACAAAAGTGGCTCGGTTGTGCTGTGTTTTGCCGTGTAGACGGGCGCACCGCTTTCGGTGCGTTTTTGTAATTTGTTTCCTTCTTCGCTTCTGCGGTTACTCATAACTTTAACGTTCCATCTGTCCGTTACGGGCAGATAGTACACGAAAAGATTGCGCCTGTTCGGCTCGGTAACGGTTAAAGCGCAGATAATGTTCTTATCTGTTTTCAGATAACCTATGTACCGCACGGCAAAGTCATAGCAATGACGAAAATAAATTGCAATTTCTTCCTCGTCGGGAAAGTCGTGCCAAAACTCGTGATTGCCGCCGAATTGTAAACACTCCATAACTTTATTTCTTCCGCGTGGATGATATTGCGCATTTAGCATTTTTATCGTTTCGGCAATCTCGGTTTGAAATATGCCGTTTTTGCGTTTCATCCAATGCACTACGTGTTCCGTTTGTGCTTCTACAAGGTAATTGTCCTGTGCGGGCAAATCTTGTTGCCTGAACGTGAGTACGGAAATTGTTGCGTGTTTGTCCCTCGGCAATAGCCAAGAATAATCGTGGTTGCTGTAAAATCCTATGTTCGTTCACCTCCTTGCCTTTTAATTCGAAGTAAAGCAAAATCGGGCTCTCTGTTCGAAAGCCGACCCTACATTGTCTGTTCGATAAATATTAAGTTTTTGCCCCTTCTACTTATAAGCCGCGAGAATGCCTAAAATATTATATCGTCGAAAAAATTTTTCAAAAAAATTTTATACCGACAATTTTTTGCCGGTGTAATATTTATAAAATGCTTTTAACCGCTTGCTACGTTTCTCCGCAAGGAAAGGGTACAGCCTTTGCGTAAGGCACTTCTCTACGGAAATATCTAACCGCTTGGCAATCTTCGTTACGGCGGTGTAAATGCCGTTAACAGCTTTGTGACTGTCCGTCAAGCTATTCGCTTCGCGGCGCTTTATTTCCATGCACAATCGAACGTAAACGCCTTGTATGATTTGTGGTTGCGCAGAATAATAGTTTTTGAAATATTTTTGCTCTTTGGGCGATGCGTTTGCGAGATATAATTCTATATCTCTGCCGATTTTATCTTCGTCAAACAAATAGTAGCGCAATATGTAACGGCACAACTCGCCAATGCTGTAAAACCAATTTATAAACGGCAACAGGGTGTTGAGCAGTCCTCGTATAACAAATTCGATCTCAACGTCAAGAAAGTCGGGGAGTTCCCAATCACGCATAAAGACTTGCCATAGCTTCCATACAATATCGTCCGGCGTATTGTCCGCGTTCAAATCGAAAGCATCCAATTTTCGCCGCGCACGATTGAAAGTAGCCGATACCGCGCTTTGCGTTACGCCGAGTTCCTCGGCTATGTCCCTTTGTAAAAATCCGTCGTCCACCGATAAGCAATACACGTTCCGCTCTTGCGGCGTTAACGTGCTTAATGCACGAAGTTTGTCTATCCGTTCGTTGGAAACGGTGGAGAACGGAATATCTTTGTCCGTCCACTTTTTCTGCTCGCTACGTGACAGCCGTTCGTCATCATCCGGGAACCGCTCGTTATGCCGATAAGATTTATGCTCGTTGTTATACTCGAATAAATCCAACTCGCGCAGAGCTTCCCACTCTTTTTCCGTAACTTCAATCTCGATATACTTTTTATCACCGATATGGAAATTCGGTTTGCCCTTTTGGCACGGATAGTAGTACAAAAACTTTCCCTCGGTTTTCGCTGGTTTTTTCTTTTTATTCATATGATACGCCAGTTTATCCATACGCTTATTATACCATACTATTGTTGACAGAATCTGTCACTAATAGAAAAAAATTTTAATTATTTTACGGCTACGGAATAACGCACCAAAACATCCCAAAATTGAGGCATTTTTCGATGCCTAAGCAGGTTAAGGAAGTTGGTATATTTTCCCAACTTCGAGAGCAAAAAGCGGGAAACCCGCCTTTTTGGGTTGAATGATTGTTAGAAACATAACCTTAACGCAATATCACTTTGGTGATATATTTTTTGTAAAATATTGACTAATATTGCATTGTATGATATAATAATTTTTATGAAAATAAGACCGTATTCGGAATCACAACTTAATAGCATAATGGACAAAATTGGCGACGCTTTTGACTATGCTATTAACGATTGCAAAATTGCTGGCGCGGAGTTTGTAAAAATGTTTGCGACGAGCACAGTGTGTAAGAAAATCGAAAACGGAGATGTTAGTTGCATATCGGGTAAAAGTGGAATAGAAATTGCGGTTGAGTGTGTGAATGAAATTACAGGCAAGGAACTAAATATTCTGCCACGTGAGAGATACGAGTCTACTGTTGAATATTGGTGTGGTTGGGCGATTTGTTATTACCAATGGTGGTCGTCACGTAAGTACGCAAGTATATTTAGAGCAGTGCCTTTTGATGAAATATTAAGCCTGTATCCAATGTTGCATGAAGCGAGCAAGGAGAAGTTTGCAGAGATTATGAACGAAAAAATGCAAAAAGCATATCTGGAAACAAATTTAAAACGCATTCGAACCTCATACGGCTGTTCGCAAAGAGAGCTTGCTGAAATGTCAGGCGTGAGCTTGCGCTGCATTCAAATGTATGAACAGCGTAATAAAGATATAAATAAAGCACATTCCGAAGCGTTGTACTGTTTGGCGAAAGTGTTGGGTTGTGCAATGGAAGATTTATTGGAAAATTAAACGGAAAATACTCATAATAAAAATATGGGAAAGGGTTAGATTTGAGAAAATATATGCAAAAAAATTACAATAAAGCTAGGCTAATTATGGGAGCCCAAAATGATAATATCTGAAGCAGAACGAGTTGCGAAAGAAAAAAATTCTGCATATCGCGAACAGTTAGTTAATGATGTTATAGAGAATATAAAGCTGCGTCCTTATGCTGGCGTATTATTCCGGAAGTGCCCAATAATGGCAGGAGAAAGCTTTATATATTTTCCATTGCCATACGATTTATTTGCAATAAGTATTCGAATCAATAATATTCTTTCGCAAAACAAATCTCAAGAAGATTTGTTGCGGCCATTATACGTGCATATTTCTAATAAATGTTTAGCGGCACTTTCTATGCTTGAAGATAATTTTTTAGATAATGCTTATCCTATTTGCCGCGGAGCGATGGAGCTTTATACTAAAATGCTACTATTGTTAAATGAGCCCCAAGTTATTGATGATTTCTTTAAATTTTCTGAATATGAGTTAAGGCAATCTTGTTGTGAACAAACTTATTTAGATGAATTTAACGAACGATTCGATAATCGAGTAAAACAAACTGAACACAATAAAGTTGAATATTTGCATTTTGGCTGGGTTGATAATATAGTAAATTATCACAAACTTGTTAAGCAAAAACCATATACAATAAACGGACTGATTACATATTTACGTAGCAAATACGAAGATTTGGACAAACAATTTTTTGATCATATTGAAATTTTATATAAAATGTGTCACGGGTACACGCATGGCAATATAAATATTTCTAAATATCCGTTATTACACTATTTTGAGATTTCGATAATGCTTTATTATATTCTTTCTCATACATATAAAATCGTGTGTGAGCAATACGATAAGCCCACAAACATAGAAGATGTTGATATAATTGCAAAAATAGAACGTGATTTTGAACAGGTTGGTAATCAGTATAGCCAGCGCAGTACAATAAACTTTGAGGCCTATTATAAACGCAATTCATAAAGATTTCTAAGTTGCCTAAACAGGGCTATTGGAGTGTTAAGATGAAAAAGATATTAAAAAAAGCTATCCGCTGTAATCAATGCGGTGAAGTTATTGTTTCTGAAAACGAACACGATTATGTGACGTGTAAATGTGGAACGTGTGCTGTTGATGGCGGACATGATTATCTTCGCAGATGTGCGCCTAGTCAGGAGGCATACACGGAGTTATCAGAAGTAGAAGAATTAGAAATAAAGGATGTATGAATCTTGAATTAAAAAAGTATGTTATGTTATTTAACATCCTTTTTCAAACAAAAACAATTCGCAAAACGGTTGGTTTAGAATACCGAGTACAATTTATTTTTATAATATTTTGATAATTTTGTCATTGGTTTTACGGGCTTAATTTAGTTCGTAAAGCCTTTTGTTTTTGGCTGTTTCTAAAAGTTACCTCGAAAACACTTTGGGGCGGAAATAAAAGTTACCTTTGGGTTTGGGACGGCTCCGGGGCGGAATATGGGCGCGAGGCGCTAAGGTGGCAATAAAGGGCTTAAAACGCGAGTTTGCGTTTTGGGTCAAGGCTTCAAGTCCCGTCATCTCGACCATCTATCTAGGACGAAAATACTGTCCTACCACATAAAGCCCGAAAACGGAAGTTTTCGGGCTTTGTCATACTATATATTGTGGTTTTGAGCAAAATCGGGCATTTTTGATTTCGACTACTGCCTTTTGGCGTGTTTTAACTGTAAACAGGATTTAAACTAACGATAATAATTAAATATCGTGTTATCAATCATGAAATGGAATAGAGAGCAGTTGCTTTATGTAGCGGCATTTTTATCGTGAGAGTTCTATCTCAATCAAGCGTATTTCAAGCGGTTCGAGCGAAGCATTATAAGTTAAGACATTATTCTCTATATTTTCTTTGCGGACATAGAGCTTTGGTACGCATACATTTTTCAAATATTCGATGTCATCGGATGAAAGCGGCAATGCGCCCATTCGTATCCACTCGTCGAAAGCCGAGCCGTAAGTTTGATTTACGATTTGTTCCCGAATAATACAATTGTTGGCTTTTAGGTCGCAAAGTTCGAGGGAAAGCTCCATTGTGCCGAGTTTATTAAACGGTGTGTATCTTTCCGTGAATTGCATATCAAAAGTTTCGCCTTGTGCAAACAAGTGGTTGAAATGCTCGTAATTATAAGCTACAATTTGAATTTTACGGTGTGATTTGGTTATAAAATACCCGTTCCCGCGGGCAATCAGTTTATTGCCCAAGCGGTTAATAAATCGAAAAGTGTAGTAATGCGGCTTCTTGATTCCGCTGTAAGTATAAAGACCGAGTCCGCCGTGAAATTGCTCTTTGGACGGCAAGGTTTCTTCAAGCATATCCGTTAAAACCCAATATCCGAAGCTGTCTAACTTATCGTAATTTTCCAAAAGATTTTTGGCAAGATAACAGGATTTGAAACAAGTGTCGTTTAATAGATTTCTATGCGAAACGGTCAAATTCCACTCTGTTAGATAAACGGGTAAATTACCGATGCCCCAACTTTCAAACATATTTTTTGTTTTCGTAATACATTTTGCAAATGAATTTTCATCGCGGTTCAGTCGGGAATGCAGAGGATGTGCGGGTCTATGTCCCTCGAAAGAATCGTCTGCAAAATCATTATCGTAATAGTGGATATTCATAAAATCGGGAATACAGTCGTTTTTGGAACACCATTCGATATAGCGTTTGCACCATTGTTGATTGATATTATAGGAAATTAAGAGAGATGGACTACCGAATACCAAGCGTTTGTCGATAGCTTTCACTGTTTCATAAGTCGCTTTGTATAGTTCGTAGTATTCTTCGTCGTTTTTAAATCCGAATAGATAAACGGACGTATCAGGTTCGTTCCAACAACAAAACAGCCATTCTTTTACGGTATGAAACCCGTAACGGTCAATCAAATGTGTGGTAAGGGTTGCAACAAGGTCTTTCCATTTTTGCATACTTTTCGGCATACTCAAAACGAACGGGGAGTAGTATGCCGTTCTTTCGGGATTGAGCGCAAGAGCCTTTGGCATAAACGAAAATTGCACCAACGGTTTTAATTTGATAGACAAAAGAAAATCGAAAATTTTGTCGATATAAACAAAACTGTATTTGGGGTTTCCGTTCTCATCTTCCGAATAAACGAGCATATCGTCGGAAAGTAAACCGTGAAATTTGATGTATTCATAACCTATTTCGTGTTGCAATTCCGAGAGCATTTTTTGTACGTCGGCAAGCAATAGCTCTTTTGCTCTGGCAACCGAAGTGAATTTTCGGAATGTGTGTTTCAGCGGAGTTCCTTGTTCGGCAAGACTGATTTTTTCTGCGCTCACAATTTTCGAGTCGGTATATTCTGATTCGCGTGTCGATTCTTCGTCCGGCTTAGGCAAATATTTCGTCAACAAAAACATCGCGCTTTTTTTATCAAGTTCATCGTCGAAATCGTCGGAATTCAATGCTTCGGAAATTACGGGCGTATTTTTTCGATAAAGACTCGGTAGGGTATTGTATTTTGATTTGAATGAAGATACGAACGCACGGGGATTGGGGTAACCGTTGTCTGCTGCGATTTGCTCTATGGAACAATCGGTATGTAGGAGTTGATTAACCGCACGTTCCAAGCGAAAATCATTGTAGTAGGTTTGAAAGTTTACTCCTAAATACCGCTTGAAAAACGAAGAAAGATAGGGAACGGAAAAGTGGTGCGCTTCCGCAATTTGATTAAAAGTAAGACCCTCTTTGTAGTGTTCTTCTACATATTTCAAGATAGTATTCAAGCGTTCGATATATTTTACGGATTGTACCGACGTGTCGCTTGCTTTGAAGTTTTGGGAAAGTTCGTAAAGTACGGAATATATAACGGAACGGTTAAATAAGGGGTTATCGGTTGCATCGGAGCTGTTTGTTTTAACAAGTTGCGCTATAAGGCGTTTGATTTTATAGAATTTATTTTTGTTTGCCGTATTTGTGGAATCGAGGTTGAAGAATATTTTTTCTTCGATACCTTCGATTTTATTTGTGTCGATTAAAAGTGCGATCAAACTGCATCCTTTTTCGCTTTTCAATTCGTGGACGTTATTATCGTTAATAAGAATTATATCATCTTCCGTCATATTAACGATTTGATCGTTTACGATAACGGTACAGTTTCCTTTGAGTAGGAGAATGATTTCAATACCGCTATGCCAATGAGCCTTTAATTCGGTTAGGCGGTAACAATAAAGACGCATAGGCAATTTTTCATTGAATTTTATGATTTCCATTCTTTGTTGCATAACAAATCTCCTTTTATACATTATACAATAAAATAATGCACAAGTCAAACACGACTGCAAATTTTTAATATTTCAGTTGCTTGCAACTGTAAAATATTAAGCCGTGCGCAGAAGCGCACGGCTTAATAAATGTTGTTAATCAATAAAAATTTGGACGAAATGTGGTAAAAATAGCCGTTGTTTGAAATTTAAAAAAGTTGTAAAATTGAGTCAAGAAAACGCAAGGGGTAAAAATGTATGCAACCTGAAAGGCAAGTTATACTGCAAATAAAAGGTATGACAAAGACCTTCGGTCCCGTAACGGCGTTAAAGAACGTGGACTTAACTTTATATCGCGGAGATGTACTCGGACTGATAGGAGAAAACGGTTCGGGTAAATCTACTATTACTTCGATAGCCGCAGGAATGCAAAAAGCGACCAAAGTAGAAAGTATGCAATATAAAGGCAAAGATTGGTCGCCTTCTTCTATGCTTGACGCTTTGTCGGGGTGCGGCGAGGGGAATGGTATAGGAATGATCGTGCAGGAAAGCGGTACGATTGCGGGTATTTCGGTAGCCGAGAATATTTTCTTAGGCGAGCTAAATCAGTTCCGTATGTGGCGGCTGAAAAACGGAAGGACTTTTGGTCCTATCAATCGGAAGAAAATGTTAAAAGCGGCGAAAGATGCGCTTGTATCCATCGGAATCACAGAGATAAATCCAGCCGCACCTATGGCTACACTTGATTTTCAGGCAAGAAAACTTGTTGAGATTGCAAAAGTTATATTAAAAGATCCGGACGTAATCGTCATCGACGAAACATCGACGGCACTTGCCCACGACGGTAGACAAATACTCTATAACATTATAAATAAGTTTAGAGGAACGGAAAAAGCGGTTATTTTTATTTCTCACGATTTGGATGAGATTATGGAGGTATGCGACACGCTTACCGTTTTGCGCGACGGTAATATAATTCGTACGTTCGAGCGTTCGGAATATAACCCCGATGAAATCCGTAAGGCGATGATCGGGCGGGAATTGCAAGGCGATTACTATCGTAGCGATTTTGACCCGTCTTGCAGCGACGAAGTGGTGCTTGACTGCGAAAACGTGGTATTCGGCGACAGACTGAAAGGAATAAGTCTGAAATTACATAAAGGCGAAATTCTCGGAATAGGCGGGCTTGCGCATTGCGGTATGCATACGCTCGGAAAAGTATTGTTTGGTGCTTTAAGTCCGCAAAGCGGATCGGTTACCGTTATGAATGGTGAAAAGAAAACGGTAGTTAAAAACGAAGCCGTTGCAATGAAGCACGCAATGGGATACGTTTCAAAAGACAGAGATACCGAATCCCTTGCACTTACGGCAAGCATAAAGGACAATATCGCAATAGCCGGTATGAATAAATATGCCGTGGGAAAATTCATAATTTGGGATCCATTGGAAAAAAAGTATGTTGACGAACAAATTGATACACTTTCCATAAAATGTTCGGATAGAAATCAAACAGTATCAACCTTATCGGGCGGTAATAAACAAAAAGTCGTATTCGGCAAATGGGTTGGTTGCGAAAGTAAAATATTAATTTTGGATTGTCCTACTCGCGGAGTGGATATTGGCGTGAAACAAGCGATGTATCAACTTATGACTAAGTTGAAGCTCGAGGGCAAAGCGATACTGCTTATTTCGGAAGAAATGCCCGAACTTATGGGAATGTCAGACAGAATTCTCATAATGAAAGACGGAGAAATCAAAAAAGAATTTTTACGCAGTAAAGATTTGAGTGATGCCGATATTATCGGTTATATGATTTAAGGAGGATAATAAGGATATGGTTAATGTTAAAAATCCATCTTCCGAAGATTCTTCGGTAAAGAAGTATAAGTTCAAGAATTTGGCTATAACGCTTTTGCCAATAGTTGCTCTTGCAATTTTATTCGCCATTTTTTGTGTTGTAGTTACGGTCAATGATTATAACTTGGAATTATATTTAACAAATGTTATCAATAGAGGCACTGTTTTAGTTCTCGTTGCTACGGGTGCAATATTTATTTATACTCTCGGTTCATTTGATATAAGTTTGGGCGCTTCAACATTATTGTGTGCTACGGTAGGTGTTCTAACATATAATTCAACGCAAAATGTTTTTCTGACGATATTTGTTATGCTTGCCGTTGGTGTGGGTTGCTCGCTTTTGAGTTCGGTGCTTGCATCTGTATTTCGTATTCCCGTATTTGTTACTACGGTTGCAATGATGAGCGTTCTTTCGGCAATCGCATCACAACTGATTATTTCTAACGGTTCAGGTAACGGTCTTTCGTTGCCTAAGACGGTGTTCGGATCGCTTGATTCTCCGTGGATTAAAATAATATTTATTGCGGTTTGGATATTGATTTGCTTGTTTATCTTTAACTTTACCAAAATAGGCAGACGTGAAAAATTTTTAGGAGCAAATCCTTTTTGTGCTAAGCTGACCGGCATTTCAATGTACAAATATGCGGTTATTGCTTTCGTTATGGCGGGTATAGGTGTTTCATTGGGTGCGATTTTCACTTTATCGTATTCGCCTACTGTAAATACGGGAACGGCAAGTAGTATCGGTATGGATATATTGGTTGCAATCGTATTCGGTGGTATGCCCATATCTGGTGGTCCGCGCTCAAAAATATACGCATCACTTATTGGCGGTTTTTCTTATGTTTTGTTGAACTTATCGCTTAATATCATTTTAAGGATGATAGGAGTTGACAGTCAAGGCAGTCAAGGTATCACTCAAATAATCAGTGCGTTATTTTTCCTTGGTGTTGTTTATTTGGCAAGTATGAATTATAGGGTAAAAAATCTACCCAGATAAAAAGGTATGATCCGCAGACAGCGGCATATAATAAAAATTCTTTCTTAGGAGGAAAGTTATGAAAAAGTTTGTTAGACTACTCGTGGTTGCTTTATGTACTATGGCACTCACAATCACGGCGGCATTTTCGCTGACTGCCTGCGGTGGAAACAAAGCCGTAAAAATCGGTGTATTAGTTGCAGATGCAAGCGGTGCAGAAGCACTGGCTTTCCGTAGCTATTACGAAAACTATATCGAAAAGAGCTATGATGTGGATTTCGTATATTCGGAGGAGATAGGCGACAATACGACGAAGGAAATGGAAGAACTCGATAAGCTGTTAGCAGAAAATTGCAAGGCGATTATTTCGTTTGCTTCTTGTGACAGACCTGCGCAGATTACAAAGTGCGAGGAAAATAAAGTTTACTATGCAATAGCAACCGGAACGCTCAGCGATGAGGATTATGCAACTTATAAATCCAAGGAATATTTCGTCGGGCAAGTCGGACCCAGCACATTTACCGAATATAACGTAGGTTTGGCAATGGGACAATATTACAAGTCGCTCACGGGTGATGCCGCAGTTGATTCGGTTGCTTTATATGTCGGATTCCCTGCACCCGAACACGTTGCAAGAACAGCAGGAATATTAACTGGTCTTGGAATGACATATTCAGCTTTCGGTCAATCTTTATCTGGAATGGATATTGTAGGAGCAATATACGGACAGGACAACGGCACTGCTAATCTTAATAACATACAAACAGGTGAGAGCGGAATAACTGTAACTACCGTTCTTTCTATGGCTCCGGGCGCAGGACTTGACGAACCTCTTCAAGCAATGCTTGCAGGAACTAAGCCTGATGCTTTGTTGGGCGTAGGTATGGTTTCGGCTTTTATGTCTGCTCAACTCAATCAAAAACAAATTCCTTACTCGGATGTTGACGCATTTACTTCCGCTAACAAGACTAACTTTGAAAGTGGTTCTATGCAGTACCTTGCAGGTAAATACGGTTCGTCTGTCGGTCCTGTATTTGCATTGGTTATGAACGCAATTAACGGCAATGTAATCCGCAATGCCGATGGGAATGCAGTATCGCTTGATCAGAGCTATATGGTTGCAAAATCCGCAACAGAATATAATACGAACTATACCAAAGAATCGGGTGAATCGCCTATTTACAGCAAAGAGGTTCTTGATACGATTATCGGAGAAAACGTAACTTATCAGCAGGTTGCCGATTTGGTAGCAAGCAAATAACAAGTAAAAAATAAAAATTTGAATAGTTACCGCCCGTTTTGGGCGGGCGGTAATATTTTCAATTTGGGAGCTAGTATGAAACAGCTTTTAACCAAGCAAAAAGCAAAAGAAATAGGAATAAGAAGCGCAGGAACTCTTGCGATTCCGATTGTGTTTGCGGTTGTATTGCTAATAGCTTGTGCAGTCGGCGGCAAGACGATGATTTCCGGCGTGTCGGGATTTTCAAATTTTCTTATCTACGCAGGAATTATCACGATAACAACTTTTGCATTATCAATAAATCTTGGATCAGGTCGCTTTGATTTTTCGCTCGGTTCTATGGCGGTGCTATCTACACTTATAAGTATTAGAATTACGTCATCAATGCCCGTGGCTTCAAGTACGGCAATTATAAATTTGTTGCTTTGCCTTATGGTCGGAGCAATACTTGGCGCTGTTTCGGGTAGCTTATATGTTCTATTGAAAATACCACCTATCATTACATCGCTTGGTGTAACCCTTATTTTTGAGGGTATTACTTATTCAATCGCTTCCGGGAAATATATAAATGGTGGCGAAGCAATGGCAATATATAATTTTATGAACAATAATTGGTGGTTTGCATTGATTATAATAGCTGTTGTTCTTGCTGTAATGATTTTTGTGTTTGACCACACAAAATTTGGTCGTAATTATACGGCATTGAAAGAGGGGCAAAAAGTTTCTGTAAATACGGGGATAAAAGAAATTCCCAACGCAATAGTATGTTATGTGATTTGCGGCACTTTAATGGGTGTTGTTGGTTTTTTAAGTGTTGCCAGAAGCGGAGGGCTTGACGGAAGAAGTTTAAGTTTTGGATCTATCGGTATAATGTTCAATGCATTTCTGCCAATGTTTATCGGTGGATTTATCGGCAGATTCTCAAACGATAAAGTCGGATATTTGCTTGCGGGTCTGAGTATGTCAATGCTCAATTCAACATTTGCCGCGTACATCAATGAGGTAACGACATCTACGCAATCCATCATCAATGCAGTACTCCTCGTAGTTTTCCTAATTTATTTAAGTAACGAGCAAACGTGCAAAGACTTGGTAACGGGCAAACTTTTCAAAAAGTGGTATATTGCAATCAAGACTAAGGTTGCGGATAGGAAAGCTCGGAAAGGAGCATAAGTATGAACTTAAAATCGAAACCGTTCTATTTAAACGATAGTGATATAAAATGGGTGGAAGGCGCTCTTGCCGATATGACGGAAAAGGAGAAAATAGCTCAGCTTTTTTGCCTTATTACCTACACAGACGATGAAAATTACTTGAAATATCTTGCCGGCGGATTAAAAGTGGGCGGCGTTATGACGCGCACGATGAGCCTTAACGAAATCGTGAATACCGTAACAATGCTGCAAAAAAACGCAAAAATTCCTATGCTCATTTCTGCGAATTTAGAGGCGGGCTTAAATCAGGCGTGCTTGGAGGGAACTCGCGTCGGCTGTCAGATGGGAATTGCGGCAACGGGCGACAAAAAATACGCAACCGAGCTTGCAAGGGTGATCGGAGAGGAAGCAACCGCGCTTGGTATAAATTGGGCATTCGCTCCGATTATCGACATCGATTATAATTTTCGCAATCCTATTACAAATACGCGGACGTTCGGTAGCAATACGGAAACGGTGGCACAGTTTGGGAAAGCTTATGTCGAAGAAGTGCAAAAACACGGTATTGCCGCAAGTATTAAGCATTTTCCCGGCGACGGCGTGGATGAGCGCGATCAACACTTGCTCGCGTCCGTCAATACTCTTTCTTGCGAAGAATGGGATAAGAGCTACGGTTACGTTTATCAAACTTGTATCGAAGCGGGTGCAAAGACCGTAATGGTCGGACACATTATGCAACCCGCATACTCAAAAGCGTTAAATCCCGCACTCACGGATAAAGACGTTGTGCCGGGACTGATTGCGCCCGAACTTTTAAACGGACTGTTGCGCGAAAAACTCGGTTTTAACGGATTGATTGTTACCGACAGTACGACTATGGCGGGAATGGGAACGGTTATGCCGAGAGAAAAAGCCGTGCCGCTTACCATAGCTTCGGGTTGCGATATGTTCTTATTTACCAAGAATTTGGAAGAAGATTTTGCTTTTATGACCGAAGGCGTCAAGAGCGGCGTTATTACGAAAGAAAGACTAGACGAAGCTGTTACGCGTATCCTTGCGTTAAAGGCATCGTTAAAACTTCACGAGAAAAATAATTTGCCGAACGAAGCCGAAGCAAGAAAAATTGTCGGATCGGCAGGGCATAAAGAGATTGCGAAAGAGGTAGCTCAAAAGAATATTACGCTTGTAAAAAACGAAAAGGGAGTATTGCCTATTTCGCCCGAAAAATACAAGCGCGTTCTCGTTTATAAAAAAGAGGGTGCGGCAAGCGCGTTCGGCGGCGGTGTATCTTCGGGAGCTTGCGATAAGTTTATCGAAAAATTAAAAAATGCAGGCTTCGACGTGAGCGTATTCGTTCCCGACGGCGGTTGGGAGGGAATGGCAAAACCCGTAAAGGAGATTTACGAAAATTACGATATGATTATTTATATTGTAAGCCTTGCAACAAAATCAAATCAAACGATAGTAAGATTGGAGTGGGCAGAGCCGATGGGTGCGGACGTTCCCGTATATATGAATTCCGTACCGACGATAATGATTTCTCTTGAGAATCCCTATCATCTTTTGGATGCGCCGAGAGTAAAGACGTATATCAATACCTACGGCGGTGCGGATGAGATTTTAGACGCGCTCATGGATAAGTTGACGGGCAAAAGTGAATTTACGGGCATCAGCCCCGTAGATGCGTTTTGCGGGAAATGGGACACGAGATTATAATGAATACCGAATTTTTGAAAAAAGCAGAAGAAGCAAAGCCGAGATTGACCAATAAATCGCATTCGTTAAAAAGCGAACGTATTCTCGGAGAAAATGAAAGCGTAGTGTATGACTTCGGGATGCATCTTGTTGGCTATGCCAAACTTTATTGTTCGGCGGTAGGGGCGCATTACGATGCGCCCGCACTTATAAAAGTACGGTTTTGCGAAACGGCACAGGAACTTGACGAAGATACGTCAGCCTATAACGGTTGGATCAGCAAGGGATGGTTACAGGAAGAAATAATCCGTCTTAACGAATTGCCTTGCAAATATGCTTTTAACCGCAGGTTTGCTTTTCGATACATTAAAGTTGAAGTAATTGCAACTTCGCCGAAGTTCAAACTTCGCGTAGATAAAATCGCGGTAAAAAGCGTTACGAGTGCGCCCGAAAAAATCGCGGTTTGCGGTAGAAACAAGTTAGAAAAAGCAATCGACGAAGTTGCGCTCAAAACGCTGTCTGAGTGTATGCAATATGAGTTCGAGGACGGTCCGAAACGCGATATGCGTTTATGGCTCGGCGATTTGCGTTTACAAGCTCTTACCAACTATCAAACATATCGACATAACGATTTGGTCAAGCGCTGCCTGTACCTTTTTGCGGCAACTGCCGACGAAAACGGAAATATCAGTCAATGCGTGTTTACCAAACCCGAAGTTGCGCCCGACGATACTTCGATGTTCGATTATTCGCTTTTATTCGTTCCTACACTTTACGATTACTATATGACGACGGGCGACAGGCAAACGGTCAACGAGTTATTGCCGCTTGCCGAAAAGCAGATAGAGCTTGCAAGAAAACAATTCGACGGGAACGCAATTCGTGATTGCGATAGACTTGGTTGGTGTTTTTTGGATTGGTCGCTTGAACTCAATAAACAAGCGGGGGCGCAAGCCGTATATATCTATGCGGAAAAAGCTCTCGTGCGTCTTTTGAAAGAGTTGAATAAAGAATGCGGTGAGTATGAAAGCGATGTCGGTTTGAAATCGGTTAAAGCGATAGAACGGTTTTATGATAAAACGCAGGGACTGTTCGTGAGCGGAGAACGGAGCCAAATATCTTATGCAACGAACGTATGGTTTGTGCTTGCAGAAGTTTTCAGTTCACAGGAGAACGCTTCTCTTTTAGAGCGATTGAAAAATTGCAAATCGGCAATCAAGCCCGTTACGCCTTATATGATGCACCACTATGTGCAAGCACTTATAAATAGCGGTTTGTCGGATACAGGCAGAAAAGTTATGTGTGATTATTGGGGCGGTATGGTAGAAAAAGGAGCAGATACTTTTTGGGAACTGTACAATCCCGAAAATCCGAACGAATCGCCTTACGGCGGCAGAGCGGTAAACAGTTATTGCCACGCTTGGAGTTGCACTCCGTCATACTTTTTGAGAAAATATTTTGCGGAGGGTTGATATGATTAAAGGAGTGATTTTCGATTTGGACGGTGTGTTACTGTTCACCGACAAATATCATTATATGGCGTGGAAAACGCTTGCCGATAAGCTCGATATTCCGTTTGACGAAAAAGTAAATAATAGGCTTCGCGGCGTTTCTAGAATGGACAGTTTGAATATTATTTTGTCTTATTCCAATCAAACTTTTTCGGAAGCGGAAAAAGAAGTTATGGCGGAGGAAAAAAACGAATTATACCGTGAGTATTTGCGAAAAATGACTCCCGCAGACGTATCGGACGAAACTCGCTCGGTGCTTGTAAAATTACGCGATAAGGGCATAAAACTTGCAATCGGTTCGTCATCAAAAAACACGCCGCTCATTTTGGAAAAAACCGATATGGCAAAGTATTTCCACGCCGTATCGGACGGAAACAATATCACGAGAAGTAAACCCGATCCCGAAGTGTTCTTAAAGGCGGCGGAGTATTTAAATTTTAAGCCTTGCGAATGTATTGTGGTTGAGGATGCGGAAGCGGGAATCGACGCAGGAAACGATGGCGGCTTCATAACGGTGGGAATAGGTTGCGCCGAGTATTACGATAAAACAAAAAAACCTATAAAAAGGTTAGCTGAATTGCTTAAACTTATTTAACATTAAGCCCACGTTTCTCCTTGCGTGGGCTTTTGTAAGGATTGGCATAGGCGCATCGAGCGGACGGCATATCGTCGGTTGGTGCGAAAATAACGAAATAAAAACGTACGAATTGTATCGTTTCCCGAACGGAATGAAAACGCAAAATCATTATCTTGTTTGGGATGTGAAAAGTCTTTGATAATACGAATAAACGAGCTCGTGCGGCGAATTTTTGTGGAAGCAGTCTTCGTGTTGCCACGCTTTTTTGGTGTGAAGCGGCAACTTCTCGGGATAAGACGTCATTATTTTCCTCCCGTTGCTCGACGGTTGAAATTTATAAGATACTTTATGTAAAGCATATCAAAAAACGGTAGTTTTGTCAATTTTTCGGCGCGGCGGGGCTAAAATATTTGCTCTCCGCATTTTATTGTGCTACAATTATATTCGAATCCGCTTTGCGGCGAAATAGAGGAAGAAAGGTGAAACCCGAAACAAAGACAGTTATCAAAAAAAGAATTTTGCCTACGGCGCTCATAGCGTTAAGCGTGCCGTTCGTTTTGTTTTTCACGGTGCCGTTCGAAATCTTTGTGAACAACAGCGAGGAGTTCGTTTTTTCTGCGGTTGACTTTTTGCCCATTTTGGCGGGAATTTGCATAGGCGTTGCCGCCGTGTTCTTTTCGGCGTTTTTGTTTTTGCCCAAACTCGCGTATAAAATATGTTGCAACGTTTATCTTGCGCTCGCTTTTATGTTCTTTGTGCAGGGCATTTATCTTAACCGCAATATGTCGGGCTTTTCCACAAACGGCTCGGGCGGGAATAGTAAAGCGTGGCAAGCGTTCAACTTTATTTTGTGGCTTGCGTTTATCGGTGCGGGCGTCGGCGTTTCGTTTATAAAAGACAAAAAAGAGATTGTGAAGACGGTGAGCGTAATACTCTCGGTGGTAATTCTCGCGACTCAATCGGTGGGCTTTGTAAAAAATTCGGTTACGCACGGCGAGGCGTATTCCTCCAAACTCAAAACCGAAACTGCCGCCGACGGAGTGCCGCTTAAAGTGCTTACCGACGCGGGACTTGCCGAAGTTTCCAAAAACAAAAACGTGCTGTATTTTTGTTTCGATAGGTTCGACGAGTTTTTTGCCGAAAGCGCGCGCCGACACGCGCCCGAAATTTTCGGTTCGTTAGACGGGTTCACCGCTTTTAACGACAACGTGTCGCTTTACGGGCACACGTATCCGTCTATCGCGTATATGCTCACAAATAAGCGATACGACCGCAAAAAAGGCGCAACGAATTTTTAAACGAGGTTTACCGCTCCGACGACACTCTTTCGGTGCTCGCCGAAAACGGTTACAAAACGAGCGTTTACACTCAAAGATACTATGCGTATAATCTTGCGTCGGGAATGCCCGACTACATAGCTAACGCGAGCGAACTCCGTTCGGTTGAAGTGCTCGGTGCGGGGAAAATAGCGATGAATTTAATCAGAATGTCGCTGTTCCGCTGTTTGCCCGTGATTTTAAAAGACAGCGTCGGCATTCTCACGGCAAATCAATGCAATCGCAACGTGAAATATACGGGAGAAGACGGCTTTAAAGAATACGGCACCGAAAACGCCGACGTTTGCAACAGAATAAAAGAGCAAAATTTTTCGGAAATCGACGAAAACGTTTTCAAGTTCGTGCACCTAAACGGCTGCCACAACAGCATGGCAACTTTCGAAGATTACGACGTGACCGCGAGCGGCGGCAAAGAGGGCATTTTGGCGGAAGTTCGCAGCAGCATGGCTGTGGTGGAACTGTACATAAACCGTTTGAAAGAAATAGGTGCGTATAAAGACGCCACCATTATAATAACGGGCGACCACCCGTGCCCGTTCTACGACGAGAGCGCTCTCGGCGGAGTTAAACTCACGGGGCTTTTGGTGAAGCCGGCGGGAGAAGAGGGAACGCCGTTTAAAGTGTCGGAGGCGCCCGTTTCGCACGGCGACATTTGGCCTACTATTATGCGTTCTGCGGGGCTCGAACTCCCTTCGTCTTACGACTCGAAACTCACCGTTTTCGATGCGGATAAAATGAGCGACGAAGAGAGGGCGGAGAGAGAAAGAACTTTTGTGTGGCACACGTACATGTATAGCAACAGCATGGACGTTTATAACTATAAAGTTAAAGGCTCGGGCAAAGACTTCGCTAATTGGAGCGTGACGGACAGCGAGCATTTTGAGCGCGGAATAATGCACTGACGAGGAAAAGAATTTGGAACCGATTTTATATTACATTTGCATTCCGCTCGGTTGGCTCATGAAACTGTGCTATAAGATTGCCGGCAATTACGGCGTAGCCATAATTTTATTCACGCTTTTAACCAAAATCGTATTGCTTCCGCTGTCGGTTTGGATACAGAAAAATTCGATTGCTATGGTTAAAATTCAGCCGCAAATAAACTTTTTGAAGGCGAAGTTTCAGGGCAATGTGGATTTACTTGCCGACGAGCAGGCGAAGCTGTTCAAGAAAGAGCATTACCACCCTATGCTCACCATTATTCCGCTCGTGTTGCAAATCGTGCTTTTGCTCGGCGTGGTATACATAATTTATCATCCGCTCAATTACCTTTTCGGAGTTTCGGACGGAACTGTGCGCGAGCTCGCGGCGCTAATAGGCGAGAACGCCAAAGATTCGTCGGTTCAGCTCAAAATTATCGAGGCAATAAAAAGCGGTGCCGTTGCGGGCGCAGACGGCGTTCTTTCGGCGCGTGCGCTCGAAAAAATAGCCGCGTTCAAACTCTCGTTTTGCGGCTTCAATCTTTCTGCCGTGCCCACGTCGGTGTGGGGACGCTACGCCGTTGTGCCCGTTTTGGCGGGGCTGTCGTCGTTTTTCATGTGCTTCACGCAAAACCTATCGAACGTGGTGCAAAAGGAACAGGGCAAAATCAACCGCTACGGCATTATGCTTGTGAGCGTGGGACTTTCGCTCTATTTGGGACTTGGCGTGCCGTCAGGCATAGCGCTGTATTGGATTGCGAGCAATCTTTTGTCGATAGCGCAAATGTATATTTTGAACGCGGTTATAAGTCCGAAAAAATACGTTGATTATAAACTTTTGGAAGAGAGCAGAGTTGCGCTCGCGAATGCAAAAAACTTCGGTAAGACCGACAAAAAAGACCCGCTTTACCGTCAAATGAAAGAGCGCGAAAAGCGCGACTACAAAAAATTCAAACACATAGTGAACAAGCATATTGTGTTTTATTCCGAAAAGAGCGGTTTTTATAAATATTACAAAGAGCTCATAGAAGAGCTTTTGAAGCGTTCCAACTTAACTATTCATTATATAACAAACGATTATAACGACGCGATTTTTAAGCTTGCCGAAAGCGAGCCGAGAATAAAGCCGTATTACATAGGGCTCAAAAAGCTTGCGATTCTCATGATGCTCGTTGAAACGGACATGTTCGTAATGACGACGCCCGACCTCAATAAATATTACCTTAAACGCTCGTATGTGAAGAACGACATAGAATACGTTTACGTTCCGCACGACAGCATGAGCGCGCACATGGGATTTCGCGAGGGCGCGTTCGACGCCTACGACACTATTTTGAGCGTGGGTAAGCATTTCACCGACGAAATTCGCGAAATAGAAAAAGTATATAAATCGAAGCCCAAAAATTTGGTCGAGTTCGGGTTCCCGTTTCTCGACGGGTTAGTGGAAAACGCGCGTGGGAGAGCATCGATTGAAAACGGCGGAACCGAGCCTAAGCAAATTCTTATAGCGCCCTCGTGGCAAGAAGACAATTTGCTAGACTCGTGCATAGACGAATTGCTCGGAAATTTGTGCAAGGACGGATTTCACGTTACCGTGCGCCCTCATCCCGAATACGTAAAGCGCTACGGCTACCGCATGAGCGAGCTAACCGAAAAATACAAAGATTACGATAGCGAAAAACTTTCTTTCGAGTTGGACTTTTCAACCGACAAATCGATATATACCGCCGACGTGCTTATAACCGACTGGTCGGGAGTTGCGGCGGAATTTTGCTTTGCCACTCTTCGCCCCGCCGTGTTTGTGAATACGAAAATGAAAGTGAGCAATCCGAACTGGCAAAAAATAGGAATTGTGCCGTCCGAAATAGACATACGCGATAAGTTGGGCGTTGCGGTGAACAAAGAAGATTTGGGCGGAATTTTCGAGCTCGTGAACGGTTTAATTGAAAACAGAGCGGAATACGCCGAAAAAATCGGAAAGTATTACGAGGATTTCACATACAATCACGGCACTGCGGCAAAGAAAGGCGCCGACTATATTTTGAACGCTTTAAAAGCAAAAAGAACCAAAAACAAATAAAGGAGAATTTTATATTATGTTGTATTCGTTTTTCTCGGTAGTTTTGCGGGCGTATATCGACCCCGCCGCAACGTCTATTTTGCTGTCGTCTATAACCGCCATAGTGGTGGCGGCGGGCGCCACGTTTTTGGTGCTTTGGCGCAAGTTCAAAAAGGGCGTTGTTAAAACTCTTCATATAGACCCCAACGCGGGCAAAGAGGTGGAAGACGACCTCGTTTTGAACGACGAAATAGAGGGCGAGAAAAGCGACGGGGAAAATACCGAAAGTTCTCAAACGGAGAATTCTGCGAAAGAGAATGAAAAAGAGCAAGACGCTCCCGAAGCAATCGAAGACGCGCCGAAATCGGACGCAGACGCCGAATAACAATAGGGATAATTGCCAATAAAAGTAAAAGAACAACGCCTTGAAAATCGCTTTCGGGGCGTTATTTTTCGGCTCCGAAAATTTAATGAAAAACTTTGTTGAAAACGGTTGCTTTTCCCGTTTTTATGTGCTATAATTCGCAACATAATAAAGCGTTTTGTAATATTTTCGATTATAAAACGCTTTGTTTTATAATATGAGTGTTTTTGCTTGCAAGGCAGAATACCGCTAAGAAAAAGCTTTAAAACCCTTTTATTAAAACGGGAGTCGGCGTGTGCCGAACTATTTATTATGAAAAAGAAAAAGCATCGTTTTCACGACGACGTTACAGAATACGAGTATCTTTTCCAAGAGCAAGAGGTGAGGGGAAAGAAGAAAAGCCGTTTCTTCGGGAGAATGATTAAGAAGAATTTTTGGGCTATTTTTTTGAGTTCGCTCATTTACATAATCAAGGCTTCGCCCATTTGGATTACGCCCATAGTTACGTCTAACATTATAAACGTTATAACGCAATATGTGAGCGGAGCGATTACGCGCGACGCTGTGATTAGGAGCGTGGTTATAAACGCCGCCGTTTTCACCGTTATGATGGTGCAGAATATTCCCATGCACATGCTGTGGGCTAAAATCTGTTCCAAAATGTTTCGCGACAACAGCGCCAACACTCGAAGCGCGGTTGTGCGAAAACTCCAACGGCTTTCCATTACCTATCATAAAGAAATGGAAACGGGCAAAGTGCAATCGAAGTTTTTGCGCGACGTGGAAAACGTGGATATGCTCGTGTCGCACATGAACGACATTTTATTGCCGTCCGTTTTCGGCGTGCTCATATCGGTGGGAATATCGCTTTATAAGAGCGGAGTGGTAACGCTGTTTTTCCTTGTGGTTATTCCCGTGAACGTGTTGCTTGCTTTGCTGTTTCGAAAGAAGATGAGCAAAAATTCGCGAATGCTTCGCAAAGACAGCGAGGCTGTGGCGAACAAGCTCAGCACAATGCTCGAAATGCTCACCGTTACCAAAGCGCACGGACTCGAAGACAAAGAATACAACGACTTTCAAACCGAAATCAAACGGTTGCGAAAAACGGGTCGTTCGCTCGACATGACCAACGCATATTTCGGTTCGGTGGCGTGGGTGCTTTCAAACCTGCTCAGCGGCGTGTGCCTTATATTTTGCGCGTATCTGGCTTTCGGCAATAAAATCAAAGTCGGCGATATAGTGCTGTATCAATCGCTTTTCGCGTCTATTAACGGCAACGTTCTCACGCTGATAAATATTATGCCTCAAATGTTGCAGGGCTCGGAGTCGGTGCACTCCATATCCGAAATTATGAACGCCGCCGACATAGAGGAAACGCACATAGGCAAAAATCTTCCCGAAATTGCGGGCGAAGTCGATTTTGACCGCGTCAGCTATCGCTATCCCGATTCGGACAACCACGTGGTAAAAGATTTCAGTTTGCACGTGGACGCGGGCGAGTGCATAGCGGTTGTGGGCGGTTCGGGCTCGGGCAAAAGCACGCTCATGAATATGATTATAGGGTTCTTAAAGCCCGAATCGGGAACGCTCTCGGTAGACGGCAAGTCGCTCGCCGAAGTGAATTTGAGCGAATACCGCCATTTTATTTCGGTTGTGCCGCAAAACAGCATTTTGTTCGCGGGGTCTATTCGCGATAACATTACCTACGGTTTAGACGGCTACACCGAAGAGGAACTAAACAGAGTGGTGGAGCTTGCCAACATAGAGGAATTCGTAAAAGATTTTCCTGCGGGTATCGACACTCAAATAGGGGAGCACGGAGGCAGACTGTCGGGCGGACAAAAACAGCGCATAACCATTGCCCGCGCTCTCATTCGCAATCCGAGAATACTCATTCTCGACGAAGCAACTTCGGCGCTCGATAATATTTCGGAGTATCACGTTCAAAAGGCGATTTCGAGCCTAATAAAAGGACGCACCACCTTTATAGTGGCTCACAGGCTTTCAACGATACGCGACGCCGACCGCATAGTGGTGATGGAAAACGGCGAGGCTGTGGAAATAGGAACATACGACGAACTTATGGAAAAGAGAGGAAAGTTCTACGAGCTCAAAAATCTTAACGACATAAGCTATCGCGAAGCCGCCGCCGCTTTGGAAAGTTAGGCGAAAAAACGGTTTAGAAAAAAATTTAAAAAAATAAAAAAATTTTTTAAAAAAGTGCGTAAAAATGCTTGACGAATTTTTATTTATATAATATAATAAGGGTGTAATCAAGGTTGAGCGACGAAAACGCTCCTCGATAAACCGCGATTACATTAAATAGCTCATCATTTTCCCCCTTATCATATAGCGGTGCGGTCGATTGTATAATCGGCCGTTTCGCATTTTATGAGACTTTTAAATAAACGGAACATTTTACGAACCCGATTTTCGCGGGCAAAGAAAACTAAATTGCTTTGTTAACGGCTTTCGAAGTGCAATTAAAAGGAGACGGCGCAATGCTTGAAACGAGCGGACTTATGGTAACCGAAAACAACGACGGAAGCGTTTTTCTCGAAATTGTTGATTATAACGTTTCGGAGTTCGACGGTTCCGACTTTGAGTTAAGATATACCTTGAATTGCGATGAGGCGAAAAAACTGAAAAGGCTATTAAAACAAAAGCGCGAGGGGACGCTCGAAAAAATGCTCGTTGCCGAATTCGGTAAAGAATTTAATTTGCGCGAGTTTGAAAAAATGTGCGCGGAGAACGATATAAAATACAAGCGAACGAGTTGGCGGGGGTAAGTTGAAACACCGGCCTTTTGGACGCAAAAAGCCTAGCAAAAACGACAAGAGGGCGGGACACAGTCGAAAGTGTCCCGCCCTTCTTGACTTCCCACCCCGCAACGACAAAGGCTGCGCCCCTGACGGCTTTTTAGCGGTCAATATTTATAAACAAAAGTATGATATTAAAATGTCAGTGCGCCGTTTACGCTTAAAGCGGCGCCGAGCGTTTCATTGTTTAAATTATGAATGCTCATTAGTTCTATGAGTCTTTCGCGCAATTTAATGTTTGGCATTACGGTCTTTCCTTACGTAGGTTTATGCTATTATTTTGCAATAAAATAAAGGGATAGGTTTGCTCTTTGCGTAAACCTACGCAGTGATGTATTTTGCTCGAATTATAAGCCGAGCCGCGCAAGAAAAATCCGACGGTGATTCCGTCGGATTCAGTTTGGCAAAAGCTGTTTTAAATCGTCAATCTTTAATATAGGTGAGGCACACCACTTCGCCGCTTCCTTCGCTCATAACGGTTATGCCGTTCGAAACGCAGCGATTGTCTTTATTGAAAATACATTTTGCGTTGCAGGTCACGGCTGTGTCCACGCTGTAATTCGCGGGAATAAAATCGGCGGCGGCTTCGAAAAGCGAGTTGCGTTTTTTCTCGTCGGGCGTGTAGGTGAGGCAATCGGTGCGAGTGCTTACGTCTATGCTTTTGGCACAGCAACAATAGCCTTTGTTAAATCTGCAATCTTTGAGTCCGCATTTGATGTCTTTCATTTTGGTTTGTTCTCCTTATGCTTTTTTGTTCGCGGCTTGCCTCTATATTTCGTTCGGGGGCGTTTTTAGCCGCAAAATTATTATTCCCCTAAATTCGCGGCGTATATTCGTGTTGCCGAATTATCTTGACAAAAAGCCGCGAAATGATATACAATACAAGAGTGGCGAAAGATGCGTAAAGGAGAGCGGAGTTTGGCTAAAAAAATTGTGTTCACACTTGCGGTAACGCTTTCGGCGTTGTTGCTTTGCGTGTGCGTTTTTATGCCGAGCTTGAGCGTTCCTTTGTTGCCGCTTGTGTGCGCGCTTTTAGCGTATGCGAGCTTGCGAGTCGGCTTTTGGCTCTTCTTGCCGTTTGCGGTCGGCTTTTGCGCGGTCGGGCTTATTTGCTTCGGCTTTTGCGAGTTTACCGTTGCGGGAGCTATATTGCTTGCGGCGCTTTCGGTGCCTATGCTATTTAGGCGCAAACTTTCGCCGCTCGCTCAAACGGCGCTGTGCGCGGCGGTGGGAGTGTTTACCGTGTGCGCCGCGTTCGCGGTGTTCGCGCTCGCCATGCGGCAAAGCGTGAGCGACGTTATTCGAGGAGCCTACGAGCGACTTTCGCGCGACCCCTTTTTGCGCTTTCTTTCCAATCGTCATTATGCGTCGCTAAAAGCGGAATCGGGACAAGTCGCGTATTCGCCCGCCGACTCGGAATATTTATCCGCCGCGCTCGCAAGCTATGGCGAAAAAGTTTGGCGAGAACTCGACGGCACCGTGTTGTGGTATTTGTCGGGGTTCGGGGCGTTCGCGGGCGGCGCGGGAGCTACGGGCGGATTAGCGCTCTCCGAGCGGGTTTGCGGCGTTTCGGGCGTGCCTGTGCGCGAGTGGCGGCTCGGAAAAATTTATCTTTTGGCGGCGGTATTGCCTGCGCTCGCGTTTGCGTTTTTGGCGTTTTACGAGCCTACGGTTCCTGTGGTAATAGCGGTTGTGAATATTATGATTACGCTGCCCACTTCGCTGTGCGGCATAACGCTGTTGTATCACACGCTTACGCGTCCTAACGGAAAGGCTAAAATCGCGACTGTTGCGCTGTTTTGGCTTATAATTGCGGTTGCGGCGCTTTTCTACGAGTGGGGTATGCTCGTGCTCGGTTTTTTGGGGCTTGCCGATTGCGTTCTAAATGTGCGCAAGTTGCTCGATTGGGCGCTCGAATAACGGCGTATTCATTGGCGGATACTGGGCACGTCTCGTTCGGCGGCTCGATAGTGTAAGTGCGGATACGCTTTTATAAAAAAATATGTTTTGTGGGAGGTCATGAAAAAATCATGAAAGTAATACTTAAAGCGGACGTGAAAGGTCAGGGCAAGAAAGGCGAAATAATAAACGTGTCGGACGGATACGCTCGCAACTTTTTATTTAAAAACAATTTGGCGCAAGAAGCCACTGCGGCGAGCGTGAACAGCGCCCGCATATCGGCGGAAGCGGCGGAGCACCGCAAAGCGGTTGAAAAGGCGGCGGCACAAGAACTCAAAAAGAAGCTCGACAGCGAAAGCGTGAGCGTGAAGATAAAAGTGGGCGAGTCGGGTAAGCTGTTCGGCGCGCTGAACAGTCAGCAAATATCCGACGCGCTCGCGGCTAAGGGCATAGAAGTGGACAAGAAAAAGATAGTTATATCCGAGCCGATAAAAGCGCTCGGGCGATACACCGTTACGGTGAAATGCTACGCCGAAATATCCGCTAAGCTCACGGTGTCGGTAGAGGCGTTATAAGTTTGGATTGCCACGCTCGTTTCACTCGCTCGCAATGACATATAAGTTGCGGCGTATTAGCCGATTGCGAGGCGTGAACGCAACATTCGCGTCATTGCGAGTAGCCGCAAGGCGACGCGGCAATCTTACGTAAAGTAAAATAACCTTTAAGGAGAACAATAGAAAACAATGGCAAAGACGGAACAAAACAAACTTAATAAGAATTTGGCGCAAATGCTCAAAGGCGGAGTTATTATGGACGTTACCACTCCCGCCGAAGCGGAAATCGCGCAAGAAGCGGGCGCGGTTGCGGTTATGGCGTTAGAGCGCGTTCCCGCAGATATTCGCCGCGACGGCGGCGTTGCCCGCATGAGCGATCCCGCCATGATTAAAGGAATTCAAAAAGCGGTAACCATTCCCGTAATGGCGAAAGCGAGAATAGGGCACATAACCGAAGCTCGCGTGCTCGAAGCGCTCGGAATAGACTATATCGACGAGTCGGAAGTGCTCACTCCCGCCGACGACGCCTATCATATAGATAAACACGCTTTCTCGGTGCCGTTCGTGTGCGGCGCTCGCAACTTGGGCGAGGCGCTTCGAAGAATAGGCGAGGGAGCTTCGATGATTCGCACCAAAGGCGAGGCGGGTACCGGCAACGTTGTGGAGGCCGTTCGCCACATGCGCCAAATGATGAGCGAAATTCGTTTGCTTTCGAATAAGCCGAGCGAAGAGCTTATGAGCTACGCCAAAGAAATAGGCGCGCCCTACGAGCTTGTGAAATATGTTGCGGAAAACAAGAAGTTGCCCGTTGTGAACTTTGCGGCGGGCGGCGTAGCCACTCCCGCCGACGCGGCGCTCATGATGACGCTCGGAGCCGAAGGCGTGTTTGTGGGCTCGGGAATATTCAAGTCGAGCGACCCGAAAAAGACTGCTCGGGCAATCGTGCTTGCCACCGCTCACTATAACGACCCTAAGCTCATTGCCGAAGTAAGCGAGAATTTGGGAACGCCTATGCGCGGCATAGAGCTTTCCACGTTGAGCGAAGAAGAACGCCTCGCAAAGCGCGGGTGGTAAATATTCGGGCATAATAAAGATGGAAAGAAAAGAATCCGAGCCTACCGTAGGCATACTCGCGTTGCAAGGCTCGGTTATAGAGCACGAGAGTATGCTCGCAAAAATAGGCGCGAAAACTCTCAGGGTGTTAAAGCCCGAGCACCTCGAAGAGATAGACGGCATAATTTTGCCGGGCGGCGAGAGCACCACGCTCGGAAAGCTGTTGAACTTGTTTTCGATTGCAAAGCCGCTCAAAGCGAAAATCGAGAGAGGAATGCCGGTGTTCGGAACGTGCGCGGGGCTGATACTGCTTGCAAAAGAAATAGAGGGCGAACAGCCGCATTTGGGAACTATGGACATTAAAGTGCGGCGCAACGCTTACGGCAGACAAATCGACAGCTTTATAGCGCACGAAGTTATAGAAGAATTTTCGACGTCGCCGCTCGAACTTGTGTTCGTTCGCGCTCCCGCGATAGAAAAGACGTTCGGAAAGGCGAGAGTATTAAAAGAGCTTGACGGGCGCATAATTGCGGCAAGGCAGGAAAATATGCTCGTAACGAGTTTTCACCCCGAACTCACCGACGATGAAACCGTTCACCGCTATTTTTTGAGTATGTTTAAGTAAGCGGAGATTGCCGCGCTCATGGCACTCGCTCGCAATGACAATCGCCACCCCTTGCATCGAACGAATACGTTCCGTTATCGTTCGAATTCGCTTGACGCAAAAACTATTACAATGTTATTTCGCCCGAAGCGACGCGGAGCGGAGAAATCTTTAAATCATAATCGAGGCGACAAAAAAGGAAAAACATGAATCACGGATTTTTGAGAGTGGGGGTAGCCAACCCCGAAATACGGGTGGCGGAGCCCGAATATAACGCGAACGCCGTTATAGCGGCGGCGCTCGAAGCCGAAAAAGAGGGCGTCGAGGTTTTGGCGTTTCCCGAGCTTTGCCTCACGGGTTACACTTGCGGCGATTTGTTCTTTCAAAAAACTCTTATAAAAGCCGCCGAACGAGCTCTCGCGAAAGTGGCGGAGAGCACTAAAAACGCCGACATGCTAATTTGCGTGGGGCTGCCTGTGAGCCATGAAAACAAGCTGTATAACGTTTGCGCGGTTTTGAATAAAGGGAATATTTTGGGGCTTGTGCCCAAAACGCATTATCCCGAATACGGCGAATTTAACGAGTTGCGCTATTTTACTCGCGCCGAAAAAATGCACGTTGTGCCGCTTTGCGGACAGGTGTGCACAATGGCGCAAGCCGTTTTCGTTGCGAACGACGAAATCCCCGTAGGAGTGGAAATTTGCGAGGATTTGTGGGCTTCATGCCCGCCGTCGTCCGATTGCGCCGCGCTCGTCACCGTGAACATATCGGCGAGCAGCGAAACTGTGGGAAAGGCGGAAAAACGCCGCGCGCTCGTTTTAAGTCAGTCGCTCAGAACGTGTTCGGCGTATGTGTATGCCGACGCGGGGCGAGGCGAAAGCACTACCGACCTTGTGTTTTCGGGACACGGCATTATTACCGAAAAGGGGAAAATTCTCGCCGAAAACAAGCCGTTCGAAAACAAACTTTTGACTTTTGCAGATATTGACACCGACTTTTTGGCGCACGAACGCGAAAAAAACAATACCGTTGTGCCGCATGACGCAAACCGCTTTTCCGCGAGTTTTACTCTTTGCGAGCGGAGCGGGAAAATAGCAAGAGAAGTGTCGCGTTTGCCTTTTGTGCCGCAAGAGAACGGCAACGAGAGAGCCGAACTTATTTTAACAATGCAGGCGGAAGGGCTGAGAAAGAGAATGGAAGCGTCGGGCGCAAAAAAGCTTGTGCTCGGAGTGTCGGGCGGACTCGATTCGGCGCTTGCTTTGCTTGTATGCTTGCGCGCGTTAAAAATTGCGAAAATGCCCGCGAAAAACGTGCTCGCCATTTCTATGCCCGGCTTCGGCACCACCGACGAGACTGCGCAAAACGCTTTGGCGCTCGCAAAAGAGAGCAAAACGGAGCACAGGTGCATAAATATATGCGAAAGCGTAAAACTGCATTTATCCGACATAGGGCACGACCTTAGCGCTCGCGACGTTGCCTACGAGAACGCGCAGGCGAGAATGCGCACCATGGTTTTAATGGATATTGCGAACGCCGAAAACGGACTTGCAATAGGTACGGGCGACCTCTCGGAAGCGGCGCTCGGTTGGTGTACGTATAACGGCGACCACATGTCTATGTACGGCGTGAATGCGTCGGTGCCCAAAACGCTCGTTAAATATTTGGTGCGCCACGAGGCGGAGAGAATAGGGGGCGGAACGAAAAAGGCGCTAATCGGAATTTTGAACACCGAAATAAGCCCCGAGCTGTTACCCGCCGAAAACGGCAAAATTTCGCAAAAGACGGAAGACATAATAGGCTCGTTCGAGCTAAACGATTTCTTTTTGTTTTATTCCGTGCGTTGCGGGTGCGCTCCTAAAAAGACTCTTTTGTATGCGTCGGCAGCGTTCGGCGGCGAACCTAAGGAATACGCGGAGCCGCTCGCAAGATTTTACAAACGGTTTTTCGGGTCGCAATTTAAGCGTTCATGCAGTCCCGACGGCGCGAAAATAGGTTTCTCGCTGTCGCCGCGCGGCGATTGGAGAATGCCGAGCGACGCAAGCGTGAAATTGTGGCTTAGCGAGTGCGACGCTGAAAAGTAAAAGAAAGGAGGGCGCGGCTACGTTCGGAAAAAAGAGCAAGAATAAGACGGTCGAAAAAGAAGTTGTGGCTTTGTGTTTGGGCGGAGGCGGCGCTCGCGGGTTTGCGCATATAGGCGCGATTAAAGCGTTCGAGGAAGCTGGCGTAAAGTTCGATATGGTTGTGGGAACGAGCGCGGGCGCGCTTGTGGGCGCGCTGTATGCGGCGGGCATAAAGAGCGAAACTATGGTTCGCTATGCCGAGTCGCTTTCGTTTCGCGATTTGCACAACGGAATTTTCATAACGCCCAACGACCCCATGAAAATCGGCAAAATCGTTACCGATTTGATAGGGGTGAAAGACATATCTTCGTTTCCCACTAAATTTGCGGCTGTTGCTGTGGATTTGATTGAGTCGAAACAGGCGATTCTCGACAAAGGAAACGCGAGCATAGCGGTTGCGGCGTCGTGCGCGGTGCCCGTTTTGTATAGACCCGTAGCGTTCGGCGGCAAACATCTTTCGGACGGCGGACTTTTGAATAATATTCCCGCCGACGTTTGCAAAATGCTCGGCGCCGGTAAGGTGGTTACGGTAGATGTTAATCCCACGCGAGGCGGCGGCACGAACGGCATGGGGCTGATAGACATGCTCAAAGCCACTTTCCACATAATGGCGGCTAATTCTTCGGCGGCGGGGCTTAGGCACAGCGACGTGGTTATATCCCCCGACACGGGCGAATATTCGTCGGTGAGCAAATCGGGTTGGAAAGAAATGCTCGACATAGGCTACGAATCCGCCCGCCAAAGTTTGTTTGTGGGCAGACTTCGCGGAATTTTAAATCAAAACAAGTAATGGGGAAAATAGGAGGTTTTATATATGTCAAGTGAAAGCAGAAGAAAAGGAAGAATAGTTCGGGCAATCATTGCTCTCGTTTTGATTTCGGGCTTGCTGATTAGTCTGATTTGGACCGACCAAATAAACCGTAAGCTCGGGCTTGTGCCTATCGAGGACTCTACGAAAAACGAGCAACCCGCTCCCACGCCTGACACGGGCACGGTTACCCGGCTCGGCGACGATTTGAACGTCCATTTTGTGGACGTGCGGCAAGGCGACGCGTGTATTATAGAGTTCCCCGACGATAAGAAAATGCTCATAGACGCGGGCGAAAACAACAAGACCGATAAAACGGCGCTTTTAAATTACATAGACGAGCACATTAAAGACGCGGAAGGCAACACGATTAGTTATTTCGATTACGTGGTGCTCACTCATCCCGACAGCGACCATTGCGGCGGAATGTTCGACGTTTTAAAGGAGTATCCCGCAAAAACGTTTTACCGCCCCAACGTGTATTACAACGATAAAGACAAAGACGGTAATCCCAAAATAGGGTTTAACGACCCCGAAACCGAAATTAAAGAACTCGGAAGCAAAAACATAAAAGAGACGCAAACTTACGGGCGCGCCCTTAAAGCCGCCTACGAGGGCGAAGTGGCGGGAACGGCTACCGAAGTAATCGTTACCGACGCGACCGACGAGGAAACGAGCGTGATTGCGCCCGACCTCGAAAAGGACGCCGCAGAATATTATTCGTTTACTTTCTATGCGCCCATAGGCTCGAAGTCGTATTCCGATTGGAACGATTATTCGCCTATTATGATTCTCGAATATCACGAAAAGCGTTTTATGCTTTCGGGCGACGCCGAGAAAAACGCGGAAGCGGACTTCGTTGCCGAAGCGCTCAAAGGCGAGGGCAAGTACGCTATTTTCGACGACGAGTTTTCGGTTGACGTATTTAAACTCGGACATCACGGTAGCAGAACTTCGTCGAGCGAAGCTTTTATAAACGTGATGACCACGCCCGAAAGTTGCGCGAGCGTTCAGGCGATTATATCTTGCGGGGAAGACAACGAATACGGGCACCCTCACGAAGAAGTGCTCGAACGGCTGAAAAAGCTCGGATTTAAAGACGAAAATATTTTGCGCACCGACACGCTTGACGAGGGCGTGGGGGCAATAGCTATGTCCGTTCGCGGCGCGAAAGCGGACGACGGGAGCGTTTCGTATGCGCTGTATGTGGGCGAGAACGCCGTTCGCGTTCGTACGAAATCGAAAGTTACGGTTAATATTTGGCTCACTTGGTTCGAAATAGTTTTAATAGGTTGCGTGGCGGTGATTATAGTGCTCCTCGTTATGCCCGAAATCAGAGCGTGGATTCGCAAGTTGCGCGGCAAAGCATGAGCGAGAACGAAAACAATTCCTTAGTTACGCAAAAGCCGAAAAAGCGCGGGCGAGACAGGTTTAATCTGCTCGATTCGCCCATTTTCGGCGTGGCTGTGGTTATGCTCTTCGCGCTCGGCATAGTGCTTTTGCCGGGAGAAAAACTCGGCGCGCTCATGCTCGGCAAAAAGGGCGCCGACGCTATGAGTTTGGGCAACGCGATTTTTCGCGCGTTGGGTTTTATAGTGCTCTTGTTGCTCGCGCTCGATTTGGGGTTCGGAATTTTCGGCTTTAAAGCACGCGGGAAAGGCTTTTTGCTTTCGTTGCCGTTTGTTATCGTTGCTGTGAACAACGCTCCGCTCGTGGGTTTAATTAGCGGCGAAGTGAGCGTGCACGCGGGCGGCGCGAGCGTTTTGCTGTTCGCTCTCTATTGCGCGTCGGTGGGGCTGTTCGAAGAAATCGTGTTTCGCGGAATAGTTTTCCCGCTCGTTCTCCGCAAAATGGGAAGCACTCGCAAAGGCATATTTTGGTCGGTTATAATATCGTCGGCGCTGTTCGGCGCAATTCACGTCGTGAATTTCTTTTCGTCGGCGCCCGGCGCGGTTGTGCTTCAAATAGGATACAGCTTTTTGATAGGCGCAATGTGCGCAATGGTTATGCTTCTTTGCCGCAACGTGTTTGCGTGCGCCGCTCTTCATGCGGGCTTTAATTTTGCCGGTCTTATTGCCGACGAGCTCGGCACGGGGCAAATATGGAACGCCGCGAATATAACCCTCACCGCCGTTGTGGGCGTTCTTGCGCTCCTTTACGGTGTGTTCCTTATGCTCAAAATAATTTGCCCCGACGACAAACTAAAACTACTGTATAACGCGAAAAAAGCGGAATGATTTAAGTAAATAAAAAAACGGGTAAGCGCTTTAAACGCTTAGCACAGAAGAAATCGGCGGTAGTATAGGTGGCGGAGTATCATTTAATAGTACAGAGGTTTATGATACTGTTAACACAAGAGACGCCTTTTTGAAAATTGTGCGTTGACCGGGATTTTTGAAACCGACAGAGACGGCTCTTTTGATTTTTCGGAGTAATCGGGCTCAATGCGCTCATGCTTAAATTCCAAATAAGCAGTATAAAAGTTTTCTTTTACGAACCGCTTTCCGTTTTGTGCATATTTGCGATTTTTGCAGTGCTTATGGTGCTTATTTATTTTACGGTAGTACGCAAACTGCGTAAAAAACAAATCGTAGACATTATATATGAAAGATAATAAAAAAACAAATACCGTTAAACTTAGTTTTAACGGTATTTGTTTTAGAACTATCGATGCGTTGAGAAATTCAGTTTTTCACCAGCGAATAGGTGGGGCGCAGCAGCGGGCTTTCGCCGTTTTTCCAACTGCCCGAAAGGTTGAAGTGTTCGGGACCTACCGGTTCGGGGTCGTCTACGGGGGCGAAGTGGTGAGGTCCCATAAGGTTGCGGAGCGAGGTTGCAACTGTTATGCGCACAGTGTTCTTGCCCTCGCGAATCATGTCGGAAACGTCGGTTGCAGTATCGAACAGCAGCGTTTTGGTTTTGCCGTTTATTTCGATTTCGGCGGTTTGCCACCTGCCTCCGAGTTCGAGCACAGCCTCTTTACCGAATTCGATTTCCTTTTCCAAAGTGAGTTCGCCCGCGAAAGTCGCATAACCGTCAGATACAAGCGAGGTTAGCGTCGTTTTGGGCTCGTCGATTATAAAGCCGTCGCAAATCATAGTTCTTTCGGTTTGACCGTTTTGCGGGTTTACGGGATACACGCCGAAGCTTCCCGCAAGATACACGCTTTCGAGCGAGGTGTTATACACCATGCAGTTTCTTAAACTTTCGGTTACGCCCTCGCCGAACAGCGCGAAATACACATTTTCGTCTTGATAATAGTTAAGCGTTATTACGATTTCGTTTTTGCCTTTTTTTACAAGGTTCGCCACTTCGAACTCGTGCACCATAGGCTCGTGTTTTAGAGTTCCGCAAGAAAAAACTTCGGCGCCGTTCACTTCTACTTTTTCGGTGTTCATGTCTTCGGCATAGAGCTTTATATCTTTTGGAACGATGTTGCTTTCAAATTCGTACTTTAAACGCAGTTTTCCTTTATAGCGTTTTTCGAGCAACAGCGCGAATATTTTGATAAGCGACGTGTTTTCGCCGAAGTCCTCGCCGTCAAGCGCATAGCGCGCGCTGTCGAGCGGCATTGTGTTGGGGCTCGCTTTCACTACCTTGCCGCTTAAAGGAGTTTTTACTAGAGGTTTTACGGTTTCTTTTTCGGGCTCGTCTGGGCAGGGGAATAAGATAGCGCTTTGTCCTGCGCGCAATGTGCGCGAGAGTGGAAGCGGACGCGAAACTTCAAGCGTTTGAGTGTTTAGAATGCGCACGCTTTTCGCTTTTCCCGCCGAGAGAGTGAACTTTTGTTCTTTTTGCGAGGGGTTAACCGCAAACACAAAGTCGCCTTCTTTGCAACGGCGCATAGTGGTGCGAATTACAGAGTTGTCGGCGTGATAAGGTTGAGCCGCTTTTATTTGTTCGAACGTGCAGTTCGATTTTAAGTTTACGTCGGCTTTTTTGCCTTCCACGAGAGCGGGGGACTTGCCGAGCAACAACAGCTTTCCGCCCGCTTGCACGAATTTTTTAACGAGCGCGAGAGTGGATGCGGTTATCGAATTCATTGTGGGAATTATTAAATATTCGTAGGCGCATTTTCCGCACACGAATTTGTTTCCTTTTACGCTACCCATAGTGGCGAGCAACGTTTCGTCGGCATAGTGGTGTGGAATTTGATTGCTTGCGAGTAGTTCGAGTTCGGAGAAAAACGTTTTGTCTAGTTCTCCCAATCCGCAATTATTTTTGTCGTCGCGTCTGAAATAGCAATACGCGCTTTTTATGGGATGAAGCAAACAAACGTTCGCAACTTCTTCGCTGTTGCCGATTAGCGCGCCGAGACGAGTGTAGTTATCGTTGAACTCGCGGAAATGCTTGTTTATCCACGCGTTGAGCGGGGTGTAGTGCTGAGGATAGTCGCGCTTTCTTTGCCCGTATTCGCTCGACGGCAAAAGGTGGTGGCACACCACGTTTACGCCGCCCAAAAATTGCCAGTCGAGTATTCTTTTGAGTTCGCGGGGCGTCACGTCCCAGCCGCAACAGCCGAACGACTCCGTTAAAACGCGGTTTCTTCCCGTTTGCGCCGACACGCTCCCCACTTGCTTGGGGGAAAGTTCGCCGACTTCCGCCGTACCTCTTCCAAGCCAGTCTATTCCGGGAATGTGCTCGTAGGCGTAGAACGGCATTGTGCCGCCGCAAGCGAGCATTTGATAGGCGAGCGAAGTTTCTTCAACATAGTGCCCCGTGAGAAGTACGTTGTTCTCTTCGCAAAAGTCGTAAATCTTTTTCGCGAAGTTTTTGAGCATGAGCGCTTGCATACCGTTCCAATATTTATAGCGGAATTCTTCGTAGCCCTCTTTTTCGGCGAACAAAAGTCCGAGTCCGTCTTTCACGTCTTCGCCGTATGTTTCTTTAAAGTATTCTTCTATAACGGGAGTGTAAGCCGTAGCCCAACGGAAATATTGCGGTTCGTCGGTGAAAAAGCCTTTCAATTTTTTGGGGAACTCTTTGCCGTAACGCGCTTTGTATTTTCTGTGGGTGATGTCGAGGAATTTTTCCACGACTTCGGGATTGAGAATGTCGGCGGTGGACACCGAAATCTTTTGGTAAACGTTCAAATATCTTGCGCCGTTTTCGGGCGCGTTCGCGCGTTCGAGTTTCGCGCCGTTTATTTTGTAGCTTACGAACGCGTCGGGGTTAAAGTCGCCGGTGTCGAAATAGAGCGAGCGGTCGCGGTTGTTTTCGTCTTCGAGCAGTTTGCCGCCCGCAAATCCGCTCGGCCAACCGTTTTCGTCATACATATATGCGTCCATACCGAGCTCCGCCGCCTTTTCGCAACAGGCGTCGCAACAGCTCATCCATTCTTCTCCGAGATACTCGGTGATAAGACCTCCGCGCGCGTGCATGAAAAAACCGCCTATTCCGCACGAGTGCATCCATTCTATTTGCTCCGTTAGGCGCTTTTCGTCGAGGCGGTCGTTCCAACTCCAAAACGGCAACGGGCGAAATGGGCGAAGCGTTTCGGGGGAGGAGAGTTTTTCCACAATTTTTTCGATACTCATATAGTTTAAAAGTTCCTTTTTTATTTTCGTTAAGTTCATTTTAGCATGAGTGAAGCATTTTAAGCAAGCATGAGAAGCAGTTTTCTTAAAATAGTTCAACAATTTCCCAAAAAAGGTAAATCGTGTAGTCCGATTTCCCTTTTTCCTTGAAAATATCGGAAAACGCACACAAAAACATATTAAAATCCTACGAAAAGTCAAGTAGTTTTAGCGAAAAAAGAGAAAAAATGTAAAAAAATAAACGAAAGTGGTGAGGATTAAAACCACAGGTAATTGATGTTTTTTGTTTTCCTTGCAAGGAAAACAAAAAAGGCGACTTTTGCGGGGTAGAAAGAATGACAAAAAGCCGCCTTGCGGCGGTTAAAATTGTTGCATAATCACGACGAGAAAACTTTTACAAATAAAGATATTTGCGAAAATGTAGCTTAGCCTAATGCGGCGAGCTGTTCAGCGAACTTCTCGGCGGGAGTGGCGTAGCCGAAAATAGCGCGCGGATAATCGTTGAGCCAACTTTCAACAAATTTTACTTTGTTTTTCGATTGTTTGGAAAAATCGGTGCCTTTTGGGAACCAACGCCGAATATCGCGGTTGATTCGCTCGTTACTTCCACGTTCGCAAGAAGTGTAAGGGTGACAATAATACACCGAAGTGCGTTGACCCGAAAATACGGATTTCTCCATGCCTACATAGTCGGAAAACTCGGTGCCGTTGTCTACCGTAATGCTCTTGAATATTTTACGGAATTTTATTTTTCCGTAACGACGTTCGAGAGTATCTAAACAAGATACAACACTTTGCGTTTTCTTATTCGGCATACGGAAAACCTTTTCGTACCGGGTATGACGTTCGGTGAGAACCAATAAAACGTTTTTTGTTCGTTGTTTGCCGACAACGCAATCCATTTCCCAATGCCCGAAACTGTTACGCTCCGCTATATCGTCGGGGCGTTTTTCTATGCTTATACCGCGCGGCGGTCGTTTTGCAACTGCTTTGCGGTATTTTTTGCGTTTTAAGCCGTAAGGTAAATTTGCCATAGTCAAATTTGCGAATATGCCTATATCTATATAACGGTAGAGAGTTGTTTTGCTAATGTTTGTGCGAAACAGCTTTTTTCGCTTTATTTCTCCGAGAACGGCACAAGGCGAAAGACGGTCGTACAAAACGCGTCGTTCCATGTAGTTTACAAATTCGTAATCGTTACCTATTTTAAGCGGCAACCCTTTGCTTGTTACATTGATACGATATTTGTCTTCCGCTATGTTAGGACTATACCGCATTTCGTAACGGTCGATAACGTCGCCGTATTCGTCGGTTCGTCGGCATTTGTGTTTGTATTCGCCGCGACGAATTTCACGGTAAACCGTAGCAATATGCACGCCGAGTTTTTCGGCGATAACTTTTTTATGTAACTTTGCCCGCAAACATGCTTCGAGCATAAGGCGTTGAGTATAAGTCAAGTTTTTTCTTCCTAATTTTCCCATTTCCGTTTACCGTCATTTTTCCGTAGTTTAAAAGAGCGTAAGCATAACCGCGCAACCGTGTCAAGGGTCGCAAAAATTTTTCGGCATAATGCAGTGGCTTATACGAAAAATTTTTGCTTTATCCCCTTGACACAGCCGCGCGTGTCATGCTTGTTTATGGGTTAAGAAGTGAAAGGCGCACCATTCACTTCGCTCATTATGGGGAAGCGGTTGAGGAACGGGAAGCCCGTAGCTATTGTCGGAAAAGGAGCCGAAGAAAAAGAAAGGGGCGCGGCGTTCCGCTAAACCGCTTGGAACTTCCGCGCCCGTGTCTTTCTTTTTCTTCTTCGTCACAGCTTGTCGCCGTTCGGCAGTACAATGTTGATTTCGAGAGTACAGCCGAGAGCCTCGACAAGCCTTTGATACTCGGATAGCTTGTAATCATTATGCGACATTTTTTTAGAAAGATTTTGTTGCGATTGTTCCGTGAGCTTTGCAAGCTGTAATTGATTAGAATTTAGCTTTATCATAGCAATTTTGAGTTTTTCGGTTAAGTTCATAATTTACACCTCATAGCAAGATTATACAGCATAAAAAACAATAAGTCAACTGTTTAGAAAAGTTTAACAACAAAAAAGTTAAAAATTTTACGAAAATGACAACAAAACGGTTGACAATACAACAAAAAAGTTGTATAATTGTAGTATAAGATAAACAAAGGGCGGCACCCATAACAGCCAAAGGAGAAAAGAGAATGAAAGCATATGAAATGATTATAGAAGACCGCGAACACGTTTTTAAATGTGTACGCCCCGCCGAGAACGTCAAGCAGTTAAAAACGATATACAGCGGGAACGGCGAATTTGTCCGCATTAAAGACGTAACTGAGCAATACCCGATTGACGTTGACATTATCCGTAATGTACTACAAGGAAGACGGGCGGGAACATTTGGGGAAGTTGAAACGGATATAATATGCGCACTTATACAAAGATTGTACGAGAACGCATAAATAAAAAAAACAGTCAAAGGAGCAAAGGACAATGTTAAAAGTATTTGACGAAAAGACGGGAAAAGAAATCAAAAAAGGCGACGAGATAACGGATTTTCGCGGCGAAAAACACTTTTTTAAAAGAGCAGATAGAGCACGGACGGAAAACAAAAGCGGAAAAATTTGCACAGCCGATAACCGCGAATATTACGACAAAGTTTTCGGACTTATCGTGAAAGACGAATAAAACCAACAGCCGACCGCAGGCGGCGAAAGTCCTGCGGAAAGGGGTTAGAAGCATGAAATATTTTACAAACGTTAAAACGGTGGACGAACTGAAACGGCAATATAAAACGCTTGCATTCAAGCACCACCCCGACAGGGGCGGCAAACTCGAAGACATGCAAGCAATCAATGCCGAGTATGACGCGCTATTCGCAAGCGTGAAAAACGTGCATGAAACCGCAGACGGAAAGACATACACCAAAGAGCAAACCGCCGACGTTCCCGACAACTTCCGCGCGATTATAGACGCAATAATATCTTTTGATTGCACGATAGAGCTTTGCGGGTCGTGGTTATGGGTATTCAATGCGTATAATTACCGCGCCGAACTTAAAGCGCTCGGGTTCTTTTGGTGCAGTAGCAAAAAAGCGTGGGCGTGGACGGACAAACCGAGCGACAACAAACACCGTCTTTCGCTTGAAGAAATTCGGCGTTTGCACGGTTCGGAGATAATAAAAGAAGAGGAGAAAAGACGGTTGCAGGCGGCTATATAGCCGCCCAACCGAAAGGAGCGAAACCCATGACCGACAGCTTAAAAGAAAGATTCAAATATTACGGGCACGACGAATACTAGACGCCCGAAAAATATTTTGTCGGGGGAATATATCACCCCGATAAAATAGACACACTCGACCGAATAACCGAATACGACAAAAAAGCGCAAGAACTGATACGGAACGCGCGACAGCTTATAGAAGACCTCGAAAGCTATCGTAAAGACTTATTCGAGTGTTACACGAATATGCGAGAAGCTCAAAGCGTGTACGACATACACATACAACTTTTGCGGCACAATGACTACTACGCGAAAAAAATATATTTTACCGTGTGCGTGTTTAAAGGTTATCGCGCTCGGGGCGCTTATCGTGTCGGAAACATACCGTTCGAAAAGATAATAAACGAGCGATACGAGGGAAGAGAGCGGCACAAAGCAATAGCGCGATATAAGGAATTGCAACGAGAGTACCCGCAAGCTATAGCGAAAAATGATATTATTAAATAAAAGGAGATAAAATGAAAATGATGGATAAAGAAAAGCAATGCGTAGATTGTAGTTTTGGGCGGTTTAATGAGGATGCAGATTTTGGTTGGTGTGAACTACATAGAATGAACGTGTATAATGATTTTTGTTGCGGGTATCATAGAGCGCAAGATTTTGACGAATGGCTGGAACGGCACCCGAATGCGGTAATACAAAGTCATTCATACGATAATGACGCAAAAAGATAAGGACGGGTGACCGTCCTTTTTGCATTGCCCGAAGCCCTAAGCCAAGCCCGAAAGAGAGGCGCACGGCGTTTTCGTTCGCTTTGGCGCCGACATGGCGGGCGGCAGTCGCTCACACCGGTTGTGCGCCGTTCCCTACTCGCGGAGAACCCGCTCGACCCTTTCCGCAAACCCCTAAGCCATTTGCGGTTAAAATCGTTTTACATATTATGGAAAAGTGTGTTATACTGTATTCAAATTCATACAAAAGGGGTACTGTTACTATGGGAAAAAACTGTGCAATTTGCGGGAAGCCCGGATACAAATTCTATCCGTTATGTTATGAACATTTGCAAATGTCAAAAAGCGGCGAAGTTGCAAAATGCGAAGATTGCGGAACATGGCATTATGCGGATAAGCCCTGCACAAACTGCGGGGGGGGGACGCTTTAATAAATAAAAGCAAAGCCGACGATAATTTAGACTTTGCAGATATGGTTACACTACCCAAACATGTGGTATGGATAGAAAGCGAAAAATGCCTCGTATGCGGGAAAGATTCTAATGGAAAACCACAATGCCGCGATTGCTATTATGAAACGCAAAATCACATGGATTCCTTAGACAAAAATGGAACAATTCGCAAATACAGAGATTATTATTATAACTTGAAAGAAAGAATATTTATAATAAAAGGTTTAGAAGAAGCACGCAAACAATGTAATAAACTAATAGCGATAGCGAAAGTAAATCAAAACATAAATGACGATACTTCGCTTATGGATAGAGTTTATCGAGATATAGAAAGCCTATTAAATAGCAAACAACCCATAGTTGAAAATGAAAAGTTTGCAGAAGAAAGACAGGAAAAAGACGAGATTAAAAGTCGAATAAACACGGCACAAGACGGACACAACGTTGATTCGGACATGGAAGTGAGAATAGACGACACCCTATATAAAGCGTTTATTTTGCATTGCTATGGGAAAAGCATTGACGAGATTACAGAAAAACGCAAAAAATGTGATTGGTTTATACCCATTTGTAATGGTAAAGGCATTTACATAGAATATTGGGGAATGGATACACCCGACTACCTAAAAGATAGAAAAGAGAAAGAAGAACTTTATAAAAAGCACAATATTCCTTATATAGGAATCGAAAAAGATGACCCTAAACGCGATACACAAACATTTGAATCAAATCTTTTACGAGAATTAAAAATTTTAGCGGAACAAAAATACGGTTTTATGCCGGAATGGAAAAAATAACAAAAAAAGGACGGAGCCACCGTCCTTTTTTAATGTTATTTTTTACTTTTCTTTTTCTGTTTAGCTTTCCAACACTTTGCACTATCTTTTCTTGCGTCTAATAGCCCGAGCGATAAGCTCGCTCCGTAGCATTTAACGGAATGGGGTCGCCGTACGAGTCTGTTTTATATGTATCATAGTTAGTACGCTTGTAACCCTCTTTTAATTCGATTGCGGCTTTACGACCTTTTTCCGCCGGGTTTAACAGAACCCTCTTTTTACCCGTACGGGTAGTTACAGTAGTTGCCATAATTTTACACCTCACATATTTTATTTTTTATATACTCTCGGTGGCGAGTCGAGCTTATACCGTTATTTTTCTTGACAGTTTTTCTTTTTTATCGTATACTTAATTATAGAAAGGTTGTTTTGTTCGCTCGCATGGGCTTGAACGTTGGTGAAAAAACGATTTATCGGTTCCCCGACCTTTCTTTTTTTATGCCCGCAGTTATTTGACTTTTTCTTTTTTTTATCGTATACTATGAATAAGGTCGAACGGGGAATTCCCGTTTGGGGCTTCTTCGGAAGTCGCACCGTCGAGGGTTATTTCTTCGGCGGGTTTTTTATATACTCTCGTTGGGAGTCGAGCTTATACCGTTATTTTTCTTGACAGTTTTTCTTTTTTATCGTATACTATGTACAGACAACGGCAAACGCCGTGTGCGTGCAATTCGCAAGGTCTTAGGCAAGTAATTCGTTACTTGCCCTTTTTGTATACCGAAAACCCCGCCATAGTGGCGGGGTTCCAAAGCACTTATAGCTTTGCATAAAAAATCTCCTTGTGTTAAGATAATGCTGCGGTCTGGCAACTGCAACGAAAACACAAGGAGATTTATCAAATGAATGATGTACATAGTTTATCACATACAAAGTGGAATTGCAAGTATCATATAGTGTTTGCGCCAAAATATAGGCGCAAAGTATTCTACGAAAGTAAAAGATTAGAAGTCGGAGCAATACTGCGAGAATTGTGTAAATGGAAAGATGTGGAAATAATACAAGCTGAAGTGTGTCCCGACCACATACATATGCTAGTGAGTATACCGCCGAAAATGAGCGTATCAAGTTTTATGGGATTTCTCAAAGGGAAGAGTAGTCTGATGATATACGAGAGATGGGGCGACCAAAAATTCAAATACAAGAACAGAGAATTTTGGTGTAAGGGTTATTACGTTGACACGGCAGGAAAAGATGCAGTAAAAATAAAGGAATACATAGAAAACCAGTTAAGGAACGACCGAATGGGAGAGCAATTGGGATTCATAGACAAGACAGACCCGTTTACGGGTAGCAAGGATTAGGTCGCGAGTGCCAGACCGTACCAACGTGCTTGGCACGTGGCTAGTAGACTAGGGCTATGCCCGCAGTGTGAAAAACCCCACGCTTTGCGTGGGGATATTTTTTTCTTGTTACCGCATAATTTTACATACATTTCGTTGACAAATTTAAAGCAATAGCGTATACTATATACAAGTAACGCGATTTCCGATAGGAATGAATTGAACGAATCGAAAGGTTTGGCGGCGTTACTTTTTTTATGCTATTTTTGGGGTTTTTTCCATGAATATTTCCATTTGCTGAAATGTCGCTTTTTATCATGGCGAATACGCTTCGTCACATACATTGCGTTTTTATCTTGCGGATTAGGATTCGGCTCAATCTTTATATTTAAATGTCGTCCGTCTTTTTCGCTATGCGTCACTTTACGAAAATTATATTCGTCGTCCGAATATTCGCTCGTAATCATGGCAGGATGATTCGATTTTATATAATGGCGAAAATGCGGATAATCTTCTTTTTTCGGCGGTTTGTTACTTTTCTTACTCATTATTTATCACCTCGCAAGTTGTTAGTTAATTCTGTTATAAAGTAGCTGTTTTGAGTTTTGAGCTCTTCCCAAGTGGCTTGCTTATACCGTTATTTTTCTTGACAGTTTTTCTTTTTTATCGTATACTTAATTATAGAAAGGTTGTTTTGTTCGCCCGCATGGGCTTGAACGTTGCGGAAAAACGATTTATCGGTGCCCCCCAGCCTTTCTTTTTTTTATGCCCGCATTTATTTGCGCGGCTTTTTCTTTTTGTCTTTATCGATTACCGATTGCACTTTTTTCTTGTCTTTATCCGTAAACTTCCAACCGTTCAATTTCTCGTTACGCTCGCCTTTTTTCACCCTGTCAGACTTTGGACGTATATACGCCGTGTCTTTATTATTCGGCTCGGGATTTTGTTCAAGCAGTATATTCGGAACGCCGTTTGTGGTGGGGGACTTAGTAATGCCTATGACCTTATATTCGCGTCCGTCTTCGTCATAAACATATTGAGGGTGTCCCGTAAATTTGCCGTTCTTGAACTTACGGAAATGTCGTTGAAAACGTTTGTTGTTGTTACTTTTCTTACTCATAATCATCACCTCGTAAATTGTCAGTCAGTTCGTTAATAAAGTAGCTATTTTGAGTTTTGAGCTCTTCCCAAGTGGCTTTTGCGGATTCGTATTCGCGCAAGTCGTTTAAGCCGACGGGGGAACGAAGCGCGCGCTCTTCCCAAAATGCCGACATGCAGTCGGTGGAGAAACGCTTGCTGTAAATCTTTTTCCAACAGAAAAAGTATTTGTTTTCGGAATACGAACCGTCAAGCGTTCCGTTCTCTATTCTCACCCGCAAAGCGTTATATCCGAATAAGTTATGTAGACCTTTATAGTAGTGTTCTATCTTTGAAACTACGGTTTTTAATAAGTGCATAGTTAGCGTGTTGTCGCCGCGAACAAACCTATATTGTGCGTAAAACGAAATAAAGCGCCCGAACACGGCGGAATACAATAACTCGCCCAAAGAGAAGAACGGCATAGCAAATCCGTTTTCGCTCTTTTCGCTAATGGAAATAATATCGAACATATCGCGTGCGTCGGCTCCGAAACTTTCGGGACGCTGTTCGTCGGATATTATTTTCAAAAAGGCGTAGTTGTCTACCGTAGCCGCTTGCCGCCGCATTTTAAGTCCGTCGTTAAAGCCGTCGTTTTTTTGGTTTGTTTCGCCGTTACTTAGCTTTATATTGCGCTCTCTCAGTTCGAGCGCATTGCGGCGTTCTTTACCTATTTCGGAGACGGCAACTATTCCGAACTCCAACGCATGGCGGTTAGGATTGTTTTCCAAAACCGTTTTCCCGAGCCGCAAAAAGTCGAAATCAAGGATATGAGCATGGCGGGAAAAAGAGTCTAAAAGCTTGCTGTCGCGGCGGAAAAAATCCGAGTTCCAAAGAGGGAAATTGCCCAAGTCTTGCAATAGGCAATCCGTGCGAATGGAGTAGTTCGAAACGAGGAGCGACGACTCCGTTATGTAAATAAAATACAGTTGCGCATACGTTTCTATTACGTCCCAAATATCCACGACCTTTAATTTATCGTCATAGAATAGCCCGTAACGCTCGTATTCGTAGCCGAAGCACTTAGCCGCCGACGGAGAAGCACGCCACCGTGCGGCTTTCTTACGCACCCACAGCTTGACGGTTGCGAGGTTATACACTACATGAAAAGACATGATTTTACGCAGTTCGTTTTCGAGATTTATATACGGAAAATTCGGAAACTTCAAATCGTTTTCAAGCAATTTTTCGAACGCCTTATCGCGGAACATTATTTCGGTGGAAAGGCACATGTCGGTGAGCATTGTTGTTTTGCCTTTGCCCATTGTGCCGACAACCATTGCAACGAGCGGGCGGGCGTTTATGAACCCGCGATTGCGCATTTCCATGTGGTGTAGGCGAGCGTAGGCAATACGCTTTCGAAAGCGGTCAAATAACAAAAGACCGAGAACCGCCCACAACCACAACGGAATAAATTTTAAAGGCACCGAAAGGTCCAAGAACAGTTTGTATACTTGACGGTATATGCTCCCGACGTCGAACGAAGAAACAAAATATAAATAGAACGCGAGGAACTCTAACAGGATTGTGAAAACGTTGAAATAGAAAAGCCACAAGCACAGCCACGTTATATAATAAATTTTGCGTTCGCGGATAAAACGATATAACGTTACTATAAAATTTTTAACGGGTGAATATATGCGAAAAACAAAAAATTTGAAAACGCGAAGCGGTTTGCTATCGCGGTTATAATCGTTATTTTCACATTTTAAATACCGTTTGAAAACGAATAACAACGCGAACACAACGGGCAAAGCTATTATTATAACTTTGCAAACGTTTCCTATTACTTTGCCTATGGCGGATATATACGCAACGAAGTTTTCGCCGCGTGCCCACAGCCGCCAATATGCCGACCATTTGCTTTTAAAGCCTCCGTAAGTGTCGGGGAGCAATGGCGAGGGTGCGGGAGCGGCGGGCAAATTATTGACGGTAGGCGTAACGGAATAGGGAAGAGAAAGCAATTCGCAAAAGTAATATGCGACCGACTTTCCGAAATCCCGTCCACTTTCGATAATGCGATAAAATGAACGAGGAAAAAGAAAAACGCCGTACAGTGCAAAACCAAGCGTGATTGCGGCGCAAATTATATGGCGGTAGTTAAAACGTTTCTTTTCGTTCGTCATAGTTTTCACGACTTGAATAACGGTTGTACGGATTATCTTTGTCTAACTCATCCGCGCAAGAATCGCAAATATGTTTTTCCGAATTATATTCGGGGTCGTCCGCAAAATACATGTGCCCGCAGTAAAAACAAGATTGCTTTTCCATAAATTCCGATTCTATTTCTTTCATACTTTGCACCCCGTAAAAACAAAATACCCGATTGCCGCTATAACGAGCAAGCCGAGCAATACCGCTAAAATATGTTTTATCGTCTCTTTCATTTTTTACCGTTCTTTTTGTTTCCGTCCTCGTAACCGCTTGCAATTATGCACGGGTACTTGTTTACCCGCGTTATACATGCTTTGATAGCAATGCCTATAAAAGCAGTCCGCCTCTTTGCATAATCCGCATTCCAATGCGTTAAACGTCTTTTGATTTTTCAACATGGCTAAACGCCCCTTTAAAAAAGAGAAAAAGATAAACTTAAAAACCGCGTGCTTTTAACTGTTCGTCCACTTTAAGCGCTTTCCATGCTTTATCATGGTAATACTTGTCGGGACGCACCGTTTTGCCTTGCGCAATGTCTTGTCGTTTCAATTCGTCGGCATAGTCGCATTTTGCTTTGCCTATATCATAAGGAATAACGCCGATAGGTTTGCTTTTTACGCTAAGCGATTTAACGCCCGCAGGCATTTTATTCGCTTGCTTTTTTTCCGACGGCACGCCCTATAAAAAAGGCTCTTTTTTCTTGTTTTGTTTTAAAATTCATGTTTGCACCTCTCTTTTTCTATTGACTTTTTTAACTATGTGTGGTAATATATAAGCAAGGTAGCGAACTCAACCACCTTGTGGTTGTTTTGTCGGCGCGGTAATCCGTGCTCCGACCCGCAGAGCAACAATAGTTGCTGACACCGTTTATCGGTTGTCGATAGGTAGCAATATTTGCTACCTATCTTTTTTTCGATTATGCTTTTTCATCCTTGTATGCACTAATACTTTATCTGTATCACGATTACTCAAAACAAATCGTTCTTTTTGCTCCGGGAATACTTTTTTATCCGAGATTCGCAACGGTTGTTTCGACATGCGATTTTTATCAAACGTTTGAAAGTCCACACCCGTGCGCTTAGGCAAGCCGTAACGCTTATGATTTATTTCCGCTAACGCTTTATCCGCGTTCTTTCCGTTTTCGTCGAACTTCTTTATGGATTTGAGCTTTGCAACCGAAACGCCGCGCTTATTCTCGCGCACCACAACATAGTTACGTTCTTCTTTCGTTTCCTTATCTATGTATTTGGTGTTGCCGCGATATACTTTGCCGACATAGTTTTTCTTTTGCACGTTATTCACCGCCTTTTTTGTTCTTGTTGCTACTGTTTTTAATGCCTTTGGCAATTCCGCCTATTGCGCGGAACGGGAGTTTTACAACCCATACAACGCCCGAAACAATATAGGGAAGAAAAGGAGTTGCAACAACCAACAGTAGTACAACGATTATAAGCGTGAACACGAGCGACAGCGTTTTGCCGCACCCGCCGTCTTTATCCGACGTTGTGTATACGGGCGGCGTTGCAGAATGAATAATATCGATAGGGGACATGGCGACGGGAATTACCGTGTTCACTTCTCCGTTAGAGAAAGTTACGTCTATAATATCGAAGTTGAGGTCAACGGATTGTTTGAAAAAATAGTTGTTACTATCGCGGTCTTTAAGAGCTTCCAAATATTTTGACAAACTGCACCTATCCGCTTCCGCCGAAAAAAATTCGCTAATTCTATATCGAAATAAGAACACAGTGCTGTCTCGTTCGTCGCGTTTTCCATTACTATCTTTTGTGCCTTTTCCGTTTTCTGTCGCTTTTGTGTATACGGCTTTCAGTCCCGTTTCCTCGCGCAAATAATCGTCCTCTTGAATGTATAAATTGTGACATATTTCCGCTGTGGTCAAATCCAAAAAATCTTCTTTTGTCAATTCTTTTATTGCCATTACATTACTGAACGTATCGGTTGTAACATATGTGCCTTTTCCTCCGAACAGCTTATCCCAAAAACTTTTTTTCAACGTTTGAGAAGTAAGCTTATCGCTCCAATCTTTTTTATAATCCCAATTTACTTCGGTGTAGCTTTTGTCAACGCTCGAAAAAAGGGCTTCGCTATACTTGTTTAATAAAAGTTTTCCGCCGTTTTTTGATGTATAATCTTTCATCCAATCCATCAAGGTTTCGGAAGACACGGTGAAGTGGTCTGCCGAATCCGCACCGTCTCCCGCCCAAAAGGCATAGTGTACAGAGGGAATAGATTCTTCGGGAATCAGCGTCCATTTGTCTTCGCAAAATTTTTCATTGTACATATAATCGCCAAAATGAACCGTCGTTCCGTCAAAATCTTGCGAGCGGTGGTTTACAATGAAACAAAAATCCATTCCGGATAAATCGGTTTTGCCTACATAATTCATAACTGTATCATACGAAGATTTATCGCCTATCACAAGCCCCCAATTCGTAACGGCATTAAGCCATAAGGCGTGAACAGCAGTCATTTCGCCGAATAAATTCAAATATTTATTCGGAACTGAAAAATACACCGAATGCAACGTATCTTGCGTGTAATCGCTTGATTCATTTGTGCCGCTCGGACGGAAGAAAGTAGGGTGTACGTCTAATGGAAGCGTATCGCACTCTTCGCTTTTGATTGTCAGTGTGCTGTCCGCGTCGGAGTTCGGACCGTAGCCTGCCGCGTAACCGCCGTAAAAATAATCGGTTGCCACATAATAAGATTCAGTAATTCCGTCTTGCTTTTGCAATTCTATTTCGCCTACGGTATAAACGCGCTCGGTGGAATTGAGCGTTTCGAGAACTCTTTGCCTCTCTTCGCCGGGCAACATGACTTTATACTTGTAAAACAGTCCCTCATAGTTCGGTTCGGTGCATACGCTCAAAAACAGCAACGAATATTTTTTTAATTCTACGCTTTTGTCCGAACCGAAGCGCATGGATATTTTATTTTGGGCGCTATCCGCTATGTATTTGATTCCCTTCGGGTTATACACATACGCATACAGCGCATAATTGCCTTGCAAATCGGAATAAAACGAATAACAATATTCTACAAGCGAAAACAGTTGCGTCGGCTTTTTGCTGTCAAAGTTAAAATCGGCAAAAAAATTATTTTCTTCAATAGAATAATCTTTGCCGTCTATAACGCTGTTTTTGAGGTCGTCAATCACGTTCGTTTCGTCAAAGTTTATATCCGTATTCGCGGCGTAAGATATAACCGCACGACGGGGAATAGACGAAAAGGCGGTAAAAAATATTATTACCGCCGCGCAGATTGCGCACAATATCGTTCGTTTCGTTTTAATCATAATAAGAACCGCCTTAGTGAAAGCCTATTGTCACCGTCGCTTTTTCCTGTTCGCAATACACAATAAGCGATAAACATTCTTTCGCATACAAATCCACTTCGGGAACGCCCGCAATTTCCGCGTCGGGATATACTTTTTCGAGCACGGACATAAGCGTGAGCGTTTCGGGCAGATATAACGTAAAATGCCCCTCGCCGAGCTGAATATCAAATCCGTTTGTTATATCCGTGCCTTTGAAAAAGTCTTTCGTTTTACCGTCGAGCGTAAAGCCCGTAAAGTCGTATTCCGAAAGAGCTTCCGAATTTGCTTGCACGCGCACCGTAAAATTTGTCGCTTGTTCTTGTTTGTCGGTTATGCCGAGCACGTTTTTGCAATAGAATAGGGAAGTCGCGTTCTTTTCAAGCTCCACATTTTCAAGTTTGTGGGATATTTTTTCGTCGCCGTACTGCACATAAAAATTCTTTTGGCCGTTGTTTATGTAAGCGAAGACAAACGCCACTACGCCGAGCACGACGACGAGAAGAACTGCGTATACGACTATTGAAATAATCGTTTTCGTTTTCATAATTACTCCCTATAACGTTTTTTCTTGCGAGAGCAAAGAGCCGACACAAGGCATATAACCGCTATTAAACCGCCCGCCGAAAGCACAATAGTCAGCCAATTATTTTTAACGGTGTTTTTCACTTTATCCGCACCCGTCATAACTTCCGCTTGAACGTCGTAGTCTTCGGTTACGGTTATATCCGAAAGATTTATAACGGGTACGCCGCTACTTGCGCTCACCGACATAATTTGCAAGTTTTCGGCGGTTGCCGCTTCGGCAATTTGTGTGAACTGAGAGCCGTATTCAACCGTTTTTTCCGCATATTTTTCGCCGTTGACGTAAAACGTTACTTTAAAGGTTTTTATTTTCCACTTTGCCGTAAGTGTAGTGTCTTCTTTTATAGGTTGATTTGTATACTCCGTCCCGTCGGGAAGATACCAACCGAGAAAGTCGTAGCCTATGCGATTGGAAGTGGGAAGAGTTGCAGCAGTATTCCAATTTACCGTAATGGCTTCTTGGTTTGAGCCGCCCGCAGAATTGAGGGTCACCTTATAAGTTTTAATCGCCCAATGAGCATGTAAATTAGTGTCTTCATATATGGGCGCTCTGTCGTACGCTGTACAATTTTCGCCGTGTTCGTCTTCCGTGCCGTAATACCAACCCACGAAATTATAGCCTTCTTTTACGGGGTCGTCGGGGAGAGGTATTTCGGCGCGAACATAATCGCAGAATATACGGAACCCCGCAGATTCCACCATTTGACAACGTTGTTCAAGCGACTGTATAATAAACGAAGTAGCAAAAGAAAAAATAGCTTCGTTTTCTGACGCTCGAAACGCACTATCCTGAAAATAACTTTCATAACCAAAGGCAAAGCGACTGTCTAATTGAAAATTTGTATATTGCTGTGCAACATATTCGCCTGTATCGGCTACAAGATTAGACCATTTATAACCCCATGTTTGAATTCCAGCAAGACTTCCTTGTGCGACAGTTTGCGTGCCCGAAAATGTCAATGTGCCCAAGTAATATAGCTTTTCAAAATCGTCATAAGCCCATTCGGCGAACTCTTCGCCCAAATCGCTATAATCGTCGGCGTCGGGGTCAATTTCTGAAAGGCGACTGTCATACACCGGCAATAAACAACTATAAATTTCCGGAGCTGCAGGGGTAACCGTATATAAAATTTCAATATTTGCCGATGGCGGACCCAGTAGGGAGCGCGAGCCATAATTTTCTGTGGCATTCATACTATGCAGAACGTCGATATTTTTACCCGAAGAAGTGTCCGTTGTTGTAATAGAAACGGTACTCCACCCTTGAAACGGCGATTTTTTTGGAACAAATATAGTGTAATTCATACCGTTAATCAAAATCACATATACATCCTTATTTGTTGTTTGACCAGTTTTATCATTTTTTAAAGTGATTTTATTTTTGTATTGTGAAGTTACGTCGGTGCCGAATGAGGCTATTTCTGACGGCAAAGTTTCCGCTTCCGACATTTTTGCTTCGCGTGTAAATGTTTTTACGTTACTATCCGTTTCGGGCGCGGTTTGCTCCGCTTGCGGCTTATCCGTTTTTTTAAACCACTCCGACGGTTTTAGCTTATCGCTTTTAGTAAAAACCTGCAAACATACGCCCGCCATAAGCACGGCAAAAAGCACGAACATAATCGCCGTAAGCGTCCATTTCACTTTGTCGCTTCTTTTGTGTTTGTACAATTCGTTTTTCATGATTTATTCCTCCGAATTTTTATTTGTCTTTTTGTATAGCTAAATAAGCTACCGTCTTTTTATTGCGTTTTCCGTTATCGTCATAGAAATGTTCAATAATTTGTTTTTTTGCCGTGCGGTTAAGATTATTCACGTCGCCTTTATATGAAGGTTTTTTCTTATCCGTTGCCGAAACTATCATGTTAGGCATTGTCATTTCCATTTTGCCGACGAATTTGTATTTTGGGTTTAGTCGTTTCTTCCTGGTCTTGCCGATTATCCATGCTTCGCTCGAACCTATTAAACGTACACCTTTATTACCGAGATTGTAATTTACACTTGACATACTTGCACCTCTTTGATATACTTTAAAAGACCACCAGCCCCTGTAAGGGGAAGCAACGGGATTTCCGCGTTGACAGAGAAGAACGTTTGGTCTTTGTGCGTAGACTTCTCACCGTAACCGTCCGAATACTTCGGGCGGTTAATTTTCGCTTTCGCCGTTTTTATCGAGACTATCCACAAAATCTATAACAAGCCGCGCTTTCGTTTTCATAGCGCTACACGTTGCCGCATAGTCTATTTTTTCTTTGCCGTCGGCGCCAACGCCTTTAACCTCTATTTGCAAAAGCGATTTAAGTGCCAAATAAATGCGTTCGTATTTCGCCGCTTTTATCTTTTCGGCAAACGCCGCATTCGGCGACGTTGTCGTTTTCTTGTTTCCAAACATAGTTTTTTTTACCTCTTTTTATTTTTTTCGGAGACGGCGGGGAAGAACTCCGCGCCGTTTCGTCGGAATTTCACCGACTCGTCAGTCCGCTCAAAACGGTAATTTTTCTTTTGTTTCGACCAAATCGCTTAGCTTAACTTGTTTCGCTTGCGTTACGGGCTTGCAAATCTTATCGAACAGTTCTTTGAAGTCGAATTTTACTTTCGGCTCTTTTTTCATTTCGTACAGTTCGTTTTCGTACGCAACGCCTTCGCCTACGGGCTTGCCCCATTTATCTACGCCGTCGTTGTACATGATTACTTCTTTTTCCGTAACTACTACATAACAGCCGATTCGGCGGTAAAGTTGGTCGAGCGTGTCGTGTTCTCCGAGTTGCGCGTTTTTGTACCAATACACGAGCGGAACCGAAGACGTGATTACTATCATTTCGCCGCAAAACAGTTTGTTGCTGAACCTGCTTCGAACCGAGCTTAACGTGTCGTTATCCAAAATTTTGAGCAAGTCGGCAAGCTCGAATGTCGTGTCGCGCAAATCATCGAGTATAATTGCTTTTTGACCCATATAATCCTGGAAAGAATCATTTCCGCTACTCGACATACAAAAATCGTATTTTAGGGAAGCGAGGAGCTTTTTCGCATAATACGTTTTGCCCGTTCCGCCCTTGCCGCAAATAAAAATTACTTTAATTTTGCGGTCGGCGTTTAATGAAAGCCGTGCGCAATGCAACTCCCATAATTTTTTAAGTTTTGTGTACACCGTCGCTTTTTCCGAAACGGGTAGGGAATCGACATAAGCGATTTGCTCGGCGTAGCTGTGTTTTTCGAAATCCCCGAGAATTTGCGCGTTTTTGATTTCCACTTGAAAATCGAAATTCGCAATAACTTCGTCGGGAGAGTATTGATGTTTGTTTTTCTGACTGTCGTTACCGTGCGTTAAGTATAAAAGTACGTCGGTCCGCCTACCTTTTACACGTTCTATAAATTGTTCGCCGCTATGTTCCGCGCCGTTTTCGTCGGTATATCCAAGCTGAAACCATTTTGCAACCATAGCCGTGTCGCAACTGCTGTTTCCGAACGATATATAAATGTGGTAGTGCGGGCGAGTGTCGTCTTTGTCATGAAGAATATACGCCCACTGCTTTATCGTTTTATATTTCATGCAAGTTTCTTGTATATCCACATGGAGCTTGTCGGCATCGGTAACTATTTCCATTTGCCTTAAAACCATTACATAACCCCTTTGCTTTATTTAAAAATTGTTTTTTATACGTTTTTTACCTCTTTTTATACAATTTTTTATGCTTTTTATACGTTTTGGCGCACCGCTTGGACGAGCCCTAAGCGGTGCGCTGTTTTTATTGATTTTTGGTGCCTTTTTGCCGCTTTTTACAGCATTTTTGCTATTTTTTAGGACTTATCCACATTTTGCGTCTCTGTTGTTTTATACGTTTTATACGTTTTGTCATGTTTTTGAATTTTGCACGTTTTTGCTTATTCCAAACCGTCACAATGACCGTATTTTTCTATCATACATTGTCGGGAATATTCTAAACTGTTTTTTGCATATTCTTTTGACGTACATGGTAGACATGTAAACGGGTCGGACATAAGAGCATATTTCTTCATCATTTTATCATAAAAACCGTCAGGAACTTTCGTGTCCGAAAAAATAAGCTCTTCCAAAAAATCTATTGCAACTTTTTGTTCTTTTTCAGTGACTTGCCTCACAGTATTTCGCAATTTCATTAAGCAATCCCACCTTCGACATTCTTATGCCGTGATGGAAACATGCGCTTTTCGGCTTCGTCTATAAGCGTTTTTACTTTGTCATAACTTTCTTTAACCGTTATACAGTCCATGCTTTCCGTCACAATAAACGTGCCTTTCTTATCTTCCGAGCCCACCATTAAAATTTCTCCGACGCGGAGATATAGCGGGGTGTCCCGACTTGTTACTTCGATAAACATACACGCCCCCTAAAATAGAATATCATTGTCGGATACGAGCGAATCCGATTCGTTGGCGGCGGATGTATTTTGCTGTTGAGTTTTCTTTTTTCCGACGTTTTCGCGTTCGGGAAGTGTTGCGGCAAATGCAGACAAAAGCGTTTTTCTTACACGATAATTTTTATCTGTCCCCGTTTCCTTATCCTCGAAAAATTTGACTTCTACGGGAATCATTTGGTCGCCGCACGCCACAAAAAAATTCGTAGCTTGTTTTTCTTCTCCGTTTTTGTCTTTGTAGGTTGCCAACTTCTTATACAATTTTACTTCTGCCATTTCTCGGCTCTCCTTTGCCTTTCGGCTTAAAAAATTTATTTACAAACGGCTATACGCCATATTGTACTAAATTGTAACGGAAAGCCTTTTCGCTGGTGTTGACTACGTCTTCATTTCTTGGGTTTTTTGTCCCGTTGCATACGGGCACCGTCTATGTCGTTTGTGGCTTTTTTATGTGTCTTAAACCGTTGCATTACCCAAAGGGGGAGTGGCTTTTCGCCGCCACTCACGGCGAAAAAGGCTTTTTTGGCCATATAAAAATGGCTCTATACCTTTCGCTACAAGTATAAAACAGCACGCATATTAAAATCCTAACTATTTGCAGAGGTAAACGGTTGACTTTTTGCTTGTTTGGGAGTATACTAATTAAAACGCTACACTCTAACGGTGGCGCTTGTTTGCAACCGCGAAAGGTATCAAGAACCGACAAGGGCGTCGCTTATACCGCATGGTATAGTAATGCCCTTTTTTGTTTCCTTCCGCTTTGCGTTGCGGTTTTTGCACGGAATTTTTATGTGCGTTTCTTGAAATTTACGAAAGTTAGAACCTCATGGAGAAATTGAAATGACTAAGAGAAGAAAACTTTGTGCATCGCTCGTTATGCTGGTTGTGTTTGCCGCGACCGTGTTTTCGACCGCATTCATATCGCCGCGCGCGTCCGCGTCGCCGTCCGCTTCGGCAGCGAACGGAAGTTTTACCGAAGTGACAGAACAGTACGGTTCACTTGCGCTCGAAACCGAGCAATTCGCCAAAAGCGTTAAGCGCCTCTCTGACGTTGCGAACAACGAAAAATATATAACGCTCATAGCTTCGCTCGACGCGCCCACAGTGCTCGACGTAGCCGACGGCGAAAAAGTTGCCGATATTATAGGCACCGCCAAATATAACGACGCCGTTAAAAATATAAAGGCGGAGCGCAAGAGTCTTTTGCGCGCGCTCAAAAAAGCAAAAATAAAATACACGCTCGAAAGCGAATACGACACCGTTTTGGCGGGCGTCGCGGTGAGGATAGAAACCGAAGATTTCGAACGCGCCGAAGAAATAGTGAACGGCATTGGTGGCAAAGCCATTGTGTCCGAAACTTATTACGCCCCGCAAGCGATAGAGTCGGCTATGCCGAATGCGGTTTCTTCGTCGGGCGTAACCGAAAACAAAGTTAAGGTTTACGAAACGGGCATATTCGATTCGAGCGACGTGGAATACAAGGGCGACGGCGTAGTTGTTGCTGTTCTCGACTCGGGATTCGATTATACGCACCCCGTGTTTACCGAGTCCGTTCCTCCCAAAGCCTCCATTTCTATGGATTATACTGCGGTTTCCGACAGTCTCGGCAGTACCGTCGCCTCGAAATTGAGTTCGGGGCTTACCGCGTCCGACGTGTATGTGTCGGATAAAATTCCGTTTGCCTACGACTACGCCGACAAAGATTCGGACGTATATCCGTTAGAGAGCAGTCACGGAACTCACGTTGCAAGCATTATAGCGGGCAAGAGCACTACGCCGAGCGCCGACGGAATTACGATTACGGGCGTGGCTCCAAACGCTCAGCTCGTTTTGATGAAAGTGTTCTCCGATACCGATTCGGGCGCAAAATCGAGTTGGCTCTTGAACGCTATCGACGACTGCGTTAAACTCGGGGTAGACGTAATAAATATGAGTCTCGGCTCTTCGGCGGGCTTTGCGAACGAAGACGACGACAAAGGCACCGACGAGCTTTATGACAAAGTGCGCGAAGCGGGTATAAGCCTTATTGTTGCCGCGAGCAACTCATATAACGCAACTTACGGAAGCGAGGCAAACGGCAACTTGCCGCTCACCTCAAATCCCGATTCGGGCACTGTGGGCTCGCCCTCGACCTATGCTTCCGCGCTTAGCGTTGCGAGCATAAGCGGCGTTAAAACTCCGTATCTTACGTTCGGCGGAGAACCTATATATTATTACGAAGCGAACAACACTGCGGGCGAAGCTTATAACTTTATGGATATGATGCTCAAAGGAAGCCAAAGCGGCACTTTCGAGTATGTGGTTGTGCCCGGCATAGGCGACACACCTTCGTATATCGGCATGGACGTGAAGGGCAAAATCGCTCTTGTGCGCAGAGGCAAAAACACTTTCGAAGAAAAGGTGCAGGCTGCTTATAACGCGGGCGCGTCGGGCGTTATTATATACAATAACGTGTCGGGCGATATTCGCATGAGCGTGGGCAACTATCTTTACGACTGGGGCATAGGGTGTATTTCCATGTCGCAAGACGACGGCGAAAAACTTGCCTCAACTCCTACCGGCAAAATCACTCTTTCCAAAGAGAACCTTGCGGGACCTTTTATGTCCGACTTCTCGTCGTGGGGACCTACCGCGAGCTTAGGGATAAAACCCGAAATCACCGCTCACGGCGGCGACATTTTGGCGGCTATTCCCGGCGGATATTACGACAGACTTTCGGGTACGAGCATGGCGTCGCCCAACCAAGCGGGCGTGCACGCGCTCGTTAGGCAGTATGCAAAACAAAAACTCGGCATCGAGGGAAAACCGAACAACGCGCAAAAGAAAGAAATCGCGAAACTCAGCAATCAGCTTTTAATGTCTACTACCGACATAGCGTATAACGAATTCGGCAACCCGTATTCGGTGCGCAAGCAAGGCGCGGGACTCGCAAACCTTTATAACGCCGTAACTACGGGCAGTTATTTGGTTGTGAAAGACGGCGCCGAAGAACTTGACCGCACAAAACTCGAACTCGGCGACGACCCCGAGAAGAGCGGCGTTTACACTCTTAACTTCACTGTGAAGAACGTTTCGAATTCGGCGGCGTCGTTCGACGTAGAGACTCTCGTGTATACCGAAAGCGTTTCGAAAACTCTCACCGATAAAGACGAAACCGTGAGCAGCGAACGAGCTTATATGCTTTCCGACACTTCCGTATCGGTGAGCGGCAACGGCGTTTCGGGCAAGCGCGTGAGCGTTTCGGCGGGCGGAGAGGTTGACCTTACGGTTGTGCTCACCCTTTCGAAAGCGGCGAAAGATTATCTTGACGCAAGCTTTGAAAACGGCATGTACGTAGAGGGCTTCGTTCGGCTCATAGCGGCGGACGAGGGGGGAGTGAATTTGTCGGCTCCGTTCCTCGCGTTTTACGGCGATTGGACGAAAGCGCCCATTTTCGACTTGACGTATTTCGAGACCAACCCCGACGAAATCAACGACGCGATAGACAACGAAGATAAAATCAAACCCGACGCATGGGCAACTCGACCCATTGCGGGACTGAGCAAAGACTATATAGGTTATATGGGCGGCTATTACTGGGTGCAAAACCCCGAAGACGTGCAAATTCCCGCGCAGGAAGAGCATATCGCGCTTACAAATCATGATAACGGCTTGAATTCGATTTACGCCGTTTGGGCGGGACTTTTGCGTAACGCCAAAGAAATGGACGTTACCATAACCGATACGGTTACGGGCAGACAGATTTATAAAAAGACCGAAAAGAACCAAAGAAAATCTTACAACTACGGTTCTATGATAGGTTACAGCACCGTTGACGTGAAGTTTAACGTAGCCGATTATAATCTGAAAAATAACACGCAGTACACCGTGCGGCTTGACGCTCGTCTCGATTACGAACGCGACGGCTCCGACACCAACCTTAAAAACAGTTACGAGTTCACGTTTACCACCGATTTCGAAGCACCCAAAATCACCGACGTGCGCTACTATTCGGAATACGACGAGAACACGAGAGAGACCACATATTACGCCGACATAGACGTGTACGACAATCATTATGCGCAAGCATTGCGTCCCATACTGTTTAACGGCGTTACGGGGCTCATGCAAAAAGAATATTTCGAGCCCGTATACGGCAGCAGAAACTCAACGAGCACCGTTACGCTCGAACTAAACGACTATATCGCGAATATTCGAAAGGGCGACAGAGAGTTTATTTTGTTTGTGTATGACTACGCGATGAACTCGACGGCGTATAAGCTCGCTTTGCCTCAAAACATAGAGGCTATTGCGGTAAGCGAAGAAAATATTACGCTCAGCGAAAACGAAACCAAGCCTTTGCAACCGCTTCTCTATCCCGAAGATTCGTTCGATACGCTTTTGAATTACAAGTCGAGCAACGAAAACGTTGCGCGCGTTGTGAACGGCACTGTTTTGGGTGTGAGCAGAGGCACGGCAACTATTACGATTTCGAGCAAGGCGTATGCCGACGTTAAGAAAACGGTTAACGTTACCGTGCTCGGCGAGGGCGACGACGGTTACAGATGGTTCGACCGTCCGTCGGTGAACACGTTCGATTTGCTCGGTTTTAATATCGATTTTGCGTATTACACCCGTTTTTCCGACGAAATTTCGGTTGGCAAAAGCGGCTCCACCACTCTGTTCGACACGAGAAGCAGAAAGCTCGAACTGTTTCCGGGCGAAATAGTGAGCCTTTTCTACGATTTGCAAGCTTACTATCCGAACGTTACCGACGTTGTGTTTACGTCGGGTAATCCGTCGGTTGCGTCGGTTGACCAAAACGGCAAGATAAGAGCGCTCAGAAAGGGAAGAGCTTCGATTACCGCGTCGGTGTGGGTAAACGGCGAAGATACCCGTTCGGTGAGCGCGTCGGTGGATATAGAGGTGCAAGACCCGTATGTTACGAGCGGCGCATACCTTACCGCATATAAGGGAATAGGCGAAAACCTTGACGGCAGAGTTGAAATTCCCACCAAGCTCAACCTCACCACAATATCGCAGTTCGCGTTCTCGCTTTCGAAGTCGGTGGATAAAGCGCCCGAAGACATTACCGAAGAGGACCCCTATTACACCACTAGCGGACCTGTGGGCGAAGAACGCATCGAAAACCAAATAAAAGAGGTTATAATTCCCGAAGGCGTTGAACTAATCGACCAATACGCTTTCGCCAATATGACCGCGCTTAAAAAAGTATATTTGCCCAAGTCATTGCGTCAGATAAATGCCTACGCTTTTCAGGGTTGTAAAAATCTTACGCACGTTGTCGGGCTCGAAAACGTTAAAATCATAAGTCATAACGCGTTTAACGGTTGCGCGAATTTGACGAGCACAAGCGCTTTCGACACAAGCACTTCTATAAGCGAATTTAAGCTTACCGACGCGATTGCAATAGGTGCGGGCGCGTTTAAAGGCACGGCTATAAGAGAAGCGGCGATTCTCAAAGTTGAATCGGCGGGAGCGGGCGCGTTCGAAAATTGCAAGAACTTAACGAAAGTAACTTTCGGTTCCAAAATAAAAATCGACGCTTCGATATTTGCGGGTTGCAACAGATTGACCGCAATAGAAATAAATTCGCCCGTTATATCTGAGGGCGCGTTCGACGGTTGCTCCAACCTTAAAAACATAACGCTCGGAAAAGACGTAGCGGAAATAGGCGCTTATGCGTTTGCGGGCACAAAAATTTCGTCGTTTAAAGTGGCGGACGGGAATACGGTGTTCGAAACTGCCAACGGCGGCAGAGAGCTTTTGCGCAAGAGCGACAAAACTTTGATAGCTGTGGCTCCGATAGGAGAAAACGGCAAAGAGATTACAAGCTACGACGTAATAAGCGCAAATGCGAATATCGAAAAAATAGGACTCGGCGCGTTCAGTTCGGCGCAAAACCTCGAATCGGTGACTCTTCCCGCAAACATAGAAATAGACGGTTACGCTTTCTACGGATGCGAAAAATTGAAAACGGTTACGGTTGCCGATAGCGGAAGCTTGGGCAACATAGGCGCTTATGCGTTCTACGGCACCGCTCTTACCGCAATGCCGAAATTCGGCGGAAACGAGATAGGCGCCTACGCGTTTGCGGAATTGAATATTACCGAAATCGCAATACCCGCGAGCACGAAAATAGGCGAGGGCGCGTTCTTCAATTCGCCGCGTCTCGCTAAGGCGGAATTCGGGCAGGGCGTTACAATAGGCGCGTCGGCGTTCCGTGATTGCTCCGCTCTCACGAACATAAAATTCGAGGGAAGCGAGGGCGGCGATAAGACGACTGTGGGGAACAGGGCGTTCTTCGGTTGCGGCGTTACGCGTAGAAACAATGACCTTGTTTATTCGCCCGTTACGGTTGAGGGAACGCAATATCTTTCGGTGATAGACGACTTTGCGTTCACTTTTGTGAAAATAACTACGCAGGATAAAACGCTTGACTTATCGAGCGCTACCTCAATAGGCTATATGGCGTTTGCGAGTAACGGATATGTAACTCCCGACATAACGAGCGTTAGTCTTTCTTCTTCGCTCAAATCGCTTGGCGACGAAGCGTTTTACGGCGCTGAAAAATTGACGGGCGTTACGGTTTCGGACGGCGCCGATTTGGGCAAAGTAACGCTCGGTTCGGGCGCGTTCTACGGCTCGGGCGTAACCGATTTCTCGCCGTTTGTTAAAGCCGAAAAAGTGGGAGCTTACGCTTTCGCTCTCTCCGCTCTTTCGGGCAACGTAAATCTTTTTGAAGTAGGCAACTTAGACGCCGGGGCGTTTGCGGGCACCGCGATAACGTCGGCGACGTTGAAAGAGGGCAAGGTTGCGGAGCAACTGTTCTTGGGCGCGAAAAATCTTACTACGGTGAGCGGGCTCGAAACCGTTACCGAAGTGGGCGCGCAAGCGTTCGCGGGCACCTCGATTTCGCAAGCGAATCTTAAATCGGCGGAATATATCGGCAGACTTGCTTTTGCAAATAACGAAAAGCTTACGTCGGTAGAGCTTGGCGAAAATATAAAAGATTTGGGCGACAACCCGTTTGCGTTCACGAATATCAAACCGTTTTCGCGCGACGCGGTGACCGAAGACGAATTCGCTCGTCCGTATAAAAGCTACAATTTCGATTATTCGAATACCGTAAAAGTTATAGACGGCGCGCTCTATGCGGCTGTGCCGAACGGCGGACTCGAACTTATAACGTATTCCCTACTCGGCGGTGAAAATTCGCTTACGGTTGCGGAGGGCACCGTGCGAGTATCCGACTATGCGGCGGCTGGCAATTCAGCTCTTGTGCAAGTGAGCTTGCCGTATTCGCTCAAATCGGTGGGACACGCGGCTTTCGCGGCTTGCGACAATTTGAGCGTAGTTAAGTTCGGAAGCATAACGGCGCCTTCGCTCGAAGCGGAGTATAACGAAGATTACGCGAAGAAAATTGACGCCGACCACGTTGAAAATAGCGCACATTCGCTCGGCTTGACGGGAAGCAAGTATGCCGAAGAATATTTCTCTGCTGCGGAAAACGTGCTCTTTAACAATAACTTCAAAACGTATATCGGACAGTCGGAAGCCAAAAACCTTACCATGATTTATCCCAAAAACGGAGTGGGATACGACGCTTACGTTATAGACAACTACTTTGACTTTAAGATTATAGGCGCTGTGGTTGCCGACGACGTTACGCGCAACGTGGTGGCGCTCATAGACGCTCTGCCTCGAAATATTACTCTTGCTCACGAAGAGCAAGTTGTGGCGGCGCGCCGCGCTTACAGCCAAATATCCGACGCCGAACAGTCGGCGCTCGTGACTAATATCGAGACTCTTGTAAACGCCGAAAAAAGAATACAGTCGCTTAAAGACAGCATGGGCGGAGATAATAAACCCGAACCCCCCTCGCCCGAAGAAAATGAAAGCGGGCTGTCGGGCGGCATAATAGCGCTTGTGGTTGTGGTAATCATTCTCGGCGCCGCGTTAATCGCAACGGTTACTTTGTTGCTGTTGCCCGTAATTAAAAAGAGAGTGCTTTCTCGCGGCTCTAAGGAAACGGAAAACAACGAAAAAGCCGAATCCGAGATAAAAACGGCGGAAAGCGAACATCAAGAAAAAACCGATACTAATGCCGAAACTTCCGTAGAGGAAAACGGCAACGAGGCGGCGGCGACTGCAAACGCCGACGAGCCCGTGCCCAGCACCGAAGAGGAGTACGCAAAAAAAGCGGAAGAAGGCTTTGCGGAAGAACCCGAAAACTCGGAGAAGAAATCCGTTCCCGCAAAAAAGTCTGCCGCCAAAAAGAGCGGCGCGAAAAAAAGCGGAACCGCAAAGAAGTAAAGAAAACGTAAACGGAGTTTAACCTCGCACTATTGTTTGGATTTAACGGAGGCGTAAAGAAGAAATGAAAAAAGTGACGGCAATATTACTCACGGTTGCTTTAGCTATCGCGGCGGGTTTGCTTTCGCTTGCCTGCGCTAATAAAGAAACGGCGGCAAAAGAGTATAGCGTAACTTTCGAACTTAACTATTCGGGAGCGCCTGTCGCTTCGGTTGTTAAGGTGAAAGGGGGCGACAAAGTTTCGCGCCCTGCCGACCCGAGCAGAACGGGTTATAAATTCGACGATTGGTACCTCGATTTCGCGCCGTATGATTTTAACGCGCCCGTAAATTCCGACATAACTCTTTCGGCGCGTTGGCGCGAGAACTCCGCTCCCGTAGTGAAAGAAAACCTTACTTTTGCGGAGAACGACGGGCTTCGCTATATTTTCGAGAGCGGCAGTATTCCCACGGGAGTGCAAATCGGTGCGAGCGTTAGGTTTATGATTGAGCCGTCGCCGTTTTACACGGGCGACTATAAAGTGCTCGCCAACGGCGAAGAACTCACGCCCGATTCGTCGGGAATTTATACCGTTAAGGTGAATACCGTTACCGAAGTTGCGGTTGAGGGACTTGTGCCCGACACCTCTATGATGAGCGGCTTCGGAACAAAAGAAAAGCCGTACAAAATTTCCACGCCCGCGCAATGGGTGACCGTTGCAAACATGATTAACTCCATGAGCGGAAACATAGGCGGCAGATATTTCGAGCTTGTCGAAGACCTCGATTTTCGCGGGTTCGAAATTCCACGCATAGAGCTTTTTAACGGCTCGTTCGACGGCAAAGGGCACACTATGAGCGATTTCGTTGTTCGCGTAAGCGAATTCGTTCCCACGCCCGACGATATAACCACGATTTCCGACAGCGTAAATGCGGGACTTTTCGGAAGAGTTGTGGACGCAGTTATTAAAAATTTGAAAATAGAGAGCGCCGACGTTGCCGTTGCGGGCAACAGCGTTATGAACGCGGGCGTGCTTGCGGGCGACGTTGTGTCGAGCACAATTCAAGGCGTTACGGCGAGCGGCGCCGTAGGCTATACCAACACTTTCGCTTATTATACAACAATAGGCGGACTTATAGGGCACGTTAGAACGGTGGCGTCGTACGGACCGAGCTATGTGCTGTTTTGCAATTCCGAAGTTACGATAAATTCCGATTACCTCGCCTATGCGGGCGGACTTATAGGCGGACTGTCGGGCGACTCCGAAGCGGTTGCGGCGATTGCCAACTGCGCGGCGGTGGGCAACGTTCTCGGCGGTCATGCGTCGGGCGGCATTACGGGCTATATGGGTAGCTACACTTCTATAACAAGCTGCTATTCTACGGGTAGCGTAACTGCCGAAACGAGCAGCGACATGGGCTCTTCGTCGGCGGGCGGCATAGCGGGATATTTTTCTACCGTTGAGGCTGTAATAGCGAACAGCTTCACTGCGTCGGACGTTACGGCTTATGCGCCTTCGCAGGCTAACGTGCAAAGAGGCGACATATTCGGCGAACAAGGCGACGGATTTTCGGACGCCGAGCCTTATGCTACGGAATCGGCTGTGGTTAAGTCATATTATGCGCCTCGCGGCGTTGTTACTGCCGACATAAAATACGATTTGACGGTTGCGGACGACGTTCGCGCTTTGCTTGGGTGGAACGTTGCCAAATGGACGTTCGACGGCGGCTATCCCGTGCCCAAAGCGGACGCTACGAGCGCTATCGAAAAGCCCGTTGCGTTCACCGTAAACTTAAACGGCGGCACGATTACCGAAAACGGAGTTACTGCGAGCGGCGAAGAAACATTTACCGTAAGCGAGTTTACTCCCGTATTGCACCTTAGCGGCGCGGGGCTTGTTCCCGTGAAAACTGGCGTTATGCTTTCGGGCGGCAAAGGTATTTTTTCTACGGGAATTTATTCCGATGCGAATTTAAATTCCGCATTTCCCGCGTCTTATCTTATAACCGACAGCGATTCGCTAACCGAAGTTTACGTCGGCTTTAAAAATTATGCGGAAGTTAGCGGCAGTTATTATTTTAGTTACGACGGCATTACGTATGAGCTTGCTCTCTCGCTCGACGGCAAAGGCTCGGTGAGTTCGGGCGCAAAGTCGCACGCTTTTACCTATGCAGTGAGCGGCGACGGCAAAATTTATATGCAAGGTTTGCCCGCGTTTTTGACCGATGCGGAATATGCGGTAACCGATTTTTTAAACGGCGCAATCGAACTCGGCGAAGTTACGGCTTACTCTAAGCACGATGCGGCGGGCGTTTGGTTCGCGCAAGACGGAACCGAATACGTTTTCGAGCTCGGCGGCAAAGGCACGGCGGACGGCGAGCAAATAACGTTTACTTTCACTGATACGGGCGTGAGTTTGAACGGCAACGAGCTTGCTTTGAGTTCCGATAAGCAAACGCTTTCGAGCGGTTCGCTCACTCTTACTCGTTCCGATATTTACGCGGGCAAGTGGGAAGCGGACGTTTACGTTTCCGATTATATCGAGTTCGACGGCAAAGGCGGCTTTAAGACCCCGAACGGAAACGGAACCGAAACGGGCAGTTATACGGTTGCCGACAATAAAATAGCGTTTACCGTAGGCGGCGAAAGCTTTGAGTGCGCGTTTGACGCTCGCGGATATCTTGTGTGCAACGACGGAACCGTATACGGGCTTGCGGGCGGCATTGCGGGCGTGTGGACTGACGAGGGCAAAGATTATTCTTTGACGCTCGACGGACTCACTCGTTTCGGCTACGGCTACGCGAAAGACAACGACGGAAATAAATATTATTACACCGTAGAAGACGACAAAATCAAATTTTATACGGGCGGCGCTTATTCGTTTGCGGCTACCGTTCACGGCGAAGGGTTGGAGACTACAATCGCGTTCGACGGCGATTCGCGCACTTTGAGAGCCGAAAACGCGTTGCGCGGCGAGTGGTTCGACTCCGCTAAACGCAAGCTCTCCATTTCGTATAATACCGTTAAATTGGGCGCGGCGAACGCAACCGAATTCGCTTATGTTAACAAAGAAACGATTGTGTTCGAAAGCGCGGGAAAAACTTATATTGCGGTACTTGCCTCCGATAACGTTTTGGGACTCGGCGAACTTGACGAAAACGGCGAACTCGCGGGCGCCGCAGTGGCGTTTAACATGCACGACGCTTATTTCGGAAAGCTTACGAACGCCGACGGCACGTTGCTTCTCGACTTTAACGGACTCGGCGAGCTCGGCGGCGGAAAAGTGACGGTGCAAGACGGCGGAGCGCCTCAAACGCTTTCGTATTCGGTTAACGCGAACGGCGTTGCCGAAATAAGCGGTTACGGCAACGTTACTTTTAGGAATGTTACTTTCAATGATGGCAATAACGGAACTCCCGGAACTACCGTTACGGGACTTTGGGTGCTTTCGCTCGGCGGACAGGAAGAGGATATTATACTCGGCATACAAAACAATTATGCGGGGCAATGGTCTGTTCAGATGAATGCGGGGGCGGGCGTTCTCGTTGAGTATTTGAACGCCGACTACGAGGGCATTGGCGCCGCTTGGTGGTTTTCGGATAGCGGGCAACCGTATTATGCGTATTTCCGCTATAACGAAGAACTCGGCGGACTCGACGTTCGCGTGAATACTCAAACGGGACTTGAAACTTTGTTCACAATGGTGGAAAAAGAGGACGGCATGACTTTCGTGAGCGGAAACACCGAGTTGCCGCTTGCACACACCGACGACGCATGGGGCGCTTGGTATGCGAACGCGAAAAACGACACGGGAATTTTCGAATTCGACGGTATGGGGCTTACGTCCGACTACTATCGCGGACTTGTGAGCTATTACAGAAATGTGAACGACAAAACGCCCGAAACATTTCTTTACTCGCTCGGCTACTATAACGGCGAGCGCGTGCCTTGCCTCTACGCAATATCGGGCGACGGACTCATGCTTTACGCCACGTTCGAATTTACCGATAAAGAAAACGTTGACGCACGCATTGACGAGCTGAAAGCAAGCGGCATTGTGGCAGAACAATATATCAACGCGCCCAGCTATGCCGACGCGACGGCTATTATGCTAATAAAAGTGCTTCATGCTAACGTTTTGGCGACGGTAAAAGAAAGCTACGACTCCGAAAAGAATAACGTGTTCTACGAATTCGGAACTTCGCTCGCTCTCGACGTGAATTACGGCGAGTTCGATTGCGGCTATATGCGCATAATAGAATTCGAGAGCGGAATCGAAAGCAAAACGGAATACGTTTATCGCACCGAATATGCGGCGACCGACGGAACGGCGTTCTTGCTTTCGGTGTATGAGAAAAATTCCGACTTGGAATCGCCCGCATATATGGCGGTGGTTAAAGTGCAAAACGGCGAGGCGACGGTGACGCTGATAAATTGCGCCACAGCCGAAAGCTTGCCGCTTAGCGAACTGTTTGATTGAGGTTGTTCAAAAAATAAAAAATTCGGATGAAGTTACGATGAAGAAAAAACTTTTGGTAATTTTAATAATGTGCGCATTGAGCGCGGCGCTGTTTGCGGGGTGCTCGAACGTTGTCACACGCGAAAAACTCGAAAAGAAGTACGGCGACCGCATAACCGTTAAGTTCGAAATGGGCGAGGGCGCCACAATATCGAGCCAAGACAATATGTCGGTGTACTATTATTACGAAAAGGATGCGAGCGGTTCGGCGCAAATAATTCAACCGGGCACAGGCAAACTTTCGGATACCCGTCCCGGAAAGGCGGGGCACTTCTTGGAGGGTTGGTATCCGTCGAGCGAGTGCAACTACTCCGAAAAGTGGGACTTTTCTCGCGATAAGACCGACAAAGATATGACGCTTTACGCAAAGTGGCTTCCTAATTTCAAATATACTTTTTATTACGTTGACGAGAACGGCAACGAGCAAAGCATATCTTCGGTTGAAGTGGGGCAGGGCGGAACGCTCTCCTCGTCGGCAAAAGTTTCGCGCGACGGGCACACGCTTTTGGGAATGTTCGCCGATAAAGAGTGCAAAAACAAATGGGACAATTCGTTTAAGCACATAGGCACGGTGGAAAACGGCGTGCAGAAGAACCTCGAAGTTAAGGTTTACACCGATTGGCTCGAAGGAGAGTATACTCTCGTGAGTCAACCGTCCGACTTTTTGAGCGTGACGGCTGGCGGCAATTTTTATCTTTTGAACGATATAGACTTTGCGAATTCTGACACCGCTTGGAACGGCGGCACCGTTGATTTCGACGGCGTTATAGAGGGCAACGGACACACTATAAGCGGCATAACCGCCGAATTCCCCGTGTTCGGAGTGCGCACCGCCGAATGGGGCATGTTCAAATCTTTGAAGAAAGGCGCGCAAATCAAAAACGTTAAGTTTAATAACATTACTATTACGCTCGAAGACACCATGACTCAACCGCGTAGCGTTGGGTTGTTGGCGGGAGTAATCGAAGAGGGCGTGTCGCTTGAAAACGTGGAGCTTTCGGGCAAAATCGTGCTCAAAACGGTGGCTCGACCGGGCAACTACACAATGGGGCTCATTGCGGGCGAGCTTAACGCGTCGGCGGCGGGCGTTATTCGCAAGGTGGACATAGACAATCGCCTTTCGAACTACGGCTGGCGCCTCGACGAAACCGACCCCAACTTTAACGCAGTCGTCTTTACGGAGCTATAAAAATAATGCGCTACCGTCGTTAAGCATAGAAAATTCTTTAATGTCGCTGCGAGCGAAGCGCGGCAGTCCCAAACATATCAAAAAAATAACAGCGTTAAATCGCTTGAAAAATATACGTAAATGGGCTATACTTATAAGGCACCTGTGTTTTTTACGAAAATACACACATAATACTCAAAGCGGAGATTTTTATTCGTTCCGCGACGGGAGGTTAAAAAAATGAAAAGAAAATTAACTGTGCTTATTTGTGCCGCAATGGCAATGTGCCTTGCGCTCGGCAGTTTTGCTGGGTGCACGAAGAATAAAATAAGCAACGAATCGACCGCGTTCGTTATTATGAGCGAAGAACTCGACGGCGTGTTTAACCCGTTCTTCTATACGGCGGGCGCCGACGGCGAAGTTGTGGGCATGACTCAAATATCGATGCTCAGTTCAAACGACAAGGGCGAAGTTGCCTACGGAAACAACGAACCCAGCGTTGTGCTCGACTATGACAGCACTTTTGTTGAGGGAACTCCTCAAAATCAGTTGGGTAGATACGAGAACGGAAAGTGGACGGGCGAAACTACCTATACTTTCGTGCTCAAAAACGGAATAAAATTCTCCGACGGCGTGCCTCTTACAATTCGCGACGTGCTTTTTAATATGTACGTTTACCTCGACCCCGTATACACGGGCTCCACCACAATGTATTCTACCGACATTGTGGGACTTAACGAATATCGCACGCAAAGCACCGCCACCACCGAAGAGCAGATAGAGAGAGACGCAACCGTTCGGGCTCGCACCCGTCTCACAAATCTTATCGATGCGGTAAACACAATTATAGAAGACGGTAAGCCTTCGCAAGGCAATCCCGGCGTTGTTTACACCATTTATCCCGAAGACAACATGCGCGCCGCGCTTATAAGCAAATACGACGCCGACAATCAATTCGTGAAAGACTACAATCGCATTCGCGAACTTTTCCGCAAAGAAGTGGAAGACGACTACAAAGGCGCAATCGAGGCATATAAAGACGCGCCTTATTACTTCAACGACGTTGAAGGCTTCATGTATTCCGAAGGTTTCGTGGAGTGGGACAAAAAGACCGAAAGCGTTAAAAACTGGAACTATCCGCGTCCCGGTCAGTCGGGCGAAATCACCACCCGCGAGGCGGCTATCGACTACGTGGAGCGTGCCAACATGCCCACTAAGTTTGCCGAAATAGCTTCGTCGTGGGGCACGGCGGGCGAAATTCTCACCGAATTTATTGCCGAAGCCAAAGAAGAAGCGCTCAGCGGCGGAAGCGGCGACAGAAAATATAAGAATATAAGCGGCATCACGGCGCTCGACGGCAGAGACAATTCCACCGTTACCGTGAACGGAAACACTTATAACGTTGCCGCTCTTCCCGAAGGCAACGACATGGGCGACCTCAACGCCGACTGGTCGGTGAAAGACGAAAGTAAGCACCAAGTGCTTCAAATAAAAATCAACGGGGTAGACCCCAAAGCTATTTGGAACTTCGGGTTCACCGTAGCGCCTTTGCATTACTATTCGGACAGCGAGCATATAAACTCGTTCTCCATTGAAAACGACAGCTTCGGCGTGCAATATTCGTCGCTCGAATTTATGAATAACGTGCTCAAAGGCGGCAACAAAGTGGGCGTGCCCGTAGGCGCGGGACCGTATAAAGCCACCGACCGCAACGGAAGCGCAAATCCCGAACCGGGCGCGTTTAAGGCGGACAACATAGTTTATTTTACGCGCAACGACGATTTCCTTATGGGCAAGCCGAAAATCAAACTCGTTCGCTACCAGGTTATAAACCAGTCGCAAAGCATAAACGTTGTGAAATCGGGCGCCGTGCACTACACCATGCCGCAAGCCACGAAAACGAACATGGACGAAATAAACGGCGACAAAAAGGTGCTCGAATACGTTCAAAACGTTCAGCTCGGCTACGGCTATATAGGCGTTAACGCGGGCAAGATTCCCGACGTGAATTTGCGCAGAGCAATAATGAGCGCGTGCGACACTTCGCTTTGTATGCAGTACTACACGGGCACCGCGCAAAAACTCGCGTGGCCTATGAGCAAAGTGAGTTGGGCTTATCCTCGCCTTAACTTCGACGACGAATACAGCTACGACGACAATTACCGCTATCCTTACGGCGCCAACGACGCCGAAACGCAAGCCACCGTTATGGGGCTTATGGGCAAGGCGGGCGTGAAGAGCAAGAGCGGCGTCGCGCTAAAAGTTACCGGCAAAACCAACGACGGATTAGACCAATACGAAGACGCGTATTACAACGGCAAGCAACTTAAATTTACGTTTACAATCGCGGGCGCAAACCTCAGCGAGCACCCCACGTATAACACGTTTAAGAAAGCCGCCGACATTCTCAACGCTTGCGGTTGGGATATAGACGTTCGCGCCGACAACTACACTCTCACCAAGCTCGCGACGGGCGCGCTCGACGTGTGGGCGGCGGCGTGGAGCACCACAATCGACCCCGACATGTATCAGGTTTATCACCGTAACAGCAAAGCCACCAGCGTTCTCAACTGGGGTTACCGCGAACTAAAATCGGGTCAGTCGTCGAACGGTTACGGTGCGGGCACTCTTAGCACCGATTATAAAACCATAGTTGAACCTCTCAGCAAAAAAATAGATGAAGGGCGCAAGACCGACGACAGAAGAGTGCGCGCCGACATTTACCGCGAGTGCCTCAGCCTTGTTATGGACCTTGCGGTGGAGCTTCCCACTTATCAAAGAAACAACATTTATTTATACAACAAGAACGTGGTTGACGGCAGTACTTTGAACAAGAGCAACAGCGCGTTCACCAACCCTTTAAGCCGTATTTGGGAAGTAAGCTTGAAAGAAAATTAAAAAGCGCATAGGATAAAAGAGTAGTTTTAAATGGTTAAATACATTGTAAAAAGAATACTGCTCGCTTTCCTGATTTTGTTCGGAGTTTCGCTCATTATCTACACGTTGGTGCGACTAATGCCCACCGACTTCGTAGACCAACAGTTTGCGGCGCAACAGTCGCAGGGCTCGGTTAAAGAGGAAGATATTCAGCGGCTCAAAGCAATTTACGGATTGAGCGACAACAGCTTTTGGGGCATAATCAAAGGCTATTTCCAGTGGCTCGGCAATCTGCTTCGCGGCAATTTGGGGCAAAGTTTTAAATACAACGCCCCCGTTAGCAAGGTGATTTCCGATAACATGTGGACATCGTTCTTTATCGCCTTTGTGGCTCTCATATTTCAGTTTTTAATAGCTATTCCGCTCGGCGTAACTGCGGCGACGCATCAATACAGCGCGCGCGATTACACCGTTACGGTGCTCACCATGATAGGAATAAGCTTTCCGAGTTTCTTCTTTGCGGCGATACTTATTAAAGTTTTCGCGGTAGACTTGGGGTGGTTTCCCATTCAGGGTATGGCAGACGCGTCCTCTACCGAGACGGGCGGGCTCATGTATTTCTTTGACAACATTCACCATATAATACTGCCTATAATCACTCTTGTGGTGCTCAGCATAGGTTCGCTTATGCGTTACACCCGCACCAACACTCTCGAAGTGCTAAACGCCGACTATATTCGCACTGCTCGCGCGAAAGGGCTCAAAGAAAGCAAGGTTATATATAAACATGCGTTTAGGAACACGCTAATTCCGCTCGTTACGTTGCTTGCGGGCATACTGCCCACGCTGTTTTCGGGCGCGATGATTATCGAACAGGTGTTCTCGCTTCCCGGCATAGGCAATCTTGCCTACAAGGCGCAAATAGCGGGCGACATTCCGTTTATTATGGGCTACAATATGTTCCTTGCCGTGCTAAGCGTGCTCGGAACGCTGTTGTCCGACATTATGTACGTTGTGGTAGACCCGCGCGTTAAGTTGACTTAAAGAAGGAGGAAAAGCGATATGAACGAAGAAAAAGATATGCGCAACGCCTCCGAAGTGCTCGATACGGCGGCGGCGCGTTCGGCTTCCGAGCTTGCGCTCGGCAACGCCGACGAAATGAACGCTATTTTATCGGAGCAAACGCCCGCGCCCGAAACGCCTAACGAACCGCTCGACGCGAACGTTAAAACGCTTTCGCCGTTTATGCTCGTTATGAAACGGTTTTTCCGTAGCAGACTAAGCATGGTGGGGCTTGCTTTGATAATTTTGCTGTTTTTGTTCTCGTTTTTGGGCCCTGTGATTTTTAACCGTTGGGGCGAAACGCAGACCGATTACGGCGGAAAGGAAGAAATTATTTCGGCGCCCATAACGGTAACCGACGCCGACGGAAACGAGTCGGAAGTTATTCAGGTAACTGTGGCGAAACAGCCCATAAACACTCTTTCGCCGCCTTCGCTGAAACACTGGCTTGGCACCGACAAAGCGGGAATGGACGTGTTCACCCGCATAATGTACGGCGGCAGAATTTCGCTCACAATATCGATTTTGGTCGTGTTGTTAGAGACGATTTTAGGCGTAATTTTGGGCGGACTCGCGGGATATTTCGGCAAGTGGGTAGACCAAGTTATAATGCGTATCGTGGATATTTTCAGTTGCGTTCCGACGTTGCCTCTTCTTTTGATTGCGGGCTCGCTTTTGGACGCATGGAAAGTCGACCCGAGTTTGCGCATTTATTATCTTATGATTATATTAACGTTTCTCGGTTGGTCGGGCACAGCTCGAATTGTGCGCGGGCAGATTTTGTATTTGCGAGAACAGGAATATATGGTCGCCGCCGAAGCTATGGGGCTGAGTACGGCACGAAAAATATTCAAGCATTTGGTGCCGAACGTTATGCCGCAACTGATAGTTTCCATGACGCTCGGCTTGGGTAGCACAATACTCTACGAGGCGAGCCTAAGTTATTTGGGGCTTGGCGTTAAAGCGCCGTATGCCGCGTGGGGCACAATGATAAACATTATCACCGAAGACGTGAGCGTGTTGCAATACAACCCGTGGGTATGGGTGCCGAGCGGCGTGCTCATAGTTTTGGCGGTGCTTGCGTTTAACTTTATAGGCGACGGTCTGCGCGACGCGCTCGACCCGAAAATGAAGAGGTAAGGCTATGGCGACGAAGAAAAGAAAAGTTACTTCGGCGCTTTCGCCCGAAGAAAAAGAAAATTTGCAAGCGGTGGAGAGTGAGGCTACGAGCATTGCGGGAGCCGACAATTCGGACGCGACAAGTTCGGAAGCCGTAACGGCAACTGCGGACGAGCCTTTCGCAGAAGCCTCTGCCGAGAAAACGAACGACAACGTTTCCGCTATCGAAAAAGAGCAAGACGGCGAAGAGAAAGAAGCTACCGAGTCGACAAATACGGAAAAAAGCGACGAGGAAGAAAAAGCTTCGGAGTCGGCGGAAAAAAACGATAAAGAAAACGTTGCGGCGGCAATAAAAAGAAAATTCAAAAAAATCGTTACGAATATAAAAGGCTGGTATGCGGCTAAATTCCGCAACAAGCATTATATTTCGCGAAAAGAAAGCAAGCGCATAAGCAAAGAGAATATGCGCACGATGCGTAATTTCGAAAAGAGAAAGAAACGGCGCGTCTCCGCCGAAGAATACACCACTCAAATGCGCGACAATCGCAACATTGTGGAGTTCGAGAATTTGCACACCTATTTCTATACCGATGCGGGCGTGGTTAAGGCTGTGAACGGCGTGTCGTTCGACATTCCGCAGTCGAGTACCGTAGGCGTGGTGGGCGAGTCGGGTTGCGGCAAAAGCGTAACGTCGCTTTCCTTAATGCAACTCGTGCAAGCGCCGCAAGGGCAAATTGCCGACGGTTCGATTCGTTTTAAGTCGCTCGACTATAAGCATGACGCAAGCGGCAAGCCCATACCTATTTGGGAATACGAGTGCGACGAAAACGGAAACGAAATCCTCGACGAGAATGGCAACAAGAAAATTCTCACGCGCATAAAAAAGGATAAAAAGGGCAACGTTGTTGTAGACAAACTCGGCAATCCCGTTATGGAAAACGTGCAAAAAACGGGAAGCAGCGGCGTTCTTCTGTTCGAAATGGAAGAAAAGGTTTACGATATTGCCAAAATGCCCGTTCGCGACATGAGCAAAATTCGCGGGCGTCAAATATCGATGATATTTCAAGAGCCCATGACGAGCTTAAACCCCGTGCTCACGATAGGCAACCAACTCGACGAAGTGAGCTTGTTGCACCTTCCCGGCGCAACCAAGCAAATAGCGAAAGCGAAGAGTCTCGAAATGCTCAACCTTGTGGGAATAGCCATGCCCGAGCGGGTGTATAAGAGCTATCCGCACGAGCTTTCGGGCGGTATGCGTCAGCGCGTTATGATAGCTATGGCGCTTGCGTGCAATCCTCGCCTTATTATAGCCGACGAGCCCACTACGGCGCTCGACGTTACCATTCAGGCGCAAGTGCTCGACCTTTTGCGCGACATAAAGCACAAAATCGACGGGAGCATTATGCTTATAACCCACGATTTGGGAGTTATAGCCGAAATGGCGGATTTCGTTGTGGTTATGTATGCGGGTCGCATAGTGGAAATGGGCACGGTGGAAGAAATTTTCGACAACCCGCTGCACCCTTACACGGTGGGGCTTCAAAAGAGCAAGCCGAGCATGAACTCGGAGGGAGAACGGCTGTTCAACATTCCCGGCAACGTTCCCAACCCCATAAACATGCCCGAATATTGCTATTTCAGAGAGCGTTGTTCTCGTTCGTGCGAGGCGTGTGCGCAAAAATTCCCCGATATGGTTAGCGTGAGCCCCACTCATAAGGTGGCGTGCTATCTGTACGGAAAGGAGGGGACAAATGGCAAGCAATAACGGCTCTAAGCCGAAAGATAAAAAAGTTTCCGCTACCGATGCGGCAACCGACGCCGTTTTGGAATCGGCTCAAGCCGACGCGGCAATCGAAGCTGCTAACGGCGTTGAAACAGATGCTTCGGAAAATGCGAACGCGGTAGAAGCGGATTCAATTACGGCTTCGGGTGCCGAAAAGCCCGCCGCAGAAGAGGATTTAACCGATTCTTCAAAATATTTATTGCGTGTTCGCAATCTTAAAAAATATTTCCCCATTAAAAAGGACTTTTTCGGACGCCCTACCGCGCAACTCAGAGCGGTAGACGACGTTTCGTTCGATTTGGAGCGCGGCAAAACTTTGGGCATAGTGGGAGAATCCGGTTGCGGCAAAACCACTATGGGTAGAACAATTCTTAAATTGCATCAGCCGACGGACGGAAAAATTTATTTTGACGGCGTGGATATTGCGCCGCTTCCGCCGAGCAGGCTTCGCCCGTTGCGCACCAAAATGCAAATAATTTTCCAAGACCCGTATTCGTCGTTGCCTCCCCGTATGCCGGTAGGAGGAATAATAGGCGAGGCGGTGAAGTATCATAAAATCGTGCCGAAAGAGCAACTCCATTCCTACGTTTTGGATATTATGGATAAGTGCGGCTTGCGCGATTATTATTACGAACGTTATCCGCACGAATTTTCGGGCGGTCAGCGTCAAAGAATTTGCATAGCTCGCGCTTTGGCGGTTAATCCCGAACTCATTGTGTGCGACGAACCCGTTTCGGCGCTCGACGTTTCCATTCAGGCGCAAATAATAAACTTATTGAAAGATTTGCAGCAGTCGCTCGGACTTACCTATTTGTTTATATCGCACGATTTGAGCGTTGTTAAACATATATCGGATAACGTGGGCGTTATGTATTTGGGTAGCATGGTTGAGTTCGGCTCGAACAAAAGTATTTTCTCAAACCCTATGCACCCGTACACTCAGGCGCTGTTTTCGGCGGTGCCCGTGCCCGACCCCAAAGTGAAAATGAACCGAATAATTCTTTCGGGCGATATTCCTTCGCCCGCGAATCCGCCTTCGGGCTGTAAGTTCCATACCCGTTGCCCCAAATGCACCGACGTATGCAAAGAAAAAGCTCCCGTTTACCGCGAGTATGAAGAAGGTCATTTTGTGGCTTGCCATTTATACCCGCAGGAGTAGTTTTGAAAGTTCGCGCTAAGGCTCTGAGAGGATTGTGTGAAAGCGCTTTTTCCCGCTAACTCGATAATATTGCCCGTCGTGGCGCGATTGTGCTTTCAAAATGATATAGACAAATAAAAGAAAAAGAATGAAAAAGAAAGACGAATACGGCATTCAAACAAAAAAGAAAAAAACCAAGTTTGTAGACGACGGCAGAACTGTGGCGGATATGAACGTTGAGGGAATGCCGTGTTACAGAGGCAAAAATTACGAGCCCGACAAAATGCCCAAACTTACGCGGGCGGAGCGCCGGGCGGTGTTTAAAGGCACGTTTTTGTCTATGATTAAACCGCTGTTGTGCACAATATGCGGGCTTGGAATAACCGCGATTTTAATTTGGCTGTGGTTGCGTTAAACCGTAAGCGACAGGGCGTAGACAATGTCTGCGCCCTTTCTTTTTGAATAAAAACAAAAAAACATAATTTATTTTTTCTGAACCTATTGACAAGACGCAAAAAGCATGTTATACTGTATTTATCGTTGAGGTTATTCGAAAAACCTCGCGAGTTATTCGAATAACTGCGCGAGGCGATTCGAGAAACCGAACGAATTGCGAAAATATGCTTTAAAAGAGCATTCAATTCGCGCGTAGAGCACACACTAAATAATATTGTAGGGAGAAATCGATGAAAAAGATAGTATCGCTAATATTGACTTTCGCTATGGCGGCAACGGGTTTTGCGCTTTTCGGATGCGCCGCGCCCTCGCCCAAAAAAGAGAGTTTTTTGCGCAATGCGGTTCAGCCTGACGAGAGCGTTACGGCGCCCGCAGAAGAGGAAATAAAAGAAGTTACGCGGGCGTATTTCAGCGAACTTAACAAAGAAGTGAAAGCGGGAGAGTCGTTCGAGTTGAAAGTTACAACAACGGGCGGCGCAGTTACGTTCCGCGCTCTCGATTCGAATAAAATAGCGGTTACCGCCGAAAACGACACCGTAACGGTAAAAGGCTTGAAGTCGGGCGTTACTTACGTTGTGGCGGTAGACGAAGACGGACGGCAATATAACGCGTGCAGAGTGCGCGTAAACGCGGGCGACGCCGAAAAACCCGACCCGCCCACAGAACCCGAAAAACCTAAGGAGAACAACGGCGGTATGACATACAGTTCGTACGATTTAAATACTTACGTTTATCCCTATTGGCACGGCAACACCGTGTATAACGAAACTGCGTTGTTTGTGGGCAACACCGACGCGACCCCGCTTTTGTATAAAGCGTCGAGAATTTTAAAAGTTACCTCTTACGACCTTAAAACTACTTACGCCGAAGGCGTAGACTACACTTACGATAAGTCTGCAAATCTTTTGCGCAGGACGGCTAATTCGCGTATTCCCGCATGGGAACCCACGCGGTGGAACATGACGCTTGCTCAGGCGAAAGCCAACGGCTTATTGGCAAGCGGAAACGCTTTTGTCGCGAAAGGAGCCACGCTGAACACGGCAACTAACGAGTGGTCGAATTACGTTTATTTTGCTGAAGGAAAAACTATTTCCGAACAGCAAATAGCGATAACTTACGAACACGAGGAATACGCGCCCGAAGAATGGACTTTGCCCGCCGCCAACGTTGCGGCTTTCCCTAAGCTTAGAAATAAGCTTGAAAACGGGCAACGCGTAGAAATACTTTACTACGGCGACTCGGTTGTGCAAGGCGCCAACGCTTCTAAATTCGTGGGGCTTGCGCCAAACGCCGAACAATACACCGACATGATTACTTCGTTTATTAAAGCGAAGTATCCGCGCGCTACGGTTGTTCAGCAGAACATAGCGTCGGGCGGAACAACTGCCGAGCAAGCGCTTTCTTATTTCCCCGCGCGCACTCCCACGTCGGTAATTCCTACCGAGCCTTGCACCGTAACGCCCGACTTAATTGTGTTCGGCTACGGGCTCAACGACCAAAACGTGCTCGGATATACGCCGCAAAAGTTTGCGGAAAACATAGAAAAGCTTGTGCAAAAGGCGCGCCAAAACTTCCCGAACTGCGAAATTCTTTTCGCGTCGCCCGCGCTCGGCAATCCCGCTTCTTTCCCTTATTCCGACGAAGACACGCAAGAACAGGCGATTAAAAGTTTGTTCTTCCCGAACGGGAACGCCAAATACAACGGTTTCGCCGTTGCGGAAGTTACAAAAATGCACCGCCAGCTGTACCACAAAAAGGGGAACCGCTACGGCGACATTACGGGCAACAACGTAAACCACCCCAACGATATGGGAATGAGGCTTATAGCGCAAACCTGCCTTGAAACAATATTCGGCTCCGATTATTATAAGCTTTAAATAACTAAGCAAAATAAGAAATACATTCCGTTTTTTAAGGAGTTAAAAACCGTTATGACGAAAAAAATATTTTGCGCTCTTGCGGCGATAATAATGGCTTTTGCGGCGGTAGGACTTAGCGCTTGCGGAAACGAAGCTCAAAAACCCGACGACAATCCGCCCGCAAAGGAAAAGCTCGAGCGCTTATATAACGAGGGCATGACTTACGACAAATACGAGCTTGATACCTACATTTATCCTTATTGGCGCGGCAACGTTGTGTATAACGAAACTGCGTTGTTCGTTGGAAAAAACGACGCTTCGCCGCTGCTGTATAAGGCTACCGAAATTTTGAGCGTGCGCTCTTACGACCTTAAAACGGTGTACGAGGAAGGAAAAGACTACACCTACGACGCCGAAAACAATTTGTTGAAAAGAACGGAAAATTCCGCCATTCCTTACGTTGAGGAAGACGACTGGTATTTGCCCGCCGACAAAGCCAAAGAGCAAAACGCCACAAGTTGGCCCAAAAAGGGCTCGGATGTAAACGGCGGAGGCTATCAAACGTATCTGTTTTTCAGAGAGGGCTCGTATATTTCGAATTTGCAAGTTGCGATAACTTACAAACACAACGAATACGCTTCCGAAGAATGGGAAGTTCCCGCAGTGTTCAAAGATAAGTTTACTCGCCTTACCGCAAAACTTGAAGCGAAAGAACCCGTTAAGGTTGGCTACTTGGGCGACTCCGTAACGTTCGGCGCAATAGCGTCGGGAATGCCGGGCAGTTCGTTCGAGCCTAACGCCGAAATTTACGCGCGCATGATGACGTCGTATATGGCTAAGCATTTCGACAACGAAAACATTACCTACGTTAATCCGTCGGTTGGCGGAAAAGACGCGGCGTGGGGAAGAATGCAGGCGGAATCGAACGAACAGCTTCGCGGGCTCGATTTTTGCGTCGTGGCTTTCGGGCTCAACGACTTGCATACGCCTTATGATGCGAAACACATATCTTACGCAATCCGTATAGGCGAAATAGTGGAAAACTTGCAAGCTCACAATCCCGACATAGAAGTGCTTATTGTCGCTCCCATGATAGGCAATCCCGAATCAACCGTTTATTACGATATAGACCGCCAAATGCAGGCATTATACAACGAGTTTTTCCCCGAAGGCGAAGAGTCGGAATATAAGAACGTCGGTATTGCCGAAGTTACCAAAATGCACCGCCAACTCTATCGCAAAAAGGGCGAACGCTACCGCGATATAACGGCAAACAACATAAATCACCCCAACGACTTCGCGGGAAGAGTTTACACCATGACTTGCCTTACGGCAATGTTCGGGCACGACTACTTTTTAACAGAAAATTCAAATCCGTAATAAGGAGGCAAATAAAATATGAGAAAGAGAATTATCGGACTTTTGCTTAGTTTTGTGCTTCTCGTTTGCTTCGCGGGATTTTCCGCATGCAACAAAGTAAAGCCTGACGGGCAAGAACCCGGCGGAATAGTAACGCCGCCCGACGACAAAGACCCCGACAAAGACCCCGACGACACTCAGCCTGACGACGAACCCGAAGTTCCGCTTCCCGATTCGAACGACGACTGCGTTTTTAACCAAACGGAGCTTAAAATAGAAGCGGGCGACTCGGGCTATATAACGTTTACGGGAACTGCTTCGAGCTACGTTTCGGGCAATCCCGAAGTTGCCACCGTTAAATATATAGGCAACAGCAAGCTTAAAGTTTCGGCGCTTAAAAAAGGCGAAGTGAGAGTGCAGGGCTACAATAAGCGCGGCAAGAAAATCCCTACCGCAGCTTGCAAAGTAACAGTTACGCAGTCGCTTAAAATAAGTATGCCCGAATCCGCCGAGAGCGCGGTAGACGTGCCTTACGAAGTTACCTATACTTCGCTCGGGCAAGACCAAACCACAAGCATGAAAGTTGACGTAACGGGCGCCGAAGGCATAGCAACGTTGGAAGTGGAAGACGACACCGTCACCGTTCACCCCACCGCCGAAGGCAAAATAAACGTGAAAATCACGCTTAGCAAAGACAGCGCGGATAAAGGGCACGAAGAAGTTTCGGCTTCTACCGATATTACTTTTGTGAACTTCTTTCAAGACAAATATTACGATTATAAGTATTTCTCGTTTGAGCGTAGCACGGAAAGCGTGCCCGAAGAGTTTGCTGCGATGCCCGACCCCACGCTTACGCAAAGTCTTAAAGACAAAATAGATGCGGACCGCGCTAAAAACCATCCCGTTGAGCCCGCGCCCGACCCCGAGCCCGCGCCCGAGCCGGAAAATCCCGACGAAACGGGCGGAGAGAGCGGCGCCGCCGAAATTGCGGCGAGAGCGAAAGTTCGCGCGGCTTCCGACATTACCGAAGGCTACACGGTTACGCTTTCGGAAGGAGTGCTTAACGGAACAATTCCTCTTCCCGAAAGTCTCGTTATTCCCGCCTACTATAAGGGCGCCGACGATTCGGAAGCAAGACCCGTTAATAAGATTGCGGCAAACTTTATGCGTGCGTTTGCCGAATACAGCGGCGAGGCTATGTCGGAACACAAAGAACCGTTCGTTAAGCCGTTTGAGAGCTTTACAACGCTTAACGTGAAAAGCGTTTATATTCCCGCGAGCGTAGTTGAAATCGGCGCCGACGCGTTCAGCGAAGTTAAAATTAAAGCGGTGCTTGTGCAAAAGGACAACGAGCTCGTAACAATAGGGCGTCATGCGTTCTTCCGTACGGCGAGACTCGGTTCGTTCAACTTGCGCGACCTCACCAAATTGCAAACGATAGGAAGCGGCGCGTTTGCCGACCATTGCATGACCGAAATTTTTATTCCCAAGAGCGTTACGGTTATAGGCAAAGCGGCTTTTGCGCAAATAGCCAACGACGCTAACCGCAACAACCACCAAACGCTTAAAAGCGTAATATTCGAAGACGACAACGGCGAGGGACATGAAGAGCGCGCGGTAACTATTTACGGCGGCACGTTCACTAATCCGGGCGACGGCGCGTTCGCATATAACCTTGCGCTTCAAAAAGTTCGTCTTTGCAACGTTAAACGCGTTCAGTCGTGCACGTTCTTTCAAGGGTGGGGCATTGTTGACGTATATGTTGACGCCGCAACTTGCGAATGGGCTTTCTCGCCTTATAAATATTGGGATAAAGACTATCAGTACGACCCCGAGCTTGACGTTGACCAAAACGGCGCAAATAACGGCGCTTACGCGCTTTTAGACCATACAACCGAATGGGGTAATCCGTTTGCTTACGCTTTAACAAGCAGCTTGGTTTCCACCCTTACCATAGATAACGTTATGATTGAGGACGTTCGCGCGCTTCCGTTCGCAACTCTCGATTACGACAGCAGAGGAATTTTGGGCGCTTACGGAAAAACCGCCGAGGGCGCGAAGAGCTATTGCTTTGGCGAAGTTTATGTGCTCGATACTCTCAATCCTTCGGAATTTTTCAAATCCCGTTACGAGCAGAAAACCGACGGTATTCAAAAAGACGGTTACACTCGTTGGGTGCTTAAAGCGTAATGTTTGAAAGCGCGCAACAAAAAATTACTTTGGCTTTTAGCTCTGAAAAGGGGCGAAAGATAAATACTATTTTTGGAGGAAAGTTATGAAAAAAGTTTGTTTGTTCCTGTTATCGGCTATGCTGACGGTTATGTTGGCATTCGGCTTAGTTGCTTGCGGCAACAATTCGAAAAAGCCCGACGACAACAATCCCGGCGGAGTGGTTACTCCTCCCGACGACAACAAAGACCCTGACAAAGACCCTGACGAAGACAAAGACCCCGAAAAACCTACGAAACCCGTAATTAAGCTCGATAAAGATTCGATTACGCTTATTATAGGCGAAGACGTTGTTGTTACCGCTACCGTTACAGGTTCGGATAAAGCTCCGTCGTTCTCGCTCGGCGGAACTACCGTTGCGGCTATTCAAACCGAAACGAACGCGAAATCCGCAACTATTAAAGGTCTTGCGGGCGGCGACGACACCTTAACCGTGCAGTTAGAGGGCGCCGACGCCGTTACCGTTCCCGTAAAGGTTGAAAACGTCGACTACCGTTTTAACGCCGATTTTGACGAAGCCGAGAAAATCTTCGACGCGGGCGTAACGGGCGAAGACGACGGCGAAACCGCAACTATAAGCGTTACGCACTTTATCGAAAACGCCAAAATCGAATATTCGGTTGAGGGCGCGGCGGCAACCGTAACCGCGTCGGAAGACGGAAAAACCGCTACCGTTAAAGCCGAGCAAGCGGGCGTTGCGAAAGTTACCGCTAAAATCCTTACGGTGAAAGAGAACGCCGAAGAGGGCGGAGAACAACCGCAAGACGGCGAAACCGAGCCTACGGTTGAATACGAAGAACACGCCGTTAAAACCTATGCCGTTGTTTGCACCGACGATTGGAACGATTTGGCTGAGGAATCGCTTGTGGGAACCGAACTTCTCGAATACCGCGAAGTTAAAAACGGCGCAACCGTTGTAGGCTACGAGGCGTTCATTTCGAGCAACGCTTCAGCTTCCGACATTGTGGACGAAGGCGACGTTAAAGGCGTGCTCCGTATTCCCGCAATACACAACCGTTTGCCCGTTGTGTCGGTAGGTAAGAACGGCGATAATTTGGGGACTTCGTATTTCCTTGCTTATGAGACTAATGTAGAAAGTAGTGAAGCTGTTGAAAAATACAAGGCAGTGTACGCCGCCGTTAAAACGGTTTATCTTCCTTGCACAATCACTTCTATTCCAGACCTTACATTCCGTCTTGCTACCGCCGAAGAAATAAAATTCCAAGAGGGTAGCAATATCACGAAACTTGGTGTTCAATCCTTTAACCAAATGGTTAATCTTGCTCGTATAAACCTTGAAGTTCTTACGAAATTGACTGTTATAGACGAATGTGCATTCGATAATTCGGGACCTACGAAAGAATGGTCGATTACTCTTCCCGCAGGTTCTTACGACATTATGGGCGGAGCGTTTGCAAACTCGGGACTTAAAGAGCTTCGTTTTGAAGATGATAACGACCCCGAGACAGGCGTTGTAATTCATTGCGGAATTACAAAGATAGGAGATAAGCCCAATCCTTTATATACAGCATTTTTTAACTCTAAGCTTGAAAAATTGTGGCTTAACAATATTAAAGAGTGCAAAAATAACGCTTTTCACTCTACGGGTTCTTTAAAAGAAATTCATATCGGAGCTTCGGTGCTTACAAGCAATCTCGGTGTGGATAATTTTGATGCAGGCGACCATTATAGCGCGTTTGCGGGCTTTGGTCTTGGGACTGGTGTATGGAACGCTGTGGATATTTACCTCGAAGGTAACAGCGAAGTGGCTAAAAACGTGGCTAAACTTGGCAATAACGGCTATGAAGCCGCTTTGGGCGATAATTGCGGCGGTTTGTTCGGTTTTGCTATCAACGCAGGTCTGCATAATGTGTATATCTCCACAGAAACCAAAACGAGCGATGTTAGCGGATACCTTGCAAACTTCTTTAAAAGGGCAGATACGCAGGATAAAGAAGGCTATGTTAAATATTCTTGGAAAAAGTTTAACTGGGAGTTTAACGACCCTACCGACCCTGCAAAAGGTGCGCACGGTGTGACTTATGACGAGACGGCAAAATTTACAGACCCCGAAGAGAGTGGCGACGAAAATCAAGCCGCTTAAACAGTAACTAAAACTACAATAGGGGAGTGCGGCGGCAAAGCGTTTGCCGCCGCAGTCAACCCCGAAAATAAGGAAAATTCAATATGAAAAAATTCAGAAAATTCTTTGCCGCTATTGCCGCATCGCTTATGCTTTGCCTTGCGCTTACGTCGCTTTCGGGTTGTTTCTATTCGCCCGAAGTGCCGATAGACGAGCTTATGCAAGAGGTGCTTTCGAAAGTCGATTTTAACGCCGACACGAACTATAAGGGCACTCTTAAAGTTGCGCTTATGGACGACATTGCGTCGGCGGATAGTTTTAACGCGTTAAAAACAGACTTTGAAAACAAGTATAAAAATATTAAGGTTGAGGTTGAAACCTTTCCCGACCTTATATCGCGCGTTGTTACCATGCACGGCGCCGCTACCACTTTGGGGAAATACGACAGTATGCCCGACATTATTTGGGTGGCGAACGAAGATATTCCCGGCCTTGTGAGCAGCGAAGTTCTTATGCCGATTGACTATTTCGACGAAGCGGATAAGGAATGGGACACTACCGACCTTGTGCAGTCTATGGTGCAGGATTCTTATTTTAAGAAACACATGTATATGATGCCGCGCGACTACAACCAAATTGCGCTTTTATACAACACCGCTATGTTTGCGGAAGCGAAAGCCGCCGACTCCACAATTAAGAGTCCCGACGAATTTAAGGACGAAAACGGAAAAGTTCGCGCCATGACGCAAGCGGAATTTACCGAAGTTGCGAAAAAGGTGCAAGCGTGGATGGCGTCCACTCAAAAATATAAAGCGGGCAAGGCTGTTGATTTCCGTTCGATTTGGGGCTCGCTCAACTACGCGATTTCGCGTAACTTCGGCGCTACCATAATCGATTCGGATAGCAACTGCACTCTCAGTAGCGAAGAAACCGTTAATATGTTCGATTACCTTGTGGACATGGTTTATAACAACGTCATGACGGGTCCGAACGAAACCGAAGGCTTCGACTTTTTCGCGTCGGAACGCGCGGCAATGTGCTTTCAGTCTCGCGCTTGCCTCTCGGACGTTATAGCCAAAACCGAAGCGCGCAACGGCGTGTATGAAAATCTTAACGTGGCTCCCATGCCTTGCTTGGGCGACGACGACAAGTACTCTATCGGCGCGGGTTGCTCGGGCTATGCTATGTATCGCAACGCGGTTCATGCAACCGAAGCTTGGCTGTTCCTTAAAAACATAGTAAGCGAAAGCGCGCAAGAAGCGTTCAGCGCTTGCGGCAACGGTGTTCCCGTTGTGCAGTCGCTTTTAGACGACGAAGACGCGGCATGGCGCAATCTTGCGCAGGTGAACGAAGCCAAATACGGCAAACTTCGCGCCGACTTCAATCACGACGCGTTCGTATACCGTAGAGACGCAGCCACCACTATGGAATTCAAAAAGTACGTTCCCACAACCATTGTAACCGAAATTTGTTCCACCGTGAACGGCGTGTTCGTTGATTTATTGAGCCTTGAAGTTGTGGTTAAGGGCGACAAAGCCAAAACCCGCGAGAATATTGCTTCTAAACTTAACGGTTTCAGAAAAGATATAAACAGCCAAATCCGCAAGGCTCCGTTAGAGTAATAGACACCGCATAACGAAAGGGATTGCGTCGCTAACGCTCGCAATGACAGTATAGCAGTTGTCGTTGCGAGGAGGGCGAAGCCCGACGCGGCAATCCCGAACATAGAGCGGGAACCGCCGCGATAATCGCATATTGCAAAAGATTGCGTCGCTACGCTCGCAATGACAAAGAACGCGTAGCGGGATTGCTTCGCTAACGCTCGCAATGACGGTATACAGTTGTCGTTGCGAGGAGGGCGAAGCCCGACGCGGCAATCTTGAACATAGAGCGGGAACCGCCGCGATAATCGCATATTGCAAAAGATTGCGTCGCTACGCTCGCAATGACAAAGAACGCGTAGCGGGATTGCGTCGCTTCGCTCGCAATGACAGTATAGCAGTTGTCGTTGCGAGAGGGCGAAGCCCGACGCGGCAACAGAACGAAAAAGAATTTGAAAAGGAAAAGTATGGATAATAATTTCGGCGGCGTTATTGTGCCGATAGACGCGGAACGTAAAAAATTGCACCGCAACCGCAGAATAAAAAACGACCTAATCAGCTATGTGTTTTTGCTTCCGTTCATAGTGGGCGCGCTTGTGTTCACGGCGTTTCCTATTGTAATGTCGTTTTTATACAGTTTCAGCAACTATAACGGCGCAAGAGCCACTCAAATGGGCTTTTTCAACTATATAAACATGTTCTCTATGGGGCGCGGCGGTCTGTTTTTGCCCGTTATGAAGTCTTTCGGAGTTACGTTTATATATGTTATCGCAAGCACGGTAATAAACTTGGGACTGTCTTACATTTTGGCGCTATTCTTGCACAATAAGATTAAAGGCATAAAAATAATTCGCGTGCTTTGTTATTTGCCTTGCCTTATTCCGGGACTTGCGAGCGGCTTTATTTGGCGCGACGTGCTTTCTTACGGCGTTCCTACGGCGGGCAATCCTTACAACGGTTTGGGCTTGTTCAATATGTGGCTCACAAAGGCGGGGCTTCCCACAGCCACGTTTTTCGAGTCGGAAAACACCGCCATGCTGTCGCTGTTATTCACGGGCTTGTGGGGCTTGGGCGGCGGCATGATTATGTGGCTTGCGGCTTTCGAGAACATTTCGCCCGAATACTACGAGGCGGCTCGAATAGACGGCGCGGGCTACATGCGTTGCTTGCTTAAAATAACTATTCCGCTTTCAACTCCCATACTTTTCTACAACATGGTTGTTTCCATGATTTCGGGTTTGCAAGTGTTCGGCACGTTCGCCGCTTACGGCACGGGCAAAAACGAGTCGCTTTATTTTATTGCAATCAGAATTTATATAACCGCGTTTTCGGGCAGCGTGCACAATCACGGCTTGGCGTGCGCTATGTCTTGGGTGCTGTTCCTCATTATAGGTATGCTTACCCTCGTAATGTTTAAAACGGGGAATTGGGTGCAGTACGGCGACGACAATTAAGGAGGTACAACCGAAAACATGCGATATTCGATAGACACAACAAGTTTCGACGGCGGCGTTCACACGCTTTATACGTCGCCCGAAAAAAAGGCGGCGCAACGCAAACGCATAGCTATGCTTGCGGTTAAATATTTGATTGCTGCGGTTTTAATAGTTTTCTTTTTGTTCCCTTACGCGTTCATGATATTAAAATCGTTCATGTCTCCCGCCGAAACTTTGCCGGGCGAGTTGGTGCACTTTTTCCCTAAAATGTTCACTGTAAAGAATTACGCCGTTGTGGGGCGGTTCTTTAAGAACATTTTGAACACTCTCGTAATTATTGCTATAAACGCCATATTCATTCCGCTTTCGGCGTGTTTCGTTGCGTTTCCGCTTGCGCGCCATAAGTTCACGGGCAAAAAAACAATGTTCTCCATAATAATGGCTACGGTTATGATTCCCTCTACCGTGCTAATGGTGCCGCAATACACGCTTTACGTTCGTTTCGGGCTTGTGGATAAGCTTGTGTCGCAATGGATAGGCGCGTTTTGGGGCGGCGGCGCTCTGAATATATTCCTTGTTATTCAGTTCATGCGTTCGCTTCCCAAAGAAATGGACAACGCGGCTAAAATAGACGGCGCGAACGAATTTCAAATCTTTTTGAGAATTGTGTTCCCTCTTTGCGCCAACATAGTTATCTTGATTGCGGTAAACGTTGTTATAGGCATGTGGATGGACTTTCAAAGCCCGCTCATTTACTTAAATTCAAGCAAGAAATGGACGGTAGGCTTGGCGTTTTACCATTATTTCAGCGATAAGACGGTGGCGTCGCAACTTTCGGCGCGGCTTATGGCAATGTGTACCGTTATGTCGCTATTGCCCATAGCGCTGTTCCTCACGTTCCAAAAGAGCATGATAGGCGGCGTGAAAGTGGGCGGCATAAAAGGTTAAAAAATTTTGTTCGGCAAGGCGAATAAGTCCGCTTTGCCGAATGTGTTTTAAAGACGTAAAAAAATATTTAGGATAAAGGAGAAAAGAGAATGAAAAAAGGTTCGGCGTTTTTGGCGGCGATACTCGGCGCCGTGATGTGTTTCGGTTGCGGCAAGCCTAATTCCGAAACCCCTCCCGATAAAGAACCCGAAGGCGACAAGTGGGCGGTGGAGTTCGTTTCGGTGTTCGAGGGCGAAGAAAAACAGATTGCGTCGGGCGGCAAGTGCGTTTACGAGCCGGGCGCCGATTTGGGCGATAAAAACTATCTTAAAATGATTGTTTCGTCTAATGTAACGTTGCGCGGCGAAATCCGTTATGCCTACGAATACAAGGGCGACATAACCGACGACAGCGACGAAGACGTTGAAACGTTTTATACTCTTGCGGGGCAAAACGTGGAACTGCGCCAAATACTCGACTTTTACGGCGAGAACGAGGGCAACAAAAAGCTCCGTTCAATAGAGCTGTTTAACTTGGGCGATACCGACGGCAAAATAACGCTTTCGAACGTTTCGGCGGCTAAGCACCCCATAGACTTCTACGACGTGTCGTTCACCAACAAAGAGGTGGAACCTCAGATGCAGCTTTTCGTTGCGGGCGAAACGGTGAAAATAGGTTGCACGCTCAAATCGGGCGGCGCGGTGAATTGGCTGTCGAGCACCGACGGCACCGTCAGGCAGATTAACACCGAAAACGGCGTGTATGTCGGCAAAGAGCAAAAGAGCGGCGCCGTTGTTGCAGATAACGACGTAAACCTTGTGAACTCGCACGACAACGGCAGACTTATTCAGCAATCGTATTACGGCATAGGACCGGATAATAATCAAGGATATATTCCGGGCGAATTCGGCGCGGACGACAACAACACGCGCCCGTGGCATTATAACCCCGTGCAGGGCGGCGATAAGAAAAACTTTTTCAGCCGATTGGTTGACGTTCAAGTTTCGGAGGGGGAAGTTTATATTAAAGCGCGCCCTATGGATTGGGCGAAAGTCAACGAAGTTACGCCGTCGTATATGGAAAATTGGTACAGCGTGGAAAAAGACCCTGAGCTCGGCGAATACGTTAAGGTTAGAAACCGTTTCACCGATTTTTCGGGCTATGAGCACAACAATCCGCGCGCGCAGGAGTTGCCCGCGTTCTACGGAATAGCGCCTCTCGGCAAGGCTGTGTATTACAACGGCGACAAACCGTTCACGAACGACGAATTGACTTACCGCGAGAATATGGCGTTTTGGGACGGCAACCGCGACGCGCGCATGCGTTGCACCGAAAATTGGATAGCTTGGGTAAACGAAGAAGATTGGGGCGTGGGGCTTTATGTGCCCGACGTTGTAACCACTTTGGCAGGTCGCACAACGGGATTCAACAACTCGGTGGCGGAGCTTGGTTCCGCGCCTTATAAGGCGGCGTCGAGCACTTACGCGGCTCCTCTCGGCAATTTCTCTATGGAAACTTACAAAGCTTTCGACTACACTTATTATCTTGCGCTCAACAGCGTTAGCGGCGTGCGCGAACTCTTTGCCAAACTTAAAGAGGGCGGCGCGAAAAACGAATTTTTGGTAGGAAAGGAGGTTCCGAATTGGGTATGAAAACAAAACTCGGATTTTTAATTTCTTGTTTACTCGCTTTTTGCTTGCTGTTCGCTTGCGCTTGCGGCAACGCTCCCAAAACTCCTACGGGCGACAACCCGCCGCCCGACGACAATCCGCCCGTGCCTCCCGTAGAAACGGAGTGGGATAAAATGACGCCGCAACAGCGCACTGTTGCTATGCTTTCGGCAACCGACGATTTCGGGCGCACCTTTTCGCTTAGCGGCGAGAAAGAGGACGACAAATATGTGGGCATGTTCTTTTTCACTCTTCACGGCGAAATGCCTTACGACGAAGTGCACGACGTTACCGAAATGACGGACGGCGGCGCGGACATAGGCAAGTGGTTTACGGAAGCGGCAAAGCACCCCGACAACACCGCCTACTACTGGGGCAAACCGCTTTGGGACTACTATTCGCAACGCGACACATGGGTAATTCGCAAACAGCTCGAAATGCTCACTATGGCGGGCGTTGACTTTTTGTTTATAGACGTTACGAACGCGTTCAGCGACAAGACGTTCAACGACGCCATAAGCCTGTTGTTCGAAGACTCGACTTATGAGGTTATGCAAATAGTGCACGAATACGTTCAAGCGGGTTGGGACGTGCCGCGTCTTATGTTCTACACCAACAACAACGGCACCAACGGCACCAAAAATTCGCAGTGCACAAAGCCGAACGACGACGTGAACGTGGTGCGCGAAATTTACAACAAGTTTTATAAATACCGCGACGGAGCATACGACGACGTTTGGTTCGCGCCCAACGGCAAGCCGATGATTGTTATGACGCTCGAATCGCAGCAAATACTCGACCTTGCCGAAGAGGACAGCCCAAACTACGGACTTAGCGACTATTTCGAGTTTAAAAACACGATTTGGCCTAATCAGGCGGAAGACCAAGACGACCTCGACCCCGATTCGTTCCCGTGGATGGAAAAATATTTTAACGGCGTGTATCTTAAAAATCGCGGCGGCACGGTGAACGTGTCGGTGGCTCAGCACATGAACACCATTCGCTTTTCGGACACCACCCGCAACTACGGCAGAGGCTACGATTACGCGACCAAGAAAAACATTTCGGCGGATTCGAGCAAAGGTACCAACTACGAATTTTTGTGGAAGCAGGTGCTCGACAACAAAAACGAAGTGAACATGGTGACTATAACGGGTTGGAACGAATGGACGGCGAGCAAACAGACGGGCGCCGACGGCAAGCCGTTTTTGGTGGACGGATTCAACGAGGAATACTCGCGCGACATTGAGCCGACATACGGCGACTACAAAGACAATTTCTATTTGCAAACGGCGCGCAATATTCGCGCGTTTAAAACGGGCGATAAATTCGAACTTTCGTATCCCGCCGCAAGTATAGACGTTGCTAAGTTCGATGCGTCGGCATGGAAAGACGGCAAAGTTTATCACGACTTTACGGGCGAATGCACGGCGCGCAATTACAGAGGCTGGGTTTCTAACCCCAACTCGCCGCACTTTGTGTATTTAACCGACGACAGCAACCGCAACGATATAGACACCGTAACGGTTACGCACGACGGCGATTACGTTTATTTCCGCATTACCACCGTTGAAAACGTTGAGCCGTATGAAGCGAACGACACAGGCTGGATGAACGTTTTGATTTCCACCGACGCGTCCGCCGCAGGCAATCTGTTCGGCTACAACTATTTTGTGAACCGCTCGGTTACCGATGGAAAGAGCACTGTGTGCCGCCGCACCGCTTCGGGCGACTACGAAGTTGTGGGCGAGGCTAAGCTCGCGGTTGAAGGAAAGGTGTTGCAAGTGGCTGTGCCTCGCGCCGCGCTCGGGCTTTCGGACGGCGAAGTTCCGTCGTTCTCGTTTAAGGTGTGCGACAACATTACTAATCCCGACGACGTTTTGAGCTACTACAATTCGGGCGACGCCGCGCCTATCGGGCGGCTCGGGTATTGCTACGGGAAGTAAGTATTGAAAAGTCTTTTTTGTTGCGAGGGGAAAACTGACGGTCGGTTTAAGTATTGCGGCAACCGAAAGCTTTGCAACACAAAATCAACACAAAAAAACCCGCAAACGCTTGACGGGGGGGGGACTTAAATTATACTATATATAAGGCACGGGTGTGCGAACATAACGCGAGGTAAACTATGAGCAGCAGAAAAGACGTGGCGCGGGCGGCGGGTGTGTCGGAAACAACCGTAACCAACATATTAAACGGCAAAAAGTCGGCAACTAAGGAAGTTGAAGAGCGGGTGAGGTCGGCGGCTAAAAGGCTGAAATATCACCCGAATGTAATCGCGCAGGGGTTACGCACAAAAAACAGTAGGCAAATAGGAGTGTTCATAAGCGAAATAGGCAATCCGTATTTTGTTGAAATTTTGCACGGAATCGAAACGGCTGCGGCGGAGCTCGGCTACGTTATAACGATTATTTTGATTTCCGACAGCATAGAAAAGAAATACAGCGACATAATGAGTCGGGGATTTGCGGGCATAATAAATATTTCGAACATTCCGTATACGCTTACTTTCATGAAAGAATTGAACAACAGCGGCGTTGCGCTTGTTAATTTCGAACGCGAGTGCGGTAGCGTTGTTAGCCACGATATGGCGCCCTCCATGCGTTCGCTCATTCGCAGGGCTTACGATTTGGGGCACCGCAAAGCTTCGTATATAGTGGGCTATCCCGACTTTGAAACCGCAAACAACGACCCGCGTGTGAACGCGTTTTGCGAGGAGACGGAGCGGCTCGGTTTTGCGAAAGCCGACCTTGTTTACGGCGATTTTCCGCTTCGTAATTCTACGGTGCTCGGCTACGAGGGCGCAATGCAGGTGTTTTCGCACGAAACGGACGTAACTCTTTTGTTCTGCATAAACGATATAAGCGCGTTGGGTGCGCTGAGGGCTTTAAACGAATTGCACATACGCGTGCCCGAAGACGTGTCGGTTGTGGGGTACGACAACATTAGCATGTCGGAGTTTTTCTCTCCGCCGCTCACCACAATAGAAACGTTTTGCTTTGAGCGCGGCACCGAAATGGTGAAAGCGCTTGTGCGCAGAATAGAGGGCGGCGAACCCGAAAACATATTGCTTCCGTGCGAAGAAGTTTTGCGCGTTTCGCTCGGCAAGGCGAAAGGGACGAACTGAACTTTGAAAAACTGTGTTATTTTGGGCGATTCGAAAAAATTTTCGCGCGTTATAAATTCGGTGAACGGGCGCATAGAGCGCGGAGTTTTGCCCGGCGTAACGCTTAGGGTGATGCTTAACGGCGAATGCGTTTTGGATTATACTGCGGGATATTCGAACATAGAAGAAAAAATTCCGCTTAGGCGCGATTCCGTTTTTAGGTTGGCGTCTATGACTAAGCCTATTACTGCGGCGGCGGCTCTGTGGTGCGCCGAACGCGGCAAATTGCGGCTGTCGGATAAAATAAGCAAATACTTTCCCGCGTTCGCCCGAAGTAGGGTTGGAAAGCTCGACGGGCGCGGAAAAGTTGCGGCGCTTGGAGCCGCCGAGCGCGAAATTACCGTTGAAGATATTCTAACTCATTCTTCGGGGCTCGGTTCGGGCGAGGTGGGCGACGCGCAATTCGCAAATTTTCCCCGCGCGCATGTGCGCACGCCGCGCGAAGCCGTTGAGCATTACGGCGAATGGCTGTTGGATTTTTCGCCGGGCACAAGTCAGATGTATAGCCCGTTGGCGGCGCTCGACGTTGTTGCGGCAATAGTTGAAAAGGTTACCGATACCGAATACGAATCTTTTTTGCGCGAGCGTATTTTTTTGCCGCTCGGCATGACCGACACGGGGTATAATTTAACCGAAGAGCAATACGGGCGCGTTGTTAAAATGTGCCGACTCGGCGACTCCGCCGACAAGCTCGAACCGCACGAAATGGGGCGCGAGGGGCACGACGGTTTTCCCGTAGGGGCGGTAAGCGGTTGCACGGCAATGTTCGGCACAGCTTGCGACTACACACGTTTTGCGCAAATGCTTTGTAGCGATGGCGAGTTTGGCGGGCAACGGGTGCTTTCGCCCGAATCGGTTAGGCTTATGCGCGCGCCGCATTTTAAAAACGGGTTCGCAGGCATGGACGAATACTCTAATTGGGGCTACACGGTGCGCGTAAGGCAACGCCAAACCGAAAACGTGCAGGAGCTTTCTCCTTTGAGCTACGGTTGGAGCGGCGCCTACAACACGCATTTTTGGGTTGACCCCGAACTTAAAATAGTTGGCGTTTATATGAGCAATATGAGCAACGCGGGCGGCGCGGGCGCGATTACCGCATTCGAATTCGAATGCGACGTAATGCGCTCTTTAAAAGATAAGTAAGATAAATATAAAAAACACGGAGCCGACGTTCCGTGTTTTTTTTACGAATTGTATTTAGATTAAAGATATTCAAAGCAAATTTAAAAATATTTAAAATTCGAGCGAAAGTTCTTTTCCGTGTTCTATAACCGTTTGGCTGTTTATGCCAGCCGCAAGCGCGGATAAGCGAACGGCGTCGAAGTGTCGGCATAAATCGTCGGGGCGGTGCGAATCGGACGAGTAGCAAACTTTTTTGCCGCCGAGCGAAACGTAACGCAGTAGAATTTCTTCGGGCGGAACGGTAGCTCCGCCGAGTTTTCGCACGCTTGCGTTCAGTTCGAGAATTTTTCCGCGTTCTATTATGCCGTTAAGTATTTCGTCTATAAGCTCGGGAGCGGCGGAATACAGCGAAAGCGAGAAAGGCGCGTTGCGGCAAACGTATCCCAAATGCCCGATTGCGTTATAGCGGTACGGCGCAGAGAGGGACGCGAGCACTGCTTTAAGATAAGTTATGTAAGCTTCTTGCGGCGTTTTGTTTTCGAAATATTCGGCAAAGTAGCAATCGGCGTCGCCCACTTGATGAACCGAGTTTATAATGTAGTCCGGCTTGTATTTTTCCACGAGTTCGGCGTTGGCGTATTTGTTTTGCTCGGTGAAGCCTATTTCGAGTCCCGCGCCTATATAAATTTCGGCTTCGTATTTTTTTTGAAGAGCGCGCACGCACGAAAAGTATGCGTCAAGGTCGCAATGCGCCACGTTCGGCTTATAATACATTAAGTCGGCGTGCTCGGTAAAAACAATGTGTTTTAAACCGAGTTCTAAGGCGCGTAAAACAAACTCTTCGGGTTCGTTGTGCCCGTCGGGGGAATATTTTGTGTGAACGTGATTGTCGGCAACCATAAAAGCTTTCTCCTTTTTGTTTTTTTCGGTATTTAAAATTATAGCACAAAAACGCGGATAAGTCAAAAAGACTTATTTGCATAAAATGTTTTGGTATAGGCAAACTATACACAGTATGAAAAAATTTGTTTGTGCTATTTTATGCGTTGCGGCGGTGGCGGCGTCGTGCGGGTTCGCGTATGCCGCGCCCGTTAAATGGGTTGATTTCAACGCGAGCGAATGGGCGCTTAGAGAGTGCCTCAAATACGAAAACGAGTTTTACGGCACCGATTGCGGCTATAATTTTTCGGACGCCGTAGCTTTTTTGGCTCATTCAAACGGCAACAGGTTTTCGGTTAGCAAAGACCGCAAAACTCTTGCTAAGCTTGTGCAAAGATTGCGCGACGGCGAAAAATTTGCCGACATAATGCCCAAAACGGATTACGCCGAATATTTGCGAACTTCTTACGGCGCCGTGCTCGCTCCGCTTGTGGGCGACTATTTAGACGAAAACACGGGAGAACGCAAACACGGGCTAAGATGCTGTTTTCCGCTTGCGGCGGGACATTGGTATAACCATTACGACGATTTCGGGAACTCGCGCAGCTACGGATATAAGCGCAGGCATTTGGGGCACGACATTATGGGAAGCGTGGGAACTCCCATAGTTGCGGTTGAGGGCGGCACAGTTACCGAATGCGGCTGGAACAAATACGGCGGTTGGCGAATAGGCGTTCGCTCCGACGACACGCTTCGCTACTATTATTACGCGCACCTGAGAAAAGACCGTCCTTTCGCTCAGGGCATGACTGTGGGCAAAAGGGTGGAATCGGGCGACGTTATAGGCTATTTGGGCGTTACGGGCTATTCTACGCGCGAGAACGTGAATTTAAAGTCTTGCAGCCCTCATTTGCATTTTGGCTTGCAGTTGATTTTTGCGCCCGAACAGGAAAAAGGACCTAAGGAAATATGGGTGGATTTATACGCCTTAACGCGCTTTTTGGCGCAGTACCGCGTTAAGGCGGTGAAAGGCGAAAACGGGGAATACACTTCTACGGGGCGTAGGCTGTGGGTGTGAACGGATAAAAAAAAGGTCAAGCCTGTCTGCGGGATAGGCTTGACCGGGAGAAATCAGGGCTGGGCAAGCCCTATCTACACCCTAATAAGCTTTTAGGGCATTATTAGGCAATAATTATCCTTTTAAAGGGAAAGCAAGTTCTTTAAGAAGCATATTGAAATTGTCGGCTGCCATAGGATATTCGGTTTCTACGGTGCCGTCGCTTCTTTTCAATTCGGGAATAACATAGTTAAAATTCGGGTCGTAAAGATAGTTTAAGCCCGTATAGCAAACGTCGCCAAGATAAAGCGCGTGTACAAAATCAAGCTTTACAACTATATTCGGCACTTCTATAAACATAGGAGTGCGGTCGCCGAATTGTTCGTAATACAACGCGCGCAAAGAGCTTGGACCCTTTTTTAAATTGGGAAGAACCATTTCGAAAGTTATGTTTTTAAAATTCGATTTAGGTTTGTTATTCTCTTTTTCTTCTTGCGCTTTGGTTTCTTCTTTTTTATCTTCCATAAAAAACTCTTTTTTGTAGTCAAAATGACTATTTATTTAAATGTTTAGCAATTTGCAAAATAGCGTCAACTTCATCGTTGTTTAAATCTTTGCAAAGTTGAAGCAGTTCGGAAAGAGTAGCGGTAGTGTATTCGTTGGAAGTTTCGGCAAAAAACTGAGCCAAAGAAATATTAAACGCATTGCAAATTTTAGAGATATTAGTTAAAGAAGGGCGTTTTTTATTACTGAACCACTCGTAAATTGTGGCGGCTGAAATATCCGCTTGTTGAGACAGTTCGAAAAGCGACCAATGTTTTAATTGCAAATAATGGTTTATCTTCTCCGTGTATAAACGATTGTCTATTTTATCGTTGTTTTTGGATTGTACTGTCATTCGATTTTAGTATACACTTTTTTAAGTATTTACAAATATTGCAACGGTATAGAAATATTTCCGCTTTTGCAATACTTGTTTTTTAATTATACCATAAATAAAAATAAAAAAGTGCATATCGGTCATTATGACCGATAGTTTTTTTTGTGTGCGTTGCCAATGATATAAAACCGCTTGTCATTGCGAGGAGCGAACGCAGTGAGCGACGCGGCAATCTTTTGTTTTGTAATTCGCTATATGTGGGGGATTGCTTCGCTCGTTGCACTCGCTCGCAATGACAATCCATGCAAAAGTCCAATAAAATAGAAAGTTTATCGGGGTATAACCCGATAAAGTCGATAAAAAATGGAAGTTTATCGGAGTATAACCCGATAAAGTCGGTAAAAGTGGGAAGTTTATCGGGGTATACCCCTATAAACTCTTGACTTTTTGGGAATAATATGGTAAACTAATAAAACTTTAAGGAGTTGTGCCGTTTATGATTCAGCGCCCGCATTATATTGAACAATTAAAAGTTTATATGGATAAACCGTTTGTTAAAATACTTGCGGGTATTCGTCGCGCGGGAAAGTCTACTGTTTTAGAAGAGTTTGCCGAATATCTGAAAGAGAGCGGAGTTAAGAGCTCGCATATAATTTCTATGCGGTTCGATTCTTACGAACACGGCATAATAGAGAACGGCGACGGCATGTATAACAATCTTCGTTCCAAAATGAAAGAGTCGGGCAAATATTATTTATTGCTCGACGAAGTGCAAGAGGTTGAAAATTGGGAAAAAGCCGTTAACGCTTTAATACAAGACTGCAACACCGACGTATACGTTACCGGCTCGAACTCTAAGCTTATGTCAAGCGAGTTGTCAACATATCTTACGGGCAGATACATTTCGATTCCCGTATACACGCTGTCGTTTAAAGAATATATAGAGTTCCGGAAAGACAGCGGCGATACTCGCGGCGAGAAAGAGTTGTTGCAAAGTTACATTAGGTTGGGCGGATTCCCCGCCGTGAGCGTGGGCAATTTTACTCAAAACGAAGTATATACCATAGTGCGCGACATTTATAATTCGGTGGTGTATAACGATATTGTTAAGCGCAACAACATTCGCAAAACCGATTTGTTCGAACGGATTGTTCGGTATGTTTTCGAAAACGTGGGAAAAACGTTTTCGGCGCAGTCTATTGCCAAATACATGAAGAGCGAGGGGCGCACAACAGACGTTGAAACGGTTTACAACTATATAGACATGCTGAAAAAAGCGTTCATAGTGTACCGAGCCAACCGTTACGATATTCAGGGGAAAGAAGTTCTTAAAACGCAGGAAAAATATTTTGTTGCCGACCCCGCGCTTAAATATTCGGTTTTGGGTTTTAACGCTACGAGCGTTTCGGCAATGCTTGAAAACATAGTTTATTTTGAAATGTTAAGGCGCGGCTTCGAGGTGTATGTGGGGCACGCGGGCGGAAAAGAAATCGACTTTGTGGGCATAGACAAAGATAAAAAAATGTATGTTCAGGTTTGCAGGCAAATTCCCGAATCGGAAAGCGGCAAAGATAGGGAAATAGGCAATTTGCAACGAATAAAAGACAATCACCCCAAATACGTTGTTACGTTAGACGATTTTGCCGAAGGAAACGCCGACGGTATAAAGCTTGTTCATTTGTCGGATTTTTTACTTGGGGAATGGGACGTATAAAAAAAGCAAAGGCGAACTTAAAACGGTTTGCCTTTTTTATTAAATCGCGTATTCGGCAAATTACACAAATAAACACTTTTTTCGGCATTTTTATACGAGTTACGGCATATATATTCAAGTACAATAAAGTCGAATACATGAAAGAGGTGGCTCGGCATGAACTTCGAAAAAAAGCTTGTGATTCTCACGGGTAAGGTTGGCAGAGGAACGGTATTGTTGGAACGCAACGGAATGGGAACGTTCGTAACGGTGAACACTTTTTCGCTGCCCGATTTAACGGCGGGAGAATACGCGCTCGGCGTGAAAACGGCGACGCAGGTTTTTCGCAGAGAAATAGGCTCGCTCGGCAGAATAAAATCGCGGTTCGCGCTTCCCGACGGCGAATATGATTCGGTGCACCTCGTGCTTTTCCGCACTTACGACGAAGAAGTTGTGCTTTACGGCACTTCGGCGGCAAGAAAGCTGTGGGAAGGCAACTTAATGGACGGTATCAGGAGAGGCGGAGTTGAGAAGAAGATTGCGGATACGGGCAAGGCTTTGGCGGAGGCGCAGGAGTTTAAGTTTAGCGAGAAGAAGATAGAGGACTATTTTTTGGATATAGAGCCGTCCGCCGAGTATTACGACGGCGCTCTTGCCGAAGTGAATTATTTCGATTATTCGCCGCGCGTGCCGCTTTCGCAAACCGCGCAAAATGCCGACTACTACGATAAGCCCGTTACGCCGAGCGAAATGCAAAGGCGCTACTTATCGGCAAGGTTCGGAGGCGCTCGCGCTTTTAGCGCGGAAGTTAAAAAAGAGCCCGCAACGGTTATACCGTTCGCGGCTATCCGCTCCAACGAGAACGCCGGCGGGGCGGCGGAGTCGGCGGCGTTTACAACCGTTTCGGCGCTTGCGGAACAGCCCGCGTTCGAAAAAGAGGCGGACGTTAAGCGCGAAAAGTCGGAAAAAAAGGACGGCGGAGAAATAAAGATAAAGCGCGCGTCCGAATACACGGTGGAGCAGGCTATTGCGGCGGTTAAAACCGACGCGGGTTTTTACGCCACCGTTAAAGAGCAACTTGACGAACTTTTTTCGAACGGAGAAAGATTTTCGCCGCTCGAAGAGGCTTTGCCGGGCACCCGTTGGGTTAAGGTAGACTACGACGGAAGCGGAAGATATTACACGGTAGGGCTTATAGGAGCCGCGCCCGATTATATAGCCTACGGCGTTCCCGGCAGATACGGCGACGCGCCGCCCGCGCTCGAGGGGGCGGATTTCGTGCCCCTTAAAGCGGAGCTCCCTGCGGGCGACGGCTTTTGGGTGCTGTTTCAGTCAGCCGAAACGGGAAAGGAAATACCGCGCAATCCGTAAGCGGGAAAAGGGGTTGCCGCCATTTTGCATAAATTCCCAAATGTGCGCTAAATGCTTGCAAAAACGGGCGCATATTGATATAATAAAGTATAAAAAGCTTAAAAGGGAAGATTATGCGTATAGACATAAGTAATAGCTGGAAGTACGTTGACGGTACTGTATGCGACGAAATCGGAATTCCCGCAGAGGCGGTAGACGTTGACTTGCCTTTGGATTTGTTGCGAAGAAAAAACAGAAATTACAATACTGCGCTCGGAAAATACGGAAGCTATTACGACGCGGTTTCGGCAACGTTTTACCGCGTTTTGCCGCAGCTTAATAAAAACGAATGGATTATACTCGAAGCGGAAGGCGTTAATCAATTCGCCGACGTAAGCATAAACGGCGTTAAGGTGGCGCATTTCGAGGGCGAGGGCAAACACTTTGCCGACATTACAAAACACTATCGCTACGGCGCGAAAAACATATTAAAGCTAAGTGTGTGGGCGCCGCAGATGGCGGGAAAATACGCGGGCGCGGGAATAGGCGGCGGCGTCAGAATTCATACTCACGCTTCGTCGGCGGCTTTGCGCGACGACGGCGTTTTCGTTACGTCCGTTTTGGAGAGCGGAAAGGCGCGCATATCCGTGCATGCCGAAATTTGCGATAAAAACGGAGAATATTCGGGGAACAAAAATCTTTCGCTCGAAGCTACCGTTTTTAACGCGCGCGGCAAAAAGACGGTGCGTAAAACGAGAAAAATAAAATTAAAAAATTCTTGCGTAAATCTTTGCGAGCTCAATTTTAAGCTTTCGCGTTACTACACCTGGACGGTTGACGACCCGTATTTATACACCGTTAAACTCGCTCTGCGCGACGGCGAAGAAAAGGTTCTCGACGAGAGCGAAACCGTTTTCGGCATAGTGGGCAGAGCGCTTACGCCGACGCGCGGGCTTGTGCTGTGCGGCAGAAGCGTTAAGCTTAAAGGCGCCGTAGTGGGGCACGACAACGGAATACTCGGTTTGGAGAGCACGCTCTCGGCGGAAGAATACAAACTGCAAAGAATAAAAGAAATAGGATATAACGCCGTTCGTTATGTCGGTTGCCCTACGGAAGCCGCGTTAAACGCTTTGGACAAGCTCGGGCTTATGGCGGAAGTGGATTTGTTCAAGGTTTGGGGGCAGGGAGATTTTCCTTACGACGGGCACGCGAGATTCGACGCTAACGCCGCTTACGATTGCGAAAGGTTTGTGCGCCAACTTCGCAAGCACCCGTCGGTTGTGTTATACGGATTGTGCGACGACGCCGCCGAAACATACGGGCGCGGCGACGGAAGCGAAACGGCACAAATGCTTGCCCAAGAGGTGCGTTCGCTCGACCCTACGCGGTTTGTGGTTGTGAACGCCCGCGAGCGCGTGCCTTTGCGCGAAGAGCTCGAAGCGGCGGGTCTTAAATCTTCTAAGGTTACCGACTCTTCTGCCGCAGTTAGCATGGGGCGCGAAAAAGACTTGTTCGGGAGTTTAACGAAATCGTCGTTCGATTGCGCCGACGTTGCGGGCTACGCGTATCTTTATCCGCGCTATGCGTTCGACCGTGCCGACTATCCCGAAAGGCTTATTGTGGGTTGCGCGTCTTATCCGTCGCGCGCGTTCGACGCGTTTGACGAGTGCGAAAAAAATCAAAACGTTATAGGCGAGTTCGTGTATTGCGCCGCAGACATGCTCGGCGAACCGCTCGGAAAGCCCGAGTACGAGGACGAGCAAACAAAGTTGTTGCCACCTCACGCGTCGTATTGCGGCGACCTCGACCTTATATATTCGCGCAAGCCGTCGGCTTATTATCACGCCATAATACTCGGCGACAGAAGCCGGAGTTGCATAACTGTGAACAATCCCGAAGCGCGTCAAAAACTTACGCAATCGGGGTTGGCGGTTAAAGAAACTCACCCCGTTTGGAACTGGCCGCATAATTTGGGCAAAACTATGGAAGTGGAAGTTTATTCGGGCGGCGAGGTTGTTGCGCTTTACCGCGACGGCAGACTTATAGGGCGCAAGCTTGCGGGGCGTGTGAACAAGCATATAGCAACGTTTAAAACCGACTACTATCCGGGCACGCTCGAAGCCGTAAGCTATCATAAGGGGCGGGAGTGCAGCAGAGTTAAACTCGAATCGGTTACGGCTCCGCGCGCGGTTAAACTTTCGGCGGCTAAAAAATCTTGCCGCGAGGGCGAATTGCTGTTTGTGGAAATTGCGGTAACGGATAAGGAAGGGCGGGTTGTTCCGTTCGCCTCGCGCGAAGTGGAAATATTCGTTACGGGCGCGGGCGAGCTAAAAGCGCTCGGTTCCGCCGACCCCGAAGCGCAGTCTAAAACCGATTGCAACGCTATTTGCCCCGTATACGAGGGGAAAGCGCTCGCAGTTATAAAGGCGAAGGGCGGCGACGACGGCAAAATAACCGTTAAAGCGGTAAGCGACGGATTGTTAAGCGGCAAAATAAGCCTTAGGGTGAAACCGCCTAAGCAATGAAACGCGCCTGCGAATACGAGCAATCTTGTCTAAATAATTGACTATACGGCAACAATTATAGTATAATAAAAAAAGTACCCGCGAAAAAGCGCGCCGCGCCATATATGCGGGCGGCGGTAAACGAAATTTTTTTAACGCAAACGGAGTAAGTTCTGAAATGAAGAAGAAAATAATTCCCATAGTGGTGTGCCTTGTGCTTGCGGCGTGCTTTACGCTTTGCGGATGCAGCGGCGAGTCATTTTCCAAAATAAAGGTTGTAGGCAAGCAAGACACAACCTACATGGTGCACGGAAACGGCGGCATGGCTGTGCAATACGGAAACTACGTTTATTTTATAAACGGTTATGCGGGCTACGACGATGCCGACGGTTCGCAAAACACATGGCCGAACGTGGTTAAAGGCGGGCTTTACCGCGCCGAATTTACGGGAGAACGCAAGGGTAACGATTTTGTGCCGTCGGCGGCTGAAGGCGCGGGCAGCATGGAGTTTGTTTCGAGCAAGAGCTACGACTACGAGAACAACGAGAGTTTGGTTGCCAACGTTCAAAGAATAGCGCCCAAACGCATAGGCACTTCGGGATACGCGAACGGCGGAATATTTATTTACGACGAATGGGTATACTTTGCGTCGCCCAACAACGAAAAGAACAAGTCGGGCACTGTGCAAACCACCAAAACAGATTTCTTCCGCGCCAAGCTTGACGGAACCGACGTTCAGAAAATTTACACCACCGAAAACACGGGCAACGAGTCGAACCCTTACGCGTTCTATAAATATAACGGCGCCGCCTATCTTGTGGCGCAAGACGGAACCGACCTCGTTTCGGTGCGCGTTGCGAAAAAGCCCGAAAATAAGGTTACAATCGCTACGGGCGTTACAAGCGTTTTGCTTCCGTATTCTCAAACTTATTACAGCGGAATGAGCGAAAACACGCTCAACCACTTTGTGTATGTGCTTCGCGCGGTGCGCGACGGCGACCGGCAGAAAACGGGCAACGTTATAGAAATTATGCGTCCCGACGGAAAGAGCGGCGGCGTATATCACTCGCAGGAAAAAACGACCGACGCGCTCGAAGCGGTGCGCGACGGACTGTTGTTCTACCGCACGACAGACAATTCGAACAACACTCTTATTAAATACGACAGTTTGCACGACTTTTTAATGGGCAACGAAGAGTACACCGACGAGAACGGCGACAAGCACGGCGCGGGCGAGGTGTACGGCGACGCCGCATATAAAAAGGAACAAGAATCGCTCGGCGCTTACGACGACGGCGCTCGCGTTCAGATTAGCGGCACCATTCTTTCCACCTCGAAGATTTCGGATTACACTTCGACTTATTGCTTCCGTCCGGGCGGAGAGCTTAGCAACAACGTTTATATGCTCGGCGCAAAGTCGGGCGAAGTCGAGCTCAGAAGTTCGCTTAACGACAAAATAAAGGTGCTCGGCGAGGGCGCCAAAATCGTGAATGTGGTAGACGACTACATGTATTTCACGGGCACCGACGCGAACGTTATTTACCGTAGCAAGTGGGCGCTTCCCGTAGGTTCGAAAGACGATAAAGAACAGGTTTCGGGTTCCGACGTTACGGCAAGCGGCTTTAACGGCGACTACTGCGCGGGCTACATTGTGTATTTCGGCAAAGCCGACGGCTTGGCGGATTCATATACTTTCTTTAAAAACGTGGAGCGCTACATCGGTTCCGAACCCGTTTTAGTAGGTAAAAAACTCAGCTCCGAAACACTTTCCGCTCCGAGCATTTCGGTTAAAAACAGAGTTATAAGCTGGAGCGCTGTCGATAACGCCGACAGCTACACCGTGTATCGCAAAACGAGCGACGCAACGCTTATAGTTGCCAAAGGCATAACCGAAACGAGCTACACCGTAGACGAAGGTCAGCCCGGCGAATATTGGGTTGTGGCGGCAACGTCGGACGGATTATACAGCGCCCGCTCGAATACCGTAACTCTTTAAAACGAAATAGTATTTAACTATAAGAGAGAAAAAGACTTGCAAGGTTTTTGCAAGTCTTTTATTATGCGGTTAAAGCCTCTGTAAGCGATTTAAGTTATAAGTGGGAATACGGTAAGTTTGCGATAAAATGCGATTTTAACAACGGCGCTAATCGAACAAATGCTTTCTGAATTCTTTGGGCGCCATGCGCGTCTGCTTTTTAAAAAAGTTACTGAACGAAGCGGCGTCGAAAAATCCGAGCGAGTTGGAAATTTCGGCGATTGTGGAATCGGTTGCAAGAAGCTCTTTCGCGCGGTCTATTCGTTTTAAAAGAATATGTTGCTGCAAAGATATGCCGAAAGTCTTTTTAAACAGGTTGGAAAAGTACGCGTCGTCGAGGTAGACGAGCGCCGAAAGGTCTTTGATATAAATTTTTTCGCCTATGTGAGTGTCTATATATTCGAAAACTTTGGCGAATTTTCCAACGTCGGTTTCTTCTATATTCACACCTTCGAAAAAGTTTGAGAACAAAAGTTTTAGGGCGCTGTCGGTTGCCTGACGGGAATGGAAAGAACTGTTCCCGTTGTTTTTTATTATTGTGAGAAACAAATAGTCGGCAATGCTTCTTTCCATACGGCAACAGGTTTTAAGCGGCAAAATTTTGAAAAAGTGCTCGGTTAGAATATCGGGTATTATGTGAATAAAATAGTGACCCATGCTATTTTTGCAATTTCCTTCCAAAATGGAAAGAGAGGGAACAAAGTAGAGAAAGCCCTCTTGCAAAGGCAGTGTCGCGTTGGTTAAAGCGAGTTCCGCTGAGCCCGAACGTATGTAATAAATTCGGACGTGCTTAAAATCGTTTACCATGCTTTTCCATTCTTTGCCCACTTCCATATATGCCGCGTCGATAATATCGAATTTTGCCGATTGAAAGAAGTTGTAAAAGCTTGCCATGCCGCGCTCCTTTTTTTAAAGCTTTTGTTTATTGTACAACAGATAGCCGCTCCATGTCAAATTTTGACACCGCAAAAGTAGGATTTTTACAAGTTTATATACGATTTTTCTATGGCTTTGCGGCTAAAAATGTTTTATAATAGTTGTATTGAAATTAAAAGTGCGCGCATGAAAAGAAATGCGGTAAAAAGGCGCCGCGAAACGGCATTTTGCGTTTGCGCGAAAAATTCATACCGAAAGGAGGGTAAAATGATTAAACGAATCCCCATATTGCTTCTACTCGCGCTTGCGCTGTTTTTGGGTGCGTTCGGGTGCCGTAGTGCGGAACCGTCGCCCGAGCAAGACGGCGGCAAAAAGCCCGAAGAATTCAATCCTACCGACTTACCGTATTATGTGGAGGACATAGAGAACTTGCAATACAGTTATACCGACGAAGAGAGAATACGTCCGTTTTGGCAAGGCAACGTTATACATAACGAACAGCTCATGGTTGTTAAGAAAGACGGCGTTACGAAAGGGCGGCTTTTATACGAACCCGCTCGCATTATATCGGTGCGCGATTGGAAGCTTGAAAAAGAATACGTTGAGGGCGAAGACTACGAAATAGAGGGAGACACCATTACTTTGCCCGAAGGGAGCAAAATTCCCGTTTTTTGCGACGAGTGGAGCAGAGGCGAGAACGTTCCGTCGCAATATCCGCTCGGCAACGCGGGGAACGGGTATCAAATGGTTGGAACTGACGGCACCGTTATGTATACCGAGTCGGGGCTTGTTTGGCAAAATTACATACACGTTACTTACGCATATAACCCCGCCGACGTAAAGCGCGATTTGTTTGGCAAGTACGACGGCGCGCTATACGGGCTTACCGAAAAGATTGCGGGCGATTCTTCCGACAAGAATTTGAAAATGGTCGTTTTCGGCGACAGTATTTCGGAAGGGTGTTCTTCGAGCGCTAAGTGGAACCACGCGCCTATGTGCCCGCCTTATGCCGAGCTTGTTAAATACGGGCTTGAAACTCTCGGCGGACTGAACGTGGACTTCACGAATATGTCGAAAGGCGGAGAAGCGTCGGGCTGGGCGGCGGATGCCGACCAACTGAACAGGCTTTCTAACCTTGCTCCCGATTTCTTGATTTTGGCGTTCGGCACAAACGACAAGGGCAGCGACATAGAGGGCGGGAATTACCGCAAAAATATCGAGCTTGTGATAGAAACGGCGAAAACGGTGAACGCGGAATGTCAAATTATTCTTGTGGCGCCTTTCCCGTCGCATGAAAAGAGCAAAACTAACGCCGAGCACGCGCAAATAACGGCTACTTTAAAGGCGATTGCCGCAGAAACTCCGTATATGGACGTTGCGTGTGTGAGCATGTTCGAGCCGTGCGTTGAAATGCTTGAAAAGAAAAATTACTACGAAATCGCGGCGAACAACGTGAACCACCCCAACGACTTTATACACCGTTTTTACGCGATGAATATTTTAAGCGCGATTTTCGATTATGACGCGATTGCGTCGGGAAAATAAACAAAAAAAGGAGAACCTCAATGAAAAAGAAAATTACCGCATTATTATCGGCTTTAATGGCGTTTGTTTTGTGCGCGGCTTGCTCGCCCAAACTCATGCCCCGACCCGATATAGAATACAACGTTAATCTTATGCCCGATAAAAACACGACCGAAACTTTGAGAATTTTTTTACCGAGCAATATAGAATCGGAGCAGGAATACATAAACGCGTTGCTTCCCGGTTGGTACGAGATGTATCCCAACGTTAAAATAGAATTCGACGCGCGCAGCGTAGACGACAACGCCTACGTTACGTCGGTGAACGCCGCGATTGCGTCCGGTCAGGTTCCCGATTTGTTTTGGACTAACACGGCTTACTATTATTACCTTATAAGCAAGGGGTGCATAGTGAACTTGGAGCCGTATTATAAAACGGAAAAGTTCGAATACGACAAAGCGGTTAGCGACGGGGCGGATACGTCGGATAAACTCAACATAGATGGAGACTACTACAAAGAGTTTTTCGACATGAGCCTTTATGAAGAGCGCAGATATATTGTGCCGCGTTCTATGGACTCGGTTGTTACATATGTGAACACAGAACTTTTGGCGGCGGCGGGAATAGACTACAAAACCGACGAACGCCTTACAAACGACTGGACTTGGGAAGATATGGTTGAAGTTTGCCGCGACGTGAGCGACTACGTTTTGAGCGACGAGGGCAGAGCGTCTAAATATAAAGACGCTTACGGCTTGCAAGCGGAGTTCGATTGGGAAGCGGTGTTCAATCCCATTATGCTGTCTTACGGCTCGCAAGTTTTCGATAAAGACGGAAAAATAGCGGTTAACACTCCCGAAACGAAGAAAATGGCGGACGATATTCGCGCGTTGAAGAACGACGGCAGAGTGCTGCGCGTGTCTACCTCGCGTTCGTCGTTCACAAACGGAAACGTGGCTTTCGCGTTTTCGTCGTCGGGCGCCGCTCAAATGGCTAAGAACGAACAAATTAAAGGCAAGTTCGACGCGCTTCCGTTCCCGCAAATAGGAGACGAGCCTAAAATAGGCTGCGGGTTCGTGGGCTACGGAATAAGCTCCACAACAGAAGGAGTTAAGCGCGACCTTGCGTGGGCGTTCCTTAAATACATGATTTCGCAAGAGGGGCAAATGGCGCTTATAAACGGCGGACTTGCCACACCCTCGATAAGAGTGGACCTTGCCGAAGAAAAACAGTGGTCGAAAGGTTTTCAGCATCTTAACCTCGACGCGTGGCTTGCGTTCCCCGAACGCAAAGTGGCGTCTAACTTCTTTATGGCTCAGCCTTCCGAATATTCGTTCGATATTTTAAACGCGATTCAATCGTTTATGAAAAATCTTGCGGACGACGACAAATGGTCTACCACGCGGTGCATAGACACTCTTGTCGAAGACCTTGAAGAGGCGATTTCGGCATGATTGCAACAAAGAAAAAACTCGCTCTGTTTAAAAAGAAGGTTAAGCACAGCGTTGCGGGTTGGCTGTTTATATTGCCCATGACGTTCGGAATTTGCATGTTCACGCTCGTGCCTATTGCGCAGTCGTTTTATTATTGCTTTTATGACTACGACGTGATTTCCAAATTCGATTTTGTGGGAATGGGAAACTTTGCGAAAGTTTTCACCGACCCGCAAATGTGGAAAGTTGTGAGCAACACGCTGTTTTTTGCGGTTGTGAATATTCCCGCCGTTTTGGTAGGCTCGTATTTGTTGGCGCTTTTGCTTAACGTTAAGCTTAAAGGAACGAAAATATTCCGAGTGCTGTATTATCTGCCTTGCGTTGTGCCCGCGATTGTCGGCGGCATAGTGTGGAGCTACGTTATGCGCCAAAATCCCGAAACGCCCGGATTGTTCAATCAGTTTTTGATTGCTCTCGGGTTGCCTATGTCGCAGTTTTTCTACGCCGACGATTTAACCGCGATACTCTCGATTGTGCTAATGAACCTTTTCGGGTTGGGCGGCGGCACAATTATATGGCTTGCTCAGTTCAAAAATATTCCGCCTCAGCTCTACGAAGCGGCGGAAATCGACGGCGCGAAGAGCCTTAGAAAGTTCTTTTCCATAACGCTCCCCATGAGCACGCCTATGATTTTTTACAACCTTATAACCACGTTTATAGTTACTTTGCAGTTCAACGGCACGCTTACGTTCGCGCCGCGCAACGGCTTGGGAAACGGCAACGCCACTTATATGTACGGGCTTAAAATTTATCACGAGGCTTTTAGGCGTTATAACATGGGCTACGCCTGCGCGCTCGCATGGGTGCTTGTGGTTGTTGTGGGTCTTATAACAGTGCTGTTATTTAAAACCAACAAGTGGGTGCAATACGATGACTGACACGGCGTTATATAAAACAAGAAGAGTAGTAAAAAAGTCGGCGCTGTATTTGTTGCTTATTGCGTTTGCGGTTGTGTTTTTGTTCCCGTATGTGTTTATGGTAAATCGCGGACTTATGAGCAACGCGCGCATTTTAGAGCCGCACATGTACTATTGGCCGGACGGTTTGCACTTTAAAAACTACGCTCTCGCGTTCCGCGACGGCGGCTACGGCAAACCGCTTTTAAACAGCTTTATAGTGGGCGCGATAGTGGGCGTAAGCACTCCGCTTTCGTCGTTTTTGGCGGCTTATGCGTTTTCTAAACTCGAATGGCTCGGCAAGAAAGCAATGTTCACGCTTATGATGCTTACGTCGTTGCTTCCGGGCATAGTAACGCAAGTTCCGCTGTATGTGCTGTATAACGACTTGGGACTTACTAACACGCTATTTCCGCTTTTTTTGCCGGGCTTGTTCTTCTGCGGCGCTATGAACGTGTTTTTAATGCGACAGTTTTTGATGAGCGTGCCCAAAGAAATGGAAGAGAGCGCAAAGCTCGACGGCGCCAACGCGTTTTTGCGTTGCTTCCGCATTTGCGCGCCGCTGTGCACTCCTATAATTATTTACATGGCTGTTCAGGGCTTTGTGGGAATTTGGGGCGATTACTTAACGCCGTCGATGTATAACAACCGAACTGACGCACCGTATACTTTGGCTTACGCGCTGTATACCATGACGGGGGAAGAGACTAACTCCACTCACCCCGAATGGATATTCGCGGCGGCAACTATAATGTCGATTGTGCCGACGATTGCGTTTATAGCGTTTCAAAAGTATTTAATCGAGGGCATAGCGACTGCGGGATTAAAGTTATAACGGGTGTTGCGGATTCGCAAAGGAGAATTTGTTGTTACTTTGCGTGTAACCCGACGCTTTGGCACTTTTGGAGGCGTGCCAAAAGTGCCGCAAAAGCACGTCGGGGACACTTTCGGCTGTGTCCCCGAACCCCCGCAACGATAAGGGGCTTTGCCCCTTAACTCCTCTTAACGGTTAAGCAAAGAAATGCCGACACAAAAATAAAAAGACAACACCGACCGTAAAAAGATGTCAAAAAAACGTCATTGCGAGGAGCGAACGTAGTGAGCGACGCGGCAATCCCGAACATGGAGCGTAAGCCGCCGCGTTAAGCGCTTAGTGTAGGAGATTGCTTCGCTGACGCTCGCAATGACAATATTATGCCGCAATACACGCATGTGTTCGCAATGACAGATTCGTAGAAAGATTGCTGACGCTTGCAATGACAGTGTAACTGAAATTTACGAAACAGTTGTTTCAAAAGCCAACAAAAAGGAGGTCTTAAAAAATGTCTAAACGCAAACTAATAGGCAAACTTGCGACGGTATTGCTCGGATGCTGTTTGGCGCTTACTCCGCTCGGAGGGTGCGCGCCCGACTCGCCTAAGCAAAACGAACAGCCCACAAACATGCTTCGCGGCATGAACGCCTACGACTTTACTAAGGCAAGTTTTTCCGCAACCGATAGAGTGGGACGGGAAATTACTCCCATGCACAAAAAGCTTACCGACCACGATAGGTATGTGGGCGTATTTTACTTTTTGTGGCTCGGCACTCATGAGACGAGCATGGGCGTGTACGACGTTACAAAATTGCAAACCACTCAGGCGGGCGCCGACGCGGTTCTTTCTCCGTCGCACAGGCTCGGAGAAAAAATTCCGGGCACGGTGAATGCCGAACTCGGCTATCCCGACGGAATGGAAAGCCCCACAATGTACGTTCACTGGACGAACGAACCGCTTTTCGGATACTACAACACTGCCGACGAGTGGGTGATAACGCGCCATCTTGAAATGCTCACTATGGCCGACGTTGACTTTATTTTCTTAGACACTACGAATAACTACGACTACGCCGAAAACGTGAACACGAACTATCGCAAAGACGAGAAAGACCCCAAAAACGTGCAACTCGGCAGACCTACTTATGTTCTTTTGGATACGGTGCTTAAAATGCAGGAACAGGGTTGGGATGTTCCGAAAGTGGTGTTTTACACGAACACGCGTTCGGGCGAGCTTGTGGATAAAATTTACACCGACTTTTATGCCGACGGAAAATACGACGAATGTTGGTTTATGCCGTTCGGAAAGCCTATGCTTGTGGGCGTTACCGAAGACAATAAAGGCACCAACATGAGCGGCGATTCTCGGGTGAACATATCCGACGAAATGCGCGATTATTTCGACGTGCGCGAATCGCAGTGGCCGTATATGAAGCCCGCCGACGACGGATTCCCTTGGATGGATTGGTCGAAAGGATATAATCACTATTACCCCGACAACAGAGCTGTGAACGTGAACGTGGCGCAACACGGCGATTCCGAAACTTCGTATTCGGCATACACGAACTACGGCAAAGCTGCGGATAGGCGCAGTTCGCGCGGATATGTTGAGGCTGAGAACCGCATAGACGAAAATTGGGAAGCGGGGCAAAACATAGAAGACCAGTGGGAAAGCGTTTGGCACTATCAAGACGAAGGGAAAAGCGTTGAAATGGTTACCGTAACGGGTTGGAACGAATGGCTTGCTTGGAAGTATTACGACGGCAACAACATTCTGTTTATAGACAACTTTAACAACCAGTTTTCGCGCGATATGGAGCCCGATAAAAATTATTATCAAGATAACTTTTATATGCAGCTTGTGCGTAACGTTCGCAAATACAAATACGGCGAAGCAAAGTCGAATTACGAATGGGATAAGCAAACGGTGAGCGGAACGGCTGACGCTAAGAGCATGAAAGCCGTGTATAAGGATTTCGAGGGCGACGCTATTGAGCGCGACTTCTACGGTTTCGATATTCGCCCCGAAGCTAAGGCGCAAGGGTTGATAGGCGCTTGGTATCAAGACGACAGCAACCGCAACGATATTGTTGAGACCCGCGTTGCTCACGACAACGAAAACGCTTATTTCTACGTTAGAACAAAAGAAAACATCACCGCTTACGAGGGCGGCGAAAACTGGATGAACGTGCTTATTAAAACGAAGAACAGCACAAAAGAGGGGAGCTGGGAAGAATACGACTACATTATTAACCGCAAACCCGAAATCGAGAAAAACGCCGAAAGCGGACTTACGAGCGTTGAAAAGAGCTCGGGCGGTTGGAAATGGACCGAAACTTCAAAGGCGAACCTTACGGTTAGCGGAAACGAAATGTTTATAGTTGTGCCGCTCGCCGCTTTGGGGCTTAGCGCAAACTCCGTTTCGTTCGAGTTCAAAGTTGCCGATAACGTTACCGACTACACCGATATTATGGATTATTACGTTACGGGCGACAGCGCGCCCATAGGGAGACTCAGGTATGCCTACGGTTATTAAATCAGGTTTTATTGCGGGACTACCCGCCGAAACAAAAAATTTTTAGGAGGAATTTATGGGAAAGACAAAGACATTAAAAGTCGCGTTAATCGCGGCGATTGCAAGCTTGTTGCTTGCGTTGTCGGTATTTATGGCGGCGGCGCCCGCGCGCGCTATGGAGGGCGAGGAACCCGCTCCTGCCGAAAATACTTTTACACTCGGAGCGGCAACCGCAAGCGGCAATAGTATAGTTATGAAAATGACACCGTTTGTATATGTGCACGCTTCCGAAGGCGAGGACAACGATACTTTTTTAAATGCGAATAACGGGAAAGTGGTAATGACGTTGCCTGACGGAACAAGTACCGCAACTCCCAGCAATTTAAGATTCGAAGGCAACACTAAGGGGCTCAAATTATATTTTGGAGCGAATTTTAATCCCGGAACGGTTGCTTCGGGAACTACGCTTACGCTCAAAGCAGGACTTACGGTTACAGGCGTTGCGGCAACCGACGCTTCGGGATTTTCAGACGAGTTGAAAAAAACATACACGTTAGCCGCAGACACAACATATACTTGCGCGGGTGACGGAGTTTGGCTTGAGCCCGGCGAAGAATTGCCCGTTATTAAACAGATTGCTGCCGAAGACGTGAAAGTGTCGGGAGTAGGCTCGTTCGGTGCTTCAGGCAACGCGATAACTATTGATTTCGGCTTAGAGGGCGTTGACGGAGTTATAAGCCCCATAGACAAAAATGCGGGCGGTTGGGCTGCCAGCGGCTATTGTCAGTGGGTTGCGGCAAGATGGACGGAGTTAAATGGCTCGGTTGTTTTAACCCGCAACGAACAGCAAGTGCAGTATTTCCGATATTTGGAAGGAACGGGGAAAATTGCGTTCGACTATAAGCAGGACGGGCAAGATATTTCGGGCGACCAACTTGGCAAGTTGGTTGATGGTGACGTGCTCACTCTCAAAAAAGGTTTGCGCGTTTATAAAATTACAGAGAATGGGTTTCATGGCTATTATAGCGGCGCAAGTAACGACAATGCTGTAGCCGAGCTTACCGAAGACGTAACGTTTACATATATCGAGGGAGCGTGGTATAAACCCGGCGAAGAACCCGAGCCCATTCCGCAAATTACCGCCGAAAGCGTTAACGCGGCGGGTAAAGCGGTGCAATGGGGAGCTTCGAGCGGCGCCGTGATTATAAGTTTCGGTTTAACCGACGTTGGCGGCGAAGTCGTTTTAGTTGATAAAGATGCGGGCGGTTGGGAGCCGTACGTTTACAGCAGTGAAAAATGGTCGGAGCTTGATAAAAACATTACCATAACTCGCGGAACGAATAATATTGAATACGGCAGGTTTTTGGTCGGCGAGGGAAAAATAGCGTTCGACTACGGCACCGCCACCGATTCGGAATATGTAAACAGCTTAAAAAAGGGCGACGTTCTAAAATTAAAACAAGGGCTGAAAATCAGCAGAGTTAAAGCGAAACATTTTAGCGGCTATGCTAATGCCATGTCTGATTTCGAAACGGTCGGCGTGCTATCGGAAGACGTTACGCTTATATACGACGGCGCGGAATGGATTTCGCCTATTTGGGCAACGAGCGCTACGATTGAAAACGAAGACATAGTTAAAAGTTTGTGCGTAGGGCAAAAAATAAAGATGCGCGTTGCTCCCAACGCGGAAGCTTTGCAACCCGCGCCCACTTTTACGTCGAGCGACGCAACTATTGCAAAAATAACTAAAAACGGAAATATAACGGCGCTGAAAGAAGGCGAGGTGACTCTTACCGTTACTTATAACGAAAACGCTAAAAAGAGCGTGACTTTCACCGTTAAACCCACTCCCGCTATCGACGGGCTTAAAATCGATTTAGACGGCTATGCCGCAAAACTAACGAAAGACGGAACAAAATATTTGCGCGCATATAAGGGAGAACCCGTTTCGATTGCCACGAAAGAATCGGGCGAAAACACCGTGCTCGACGGTATAGAAGGCGTGTTTGTGTATGCAAACGGAATAGACGCGAGCGGCACTGTGGAACTTACTCCCGAAATGCTTGCCAAGACGGGCGACGGTTTTACTTACGCCGACGGCAAATACACCTTTAACACAACGGGCGAGGTTACTATAAACGTTACCGCCACCGAGCCGGGCGGAAACGCGGTTAGCGCGGCGCTTCCCGTGTGGGTATACGATGCGCCCAAAACGCTCGAACCTATTTCCGCAAACCGCATAATAAACTGGTCGATAGCTCTCGACTTTTGGTTTACCGACCTTATAGGCGGAACCGAAACGGGATATCGCACAAGCTTGAAGATAAACGAGACTAACGCCAAAAGATACGGCGTGGCGCTCGACATGGTGCAGCTTCGTGTGCCCGAGCTTGACAATTCCGGAAAAACTTATACGCTTACCGAAGTGGGCGAAGTATCGGAAAAGCAATACGTTGTGTTCTTTGAGAATTTCGACGCGGCGAACGTTGCGAAATCGGCTCCCGTAGGAACGGTTCTTACGCTTACCGAAGATTTCCGTTTCTACCGCCAAATAGAAAAAGATTGGGTGGCAATGTATAAATTCGCGTCGCCGATTAAATTCGTGTGGACGGGAACGGCTTGGGCAGACTACGTTGCCGACGCAACCGACTTTACTCTTACCCATTCCGAACTTACCGTTCCGCGTTACGCCGTGTTCTCACCCGAAATTAAGGTTGAGCCCTCAACGGCATACTTAAAGCCCGTTTGCGAAGTTCCCGAAGGGCAGACGGTTGCGGAACTTACCGCCGACGGAAAAATTTACGCGAAAAACGCGGGCAGTGTGGACATAACGGTTAAAGCGGGTTCTGTTGTTAAAACTTTAAAGCTTACCGTTGCCGACTCGGAGCCTGCCGGTTTGGAAATTTTGAACAACCGCGTGTTCTACGTTGCCGAAGGCGACAAGCTCGATATATCGAAAGTGAGCGTTCGCGTGAACTACGGCAAAGGCAGCGACGGCAACAACTATTACGGCGAAGAAATTAAGCTTACCGCCGAAAACGCGCAATTCTCTACTCCCTCAACGGTAGGCACTCACACCGTGCCCGTAACGGTTACCGTTCCTTTGGCTGAGGGAGCCGATTACACGGGCGCTGTAAACGTGCAGGTAGACGTGCAAGAAAACCGCGAGGTATACGTTTCGAACTTTAACTGCAACCTCGACGAAGGGTTTTTCTTCGGGCAGTCTACGCTCGCGGTGTTCTTCGATACTTCGTTCGGCAATCAAGCCAACGTATATTTTAAAGATTTGACGGAAGCGCAGCAAAAAACGCTTACCGAGCATATTCGCTTTGAACGCGAGGGAACAAACGCTAAAATTGTTACTACGGGCGACGGCGCTCCTTCGTTTTTGCAGCAAATACTCGTTGTGTCGGTAACGCTCGACGGCGAAGGACTTGTTAGATACCAAGAGGGCGACAAGCTGATACTTGAAAGGGGCTTAACGTTCTATCGTTGGTTCGGCGAAATGGACGCGCAAAACGTTCCCGTAGGCGAAGGCGACTACGTTAAAGTGGGCGAGCTCAAATACGACGTTGTGTTCACGTTCGGCTCCAACGGCAAATTCTCTTGGCAGGTAGACCCTGCGGACGGCGTTGTTAAGGAAGAAACTGTTCAGGTAGGACTTGGCAAAACCCACGCTTCGAACGTTGCCATTGTTCCCGAATACGCCACTCACGGCGAATGGTATTACACCGTTGCCGACCCTACGATTGCCAAAGTGAACACGCAAGGACTTATTACGGGGTTGAAGATGGGCAAAACCTCTGTGGAGGCGGTGCTTAAAACCCGCGACGGCGAAACTGTGAAAACGGTTACGTTCAATGTGGAAGTTACCGACATTGCCGACAAGCTCGAAATAACAAGCGCTTCGCCCGTGTTCGTAACTCCCGGCTCCGCGCTCGATATAGAAAGCCTTATAAATAAATACGGCATTAAAGGCACCGTTATTATGTCGTCGGGCGCAAAGGGCGAAGAAGTGGACCTTACGAAAGCGCGCATAACGGGATACGATTCCGAAAAGCTCGGCGAGCAAACGCTTACTTTCCGTTTAACGGTGAACGGCAAATCCGTTTCGGGTACGCTTAAAATTACCGTAGGCGAAGAAAAGAGCGGCGGCAAAACCGGTTGCGGTTGCAAGAGCGGAATCGCTCCCGCAGGCATGATTTTCGCGGGGGGGGAGCCCTTTTGGCTGTAGCTCTGTTGCTTGCCCGCAGGGGTAAAAAGTCGTTCGGAAAAAACGACTGAAACCGAGCGGGAGAAAAAAGCGGCGCATTACCGCAACTTAAAATAAATAAAGGCTGCGGCGGAAAAAGTCCGACGCGGTAAAAAGAGAAAAAGAAGCGAAAGGCAAAAAAGTCGGGGCGGGCGAAAGAATCGCCTTGCCCCGACTACCTTTGTTTCGGAGGCAGCATGGAAATTTACGATTTAAGAACCGAATGCGAAAAAGAGCCGCTCGGAATAGACGCGGCGCGCCCTTCGTTTTCATGGAAATTACGCGGCGACAATTTATTTCAAAGTTATTACCGCGTAAGAGTGGCTACAAGCGAAAAACTTTTGCAAGACGACAAGCCCGACATGTGGGACAGCGGCAAAATTGAGTCCGACGAAACCGTGTGTGTTAAATACGGCGGGAAACCGTTAGAAGAGCGCGCCAAATATTTTTGGAGCGTTGAAGCTAACGGCGAGCGTTCGGCGCTTTCGTGGTTCGAAACTGCGTATTTGCAAAAAGCTATGCCGTGCGCGCGTTGGATAGGCATGCCGCTCGCGTATCACGGAGCCACCGACGTTGTGCGTTTGGATTTTACGGTTCGCGGCGGTTTGAAAAGAGCAAGGCTGTATTTGGCGGCGCTCGGGTGCTATCGCCTGTATTTAAACGGGGAAATAGTTGACGATTCGTATTTCGACGGCGCTATTTCGGTATACGACAAACGCGTGTTTTACCGCACTTTCAACGTTGAACCGCGCGAGGGGAACAACGCGCTTTGCGTTGAGCTCGGCTACGGTTTTTACGGCGCTAAAAAATGCAAAGGGGAACTGCGCCTCGAATATACCGACGGCTTCGAAGACGTGTATCCTACTGTTGCGGGGCGCGTGTGGAACGTAACGCGCGGAAGAGTGGCGGAAAACAGCATTTACGGCGGCGAGGTGTTCGACGGCAGAATTTCCGCCGACATATATTCGCCCGACTGCCCGCCCGACACGTCGCGCTTTACGGCGGCATATTGCACCGACGAACCTGCGGGAAAGCTTACGGCTTGCCCCGTGCCCCCTATGAGGGTTGCGGAACAATTCGAGCCTGTAAGGGTTGTTAAAAACGGCGCCCGCACTTTAATAGACGCTGGCAAAAACGTGAGCGGCAGGCTTTCGGTTAAAGTTAAAGGCGCTCGCGGGGCTAAAATAGCAATACGCTACGCCGAAATTTTGAACGGCAACGGCAACATAGACCGCGCTAATCTGCGCACGGCGCAAAGCCGCGATTTATATATTCTTTCGGGCGAGGGGAGCGAAATTTACGCCCCGTGTTTTACATATCACGGTTTTAGGTACGCCGAAATCGAGTGCGAGGGAACGGCGGAAATAATCGGCGTTTCGGTTCAGCATTTGCGTACCGCTGTGGAGCCTTGCGGAATATTCCGCAGTTCGTGCGAACAGCTTGAAAAGCTTCACGGCATGGCGGCGCTCACCGAATCGAACAATTTGAACGGAGTGTTCACCGATTGCCCTCAGCGCGACGAGCGGCTCGGTTGGCTCAACGACATGGCGTCGAGGGTATACGAGTCGGTTTGCAATTTCGATTTAAGAAAGTTCTTGCCTAATTTCGTTGATATGATAACCGATTCGCAAGACGAACGCGGCGCGTTCGGCGATACGGTTCCGTTTTCGGTAGGTTCTACGGTTGCCGACGCGGTGGACGCATATCCCGTGCTCGGGTGGGCGGCGTATTGCATGTACGGCGACAAGAGCGTTTTAGAGCGCAATTACAACGGTTTTTGCCGTTGGAACGAGCGGCTTTCCGAATACGAGAACGGCGGCGTTATGGAATGGGAAATATACGGCGACTGGTGCCCCGCGTTCGAGTTTTCGAAAGGGGGCGACGGAACACATTCGGCGCAGGTTGCGGATAAGTTTATGGGAGCGGCAAGCTACATTTGGAACGTGGGTCTTACTGCGGATATTGCCGCCGCGCTCGGAAAAACGTCGGACGCGGCGAAATGGAGAGAAAAGCGCGAGGCGTTGAAAAAAGCGTTTTTCGAGCGGTATTTAAACCGCGAGAGCGGAAAAATAGGAAACGGTTCTCAAACCGAGTGCGCCGTTGCGCTAACGGTGTTTGCCGAAGAAAAACGGCTGTGCGCGTTTTGGGCGGCTTCTGCGGCGAAAGACATAGTTGCGCGCGGTTATCATACCACTTGCGGCAATTTGGGTTACAGACATCTTTTTTACAGGCTCAGCGAACAGGGATATGCCGACACGCTGTTTAAACTGCTGACAAATCCCGAATATCCCGGTTGGGGGTATATGCTTGCGTGCGGAGCCACAACGGTGTGGGAGCGTTGGGAAGCCGACGTAGGCACCGATATGCACTCGTTTAATCACCCCATGTTTGCGGCATACGACGGATTTTTATATAATTACGTTGCGGGCATACGAACGGAAGAGAGCGAAAACGCGTTTAAAAACGTTGTTATAGAGCCGTGCTTTATAGATGGCGTGCCAAACGCGGAAGGCGTTTTAAACACCGTTCGAGGGAAAGTCCGTTCGGCATGGCGGCGCGACGGCGAAAAGATAATACTTTCGGTTTCTACGCCCGCGAACACCCGTTTAACCGTGAGGGCGAAAGGCAAGTTATTGCGTTGCGGCGAGCTCGCTCAAACCGACGAGCTTCGCTTGACAAACGGTAGCTTTACCGTTACAATCGAATATAGTTCGCTTGTAACACCTATATAATTCAGGAGGCCTAATTATGAGAAAGGCGATAAGCGTTTTAATTTGCATAATTTCGTTGTTTTGCTTTTTAGGTTGCGAAAGCGGCGGCAAGCAAAATTCGGGAGAAAACGGAGGCGATACTGTGGATAATTTTCCTTATTGGCAGTTGGAGAGCGAGCGCAAAACCGACGGACAATATTACAAAGACGGAGCGGCGGAATTTCCGTCGTCGTTGTGGGAAACGCCAAAAGCGGAGAGGGTTCCCGAGCTTGATAAAAACGACGTTAAGGCGTATTTTATAGACTCTGTGCAGGGCACTAAGGTGTTTTGCTATGCGGGAGTGCCCAAAGAGGCGAGTGCGCAAAACAAAGTGCCCGCAGTGGTGCTTGTGCACGGCGCTACGGGAACTTCGTTCTACGATTGGGTTGAAATGTGGGTGGCGCGCGGCTATGCGGCTATTGCGCCCGACACCGAAGGCAGAATGCCGAAAAGCGTCACTTCGCTGAACAACGCGATTTACGAGGAAAGCTCGGCGCCGCACGGTCCGCTTAACACCGCGTTTAACGACGCGTTCAAGCCTGTGAACGAACAATGGGTTTATCATGCCGTAGGCTCTATAATAGCGTCGGCAAGTTTTATTAGCGGTTTCGAGGGTGTGGATACCGCCCGTTTGGGAATAACGGGCGTGTCTTACGGCGGTTTTTTAACTTGCCTTGCGGCGGGTTACGACGACCGCTTTATGTTCGCCGCGCCCGTTTACGGTTGCCTTGCTAACACTGAGGGAACGGGCGAAATCGGGAAATACATGGAACGCGCCAACGCTCAAATGTGGGACGGAACGGGACCTCTCGAAGCCACCCGCGCCGCCGTGCTGTTTGTGAACGGCAACACCGACATGCACTTTTCGCTCGCTTCAACTATGCTGAGCGCTTCGGCATGCGAAAAGTCGGCTTTGTGCATAAAGAACGATTTCGCGCACGGGCACCGCGAGGGAGCGGACGTAGACGAAGTGTTCGCTTTCGCCGACGAAATTTGTTTAAAAGGGAAACCGCTTGTTCGCGTGAACGAAGTGGAAAACGCTCAAAACGGCGAAATCGGTTTTGCCGTGCCTAACGGCGTGTCGGTGCGCAAAGCTTTTCAATACTATTCCGTTACGGGCGACATGAAGCACGAAACCGTTTGGGAAAAGGTGGATGCCGAGTTTGACGCGGGCGTTGCGTTTTTCTCGCCGCTAAACTTCGAATATCAATATGTGAACGTTGAGGACGACAGGGGGCTTATTGTGAGTTCGCCCGTAATCGAACGAAAATACGACTAACGGTAGACGTCGGCTTTCGGGCGAAAATACAAAAAAACGGTTGCGCTCGCATAATCCGTATGGTATACTTTTAATTATATAAAAGGGGATAAGGGTGTTTTATGATACGTTATTACGAGCGGCAAAAAACGTTTTGGCTTCGCGGCAAAAGTTACGATTACGTTATGTATGTGAACGGCGCGGGCTTTTTGCAAAATCTTCATTACGGCGGGCGAATAGACGAAAACGATTTAGGGGAACTTATTAGGCGAGGCGATTTGCTGTGTCCGCCGCAAAACGTTAACGGCGAGCTTGCGTTAGACGCAATGCCCGGCGAATACGGTTTTTTCGGTAGAGGCGATTTCCGCGAACCTACCGCTGTTATAGAGCGGCACGACGGCGCGAGCATGAGTAGGTTCCGCTATGTATCGCACGAAATTAGAAAGGGCGCGCCCCGATTAAAAGGGCTTCCGCATGCGAGAAGCGCCGACGCCACTCTTGCGGTTACTCTGCGCGACGATTTTTCGCCGAGCGAAATAACGCTGTATTACGTTGTGTTCGACGGAAGCGACGCGCTTGTGCGGTATGCCGAGCTTAAAAACGCGGGGAGCGAGCCTGTGCGTCTTAAACGCGCGTTTTCGTTCTGCAACGAACTTCCGAGCGGCGATTATAAAATGCTTAGGCTGTTCGGCGCGTGGGCTACGGAGTGCAGAGTGGAAACTACTCAAATAGGGCGGGGAGTCACGCGCTTGCAAAGCTTGCGCGGCGTTTCGTCTTACGGGCTGAATCCGTTTGCCGCGATTATGCGCGACGGTTGCACCGAAACGCAAGGCGAATGTTACGGCGCGCAACTTGTGTATAGCGGGAACTGGGCTATTACAGCCGAAAAGAGCTTTTCGGGAAGCGTGAGAGTGCAGGGCGGAGTGAACGATTTCGGTTTTTCGTGGGAACTCGGCGCGGGCGAAACTTTTGTTGCGCCGCAAGCCGTTTTGTGCTATTCGGGCGAGGGGTTGGGGCAATTATCGCGCGAATATGCGGATTTTATCCGCGAGCGCATAATGCGTCCCGAATTTGCGTGTTCGCACCGTCCGCTCGTTGCGAATAACTGGGAAGCCACCTTTTTCGATTTTAACGCCGAAAAGCTGTTGCCCATTATAGACGGCGCCGCCGAACTCGGGGCGGACACGTTCGTGCTCGACGACGGTTGGTTCGGCGAGCGCAACTTCGACAACGCGGGGCTTGGCGATTGGGTTGTGAACACCGAAAAACTTGAAGGCGGGCTAAAAACGCTTATCGAGCGTTGCAAAAAAAGAGGGCTCAAATTCGGCTTATGGTTCGAACCCGAAATGGTGAACGAAGATAGCGAGCTTTTCCGCGCTCATCCCGAATGGGTTATAGCGAAAGCGGGCGTCGAGCCTGTGCGCGGACGCAATCAACTTGTGCTCGATTTAACCCGCCCTGAGGTTGTGGACTACATATTTAATTCGGTGAGTAAAATCCTTTCCGAAAACGATATAGCTTACGTCAAGTGGGATTTTAACCGCGATTTAACCGAATTTTATTCGGCGAGCATTCCCGCCAACCGTCAGGGCGAGTTTGCGCACCGCTTTATTTTGGGTTCGTACAATCTTATGGAGCGGCTTACGTCCGCTTTCCCCGAAGTATTTTTCGAGGGTTGCGCGGGCGGCGGCAGACGCTTCGATGCGGGAGTTCTATATTACTTTCCTCAAATTTGGACAAGCGACAACACCGACGGCTTCGAGCGAACTCGTATTCAGTGGGGAACTTCGTTGTGCTATCCCGTGAGCGCAATGAGTTGCTACGTCGCGGCTTGCCCCAACCACCAAACGGGGCGAACTACCCCTCTTAACACCCGTTGCGTCGTCGCGTCGCTCGGAGCAACGGGCTGCGAACTCGATTGCTCCAAACTTACCGACGGCGAGAAAGCAGAAATAAAAAGCCACATTAAAAATTATAAACAAATCGAAAAGCTCGTTTTGCGCGGCGACCTTTACCGTTTGAGCAATCCGTTCGAAACGAATATGTTTTGCGAAATGCTTGTGTCGAAAGATAAGACGAAAGCTTACGTTGCGGGCGAAGTGTTTTTGGGCGGCCCTTTCGGCGGCTACGCGAACGTTTTGCGGCTGCGCGGGCTCAGCGAGCATAAGACGTATAAAATAGAGGAGCTCGGCATTATTGCGAGCGGAAGAACTCTTGCCGTGCTCGGCGTTCCTGTGCCGCAATTAGGCGATTTCGGCGCGTGGGCTTGGCACATAACAGAGAGCGAAGAATATAAAGAAAGTTAAAAAAGTATAAACTTAAAAAATTTTGTTTAAATACCTTACAAATTGCGCGCTTTATCGCTTGCAATCGTAAATACGGCAAAAAGGATTGCGCTTGGAAGAAAATATTGCAGATGATAATAGGAGCGCTACGAATTTATAAAAAGTATAAAAAACAAACCCGAACAAGAGTGTTCGGGTTTGTTTTTTTGGTGAACGCGAAAATACTCGCGTCGAACCGAAAGATTGGAATATGTGGCGGTATTTCGGGGTTTTCAAGACGGATACGGTAGGGTATCCAAACAAAAAGAGTTTTGCTTGATATTGGCGTAATCTGAGTATCTTTGAATTTTGCCACCGGCGTTGGCAAAATTACCATAGACACAAAATTTTGTTGCTCTAAACAGCAAACCTAATCATTCTACGATTCTTGACAACTTTTCCTTTAACTGCTCGAAGTTCAAAACGATCGGACGATTGCCGCAAGATCCTGATGCCGCCATGCAAGTGGTGTTTGTACCGGAGATTTCTTTCCGTAGCAAATCCACTATGAATACCGAAAAAGTATAATCGTTCGGCAAATGCCGAGGATTGCGATATCCGTTGCTTTCAAGCCATTCGATAGTTGCTTTGTCCGTTTGGACGACGAGTTGAGTGTAGTTGATCATAAAATTACCTCTTTGTTTTTATTCCACAAAGAGGCACGATAAAGCCCATCGTAACGACGGGCTATAAGCACATATTTACCCATCGTTCTGCCGTTAGCACCTTGCTTTAAGTAGGCTGCTGTGTGGTCGTAGGGGCAGTCCCTCACACACTCTTTATGGTAAATTTAATATAACATTTGGATTTAAACTTGTCAATCGATACAATACGATTTTTCCAGCTGACAATCAAAACACTTGTAGTTTATGTCGATTTATGGTACAATGAATTAGATAGACTTTTAGGAGCGTAGAGGCTATGGCAACAAACAGTAACTTGCAAATGTCGCGTAGTGGAAAACAAGACGAATTTTATACACAAAAGTCAACGGTAGAAGAAGAACTTTGGCATTATAAAAAATATTTTGAAAATAAAATTGTATTTTGTAATGCCGACGATCCTGCAATCGGTGAAGACGGAACAAATAAATACGGAGATGATAGAGGCGGGTTTGCAAGCAGCTTTTTTCAATATTTTCAATTGAACTTTAATCATCTCGGTCTGAAAAAACTTATTACAACACATTATGTTTCAAGTGGTAGTAGTTATAAGTTTGAGATTGTCAAGACCGACAAGGGCAATCAAATTGGTATACCAGATTATATTAAAACTCCGTTAAAAGGAAACGGAGATTTTCGTTCGCCGGAATGTTTGGATTTATTAAAAGAATGTGATATTGTTGTTACAAATCCGCCCTTTTCGCTTATGAAAGAATATTTACCGCTTATCATTAATAGCGGGAAACAGTTTATAGTATTAGGTAATATAAATCACGTCACATTCAAGGAAATTTTTCATTATTTTAAGGATAATCAATTTTGGCTTGGCTATAATAGCGGACATTTTTGGTTTAAAGTTCCCGAATATTATGAAGAAAAAGGTACGGATTTCAAAATAGATGAAGCCGGTCAGAAATGGCGACGTATGGGCAATATTTGTTGGTTTACAAATATGGATATTGAGAGACGTCATCAAAAATTAGAATTATATAAACATTATAGCCCAGATGAATATCCTACATATGAAACATTTGATGCCATAGATTGTAAAGAGTATAAAGAAATCCCAGATGACTACTTTGGCATAATTGGAGTACCTATAACCTATTTGCCATATCATTGTGCCGAGCAATTTGAAATTTTAGGAAAGTTTGACGGCGGTACGGAAAGCAATGAATTAGATTTGGCAAAGCCGCTAATAAACGGAAAGGCAAAGTATAAACGTATAGCAATTCGGAGGAAACAATAATGCGTATTGAAAGAAAGACTATTACAATTCCAGAACTCATAGACGGTTATGCAGAAAAAGGTAGAGACGGTGAAGATGGTGTAGTTGCATATGGTGGGCTATTAGATGTTCGCCCTGCCTATCAACGGAATTTTATTTATAACGACAAAGAGCAATGCGAGGTTATACGCACAATATCAAAAAATTTCCCACTTAACATCATGTATTGGGCGAAAACTCCAGATGGGCGTTACGAACTAATGGACGGGCAACAACGCACTATTTCCATTTGCAGATACTTTGCTGATGGTTATCATACTTATTCTGTAGATAATTTAGGCATTGGACATAACGCTGAATTTTACGCGCATAATTTAAGTGATGTTTATCCAGAAAAATATGCAGAAATGCTTGCGTATGATAAACTTGAAATATATGTGTGTGAAGGCACCCCTGAAGAAATACATGATTGGTTTACAGTCATAAATATTGCAGGGAAAGTCTTAACTCCGCAAGAAATATTGAATACATCTTATACGGGGACATGGCTTACAGACGCAAAATCTTTCTTTTCAAGGCGTTACAATTGCCCTGCGCAAAATATTGCTGGCGATTATATGAGTGGTTCACCCAATAGACAGGAATATTTGGAAACTGTTTTACGGTGGATTTCCGATAGAGACGGATTGAAAAAGATTGATATGTATATGGCAAAGTATCAACAGGCTGATAATGCCGATGATATAATAAACTATTTCAAGTCCGTTTTTGAATGGGTAGAAAATGTTTTTATTGTGAAAAGAAAAAAATTGATGGGTGGCTTGCCTTGGGGGTTATTTTACAACAAACATAAAGACGATAATTTAGACCCGAATTTAATTGAAAAAAGAATACAAGAACTTTTAAAAGACTATGAAAACGATTATGGTGTAACAAATCCGAGTGGCATATACGAATACATTTTAACTGGCAAAGAAAGTTGCTTACAAATTCGTGGATTCAGACAGCAGGAAAAACAACAGGCATATGAACGCCAAAACCATTGTTGCGCCGATTGCGGAAAAATATTTGACATTTCCGAAATGGAGGCACATCATAAAAAACCTTGGTCGCAAGGTGGACATACCACTCCCGAAAACTGTGCTATGCTTTGCAAGGAATGCCACTATAAGACGTTTCGTCAATAACTGTAACGGTTATCTATGCGAACAAATATGTGACAGTATTTTTGTGAAAAACAGGGAATGCTTCCATGTAAGTGTAACCAAAGAAGCCCACATAAAGAACAATTCATCATATCAATGATAAAACCTATGAAATTATATTTATCTTTTGAAACAATTTGAAAATAGGAGCTCAATATGAATGACAAACTAAATGGCATCCTTTCATACCTTGATATAAATGAAGAAACAGGATTGGCTTCTGACAACAATCTAGATAGCTTAACGACTTTTCAAAAGTTGTTTTATGAGCAAGCAAAGAGCAAAATCGGAGTAGATGCGGTATATTTCTTAAGAGATGAAGATGGTGTAGCCAAAATTCCATTGATTTATTTTTCAATGCTCGAGGATGATAATGCTACAAAAGCGGCACAATTGCACAGTTTGTCTTGGAATATGGGAGAAGCTCCACTGCTCTTTATTGTTACGCCAACAGAATTGAAAATATATAACAATTACGAAACACCCAAAAAGAAAGATGGCAGTTTAGACCCAGAGGCCGGTTTAATAGACACAATTAATTTACTTACTAAGCTTGAAGATCAAAGGCAAAAACTCGCGCCTTATAACCGAATGTTGTTGGAAAGCGGCGAATATTGGAGGCGCACCGAAGGGCGTTTTAGCATAAATACAAGAATTGACACAACATTGATGAATAACTTGCGTGTTATGCGAAAAAGGCTGATTACTAGAATAAAATCAAGAACGAACAATATACAGACAACACTTGAAAATATAGTTTCGATTGTTCATGGATTATTAAGTCGATCTATCTTAATCAAGTATTTGGAAGAAAGAAAGGATTCTAACGGCGAGTCCGTTTTTCCCAAAGATTTTTATGAGCAATTTTCATTTGGCACAACTGTATGCAAACAGTATACAGATGTTCTCGGAAATAAAGAGGCGACATACAACTTATTTGGCGTTTTGGAAAACAAGTTTAATGGAGATATGTTACCACTCATTGACAATGAGTACGAAATTATAACAGAGGGAGACTTAGAGGAATTAAAGTCATTCTTGATTGGTGATTCAGATTTGGAGAGCCAACAAATGACATTATGGCCATTGTATGATTTTAATATAATTCCTATTAAAGTCATAAGTAGTATTTACGAACTTTTCTTTCATCTTTCCGATGTGGGCGATGATGACCAAGGGACATATTACACGCCATTACATTTAGTTGATACATTATTAGATGAGGTTTATCCATGGGAAGGTGTCTATGAGCCTATTTCAATAATAGATCCCTCGTGCGGATCGGGTATATTTTTAGTAGAAGTTTACCGCAGAGTTGTTTGTCGTTGGATGCGGTCAAATGGAGTTTCTAAAATTACAAATAAACAACTGACTGATATATTAAAAGAATGCATATATGGTGTAGACTTAAATGAGGAAGCAGTACGAGTTGCTTCGTTTAGTTTAAGTTTGGCATTATGCGACTTTTTAGATCCGCGCAGTATATGGAATGATTTGTCTCTCCCTAAATTGTTAAATACTAATTTAATTGTAAGTGACTTTTTTGACAACAAATTAGATACCCTATTAACAAAATACGACATTGTTATTGGCAATCCACCGTGGCAAAGCCAACTAACGGAACAAGCCGTTGAGTACATCAATAACAATAATTATATCGTGGGAGACATGCAAATCGCACAAGCCTTTTCTATAAAATGTGCCACTATATGCAAAGATTACGGTGTAATTTGTTTATTAATGCCTAGCAAGGGATTGCTTTTTAATAGATCGGCTAAAAGTTCTATTTACAGAAAACGATTTTTTGAAGAGAATACTGTTTCAGTTATAATCAACTTTTCCATTTATAGAAGAGTACTTTTTGATAACGCAACAGCTCCTTGTACAGCAATTATATATACTCCGAAAAAACATAACGAGGGCAATTCGACTATTTTCTATTGTACTCCTAAACCACAATATTCGCTGCAGGATACTAAAAAATTCTCGATTGATCCCACAGATATATGTAGAATTCCAAGTGATTTAGTTTACGATGACCGTATTTGGAAAATTGCTATGTGGGGTTGTCCGAGAGACTTGGAGCTGATAGATAAACTCCAAAGTACATATCTCTCTTTGGAGTCGTTTTTGTTAAATCATAATATGCAAAGTGCAGAAGGATTTAAAAGAGGCAATAGACAGTCAATCTATAACGGCTTTGCTGACTTACCAATTGTAGATGCAAAAAAGTTCTATCCGTTTTATATGCGCGCGGAATGGCTTATTAGTAATGCGGACAACACCTTTGAGCGTATTTCTAATAAAAATCTCTCTATTTTTAAAGCACCACATCTGATAATGAAACAAAGCCATAGAAAAGGGAGATTCTTTGCCGCGGTCCTCGATTATGACGCAATATTTAATCATAGTCTGTTGGGCATTTCTGGCGACGAAAGATTGCTAAAATACTTATGTTTAATTATCAACTCAAAGTTATTTTCATACTATCACCTTTTAACGAGTAGAACATGGATGGTAGAAAGAGATGCGTTAGAGGCAGGAGATATAAGAACTATGCCTATTCCAGAACCAACAGAAAACATTTTAAAAGAAGCGACAGCACTTTATGAACACATAAAACAATCTGGTGATGACTCTACAATGAATGATTTTGTTTTTGCTGTTTATAAACTTAAAGGATATGAAACGAAATTAGTATTAGATGCTATAGACTATACCTACAACTATTTTGATAGAAAGGAAAACTCTGTCGCATTTAATAGACCATCTGAGGAAATGTATCGAAGTTACTATTCCACACTAATGGATGTATTGAATAATTCGTTAGGCAAAACATTTGCGCCTAAAGCAGCTTTTTACATCGGTAAATCTCCGTTATCTATATTGGTATTGTTAATTGATAGCAATTTCAGCGAAGATTTGCGCTTTTTAGATAATGCTGAAGCAACGGAACAATGTCTTTCACAATTAGATTCCTTGCTAACAGAGGAACGACATAATATTTACATTCGAAGAAATGTTAGAGTGTATGGGAAAGATGCTATTTACATTGTCAAACCACAACAAGAAAAATACTGGAATTATTCATCCGCTTGTAGAGATGCTGATGAGTTATTTTCAGACATTATGAAAGCAAAGGAGTAAATTCAAATGAGTAGCATTAGAACTATTACTTCTTCTACTACAATGCCAACTGACTTAGCAAAGAAAATCGGGATTGGTGGGGTTAATGAAATTTTAGATGTTTTTTGGAAAGGATATAGTGAATTGAAAAGCGATCCTTTGTGTGCTATTTCTTCCTCCTCAGAAGAAGATGATATAACTCAAAAGTGGTATGAGAAAATTTTGAGAATATGGGATTCCCGTAATAGAGCAACGTCTATCACTCTTAACGGACTTTGTCCATACCACCAATATGCAGATAATACTATGAAAAAGAGGAAGGGATCTAAAGCTCCCACGATAGACTTCTGTTTCAAAGAATGGACAACAAATAGTTACTTTGGGGCAGAAGCAAAAAATTTGTACGCAAATCGTCATGATAAGATTGAACGATATGTTTCAACCGGCGTTGACAATTATACGAAAGGTAGATATGGCTCTCAATCCTCAGAATCTTCTATTATAGGATATGTGCTGTCAGGAAAAATCTCAGACATTGTATACGAGTTAAAGTCAGAAATAGCCAAACAAAAACCACTTTCAAATCTTGCTCGAACAACAAGTCCAAATCCTCAGTATAAAAGTCGACATTTAAGATCGTTTGATAGTCAAGAGATTACGCTGCATCATTTATTCTTTGATTTTGTGTCAGCATAATTTTCTTAATTATATTCAGAAACAATGAAATAGCCGGAGTAAATATGAATAACAACTTACCGAGTACATACCAACATTTTATAATTTTCAAAACCGAAGATGACAAAGTTGAGGTTGACGTGCGTTTTCAAGACGAAACCGTATGGCTTACGCTCGACCAAATGTCTGCTCTTTTCGATAGGGACAAGTCTACGATTTCGCGTCATATAAAAAACATATTTGACGAGGGCGAATTGAGTAAGAGTGCAGTTGTTGCAAATTTTGCAACAACTGCTTCGGACGGCAAAACGTATCAAGTCGATTATTATAATCTTGACGTGATAATTTCCGTCGGTTATCGTGTAAAATCTTTGCGCGGAACACAATTCAGGCAATGGGCAACCAAGCGGCTAAACGAATATATCCGTAAGGGCTTCACAATGGATGATGAGCGGTTGAAGAATCTCGGTGGAGGCGGATATTTCAAAGAGCTGTTAGAGCGCATCCGCGATATTCGTGCTTCCGAAAAAGTGTTTTATCGTCAAGTTTTGGATATTTACGCTACAAGCGTAGACTACGATCCCCACGCTGAGATTTCCATTGAGTTCTTTAAGAAAGTTCAGAACAAAATACACTATGCCGTTCATGGACAAACGGCGGCAGAAGTCATCTATTCTCGCGCCGATGCCGAAAAAGAATTTATGGGGCTTACTACGTTCAAAGGCGATAAACCGCATTTACAGGACGCTTTGGTCGCAAAAAATTATTTGAACGAAAAAGAGCTCCGTGCGCTCGGACAAATCGTTTCCGGTTATTTGGATTTTGCAGAACGTCAAGCCGAACGCGAACAGCCCATGACAATGGCAGATTGGTCGGCACACCTTGACAGAATACTCACTATGGGCGGAGAAAAGTTATTGCAAGGTGCAGGCTCAATCAGTCACGAACAAGCAATCGATAAAGCGAAAGACGAATATAAAAAATATCAAGCTCGAACACTTTCCGAGGTGGAACAAGCATATCTCGATTGCATTGAGGAGCTTTCAACTAAAACAAAAAAGAAATCATAGGCAATATTAGGAGAATAAAGTAGCATTACAAAATGAGTGGCAATAAGGCAAAAAACGAAATCAGCGCGTTTAAATTTAAATACATTTCAAATAATGTCAGTTCTAACGTGGCACTTTTAACATTATCGGGTGATCAGCAACCATTTGTGAAGTTGGTGGAAATATTTATGCTATGTAAAGATTTCGATAGACCCGACGGATATTATTACGATAAAACTTCCTCGACTTTATATGTTTTTGAGCATTTTGAATTTGATTGTTCGCGAACAAATAGAAATGGATCTTCATTAAGAAGAAGCACAAAACAAGTTAATCAAGAGGTCGAAAGAGAAATTAAAAGTTCAGTCACAGATTATGACAGTGTAAAAGTGATTGAGCAAGGTTATGGCGAAAAGAATGGAAATAAAATCACCTATGTAATGGGTGCAGATGGGGATAAATACAGAGATAACTATATTACTAATTTTAAGAAGTTTTATAAAGACCATAATAGTAAAGTTCAAGAATATATAGAAAATTGCAAAAAGGAAATAGGGGTTACACCCCAAAAGGCTATTGTCTCATTTTTGGTTGAAGATGTTACTGTGTTTGGAACCCACTATAAAACCAACAATAATATGGGCGATTCCGTTATTTTGCTTTTTACCAAACAATTTCTTGAAATCTTTAAAAATTCGTCAGTTGACTATGTATTTTTTGCGACCTTAAATGACCGTTATTTAGTGATTTGCGATAGGTCAATTATAAATGACGATCCAAGTAAATACATCGATTTGCTTAATGAAGAATTCTACATTATACCAGCCGTACCTGTAATTACGGCGGCTAAAAAACTTTAGCAAAATGTAAAGAGTTATATTATTACTATGAATAATGGCTATCGAATAATCTCCGTCGAGGCTGCGGACATATACAAGCACGAACAAGAATATGGTGTTGCTGTTGGGTACAAGTTGCCCGAAACAAAAAACGACGCCTATTTTTGGTTATTCAAAAACAAATTGGATTATTCGTTAGATAGCATTGAACTCGAAAAGGCGTATACTCGGATTTGTCGCAAAAAGTTTTCATTTGTGGACGAACATAATAATAGCTATACGCTTGCCGTTGTCAATGTGAAGTTTAATTATACATATAAGCCTGGTGACGGCAAGCCAGTAAAGGTTAAACAACTGCGGGGATACTTTTATACCAACGGCTTTAACGTGAATGGTGTACATTACGTTAGATATAAGCGTAGCGCCGGAAGCTCGCGCGAAGGCACTTGCCTATTCATAGATGAGCGGCTGTATAAGCACATGACAAAGTGGAGCGTGTGCGGACTGAAACCGAAGAACGATCTTGCTTCTTGGGAATCGTACCGAGCATTATCACTAAGTAGCATAACAGGCACGATTGAAATACCGCTCGACGGAATTCTCTTTGTTCCAGATTATAAAAGTACGTTTACGGACGAAGTTGTGTCCGTAGAATTACAAGACGGTAAGTTGACTGCCCAAACAAAACAAACACAAATAACAAACGATATTTGGGACGGCGAAAGTCTTTTAGATGAAAGCTTATTTGTTGGAAATTATACAGACAAACATATGCTACTTCTGCGCAATAAGTTTTTCAAGTCGTGTGCTTTCAAGACAAAACTTCAAAAATGGATTAAAGACAAAAACATTACCATCGTCGACTTAAAAGCTCGTGGTTTTACTACCCTTGCAACGGACATAAGTCAAATCGTAATGGTAACAACGCCTAACAGCCTAAAATATCTAAAATTTGTAGGCGATCTTAACGACAAGAATATTCGTCAATGGGCAGATAACGTAGACAGCACATTCGGCGTAGTTAAATGGGATAAGCGTACAAGGTATTTCGGCGGAAGATTAGTACAGAGCAGTTATCAGTTTTTGAATACTATCGGGCTTGACGAGCAAGATGTCAAAACATTATTACAGCCGAGCTTCGATTATATTTCCTATGTCCGTAAAGACATAGATTTTATGCGTTTTCATTTTACCGAAGCTTATGCGCGAGAAAGCGATGACGAAGAAAACCAACAAGCAAAGGAAGGTCTTGCCGAACGCGCCGACGTAATTTTTAAGCTTTTGTATGACAGTCCGTTTTTCGATCAAACGGCACTATATTCTAATTTCAAAAATGATGTTGTAAGTAGTTTGAAAGAAAAATTACGGCTCGGGCATATTCTTTTGAACGGCACAAACGCTACTCTGCTCGGTAATGGCGCGGAGTTGTTAAAATATATTGCGGGCGAAGAAGTTACAAGCGAATTGCAGCACGGACAGATTCGTTGTGCAAGATTTGAAAACGGCGCGAAGTTACTTTGCGCTCGCTCGCCGCATATAACTATGGGCAATCTGTATCTCGTCGAAAACAACACGAGCGGCGAAATTTGGAATTACTTTGATTTGGGCGATAATATTGTCTGCGTAAACGCTATAAACGAAAATATACAGCAACGCCTGAATGGTTGCGACTACGATTCCGATACAATGCTTATAACTGACGATATTCTATTGGTTGAGGCGTCGGCAAAACATAATCATATTTTCAAAGTCCCTGTTTGTGGAATAGTGTCCGGTAGTAACGCAAGCAACGCTCTTTCGGAACTCGACCACAAGACAAGCGAAAACAAAATCGGCGAAATCGTCAATCTATCGCAAAAGCTCAACAGCCTTATTTGGGATAAACTCAATAATGGTGCAAGTGTGACAGATATACTTCCTATCTATGAGGACGTGTGTAAACTTGCCGTTCTTTCGGGATTGGAAATAGACAAAGCCAAACGCGCCTACGACAATGTAAACGTCGGTACGGAGCTTAATACCCTACGTAAAAAATACAACGATCCCGCGCCTATGTTTTTTCAAGAGATAGACGAACCATATAGAACCGGAGAAAAGCAATACGCCTTTTACAACACGACGATGGATTATATCTATATGACGGTAAAGGCATTTCATTTTCGCAAAGGCAAAGCGAAAGCAAAGGACTACGAGCCGATTTCGCGAATATTCGGCAACAAAACGACTTCGGACAATGCAACCGATTATCGTCATCGAGATAAGATTATAGAGATTTGCGACGAGTATAAAACGCGGCTCGGCAAGCTATATATGGCGCTTCGCTCGGCAGACGAAAAAGAGCGTGAGGTTATTTACGAAAGGATACAAGACGAAAAAGCTGAGAGGGACAATAAAGTTTCGCGGTGGCTTACAAGCATAAATGTGATGCTCTTTGTGATACGTCACTATGAGAAAAATAGTCCGTCGGATTGGCGTATTTATGCGCCGCTTATAAATACGCCGCTGTTTCAAAAAGAAATGTTTGCATACACTCTGCCCGATTACTATATAGTAGAAGATCCCGATGGACCGTATTGTTTGTACGGAAGAAATTTCGCAAAAACAATGTAAAAAGTGAAAGAGCATAAAAAGTCAATACGTTTAGTGTGTGGCATTATCAAGCATAATCGGGCTTAAACCACTATTTTCGACACTATTTTGTGGCAAAAATAGCTTGATGATAAACCTAAGTTAAAATCGAGTAATCGGCGTAATAGGACGCGCTCGGACAGAACGCGAAAATACAGCTCAACTGTGAACAACGGTCGAGCTTTTTATATTGCTTGAACAAAGCATATAGCAAATAAATTTTCAAGGAGGAATAAGCAAACAAAAAACAAGGCGTAGCCGTCAGCCTTAAACGGCAAACGAAAATTGAATATTAGGAATTAGGGTTTGGGATGTCGGTAATAGCGAGGAACGTATTTGGCTTGCCAAATACCGCCGACAAGTCGTCGCCTCGTTAGGGAGTACCCCTAAGACCCCAATATGATGAACGAACAAGGAGGGAAAATTATAGGTAACAGATCAAGACCGTTCGCTTACACTTTTAGAGCAACGGACAAAGAAAGACAAATCATCGATGAGAAAATCAAACAAAGCGGACTTACTATGACCGAGTTTATAATAAGGGCGATTAATGACAAGCCTATCATCGCAGTCGAGAACGCAGGCGAAATTTTGACCGAGCTAAAACGGCAAGGCAATAATCTCAATCAAGCGGTAAGGAATAATTATTACGGCATTGAAACGGAACGAGAGTTAAAGGGCTGTATCGGAGAACTCAAGAATTTATATCGTAAAATCGCGAGTGTCGTGGGCGGTGCGTAATGCCGCTTCTTAAATGCAGTGCTGGAAAAGCAAAACCGCAATCGGCTATTGGGTACATAACAAACCCGAATAAAGCGGAAATAGTCTCGGTTAGAAATCTTTTCGAGGACGAGGACTACGCAAAGCAGTTTGAGGAAACCGCGGCATTGTACGGAAAAGGCAAAGGTTATAATGAGCGCAAGTATTATCATTTCAAACTGTCGTGTGCACGGCAAGATAACCTTACTCCGCAAGAAGCTCATAAGTTTGCGGAAGAAGTTGCGGCAAAATTATTTCAAGATTACGAGTGCGTATTAGCCACGCATACGGATACCGATACCGTCCATAGTCACATTATAGTAAACGCCGTAGATCCGCTCACGGGAAAGAAGTTACAGTTCAGCCCAAAAGACTATATTGCAATGAAAGATGAAGTTAATCGTTTGGGAAAAGAACACGGCTATGCCGAAACGGACTTTCGCAAGCGCAGCAAGAACAGTCGCACTGCCGCAGAGAGAAAGATTATGCTCAACGGCGGTGTGTCTTGGAAAGAGGAATTGCGAGAAGTCATTGTCGAAGCTATCGGAAAATCTCACAACGAGCAAGAGTTCAAAGACTATCTCAAAACGTGTTACGGCGTCGAGATAACAAGGAGCGGTAAAGATTATTCCTATCTGCATCCGCAAAAGCAAAAGCCTATCCGAGGGGCAAAGCTCGGTACAAACTACACAAAAAGCGAGGTATTAAGAAAACTTGGAGAACAAAATAACGGGCCAAAGTCCACAACCTATACAGGACGAGGATGCGGTTATATTCGAGAGCAACCTTCCGGCGCAGGCATTGTGCGAACAAGTAGATCTACTCACCGCGGAAGCGCGGGAAGGGCTATTGTACAAAGCCTTGACTGTATCGAACGCGAAATGCAACAAATTAGTTTCGGAGCAGAATGCGCGAATCGAGGAACTGACGCAGCAAGTGAAGAACGTAAAATGGAACGTCGTCGGGCTCGAGAGCGATTTGAACGAAAACAACGAGAAAATGCTGAAAGACTTGCAACAGAGCAACAACAATCTGTTGGAGAATCTGAGAACGACGATTCGGCAAATAACGGAAGTTGCGACACAAATACAAGCCGAAATAACAATAGCTACGGCAAAGGCGACTGACGAAGCGAGTATCAGATTCAATAAACGCATAAACGAAGCCGCCGAAAAAGCTATTGTCAAGATAGATGAGCTGACAGCTGAAACCACAAAGAAAGTCAAAGCCGTATGTAAGGAAGTAGATGGGATAAAGGATGAAATCCACTTCGAGCGCGGCTTTCGTAAATTCTTCTTTTGGGCAACGCCGGTACTGCTTTTCGCCCAAACCGTAGTAAGTATATTTTTATTATTGCAGTAAAAAACTTTAACGAAACTCTTGACAAACCGTGTAAAATAGTGTATCGTATATATACGATATGAATATTTCGGGAGGTTTGTTATGAATGTCGCGGAAGTTATGGCAAAAGCCGAAAATGGCGAAGGACTGACGGTTGAAGAAATCAAAGTTTACCAAGCTAATGTTAGACCGATACATCATGTTTACGCCAAGTACGGTACGCTTGCGAAGATGTATCTTGAAGACAAAGGAACACTTTGGACGGTACGGGATATACCCACTCTACTGCATGGCATAGACAGTGCGGCTGAACGGCTGTACGATGTTATTTATGATAAGTTAAGCAAGAGCGAACAGTTCAAGCGAACCGGCAATTATTTAGAGGACGTAAGGCGTATCGGCGAAATGCAACGGCTTATAGACGAAGAAATAAGAACCGAGCTGATCTACTCTATTTGAGGTGTGAATATGGTTACGAGAAAAGAAGATACGCCGCAGAGAGTGGCAAACAGAAGATACGAAGAAAAGAACAAAGAAAAGCGTCAGGCAACAAGCGGTAATTTTCAGACAATGATTCCCCGTGAGTTGTTTGACGAAATCACAGCGTTCCTTCGTGAACGTAATATGACGAAAGTAGACTTTATCAAAAAAGCCTATGAGATATTAAAAAATCAATAAGATGAGTGTGACCCGACGAAGCGAACAGTTTGTCGGGCTATATTCTAAAAATAATCTAATAAGGAGGTAATACGCTATAAATGATGAGAGAACATAGTAGTTATATGGAAAAAGAACATTATATCCGTTCGGCAAAGAGAACATTGTATGCCGTAGCGCAAACAATGATTCGAGGTGAAATCTCAGCAAAGAAGTGATTATGTAAAGAAGAAGTTAAGTGCATATACAGGTAGCCCGAAGTATATTCCAAATTCAGATATTATCGCAGACGATACCATATTTTGCGATATGCAAACGGGCGAAGTCAAATCGGGAGTTCTGCATTACAGTGATAAGTTTATAGCAGAGTGCGCACAGCACCTTGCTTACTATCTACTTGACAATCCCGATATAGTAAAACAAATGGAGACCGATTATGGAGACAACTGAAAAAAGAACGGTAATTTATGCTCGGTATAGCTGTGAAAAGCAAACCGAGCAAAGCATTGAAGGACAGCTTCGCGTGTGTCATGAATTTGCCGAACGTAACGGATATATAATCGTGCATGAGTATATAGACCGTGCCGTATCGGGTAAGACCGACAAACGCGAACAATTCCAGCAAATGTTAAAAGACAGCGCAAATAAAGAATTCAATTATGTGCTTGTATATAAGCTCGATAGATTCGCGCGCAATCGTTACGACAGTGCAATAAACAAAGCGACACTCAAAAAGAACGGCGTAAAGGTTTTATCCGCTTGCGAGCAGATAACCGATTCGCCCGAAGGCATTATCCTTGAAAGCATGATCGAAGGCATGGCTGAATACTACAGTGCGGAGTTAAGTCAAAAAGTAAAGCGCGGCATGAGAGAATCGTGTTTGAAAGGAAATGCCGCGGGTATTCAGCCTATTTTCGGCTATCGTATAGTGGATAAGAAATACCAAGTCGTTCCCGAAGAAGCCGAGATCATACGGAAAATGTTCGACGATTATGTAAACGGCACAACGATAAAAGAAATCAAAACTTGGCTTGACGAAAGCGGTATTCGTACACATAAAGGCAATCGTTTCTCATTCGGGCGCATTTCGGATATGCTTCGTAATCAAAAGTATATCGGCAAATGCCAATATGCCGGCGAGGTGTATGACAATATTATTATGCCTATTGTGGACGAATTAACATTTAACCGCGCCCAAGAATTGCTTGTAGTAAATTCACACAAATCGGGACGAGTACGCGCCGGAGAAAAGTTTATATTAAGCGGCAAAATCATTTGTTCGCACTGCGGTGCACTATATAACGGCGAAAGCGGCACTTGCCGAAACGGAGATATTCACTATTTTTACAAGTGTCGGCGAAAAAAGGAGGGCAAAGATAAATGCTGTTCTCACGCCGTTCCCAAACAGGTTATGGAAGATAGCGTTTATAAAGCCGTAATGTCGGCATTAAAGGACGAGGCGTTTTTGCGCCGCGTTGCCGAGCAAGCCGTTGAAATACATAACAGGCAAATAACAGAAAAGCCCGAGCTTAAAATACTCAGGCGACAGCTTGCCGAAACGGAAGAGATGTTAAATAATATCACAATGGCGATTTGCAAAGGAATTTTCAACGAATACACGCAAAACAAGATGAGTGAGCTAACGCTTCTCAAAACGCAACTTGTAGCGAAAATCGCCGACGAAGAGTCTAATAACATTAAGCCGTTGCAGGTTGAAATGCTAATGGATTTCTTTCATAAAAGCGTGCTCGCCATTGAATGTGCCGAAGACCCGACCAATCTCGACAAGCGTAAAAAGCTATTCGATGCGCTCATCAAAGAAATAATCTTCGACGGCGAAAAGTATTTGATTGTTCTTAAAACGAGCAATATACCCGACTATCCGACAACGGACGAACAAAAAGAAAAGTCCCGAGCCGAATGCGATGAACTTCGCACTCGGTTCGAGACACTTCGTTTTGGTGACCCTATCGGGAATCGAACCCGAGTTACCGCCGTGAAAGGGCGATGTC
>CAMUKG010000003.1 GCA_947089425.1 uncultured Clostridia bacterium
CCTTGTTTAGAGATATAAAGCCGTGCCAGATATTTTTGGACGCGTGGGCGCGTTGTTGAATTTGTCTTAACTGCTCTTGCGTGATAACACCGTCGCCGTTAAACACTCCCGTGGACTTCTCGAAATAGTTTATAAGCGACGTCGTTTCCGTCTTTGAATTTTCGCCGTTCAACTTCCTGTCCGAAGTCATATACTTATAGATGTTGTTGCCGGACGACATTTCATAGTACGGGCGTTCGCGCTCGAATTTTGCTCTTTCTTCCGACGTTGCATTGCTTTTGATTTTCCACGGCGTATATGTAATGTTAAATATAATCGGTTGATTGCTTATGTTGTTTCCTCCTTTTGTGTGGACGTAATATTTGCAGACGGGTTTCCCGTTGCAAGTTACTTGCCTTCGGCAAGCAAAAATGTAAATAGCCACAAAATTTACATTTTTCTTATCCTGCTACAAAAAATCCCACCACTTGGTACGTTTACCCAAAATCTTTGCTTACCGTTTTCTTGGTTTTTAACTTGTATACACCGATATAAATCCTCCTTTTTGCAATACAAAAACTCACGGCGTGATTACCGTGAGCCTGTCGCTGTTTATTAAGTTTTTATTATGGCGAAATCGCCAAATTTGAGAAAGTTGTAATTCCGCGCAAATACACGGATTTTCCCTCTACATATATCAAGCGAATAGAACGCCCGAAATATTCCATTTTCGCAAAAAATTTTTTACTTTTTGTCTTTTCGTCCTTCCGTGAGTAATCTCGAATTACTCTGTTGCAATACTCGCAACTGTGATTTAGCCATATTGTTTAGCTGTACAAGCCGCTCGCTTTGTTGTACATTCTGCTCAATTAGAATCGCGTTATAACTCTCCATATTGGCAATCACAAGCAACTGTTCGATTGTCGCATAGTCGCGGATATTACCTTTAAGCGTAGGATTTCCTCTACGCCATTGCGCCGCCGTTTTACCGAATAAAGCAACGTTCAGTAAATCTGCCTCATCCGCATAAACATACTTCAACTGCTCGTCCGTAAGCGTCGGAACAATATTTTCTTTGATTGCATCTGTATGTATACGATAGTTTACTTTTGCAAGCTCGCGCTTCGCCGACCACTCCAATGCCTTTTGCTCTTGCGCTTTCAATCGCTGGAATTCCGTAACCAAATACAATTTGAATTCGGGGCTTAACCAACTTGCAAATTCAAACGCAATATCTCTATGGGCATACGTGCCGCCGTTGTTACCGGACTTGGATATAATGCCTATCGCATTAGTGCTTTCAATCCATTTTTGCGGCGAAAGGTAAAAACTGTGCCTGCCCGCCGCACTCTCAAAGGTCTCGAATTCGTGTCCTTTGAAATCGGGATTATGCAGTCTTTCCCAAAGTCCGAGATATGAAATAACGTCCTTGTTCCGCATCCAAGTCGCTATCGGCACTTTCGGCTCGGACGGATTTGCATACCGAGCTAAATCGGTTAACGAAATATAGTCGTCTTTGTTGATTTTCTTAAAACGGACGTCTATCCCGTTTACCGTAAATTCATTGTTTGCCATTTTGTCTCCTTTTGCATTTACTTTTCGTTTCTACTTATCAAGCGAATAGAACGCCTTAATTATTCCATTTTAGCAAAAATTTTTGAAACTATTTTTTCTTGCGGAATTCGGGATTACTGAAATGCGGCATAGGACCTTCTCCAAATATGTCTATTATCTGCTCGCGAATCGGACGCGGATCGTCTTCGTCTACAACAACGATATTCTGATATTTCCTGCGGAAGTCCTTATACCGTTTCTCCAACCGCTCCTTTTGCTTCGGCAAGAATCTCTTTTGAATAAACTCTTCGGCGGTCATTTATTTTTTTCAAAAACTCAAGCATCCGCTTTCGCTTCATTTGTGATTGATTAGGCATTAGTTCCCCCCTTTTCCACATACAACCTTAAATACGGCTCAAAATATTTATCAAATTTGTCATACTCAAATAAACTTCTGAGTTCTGCTATCAATGAATCTATTTCTCTTGTCTTTTCGGTTTTACAATATTCTAAATATGTTGCATAAGCAGACTGATTGTTTACTAATTGTGCATAATTAGTAAACTGTCCAAAATTGCCACCATTAATTTTAGCCCATGCATTTTGAAAAATATTTATGGCAACACCATTATGAAGATATTCATCTACTTTTAATTTTAACAACTTGTACTTATCAAATAATAGACATAATACTTTTCTTAATTCATCATCACTTTGCGGCAATAGAAGTCTTGCTCTATTGACTGCCTGACATACAATATTTAATGCATTATTAAGACCATTTGAAAATATTGCAGGTAATTGTGCCCCATTTTCAATAAAAAAATTAGAGAAAATTAAATATGAACGGCCATCCATAAAACATATCGCTTCCTGAGCCGAGCAAAAATCATTGTAAATTCCTAAAATATCAGAATGCATTTGAATGCGAATATCCCTCTCATTAATTTGCTCCTGCATGTTTATATTTTGTTTAGCAATTTCTTCTTGTAACTTTTTATTGATTTTGTGTTGCATTATGGAAATAACAATTACAACAACAGAAAGCAATATAGGAACAAAAATGCCAACAATCGAGACCCATAACGGTAAAGTATTCGAATTCATTGTCGCTATAATTTCATCTATCTTTTGTGCCAACTCTTCCATATTTAGTCCTCCACGATTTCCATTATATCGGATATATCGCAATCCAGCACTTTGCAAATTTTAAGTAATACCGAAGTTCTTACATCTTCGTTTCTGCCGAGCTTTGCCATAGCGGTTGTCGTAATCCCCGCCGCAACACGCAAATCTTCCTTTCTCATATCTTTATCAATCAGTAGTTTCCACAACTTTTTATAGCTCGCCGCCATATCGAAATCTCCTACCCTTTATTAGATATTCTTATTATACCACACTCAAACCCAAAACGCAAGATAATCTCCAAAATTTGGAGAACACTTCCTAAACAAAAAACGGCTCTACTTGTTATCGTAAAGCCGTTACGTTTTATATAATCTCAAAATGTTTTAGTGTTTCTTTTATTGCCTCGACCATTTTCGGCGTGGGATGCGGACGAGGGTGTTTTAATTCTTCGACGGCGTTGGGCGCATCATACATAGGCAATCCTAAATCGCGCTTGACTTCGGCTATGTACGCCGTGTGGACTTTGAAGCCGTAAGTTTGCTCGATATAGTCTTGTATCTTCTTATACGTTACTTTATCTTTCGGTTTGCGTTCTTCGGCGCGCTCTTTGATTTTCTTTAACGAAAACTGTCCCTCGTCCTCCCCGAATTCCACGTCAATGTTGATATGACTGTCGGGAATTTTTTTGGAAAGAACGACCAACGTCTCAACGTTTGCCGTGTGCGGAAACATGTCGAACGGAGTTAATCTCGTTATGGAATATCCGTGCTCTGATAATATTGCCGCGTCGCGCGCGAGAGTGGCGGGAGCGCACGACACGTAGAGAATTTTTTCGGGGCGGGCGGAACACACGGCGTCGAGGGCGGGGCGCGAACAACCCGCGCGGGGCGGGTCGAGCACAACGACGGAATTTTTCGCGTTTTTCAGCGCGTTGCCGAGCTCGACGGCGCAATCGCCGCAAACGGTTTTCACGTTTTTAATTCCGTTTTGTTCGAGCATAAATCTCGCCGACTCAACTGCTTTGGGCTCGATTTCGATTGCAGTAACCGAATTTGCCGAGCGGGCGAGCATTGCGCTAAGCACTCCCGCGCCGCTGTATGCGTCTATAACGTTCTCCCCTTTCGCCTCTTTCGCTATTTCGCGATAAAGAAGTTCTCGCACGCCGTCGTTCACTTGAAAGAAGCTTTGCGGATGCACTTTCGTTTTCAGTCCGTCTATTATTACGGGCTCAACTCTTCCGCCCACGAAAACGCTGTCCTCGCCCAAAATGCAATTACCGCGCGAACCGTTTATATTTACGTAGTAAGCGTAATTTTCGCCGTACAGCTCTTTCAGCTTTTTTTCGAAAGGCGCAAGTTTTTTCACGTAATTGCCGTTCGTCACCGCCGTAACCGTTATTGAGTCGCCCGTTTTTCGAGCCGCAAGATGACGAACTTCGCCCTCGCCCGTAGTTTCGTTATACCCCCTAATTGCATTGTCGCGCATAAAATCGCAAAACGCGCGAATAAGCTCGCCGTTTCCCTCGAACTGAATGGGGCAACAGTCAATAGGCACAACTCTGTGCGTCCCTTCGGCAAAAAAACCGACGCACGCCTCGTCGCCGCGCACGGGTAAACTCATTTTGTTTCGATAATTTTTAATAAGCGGACCGGGCACTACTTCGTCCGGTTGAATATTTATGCGCGCGATTTTTTTAAACGCGTCTGCAACCATTTCGCGTTTATAACGCAGTTGCGCTTCATATTGTATATGTTGAAGTCCGCACCCGCCGCATTTTCCGAAAACCGCGCAAAAAGGCTCCGCTCTGTCGGGAGACGGGCGGAGAATTTTTTGAAGCTTTCCAACCGCAAAAGTGGGCTTTGCGAGAATTATGACGGCGCGGACTTTTTCACCCGGCAACGCCGTGCGAATAAACACGGTGTAGCCGCCCACATGGGCTATTCCCTCGCCGTTATATCCTAATCCGTCGATTTCGATTTCTATTACGTCGTTTTTTTTAAGCATATTTTATCGGCTTTTTAGTCGCAAAAACTATTTTCCAGCCTTTTGGTCGCAAAAGGCTGGTTAATTACTTCCTATCTTTAAGCGGTACATAGTCGCGAACTTCCGAAATACATTCGTAATTCGGGCGAATGATTTTTCCTTTGTTGCTTAGCTCTTCTATTCTGTGCGCGCTCCAACCCACTATTCTGCTTACCGCGAAAATAGGCGTGAACAGTTCGGTGGGTATTCCGAGCATAGAGTTTATAAAGCCCGAATAAAAATCGACGTTTGCCGACACGCCTTTATACATTGTGCGGTGCTCGGATATTACTTCGGGCGCAAGCCTTTCTATTTTCTCGTATAGCTCGTAGTCTTCCGTCCTGTTTTTTGCGTCGGCAAGTTTTTCCACATAAGCTTTTATAATTTCGGCGCGCGGGTCGCTCACCGAATACACCGCATGACCTATGCCGTAAATGAGTCCCGCTTTATCGAATGCCTCTTTATTTAAAAGTTTGTTTAAATAGTCGCGCACGGCTCCGTCGGAGTGATTTTTCAAATGTTCTTTCATATCTTCGAACATCTTAACCACTTTAATGTTGGCGCCGCCGTGACGCGGGCCTTTGAGCGAACCGAGCGCCGCCGCGATTACCGAATATGTATCGGCTCCCGACGAAGTGACAACGTGAGTCGTGAAAGTGGAGTTATTGCCGCCGCCGTGTTCTGCATGAAGCACAAGCATCATATCGAGTATTTTCGCTTCGAGTTCGGTATATTCCCCGTCGGCGCGCAAAAGGTGCAGCATATTTTCGGCTGTGGAAAGCTCTTTTTTTGGCGTGTGAATAATGAGACCGCCCTCTTCGTGATAATATTTAAACACTTGATACGAGTAAACGCTCACAAGAGGGAATTGAGCTATTAGTTGCAAACATTGCCTCAAAACGTTTGAAATCGAAATGTCGTCCGCCTTTTCGTCATACGAATACAATGTGAGCACGCTTCGGCTTAGCCCGTTCATCATGTCCACGCTCGGCGCTTTCATTATAACGTCGCGAATGAACGACACGGGCAAACTGCGCATTCCGCTTAAAATTTCTTTGAACTCTTTTAGTTCCTTTTCGCTCGGTAAAGTTCCGAAGAGCAAAAGATAAGCCGTTTCTTCGAAGCCGAATCTGTTTTCGCGCACGAAACCGCCCGCAATGTCTTTTATGTCTATTCCTCTGTATCTGAGTATTCCCTTGCAAGGGAGTCTGCTTCCGTCGGGCTCGGTGGTTCTCCCTATAATGTCCGAAATATCTGTTAGTCCCGCCAAAACGCCGTTGCCGTGTTCGTCGCGCAAACCTCGCTTAACTTCGTATTTGCTGTAAAACGTGTTGTCTATAATTGTGCTTTCGCGCGCAAGCTCGCTTAGCTTTTTGATTTTGGGCATTACCTCTTGCAAAAATTCGTTAAATTCCACTGCTTTCTCCTTTCTCTTCTATTTCCGTGCCCTTTACATGATATGCGCCGTTTGCGTTTGCGTTTTTATCGGTTGCTTTCTTTTATTTGACGGTCGGTGTCGCGTTTTATAACTTTTTCTCTCGCCGTCTCCCTCTTGTCGTAAAGTTTTTTGCCGCGCCCCAAAGCGATTTCCACTTTTACTTTGTTTTTAACGAAATACAGTTTTGTTGGCACGAGCGTGAGCCCTTTTTGGCGCACCTTTCCTTCCAACTTGTCTATTTCTGCGCGGTGCAATAAGAGTTTTCTGTTTCTGCGCGGGTCGGGAGCAAAAGAATTTCCTTTTTCATAAGGCGCTATAAAAAAATTTTTAAGCCAAAGCTCGCCGTCCGACAATTGGCAAAAACTGTCGCGCAAACGCGCGTTGCCTTGTTTCACAGATTTTACTTCGCTACCTTCGAGAACTATTCCAGCCTCTATCGAATCGGTTATTTCATAGTCGAAATATGCTTTTTTATTAGTATCTATTATTTTCATTTTTTTCTTCTTTTTTTATTTGGTTTAATCTTATAACCAAACTAATTATTTTCCCACGCAAAACCTCGAAAAGATTTCGCTTATAACAGATTCGCTTGTGTTTCTGCCCGTAATTTTTCCGAGCGCGTCAAGCGATTTATTTAAGTCGGAGCAAACGCAATCGAGCGTAAGATTTTTCGCGGCGTCGGTCGCTCTTACAAGAGCGCTTTCGCATTCTTTCAATGCGTCGTACTGTCGGGGATTGTTTATACATCCGCCGCCCGAACTCAATTCTTTGCCGCGAGCATAAAGTTCGTCTTTCAGAGCGTCTATTCCGTCTCCCGTTTTGGCGTTTAAAACAACCGCTTTCTTTCCGTTTTTCAGCGTCGTTATTTTATCGGAGTCGGCAACGGGTTGGAAAGAGTTTATCACGAGCAAAGTAGTTTCGTCAAGAAAATCTGGGCATTCTTTTTCGTCGTTTATTACGAGCAATACCAAATCGGCTTCTTTCATAGCCGCTTTGCTTCTCTCTATTCCGAGTTTTTCCACTTTGTTGTTTGTTTCGCGTATTCCGGCCGTATCGGTTAAAACAAACGCGCAACCTTTATATAACATTTTTTCTTCAAGCGTATCGCGGGTTGTTCCCTCTTCGTCGGATACGATTGCTCTTTCCGACTGCAAAAGAGTGTTAAAAAGAGTACTTTTACCCGCATTGGTTTTTCCCGTTATGGCAACTTTAACTCCCTCTCTCTTTATTCTTCCGCTATAGTATCCTTTTATTTCCTTTCTAACGGCAAGCAATACTTTATCTATTCCGCCTATCAGTTCGGCGCGGGTCTGTTCTTCTATATCTTCTTCGGGATAATCTATGCTCACTTCGGCTCGCGCCGCAACTTCCAAAAGATTTTCGTATATGGCGTTTATTGCATTTTTAGTCCGTCCTTCGCTCTGCTCGAATGCGTCTTGAAGCGCGTCGGAACTGTCGCCGTCAATTAGGTCGCTTATCCCTTCGGCTTGCGTCAAATCTATTTTCCCGTTTAGAAAAGCTCTTCGTGTAAATTCTCCCGCTTCCGCAAAACGGGCGCCCGCGTCTATTACGCTCAACAATGCTTGCTCTGTCAAAAACTTTCCGCCGTGAAAATAAAGTTCCGCACTTTCCTCGCCGGTGTAACTCTTCCCGTCTTTAAAAACCACCGCCATTATTTTATCTTTTATTCTTCCTCTAAAAATGCACGGTACCATTTTAGCGTGAGAAAACTCCTTCTTATAAGAGGTTAACTTTCTTACTATTTCTTCGCTTCCATCTCCCGATATTCTTACACAACTCACGGCGCCGCGCCCTATCGGAGTGGATATAGCCGCAATAATATCCTTTTTACTATTATTTTTGCAATTATCAAAGTTGTACACAGTATTCACCTTATATCCACAGCTATTTATCCACATTGTGGAAAAGTATGTGGATAACTTTTTTTATTTTTTCTTTTTTTATTTTTTATACTTGCTTTTATAAATCTTATGTGGATAAAATGTTTATAAATTTATGTAAAAATCATAAAAATTTCCACAATTTATTCTTTGATTAAAACCGATATATAGTTGTTTTTTATTTAGTTTTTATTATAAAATACTATATATGAGTTTGTCCACATTTTCACATTCTCTACTTTAACTACTACTATCAACATAAATATATATACTTACTTACTCATAGAGGTTGTTTTTTCGGCTTGTTTTGTCCGCGAGGATATTTTAAAGGAGTTTCTTTTATTTTTCTTATAATAACGAGTTTTCTCGTTATATCCGAATAAGGTAATTTTACAGAAACGACTTTTTCAAGTTTACCGCCCAAAACGGAAATAGCCTTTTGAGCTTGTTCTATTTCTTCGACGCAGTTTTCGGATTTATACGAAATAAATTTTCCGCCAGTTTTAACGAAAGGCAAAGTATATTCGCAAAGAGTGTTGAGTTTCGACACCGCTCGCGCCGCAATCGTATCGTATTTAACGTTTTTGTCGAGCTCTTCCGCTCGCGCATGAATTGTTTTAACTTTTTTGAGTTCGAGTTTTAAAATTAGTTCGTTTAAAAATTCTATTCTTTTATTTAGGCTGTCTATAAGAGTAAAATCCGAATCGGGAAGCATTATTTTTAAGGCGAGACCTGGAAAACCCGCCCCCGTTCCTATGTCGGCAAAATTCCCCTCTATGTAAGGAAGAGCCGAAAGAGAGTCGATAAAGTGTTTTATTTCTATTTCTTCGGGTTCAGTGATTGCCGTAAGATTGAACTGCTTGTTTTTCTCTATTAAAAAATCACGGTAGACTCTGAATTTTTCCGCAGAGTCTGCCGCAATTTCTTCGGAGAAAGAATTTTTAATTAGGTATTCTTTTAATTTTTCCATTTTTTTTCTTTTTATGGATTTAAACTATTGAGGGGTTATACGTCCGTCGTTTATATAAAGTATTCCCAAAGTGTTTTTGCCGCAATGACTCGTTACTGTGCATCCCGCCTTTGTCTCGATTATTTTTTTAAACGGAGCGAGTCTTTTTATTTCCTGAACGACGGCGTTCACGGTTTCGTCGGTTGCGTAAGTGTGAGTTACGAATATTCTCGTATAATCGGGGTTATTGAATGAATTTAATGTGTCGGCAACGTATTTGAGAATAACTTTATCGAAATTACCCATGTATTTTTTGCCCACAACCATTCCGCCGTCTTTAACGAGGATAGTGGGTTTTATTTTAAGAACCGACGCGGCAAAACTCGCTATTCCGCTGCATCTTCCGCCCTTCCGCAAATATTCCATTGTGTCTACTACGAAAGAGGCTTGTACGTACGGAATTCGGGCGTTAACCGATTTAACTATTTCTTCCGCATTTTCTCCCGCTTCTACCATATCGCAAGCGTGCATTGCAAGAAGTCCTGTTCCCGTAGAAAGATTATAACTGTCGATTACGTATACGTTATTTAATCGGGCGGCGGCTTTTTTAGCCATTTCGTTGCTTGCCGAAAATTTGCTCGAAATATTAAAATGAATAACGCTGTCGCCGCAATCGGTGTATTGCTTGAAAAAATTATAGAAGTCGTCTTCGTTTCGCGCCGCCGTTTTTGGTAAAACGTTTTTTTCTTTTACGAACGCGAAAATATCGGGAGGAGTAACGTCAACTCCGTCATGATAGCTTTTTTCGCCGAGAGTAACTATAAGAGGCAAAACTCCTATGTTTCTCTTTTCGAAAAGAGTTTCGAGGTCGGCGGTTGAGTCGCAAGTTATTTTTACCATTTTTATATTACCTCCCGAGTTTATCCGTCAAAACCTAAAATTCTGTTGGCGTTGTTGTTTTCGTGGTATAAAAATTTCAAAAGTTTTTCCAAAATAGAATCTTTCTTTACTGTGAAAACCGATTTATGATATATGTTGGTTATGAAGTACGAACCGTCTTTTCTCGAATCTTCGCTCACGTTTCTGTTGTCGCCCATAACAAAAAATTCGTTTTCTTTAACGGTTATTTCTTTTCCGAAAAAGAATTTTTCTTTGTTTTCCGCCGAATCGGGATCTTTTACGTTTGCTATATTTTCCCAAACTGTGTTGTCTTTATTCTTAAAGCCGGATTTTTGCATGGGTTCGTTAATATAGCCGCTCTCGTCAATCAAAGAAAATTCTTCTTCGCCGTTCTTTTTCATGTAGAGCAAAATAAAGTTTTCGTCGTCTTCGCGCTGAACGAACATAATTGAATCTCCGCCCACCGCTATAACGCGCTTAATTATATTTGTTTTCGTCTTTTTATTTTCGTCGTCTTTGGTTATAACCACAATATCGCCGCGTTTATAAGTTTTAGACGTTTTTAAAAGCAAAACATGGTCGCCGTCTTGAAGTGTGTTCACCATGCTTGTGCCCCTCACTTCGCAAAGCTGAAAAAAGCAAACGAACACGAGCAAAAAGCTGAGAAAAAACACTACAAAATACATAAGCGCCATAACGTAAAGATTTTCGGGCTTGTTGTTTGTTAGGAATCTGTCTTTTAAAACTATTTCCCAAGCTTGTTTTTTCTTTTTTTTGTTTTTACCCATTTTATACCGAAAATTATACCCAAAGCAAAGAGCTTATTAAAACTTCGACGTCCGCGTCTATTCTTAAAAGAATTGCCTTATCCCAACCCGGAAGAAAACCCTCGTTTGATTTTAGGTCGGATACTTGAAGCATTATTTTTGTCCAATCCGTTTCGGGGCTTATGAATTTTTTACACGAGTATGTTGTGAAATGTTCTTCGTCGGTAACCGAAAAGGTTACTTCTTGCGCTACCGGCGAAAACATGAGTAGTTGCAACACGCTGTCGCGCGAACCGCTGAAAGCCACGTCGCCCAACTTATAAGTGCATAGTCCTTTATAAGCGCTTATTCCGCCGAGCGAAAAAGGTCCTTCTTTAACTTCGGGAACATATTTTTCTTCCGCCGCAAAAAAGTCATCTACGCCCATGTCGCTGTCGTATATAAGTCGGCGCTTCGTTATAACCGTAGGTTTTATTTTTAGGGAAGACGGAATTTTTTTCAAAACGGGCGAACTGTAAATAAATCCGTTTTCAGTAGTGACGCACGCAAAAGAATAGACGGGTTTATCCGAAGAATAAACTTGAGTGTATCCTATATATTCGTCTTCTCCCGCTTTTTCGAGTGGAACGGCGCGCCAGTTTCGGTATGCTGGATTGGTTATTCCGTGAGAAACGAACAATCCCACCTCTTTTAGTTTGTGCTGACATTTAAGAGAAAAATACAGTTTGTCTTCCGCGCCGCTTGCAGAAAAGTCAAACGACGGAGCAAAAATATTTTCGCCGTCAGTCAAAGAATGAGTTTTATCGAGGTATTCGGAGAAAAACAGTTTTAAATCGGATTGAATTTCTCCTGTGTACGACTTTGCAACGCGCGGAGCAATATACAGTAAGCTTTTTCCCGCCGCCTGTTCGTTTAGTTCGCTTATGCTGTCGAGCGAAGAATCGACGTCGTTTGAACAGCAAATTTGAAAAAAAGGAATTTTATACATATGAGCGTAACCGTCTACGCTCATACTCACTCTTTCCGAAAGTTTATCGGCGTCGTCCGACGGAGGAAAAAATCCGGGAGAATAAAGCGATGCGGCGCACACCGGAAAATCGGATAAAGCAGCCGCTTTTATAATAGTGGAACCGCCTAAATTTATTCCGAGCGCGGCAACGCGCGAAAATCCCTCGCTTTCGGCAAAAGTGAAAGAACGCAAGCAAACGGTAGTCCAAACGTACCAACATGTTTTTTGCGGGTGTTCGGCAATTGTGTAAAGTTCGTCTTTATTATAATTACCGTATCCGAGCGCGGAGGGATATATTGTAAATCTTGTGCGGTTTAATACATTTCCCGTATAGTCTACGGCAAGCACCGCCCAACCGTTTTTGATAAATTCCGAAAAATCATAATCGTGAATATCTTCGTCAGCCCCGAGCATAATTAAAACAAGCTTATCGGAACGGTTTTCGGGTAACAAAAGGCGCGCATAAATACGAGTGCATCCCAAAGCGGTAGCTTCGCCGTTGTAATACACATGCTTTTCGGTGCCGAAAGACGTTTTAACCGAGCTTATAACGCTCGTATCGAGCGGCATTATTGAGCGGTCGTAATTCTCCCACAGCCTTTTAGGTGACAATATCATATAAGCATTTTACTCTTTTGCCGCAAGTTTGTCAAGTAATAAGATTATAAACGAAAAACACCGCTTTAATGTTGCTTTAACCTTGTTCTTTGTGTTAAAATAAAAAAATGAGAAAAAAGAATAAAGAACCGCAAAAAATCGCCGTTATTACCGGCGGAAGCAGCGGAATAGGAAAAGTTATACTCAAAACATTGAGCGAATACGGATATAAAACAATTTGCGTTTCGCGCAGTCGTCCGCAAGACGTCGAAGAAATAGATTTCGACTTTTATCAATGCGATTTGTCCGATTCGGAGCAAACCGAGAGCGTTGCTAAAAATATAACCGAAAAATACCCAAAAATAGACCTAATTATAAACAATGCGGGGCTCGGAATATCGGGAGCGACCGAACTTTTGCCGCTTGAAAGCGTTCGCTACGTTATGGAAGTGGACTATTTCGCTCCTTTCGTTTTTACAAGGGCGCTTATTCCGAATGTTCCTAAGGGCGGAAAAATAATATTCGTAAGTTCGGCTTGCGCTCTTTTCGCTCTCCCCTATCGCAACGTGTATTGCTCGGCGAAAACCGCTCTCAATATGCTTGCCTACGGGCTGAGAATGGAATTATATAACAGCGGAATAAACGTGGTTACTATTTGTCCGGGCGACGTTAAAAGCGAGTTCACCTCTAACCGACTCAAATTCGAACAAACCAACGAACGTTACGGCGGCAGAGTGCTCGCGTCGCAACAAAAAATAGACGGCAGACAAAACAAGCGCATGGACGTGAATAAAGTAGGCAGAAAAATAACGAAAATAGCGGTAAAGAAAAAACGCGCCCTTTATATAGTCGGAGCCAAATACAAACTCCTCTATTTTTGTTCGCGCGTCTTTTCTCAAAATTTTATGCTAAAAATCACGAGAAAAATGTTTAATTAAACAGCGGTTTTGGTTGTGAAAATTTTATTTGTTTTTCTTTATTTGCTTCTTCCACCGTATAAAATATTGAATAGTCTTTATGTATAAGAAATTTATGTTCCATGTTTACGGGAAACCTATCGTCGGGATTAGCGCCTTTATTCGGCATTTTCCTAAGAGTATAGTACTCGGCTTCTAATTCTTGAACAAAATTTTTGCGATTTCCCTATCTTTTGATTGCTCGGCTATATATACGGCAATATCACGCAGATGTTCTTTCTCCGTATCGGTAATATTTATCGAATAGTTCATAAATCCAAGTTATCCAAATCGTTGCAAATACTTTCAACCGCCGAATGTAAAAGCTGAATTCTGCCGAGTTTAATGTCGTCTTGCGACTGAGCTAACTGCGCGTAAATTGCAAAACGTTCTTGTAGTTCGTTTATCGCTCGTTGCTGTTCCAAAAAATCCGTATGACTCAAAAGAACGGTGTCCTTTCTGCCGTTCACGGTAATCGCCACAGGATACTGATGTGCAAGAACTGAAATTTCGGAATAATTCGTTCTCATGTCTTTCGACGGTCTTATGGATATTTCGCCGCTTATAACAATATTGTCTCCTTAATATCGGTAGTCAAAAGTATTATATGTAGAAAAAGCAGAAGTTTTTCAAACCGTTTTTTATTGCTTATATTATTTTTAAAGTAAAACAACCCCGAAAATCGGGGTTGTTTTGCGGCTAAGTGTCTTTATTATTCCGTTCTCAGCGTGGTTACGGGGTCTTTCTTTGCGGCAATGCGCGAGGGAATAAATCCGCTTATGAGAGTGAGCACAACCGAAACGGTGATTAAAAGCAACGCGTGCAAGGGGTTTAAAACCGCAAGATTTCCTATGCCCATGCTTCCGCCGCCGTTCGCGTTTATTACCACTTGCAAAATTGCGTTTATAGGGAAATTGAGAATAGCGGCAATCACCACGCCCATAACGCCAGCGATTAAACCGATTAGCACCGTTTCGGCGTTAAATACGCGCGAAATATCTTTTTTGCGCGCGCCTATGCTTCGAAGCACGCCTATTTCTTTGGTGCGCTCTATAACCGACACATAAGTTATAATTGCTATCATAATGCTCGAAACCACAAGGCTGACAGCCGCAAACGCTATTAAAACGTAAGAAATTATGTCTACCATATTCCCCATAGTTGAAGCGAGAAGTTCGCTCGCGTCGGTATACATAATTTTGGCGTTCGGATGAGAATCGTTCCAGCTGTCTAAATAGTTGTTTATCTTCTTTTTGGTTTCGAAGTCTTTGGGGTAAATGTAAATACTCGACGGACGCGCGGCGTAATTCAAATCCTCGAGCGACGCCGCTTTTTCGGATTCGAGCTTGTTTTTAATAAGGTCGCGGTTTGGAGCGAATTCTTTAATTTCAGCTTTATAAGGCTCGTAAGGCGTGCCGTTTAAGCAATTTAATTCGGGATCGTCGCGTAAAATGTCGGTTAAAGATTTGTTTTGAGCTTTTTCAAGGTCTGATATTGCGGCTTCGAGCCGAGCAAAGCCCGTTGCTTGCGTTTGCGAAAAGCCGGCAAGCTCGTAGAAAGTTTGACTTTTCGCCAAATTATATCCCGAATAATTCGGTTTGTCGAATTCCTCTTTTTGTTTTGCCACAATAGCCGAATCGACGTTGAGCGAAATAATTTCTTGCGTAAGTTCGGGAGAATATACTATTCCGCTGTTGAATAGTTCCAACGGCACTCCCTTTTCGGTCCGTAAAATTCCCACAAGTTTAAGCGGCACGTTTTTCTTTCCCGCTTCTCCGTCGGTTTGGTAAATTTCGGAAAGTTTTTCCTTTCCTTCAAGCGAATCGTAGTCCACGAATTTGCCGTCGGGATAGGCGTTGTCGTTCGACACTACTAAAAAGTGTTCGTTTTCGCCCAAATTCAATATTTTTTCAAAAGATATTTTGTTATTATCTGTTACGTAGGTAATTCCGAGCGCTTCGAGCACAGCCTCGTCTAAGCGGTTGTATTTATCCACTATTATGGCTACTTCGTTTTTGTTTTCGGGAAGTTTGCCCGCCAAAACGGAATACTGTTCGCGCATGAAAGAATTGTTAGGAAGCATTTCCTGCCAAATCTGTTGTGAGCCCATCATCGTGCGCTTCGAAAGCGAAACTTTTTTCACTTCTTCGCCGTCTTTTCTTAGCACGAGCATATCGAGCGCATTTGAAAACGATACGGCTTTGTAGTATTCTTGCGGCATTGCTTTAACGTAGTCTATGTATTCGTCGGTTATGTCGTTGAAATACACCATTGTGCTTAGGTCGCGCGTGTAAATTTCAACTTCGTTGCCCGACGGAAACTCTTCTTTAAGCTCTTTGTTGCCTCCGATAGACGAAGTAACGCTTTCTATGTCCATAGCTTGCGGCGCTACCGTTATGGGAAAGCCCGCCAAAGTGTCGGTTTGAAGTTTGTTTATGTAACGTGTGAAGCCGTTGGATATGCTGAGCACAAGAGCTATTCCTATTATGCCTATGCTTCCCGCAAACGAAACGAGCGTAGTGCGTCCCTTTTTGGTGGCAAGGTTTCGCCCCGATAGTCCGAGCGCGGTGAAAAAGCTCATCGAAGTGCGCTTCATTTCTTTTTTGCGCTTTTGTTCCTGCTTTTTCTTTTCCGCTTTTTTCGCCGCTTGTTCGGCTTTTATTGCCGCTTTTTCTTGCTTATTTAATTTTTTCTTTTCTTCTTTTTTGATTTTTGCCGAAGCAATTTGTTCGGGTGTTTTTTCGTCGGTTAAAATCGCCGCTTCCGTTTGCTCGGAACGAATTGAGTCGGGTTCTTTTTTTGGCGTTGTCTTTTTTGACACGGGCGCGTAAGGGTCGGGATAAGCGTCGAGCGCATATTCCTCCGCTACGAACGCCTCTCCGCGCTTTTCGCGCTCATACTTTATTTCTTGCAATCTTTCCTCTTGCGCGGGTTCGTAGGGGTTGGAGTCGTCAACCTTTTCGCCGTCGAGGAATTTTATTATTCTTGTCGAATATTCTTCCGCCAAATTGTCGTTGTGCGTCACCATTATAATAAGCCTGTCGCGACTTATTTCTTTTAAAAGGTCGGCGATTTGCACGCTGTTTTTGCTGTCGAGCGCGCCCGTAGGCTCGTCGGCGAGAATAATTTCGGGGTCGTTCACTATTGCGCGCGCAATAGCCACGCGTTGCATTTGCCCGCCCGAAAGCTGATTGGGGCGCTTGTTCATTTGTTCGCCGAGCCCCACCTTTTCGAGCGCGGCGGCGGCTTTGGCTCGCCGTTCCGATTTGCTCTTTCCGCTCAACGTGAGCGCAAGTTCAACGTTTCCGAGCACCGTTAGGTGCGGAATAAGATTGTAGTTTTGAAAAACGAAGCCTATACAGTTGTTTCTGTATGCGTCCCAATCGTATGCCTTAAAGTCACGGGTGCTTCTCCCGTTTATGATAAGGTCGCCGCAAGTGTAGCTGTCGAGACCGCCCACGATATTCAACAGAGTGGTTTTGCCGCAACCGCTCGGACCCAAAACCGAAACGAATTCGCTGCGTCGGAACGTTACGTCAACGCCTTTCAGAGCGCGAACGGTTGTGTCGCCCGTAACGTAGTCTTTTACGATATTTTTAAGTTCGAGCATAGTTATTCTCCTATTTATACCGAAAACCGCTTGAAAATAAGCGGCTATCGAAAAATATATTTTGTTAGTGCAATTTTCTTGCTCTTTATTATATACTCGAAGTTGTGCCTTGTCAAACGGAAAACAATTAAAAAAAGGTTAAAATTAGCGGTAAACAGAACTATTCGGTTTTGCGCGCGTCGCGATATAGCTTTAAAAGCGCGTTTGTGTCAGTTTTAGTCATGTTTGTAACGGGGAAATTTTTAACTAAGCATACGTAGGTCGGTTCGGCGTATACCGATATTTTTTCGCGCACGAGTTTTTTGAGCTTTTCGCCGAGAGTTTCGTCGGTTCCCTCTAAAAACAAAACTATGCTTTCGGGCTTATCGGGAAGAGGAACCGCGCAAGCCGCGCTTACTCCCTCGACAGTAATTGCAAGCTGTTCGATTTCCATAGGATACACGGGTATTCCTTTCACTTTTATAATGCGCTTATACCGCGACACGAAGTGCACGAAGCCGTCTTCGTCTATATAGCCGCAGTCGCCCGTGCGCACGTAGGTTTTTCCGTTATGCGAAAAGAACACTTCCGACGTGCTTTTTTCGTCCGTTAAATATTCTTCCATAAGAGTGTCGCCCGTAATTCCGAGCTCGCCCTTTTCGGTTTCGGGAAGCTCGCGCGGAATTTTTTCCGAAAAGTCGAAAGCGCGAATTTCCACTCCTTCGAGCGGCTTACCAACAGTTTCGTCTTTATGGGCGGAATCGGTGTTTACGCTGCAAACGGTAACCGTTTCGGTGAGCCCGTAGCCCTCGTATAGTCTGCTTTTTCCTCCGAATTTTTCTATGTGCTCGTTATATTCTTTCAGTAGCGTGCGGGGAACGAAATCGCCGCCAACGTATGAAACTACGAGCGAACGCAAGGCTTTTCCTTTAAATTTTGGGTGCGACAAGAGCGCTTCGTATAGGCGCGGCACTCCGATTACGAATTGCACGTTGCCTTTGCGTATTTCGCGCACGGCGGACGCGCGGTGAAATTTCGGAAATAAGACGTTTTTGCCACCGTGACACAGCATTGCGTGCACACCCATAGCGAGTCCGAAGCCGTGAAACACAGGCAAAACGCTAAGCATTCCGCAAGCAGTCACGTCGTTTTTGCCGAGTATGCCCATTCCCTTTTTGGCAAGGTTGTTCACCGAGTCGGCGCTAAGCCCTATAACTTTGGGCGTTCCCGTAGTGCCGCCCGATTGAAGCAAAACCGAAGTTTTTTGCTTTGAGGGGCATTTTTTTACGAGCTTGGGAAGAGGCGTGCTTTCGGGATTTTTCAAAAAATCGCTTAGCGTTATTAAGTTGTCCCCTTTTTTTGGAAGCGGCGAACGCAAAGAAAACAGTAATTTTTTTAGCGCGAGGGAGTTCGCGGGGCTGACGGCCACTACTACGGCGGACTTACACTTTTCGGCTATTTTTTGCGCCGCGTCGCCGAGAGCGAACACAATGCGGCTTCCCGTTTTTTCCATAGCCGCGCTAACCGCTTCGGGCGTGGAAAGCGGATGAAGCGGAGATGTGACGAGCTTTGCTTTTTGCGTTGCGTACAGTAAATACACGCTTTCGGGAATATTAGGCAAGGCGAACGTTACGGCTTCTCCTTCGCAGAGCCCCGCTTTAAGCAGGCAAGAGGCGTATTGAGTAACTTTTTCGGCGAGAGTTTTGTAATTTATGTTTTTGCCGAGAAAGCGAAGCGCGGTGTTCTTCGGAAAAAGCTCGGCGGCTTTTTCTACGGGAAACCATAACGATTCAGCTCCGTCGAACTGTTTTTTTGCCGCAATGAATGCGAGCGCTTTTTCTTTGGGCTTTTTTAATTTCATGCGAGTATTCCTTTAAACGAATTTTAAACCGAGAACGGTGCCCGCGATTACCGTGAGCACGAATATAATAGGTTGATGCAAAAGATAGAACCACACCGCTTTACGCCCCACAAAACAAACGGGACGAAACGGCGTTTTTTCGAAAAGAGGCAAATACGGTTTTTTATTTTTATATAATGCGGAACCGCCGTATGCGCCTATTAAAAATATTCCCGCAAACGGCATAAGTCCGAAACAATCGGCGCCGTAGTAGCGTGTGCCCACCGCAATTCGCAAATAGTCGAGGGCGGATATTTCTTGCTGTGAAATATCGAATTGCGAGCCTTGCAAGCGGTAAAAGTCGAGTAACAGTCCCCATATAAAGAATAAGATTCCCAAACCGAGACACGCATATTTCGCTTTATCTTTGAGCAGTTTTTGCAGAACGGTGCAAATAACGATTGACACTGTTAAACAATGCAAAACGCCGAACAAAATCGATATGCCCAAGTCGAACAGCCTGTCCGCAACAACGGTGAATAGGCTGAGCGTTACCGACGCGACCGCGAGCTTAACGCTTCGCAAAGCGTTATTGTGCGAAAACGACGAACATATTCCGCTTATGCAAAAGAAAATACATATCACGGTAAGGCGCAAAACGAGGCGAACGGAACCGTCCCACCAATTGTAAAACACCCAATCCGAAAGGTCGGTTAAGAAGTTGTCCTCAAAATAAAAATTAGGACTCCAAACGCGCAACATCATAATGTCGAACGAGGCGTGGTCGAGTATCATTAGCAAAACGCAAAACCCGCGTAAAAAATCAAGCCCGTGTATTCGCGCGGGTTTTGCGTTTGCGAAAAGCGCTCCATTTCGCGGTATGTTTTCGGCGGCCGCCGAATAAATGTTACAGTCGGTTTTCAATAAACGTAACCGCCTTATCGAGAGCTATGTCGGCTTCGGTGGTGCCGACAAGGAATTGATACTCGTGAGCCAATTTTTTCCCTTTTACTTTGGGTAAATACGCGTCCGTAGTTATATTCGCGTCGGATAGCGCCGAAACGAACTCTTTTGCCTGCCCAATAAACGGGTCGGCGTCGCCGCAAGTGATAAAAACGTCGCAATAGCCGCTTTCGAGATTTTTAATTGTGCTAAGTTCGTTTTTTCGTTCGAAGTTGCGAAGTTTTTTTGTGTTCGTATACGCCCACATAAAAGTTTTAATTGCGGGAAAACGCGATTTGAGCACGTTATCCATATTGTAAAACCCGCAACAAAGGATTACGCCTTTAAGCTGTTCTTTATTAACGGGCGGAGTTATTTTCATTGCCGATTTAAGCGACTCGCTGTGTATTAAAGCGGCGTATTGCGACGCTATTTGCGCGCCCGCGCTGTCGCCGCCCAAGAATATTCGCGTTGTGTCGAGGTTAAGCCGCTCGGCGTTGTCGAACAAAAAGCGAAATGCTTCGCCGAGCTGAACTATGGGGCCGGGATAATGTTGGTCGGGCGCAAGGCAATAGTTCACGCTCACAACCGCGACATTCGCTTCCGCCGCAATTACGTGCGCCCACGATTTTATGCACGATTTATCGCCGCCCACGTATCCGCCGCCATGCACCCACATAAAAACGGGTTGAGGCGAATTTGCGTCGTTCGCCGTGTAAATATCCAAAGTTCCGTTCGATAATACGCTCAAATAGTCTATGTCGGTTACAACGCTTGTGCGTTCGAGATAATTTTCGGGTGCGTGACCTTTGTTTTTGAAAAAACGCCGCATAACTTTAACTTGCGTGTAGTAGTTGCTGCCGAATTGAGCGAACAGCACAATAAGCGCGATTAGTAGAACTATAATCAAAACGAGCAATTCGGCGCACCTCCTTTTTCGTATTTTTGCGGCGCACGGAGTAACGGTTATGAGCCGTGCAAAAAGAGTCTTTCTTTTTGGAATGTATTCTTACAGTCGAATTAAAGTTCCGAAACGAGAGAAATTTGTTAATATTATATCACGCTTTAACGCGCATTGCAATAAAAAACAACCGTAGCGACGCAAAATGCGGCTTCGGTTGTTCTTGTATCGATACAAAGGTAAAGCGTTATAAAACGGTTTAATGATTGCTGTACATAATGAGTTTGTCTTTTGCCGTGAGTTCTACGCGTATTTTGTTTTGATTGCCCGAAAACAGCACCATTTCTCCCGACGGGCGAACATAGCCGAGCACAATGGTGTGATTGCGCTTTTCGGACGGCAACGAAGGGTCGGCAAACGCATAGTACACCGCGCGCACGAGTTCGGCGGCGGAACAAGGTGCGGGAACTTCGTTGAAGAATCTGCTTACTTTTTTGACGTAAATTTCTTTGCTCTCGTATTCGTCGGTGTCGGCGGAATCGTAGGTTAAAATGTCGTTGTAAAAGTCGAAAAGCGCGTCTTTTTCACCGAGCTGAGTAATCATTTTGCTTATGTAACGGTTGCTTATAACCACGTTATTCACGCTGTAACTCTTAACAATGTCGTGGTGTTTGGGGTTGAGGATTTCAACAACAACGTCGATTTTGCCCTCGTCGAAGTCGGGTTCTTCCGTCGTTTTTCTGTGAATTATATTGCTTACGTATATAAGGTTCGCTATTGCGTTTGAGTCTATTTGTTCGTTTAGAACGGTGTCGTCGGAGAGAATGAGCACGCTTGTGTCGGTCTCGTTGGCGTCAACGAATTTTTCTATCGTGTCGCAAATCACTTCGCGGTCGTAAATATCCGCTTCCACCACCTGAGTAACATACGGATATTCTTTATAGCGTCCCATTTTTTCGAGGTGTTTCGAGTCGTCTATAACAACGATATTCATTATTTCGCCGCCGTCGGGCGAGTTCCATTCGTCGCGGAAGCTGTTAAAGCCGTCCATAATATCTTTGACTTTGCTGTTGTGCCCCAAAATTATAACGTTTTTGCGCTCTATCCAGTAGTCGTAGTTCACGTTTACTTTATAGTTTGGCGCGGGAACTTCGGAAAGTTTTGAGTCGTCTTTTTTTGATTCGGCGGCAAAATACGCTATATTTTCGCCGTTTTTCTCAATCACCGAAAGCGGAATGGAATGAAGATGCGACGACAAATATTCGCTCGTGAAAGCCGTTTCGTCGGAGTTTTTGTAAGTTTTCGAATAGAAAGTGGCGCCTTTGTTGGAAAAAAGCTCTCTGTATGCAAGGTTTAATTCGGGCATAAGCGAAAATTGCGAAAGAAGTCGCCCTAAAACTTTATTTACGCACACGGGAATAATGTTGCACTTACCGTCCACAAGCTTTTGCTCGATTACTTTATTCACGAGGTCGAGCGTCCAATCGTCTTCCACTTCAACCACGATTTTTTGGTCGTCGTCGCTCGTTTCCGCGCCCGTTATATCGGCAACTTGCACGAGCGCTTTTATGCTTTGGGGATTGCCTTTTTCTTGCTCGGTGAGCCTCGTTTGGTAATCAAACTTGCACATTGTGTTATTTATGTCGTTGCCCAAAATGAGAATGGATTTTGCACGTTCGAGCGATATGTCGTGGAGCTGTTTTGTTGAGAATGTATCGCCCTCGCGCACTATAACCACGAGGTTGTTTTTAAATTTGTTTTTATTGCGGTAAGCGATACGAGCCAACCCGTTTTTCGCTTTGGAACGTTTTTTCACGGCGGCGTTTTCTTGCGCGATTGTGTCGGCAATTCGTTCGTCGAGTTCTTTTTCAATGTCTTCTTTGCCTGAGCTCACTAAAATTACGACATACTGCTTGCCGTCGCAGTATAAAAAGTCGTTCACTATTTCGGAAGCCCGCGAATTCCAGTTTAAGATAACGGTGTGCCCCGAAAGGTGCAGTTTGTGCGAGCCTAAGTTCGCGTTTTCTATGAATTTGGATATGTAGTTGGTTAAGTAACCTATTACGGCGCCTGTGAACAAAACCATGCCTATAATGATTACCGCCAAGCACACTATTACGAGCGCAACGCCCGACTTCCCTATGTCGGTTATAACGTTGTCTATGCAACCCGCGTCGAGCACCATTGTAATCGTATAAAACGCCGATTTCCAAAACCCCATAGTTTCGGTGCCGGGTAGCGCGAGAACGTTTATTATTGCCGCCGATATTAAAAGGAACGCCACGTTTAGCAATAAAATTGCGAACAGCACTACCCTGCCCGGTCGTTTCGACAGCTGAACGCTGAACCATCTTCTGAACTTTCTGAACATTTTTCTTTCCTCTAAATAGCCGTTTTTTGCTTTTTGAGACGGGATTTGTTGTTCCCGCGCAATAAATCACAATCGTTTTGAGTTTTATAAAACATTGATATAAAAAATAACCGTGCTTTTCTCTATTTTATCACAAACGCACACAAAAAGCAATTTTTAGCGAGCGCATAGGTGCGGAAAATACGGTATATTTCTAAGAAAAGCGGAAACGGAAAAGTATTTTGAACGCCTCTTTGCGGCGTTATAACTTCGTATTACTCGTTTATAATAAAAAGCCGTTATCCCCCTTGCACAAGTTTATGTGGAAATCTATTCGTTAAAATGCCTAAAAATCGTAAGTTTTGTGGAAAAATCGGGGATTTATACAAAGTTATCCACATTTGAACCGAGTTATCCACCGAAATTTGCCGAGTTATCCACAATTTCAAACGGAATGCTTGATTTAAAAGATTTTTTGAATAGAAATCGTTGTAAAGAGAAAAGGAACGATTTTATAATGAGAACTGAAAAACGTGATTTAACTTCTTACCGCTTTTGGGAGATACGGGTATCCCCGATTTACAAAATTTTTTTCGCCTGCCACAGCGTTTTGTATCTTTAAAAAAGTGCCAAAAATTGTTGTAATCTTATTGCGATTTAAAGAGGCGGCATATTGTTTCATATATTGCGAAATATTAAAGATTTAATGCACACATTTTTTATGAAAAAACTCGTAACTATTTAATAACTAAATCGAAATTTGCAAAGTAGGTTTTGGTAAATCTGACGTGCAAATTTTACTTAAAAATACGGTTTGAATTACATATAAATTTTTTGAAAGACGAAAAATCTTGTGAAGGAAAACGTGCCTCTTTTGGCTCTGCGTCGTATCGATGCGATTAAAAAAATAAAGAAAAACGAGTGTAAATTTTGTTGTCGGAGTGGACGAAATGCAAATAAAATAATAAAACATTTGAGGCATAAAAGCTTTAATTTGGACGTCGACTTGTCCTTTTTAGTCGACCGAACGAGCTAAATAGGCGCAAATAAAGACGGTATTTTAAGAAAATAGCATAACGAGCCTAATTTTTGAAGGAATTTTTGTTAGAATTGGCGGTTAAAAATTGTGTTTTTATGGAAATGAATAATGGGAAAATTTGAACGCATTTTAAAAGGCGGGAATGTGCGGTTTTTCAAATAGACTTTTTATATATGTGGCATTTGCAAAGCAAAAATTTGTAACTATTGTTAAAAAAATCAAGTAATATTTTCTAAAAAAATGCGCAAATTTATACGGTTTTAAAAAACAATATTAGTTAAAAAAATGAGCCAAAAACTAATTTGAGAATGTAAAAAATATTGCGAAATTTTCATTTAAAAAAGAGTATTTTTTATTTCATTTTTTGTTTTATAGCTTGCGAAATTTGTTTAGAAATTTTCTAAAAATCATAAAAAATCAAGTCGCAAATTTTTGCCGATAATTGTTGTTGAAACAAATTTGATTTGCTGCAATTTTAATTTTTAAAGTTGCGATTTTTTTGTATTTTTGATTTTAAAAATTTAAGTTTTTTGCATGGTATAAGCTTAAAAAAATATGCTCTTTCAAATACGATTTTTGGCTTTAAGATTTTTGATTTGTTCATAAAAATTTTGATTTTTCAAGGGGTATTTTTTGTGTTTATTTAGGCGCGTTCGGTAAGCTCGGAAAAAGAGAGAAACTCATTAAAAGTTTAATTTTTTTCAAAAAAAGTTATTAAAAAATCATGAAGCTTATATATATTATGACGAATTCGGTGTAACTTAAAAGAACCTGTTGGCGAGTGAGCTACGTCCTTTGCAATATTTAATATTGTATAAATCAATGCGCTGTAATTCATTTTTGTGAACGGCTTTTATGTCAGTTTAAAATTGCCGCAAATTTTTATCCGAGTTTTTAGGGCATATCAACAAAAATGTGTAATTTTCATGATTGAATTGCATTATATTGTTTATTTGCGCGAAAATCATTTATAATAATACAATTATGCTGATTCATGGCATTTTTCGGTGAAAATATTAAATAATTCTTTAAAATAGTTATTAAATAATATTGAAATGTACTGATTATTGAATGTTTTGCCGATATGTTTGAAGATTTTAATTAAATTTACGGCAATTTTCTAATCATGTTAGGCTTTTAAAAACATTTTAGGCCAAATTTAAATCGCTTGTTTCCCTTAGCTTTTATGCGAAGGCGCCCAAAAAACTTATTGATTGAAATATGTTTGTTGAGAGCGTCCCCTTGTCGTAAAATGGCGCTTTGAGAGCAAATTGAGCATTTTTTGCCCGCAAAATTCTCAATAAAAAACTAGTTTTTCTAAATTTAGTTATGATTTAATATAATCATTTTTGCAAATAATGTAGTTTTAACAAGTACATGCTTGTAAAAGAAGAGTTCTTATGATTTATGCGGTTGTTGGTCTTTAAGTTGATATTTTTCGTAGTGCGTTTTACGCCGAACGCTTGGAGCTCCCGCTATCGAGCTTGCTAGGCATGTTAAGATGTCTCTTAACGGACGAGGGATTTCGGGGACGGTTGTCAACATAATCAATACAATGTTTAAATGAATTTAATATCGATGGGCTAAGTTTTATATTTAAGCATTGTCGGTATTTTGGCTTTTAGGAATATAGTTTTAGGGTGATACTGTCGGATGCGATAAGGTAAAAGTTTTAAATTTTTATATTGATATAGGGACGCAGACGTGAAACCGTTGGGCATTCAGTTGCTAAGGGTTCATTTAATAACTATGTTATATTTTATATGTAAAATAGTGCGGAAAAATATATAACTGTCTAAATTTAGTTATTATATAATAACCACCCAAAGAGATTCGCATTGTTTAAAGTGTGTTTTTATGTATATTTTTATGTGCTTTGAGCTTTAATGTTTCACATTAAACAAACGAAACAAATTAAAAATCATTATATTAAAGTTTACGTGAATTCTTGATTATAACGGTAATGTTAAAATGCTGAAAGGACAATTTTTTGTAAATTTGATATTGTCAAAGCAAATTTTGTTTAAACCAACTTGGATTATGATATAGTGCGATAGTTGAATTGCCTTAGCTTAAAATGGTCGAAGAAGGCCTAACTTCCTTAAAAGTACAAAAAAATAAAGGTTAATGTAATTTTGACTGTTTGCTTCATGTGGAACTATGACGAATTTGATTTTAGTAAGGAATTAGTATTTAAATTAGTGACATTTTTAGCAAAAGCAGTTAGTTTACTATTTGCTCGAATAAGTTGGCTTTTAGCCGTTTTAGTAAGGCTCGGCTTTATATTTTTGCGAAGATAATAAAATCGAAATTTGCTTTTTATGATGTTTGACAATTCGGGTGTTCAAGCATAATAAAGGTATTTGTGATTTTTTCTTTAAAGCTAGCTGGGTAATAAACGTGTTAATTGTGATTGAGTTTGCAAATCGCAAAGATTTCTTTTGTGTTGCTCATTTAACTTAGTTCGAGGGAACCTCTATTTTTAGCATGTGCCGGTCTTATGTCTGTTTTTGCTTTATTAAAGCATTTCGAGTTTTTCTCAAATTTTATTTATTATCTTTTTTAAAATCCGCACCAAAGTTTTTGCAATTACTTTATATTAGCCGCCTTTTAAACTGCTATCATAATAATGCTTTTTAAGTTGGAGCATGTGCCGAGCAAAGCCTGCTCAGTAGGTTTTCATGGGAGCGAGAAAACCAATGAATTATTTAGTATCAAAAAATGTTTCACGAAATTTATTAATGTTTCACATGTTTAACGTGAAACAAATTAAAACATTCTATATCTCCGTATTTTGATCTCAAATACGGGTGCGCATAGGGGATTTTATTGGTTTTTAAGGCTCGTTTTGGGTTTAAAAGCGGAGAATAGGTGCGTGGAGAAGCTAATAGATTTGCAAAAATTGCTTTTTATGAGCTTATAACAAATTAGGCCATAATATAAAGTGCTAAAAAAGATAGATAAGCCTATAATACAACTTGCACTCACTTGCATTGATAATAGAGCCGCTTGATTAGTTCAAATTATCTACCTAAAATCAAATCATTTGAAAAGCATAAAACTTGCAAAAATAACATTGTTATAAAAGCGCGAAGTCGCAAAAGGAGAACTCTATTGTTTATATACAAGGAGCTCTCCTTTTCGGCATATAAGCAATACATAAATTACTAACAACTATTACAACAGCAGATTATATATTTAGTATCATTAGGTTTGGTTTCCTTTGGACGGGTAAAATTGTTCGCGCAATATAAATAATATGAGAAATAGAAAAGTTCCACGCAATTTTGTTTAACGTGGAACATTTTTTAAAGTTTATTATAATTAGTCTTGCTTCTTTGTTCTTTCTAACAGTTCTACGAGCTCAACAATTCTGTCGAGGTCGTCACGATTGTAATAATCGATATATATTCTGCCGCGACGGTCGTTGCCGAGTGCCGAAACTTTTGTTGCGAAAGTGCGTTGCATTCTGCCGATTAAATCTTTTAGCTCAATGCTCTGCTCTTGTTTCGGTTTCTCGGTTTTGGGAGTGAGGAAGGCTTTAACCATTTTTTCGAACTCACGCACCGACACTTTGTTATCGATACCGTTCTTGGCAAGCGTTAGTTGTGCTTCCGCATCTTCAACCACCACTAAGCACCTTGCGTGTCCCGGACTCAATCTGCCTTCGGCAACAAGGTCGATTACGGGTTGGCTCAAAGTGAGAAGCCGCAACGTGTTGGCAATAGCAGGTCGGCTTTTGCCTATGCGGTCGGCAACTTCCTCTTGCGTATATTTGTATTCTTCCATGAGTTGCTTTATCGCATTGGCCGTCTCTATGGGGTTCAAGTCTTCGCGTTGCAAGTTTTCGATTAAAGATATTTCTTTAACTTGCTGTTGCGTGTAGTTTCGAACAATTCCCGGTATTGTGAGCAATCCTGCTTTTTTGGCGGCGCGGAATCGCCGTTCGCCCGCAATAATCATGTATCGTTCGCCGTTCGGAACAAGTATAATAGGGGAAATAACACCGTGAATGCGTATCGAATTTGCAAGTTCGTTCATAGCCGTTTCGTCGAACGTCTTACGAGGTTGGTTCACATTCGGGTCGATTAGGTTTAAGCTTATTTCCACAGGCGAACCGTCGGTCTCCGATTTTGCGTTATTGTCTTGCTCGTTTAGCGAGTTTTCGTATTCTTCTTCGGCGCCTGATAATAGAGCGCTCAATCCGCGACCCAAGCCGCCTTTTTTGACTGCCATTAGTTTTCTCCTTGTTTGTGATATATTCATTATACAATATTTTTATACGGAGGTCAATAGAAATAAAGCACAAATAAGCAAAAGAGAAAATGAAAGAAAAAAAATTTGCTTTTAAAAGAGAATGTGTATTTGCTTTTGGTTAGGCGGTTAAGTAAATTTAATAATTTTTTAATTGTTTCATTCTTGACAAATCAATAATATAAATATAGAATATAATTGTTATTACGGGTGTCTCTTATTACTTCCCCATATATTATCGTATAAAAATAATTTTTCTTCGCGAACAAAATCTATTGATTTGCTTGACACGCGGGGGGGGGTTATGTTTTATAATAGTATAAACGAAAGCAACTTGCAAAGTATTTTTTGCCGCAAATTTCGGTATATATGTAATTTTGAAAAAATTGTACAATTGCCGAAAAAATGTTATAATCTTATAACGTAATTCGCGCGTTTGGCTATTTTAAGGTCGATGCGTAAAACTAGGAGGATAGAAATATGAAAAAGTTTTTCGGAAGATTTCTTGTGTTGTTGCTGGCGTTCGCTATGGTATTTTCGTTAGCGGCGTGCGGCAACGAGGAGACGGATAAGCCCGCTCCCACTCCGCCCGAAGGTGAAAAACCGGGCGACGACGACAATAAACCTAATAATCCGAGCGAGGGCGATAAGGGCGAAACCGTAGCAGTAAACAAACTAATCGCCGACGCGGTGAACGCAATGCTCGAACAAGAGGGCTTTTCGGTTGGCGGAAGCGTGGAGTATAACGGACTTGTCGTAAATTTCAACGGCAACGTTGCAACTACCGCAAGCGGTTATGATTTCGATTTTTCTGCAAAAGCGGGAACAACGACGCTTGCGAACATCGTAAAAAAAGGCGAAGTAAATTACAGCTACAATAAAGAAGACAAAGTTTGGGAAACGGAATACGCTTACGGCGCATTGCCCGTAAACGAAATTACCGAACAGCTTGCCGCGTTAACCGAGTCGCTCGGCGGATTGCCTCTCGGCGACGCCGTGAAAAAAGACGGCATAACCACAGTTGAAACGGAAACGAGTTACGGCGAAGCGCTCGAAGAGTTTCGGACGTTTATAGTTGATAATAAAGATGTTTCTCTCGGTGATTTTATAGCGCTCACTCTCGGAGGCGAAGAATATACTCGCGCCGAACTTATTACCGATTTAACTAATATTTTTGCCGACGGAAACACGGTTGCCGATGCTGTTGAGGCAATAGACACGGCGCTTTCGCACATGGTTGCGTTGCCCGCAGAATCTCCCGTGCAGTTCACCGTGAAAACGCTTGCGGATTCGCTAACGCTTTCTAACGGAATTACGGCTACTGCCGTATATGAAAAACTCAAAGACAGTTTGCCCGAAATCGAAGCGCCTACTTCAAGCGAAACTCCGTATGACTATTTAATGAGAATATTCGGAAAGGGGCTTCTCGACGATTATCTTTCGGGATTCGATATTCAAGGCAGTCCGCTATCGTGCGAGATTATTCGCGGCATGTTGGAAGGCGTATTGAGCGATGACGACACTACGGTCGGAACGGTTTATAATATGTTTGCGGAAGCTATCGACGAATATGCGGCAATGATTATAATGTTTGTAGCCGACGAGCAAATATTCGTGGAACTCGCGGGCGACAATCCTCAAAATTACAAACCTATTTTCTGTGTCGAAAATCTTGAAAAACTTTCGTTCGGAGAAAACTCGGTAGCGCTTAAAGCCACGTTTGACGAAAATTCGTTGCTTAAAACTTTAAATGTGACGCTCAACAATAATATAGGATATAAGGCGACCGCCGAAGCGCAAGAAAAAGAGTTTGTGGCGTTAGAACTTGCGTTGGCGTTTGCGTTCGACTATTCCGCCGTTCCCGAAATTGCGGCGCCCGCTACGGGAACGATATTGCCCGTAATACTGTTTGAAAACACGAATTTGGATATTTGCGACATAACGGGCGAAACTTTGGAAATTCCCGTGTTTGCGGGAACGTGCGAAATGGGCGCGCTCGAAGTTATAACAAGGACGGGCACGCAAATCGGCGGAATAACTTATGCGAACGATAAAATTACGTTTAGCAAAGATGCGCTCGACGCGGTGCGCAACGAAATTTATACGTTCGGCGGTCAAGTTTTGGTGAATCTTCCTTACAGCGTGAACGGAGAAGCCGCATATCCTTTGGGTATAACGTTCGGTTGCGGGCATATGAGAGTGCCCGATTTCGTGGGCGTATACGAGTTAGAAAACGTTGGCGCCCAAGAAAATGTAACCGTGATTTTAAACGAGCGCGGAACGGCGGTGTGGCTCGAAGGCGAAACGGTGAAAGTAGGAAATTATTCTAAAAACGACATCGGGTATTATATGGAGTTTATGAATGAGGAAACTCCTGTGAAAATCGATTTTACGATTGAAAGCGGCAAAATAGTGATTTCGGCTTCGGGAGAGGGTGACATAGAATTTGTTCAAATCGAACATTTTGCGCAAAGTTACTACAATAATGACGATAGCATAACTCTCTTTACCGAAAACACTATGTTGCTTTTCGAAAACGGAAATGTAAGCGTTGCAATTCTTATCGGCAACGGCGACGGCACTTACACGGCTACAATCGGCGACAGAAATTTGAGCTTGACAATCGATTACGCCGACGCGAGCATACTTGTTGTTGAAGACGGCTTGCAAAAAGTTTACACGGCAAATTATTTATAAGATAAAGTAACGCAGTGAAAGAAAACGACTTTCGCGGGCATATACCGCGAAAGGACGCCGTTGGGCGTTCTCCAACACGGGTTAAGCAAGCGAAGCGAAACGTAGCGAAGCACCGTGTTGCATTCGGACGACATCAAGCTTCGGGAGTAAATTTCCGAAGCTTTTTATATGCCGTAAATTATATAAAAACGTTTGTGTTTTGTCGTAATTTTATGATACAATGTAGAAGTTAAATAAAAGGACGGAGACGGTGCAAAATGAAAAATATCGTAATAGTAAATTCCACACCGCGAAAGGGCGGCAATTCGGAGATTTTGGCGGAAAAGTTTGCCGAAGGTGCGAAGTCGGCGGGGCATAACGTTAAAATCATAACCGTTCGCGATTTGAAATTGAATTTTTGCGTTGGATGCATGTATTGTCATTCGCACAAGAAATGCGTTCTCGGCGACTCTATGAACGAACTGTATGAAAGCGTGCAAAACGCCGACGTTCTCGTGTTTGCCACACCCGTGTATTACTATGCGGTGTCGGGGCAGTTAAAGACTTTTCTCGACAGACTTAATCCGCTTTACGTGCGCGAAAATAAATTTAAAGAGGCGTATTTGCTTGCTACCGCCGCCGAAGCCGACCCAGCCGCAATGAACGGTAGCGTTTCGGACATTCAAGGGTGGCTCGATTGCTTCGATGGAACGAGTCTTAAAGGCGTGGTGCGCGGAATAGGCGTTACCGAAAGAGGAGAAATAAATTCCACCGATTTTCCCGTTCAAGCTTTTGAAATGGGTAAAAACGCATAGCGTATGATTAAACTTATTGCCACTGATTTGGACGGAACGCTTCTCGGCGACGACAAAGTTATTCCTCAAGAAATTTTCGGACTTACCAAAGAGCTTAAAAAACTCGGCATTTTATTCGTGCCCGCGTCGGGGCGCTCGCCGTATACTTTGCGCGAGAACTTTCGCCCCATTGCCGACGAAATCGACTACATTTGCGACAACGGAGCCGTAGCGCTCGCCGACGGGGAAATTGTTCTATCAAATCCCGTGCCTCGCGACGTGGTGCTCGACGTGTTGGAATTTTGCAAGCATGAAGACGTGCACGTTTTGCTTTGCGGCACAAAAACCACATACTTGGCGCCCGTAGAGGGAACGAAATACGAACCTCACGTTCGCCCGTATTATTTCAGAAGAATGGCGTTCGACGAGCTCAGCGAAGTGCCCGACGACGTGAATAAAATAGCTATTTGCGATATGCGTAATCCGAAATCGGGCTCATACGAGCGTCTTGTGAAAATGCTTTCGGGCAGAGCGGTTGCAACGATTAGCGGCGAAATTTGGATGGACGTCATGCAAAACGGCGTGAATAAGGGGAAAGCGCTCGAAGCGCTCCAAAAATATCACAACATAACCAAAGAGGAGACTGTCGCTTTCGGAGATTTTTACAACGACGTGCCGCTTTTGGAGCGAGCCGCCTACGCGTATGTTATGAAGAACGCGCCCGCCGATATGTTTTCGCACGGCAACCTTGTTGCCGAAAGCAACAACGACGGCGGCGTGTTGAATGTGTTGCGCGAAATCGCGGAATGCGGCGCCGAATGGAAACCTAAATAAATTTTAGAGCAATGCGCAAAATTTGCTTTGCGCGAACTAATAAAAACAAAAAAAAGAAAAAGCGGAATTCCGCGGCTCTGAGGAGGGCACAAACATGAGCAATCAAAACATACTTGACGCAAACGGACTGACGGAAGAGGAATTCCTGAAAGCATACGACCGCACCAAATACGACCGCCCCTCTTATACGGTTGACAATTTGCTGTTTGCCGACTGCGGAGACGGACTCGCCGTGCTTATGATTAGGCGCGGTTCACATCCCGATATGGGGCAATGGGCTCTTCCCGGCGGATTCGTGAATTGCGATGAATGCGCGGAATGCGCCGCCGCCCGCGAACTTAAAGAAGAGACGGGAATCGAGGTGGCAACCGAACAGCTGATTACGGTGTCTACGCCAAACCGCGACCCGCGCGGTTGGACCGTGAGCACTTGCTTTATGGGCTTACTGTCGGAACCCGAGCAACCGAACGCGGGCGACGACGCCTTAGAAGCGCGTTGGTTTAACGTTGACTACATAGCGTCGGGCGATGTGTACAAGCTTATTTTGAAATCGGACGAAATAAAGATTGCGTCCGAATTTAAAGTCGTGCGTAACGACGCGGGCAAAATCGATATAAACCGCACCGAAATTCTCGCTCCCGACGGAATAGCTTTCGACCATGCGAAAATTATTCTTTACGCGGTGGAGTCGCTGTAAGTTGCCCACTTGCGGTAAAGACTTTTCCAGCCTTTTGGTCGCAAAAGGCTTAGGCGAAAACGACAAAAGGGCGGGACACTTTCGACTGTGTCCCTTCCCTTTTGAAACCCTACCCCGCAACGACAAAGGCTGCGCCCTTGACGGCTTTTAAGCGGTCGGAGTGGTTGTCATTGCGAGGAGGGCGAAGTCCGACGTGGCAATCCCAAGCATAGAACAGAGATTGCCACAACTGTCATTTCGACCGAAGTCGAGAAATCTTTAATGACTCTCCGCTATGGTAGAGGTGACAAACACTAATTCGCTGCTTGACTTGCAACAACACGACGCATAAAAAATCTTGACAAATTTTCTTAAATAGAGTATAATACTCTCGAACCTGAACCGAAAGCATGGGCTGACGGCAAAGGGGAGAGAATACACGAAATTCACGCGCGGGCGAGCGAATGCTGCCCGAGCGGTCGGCTTTGCTAAGGCGAAGTCGGCTGAATTATATTTGCCGCTCTTCCTTTTGTTCGGAAGGGCGGTTTTCGGTTTTGGCGGGGTGTGTTGTGCTTTAAATCGATTTTTCGGAGCAAAACAAACAAGATTACTAACAAACAGGAGAGATATATTGATAGCGCTTTTGGGAATTATGGTTCACGATGAAAACGCCGTAGAGAAAGTGAACGGACTGTTGCATGATTTTCGCGGTTCTATTTTTGGGAGAATGGGGCTTCCGCTCAAAGAGCAGGGAGTGAACGTGATTAGCGTTGTGCTTAGCGCCGAATCGGGCGAAATCAACGCGCTTGCGGGCAAGCTCGGCGGAATTAACGGCGTGCGCGCGAAAGCGCTTTACGGCGGCGTTTAATTGATTGAAAATTATTTTTTGCATGTTAAGGAGAAAATAAAATTATGAAAAAAGTAGCTTTATTATTGTTGTCGGCAATTCTTGCGCTTGCAACGTTCGCGGGTTGTTCCGAAAAGGGTACCGACGTCGTTGCCGTTAGAGTGTATGCGCCCGACGGCGCGCCCGCCATAGGAATGGCAAAACTTATAAACGATAATTTCGGCGACGCCGATTACAAAATCGTGCCGCCCGCAAATATCGGCGGGGCGGTGTTCGGCGGTGACGCCGACATTGCCATTATGCCCACCAACGCCGCCGCGTCGTTATTTAAGCGCGGAGCCGACATTGCGATGCTCGGCGTAACGAATTTCGGAAGTTTATATCTTATAGGCAACGCAAACGACGAACAGAGTTTATCCGACCTTGCGGGCAAAGTGGTGTACAGCATAGGGCAAGGCAACGTGCCTGACCTCGTGTTTCGTTGGTTATTGAAACAGGCGGGAGTGGAATACCGCTTTTCGACCGCTCCGCAAGAAGGAGTGGTTAACCTTGCTTACGTTGCGGAAGGAACAGAGTTTATAGGCGGACTTGCGGCGGGCAAGATGAATTACGGCGTAATCAGCGAGCCTGCGGCAACCGTCGCACTCGGAAAAGTGAAAACGGCGAGTCGCCTGTTCGACGTTCAAGCGCTGTATTCGAGCGTCGCGGGAGTGGAAACCGGCTACCCGCAGGCGGCGCTTGTGGTGAAAAAGTCTTTTTATTACCGCAAACCCGAATATGTGCGCGACTTCGTGCAAGCTTATGCGGCGTCGGTAAACGAAAAATGGGCGGAAAACAATGCGGAGCAGGCTTTGAACGCGATAAAATCGAAAGGAAGCACAACCGTAGCCACGCTTAGCGCGGATATTGTGCGCGGTTGCAACGTGAGCTTTGTTTCGTCGGCGGACTGCAAACAGCAAGTGCTCAATTTTTGCTCGGCGCTCGAATCGGTGAAAGAAGAATCGGAAAAGCCCGACAGCACGTCGGTGGGCGACGGCTTTTTTGTTACGATAACCGCATAACGAGCTATTTTTTTGCGGAGCTAACCTCATAGTTAACGTTTTTAGTAAATTGTATAATGTTCCTCAAAGTTTGATAGATAAATAAAAGAAAATGAAAAAGGCGAAACGACGGAAAAACTGCGTTCCCGCAGAGGGAGCGAAAGGCGCGCTCTACACTGTTGCGGGAGCGGCGCTTTTCGTTGCGGTTTGGTGGATTGCCGCCGCCGCATATGGAAAAGATTTGGTTTTTCCCACTCCCGCCGCCGCTTTCAAAGAGCTTTGGGGCGAGCTTTCGAGCGAGTATTTTTGGAAAAGCTTTTTTTTGAGCGTTTTGCGTAGCATAGCGGGATTTTGCGGCGCTTGCGTTTTGGCGATGCTTTGCGCCTACGGCGGCAAGGCGTGGAACCCTTTAAAAAGAATACTTGCGCCCGTTATAGGAATTGTGCGAAGTTTGCCTACAATGAGCGTGATACTACTTTTGGTGCTCTGGACGGGAAACGAGCTCACGCCGCTCATTGTGTCGGGGCTCGTGATTTTTCCCGTGCTTTACAGCGGACTCGACGCCGCGCTCTCGTCGGTGCCCGCCGAGCTCGAAGAGACGGCAAGGCTTTATGCGGGAAGTCGGGCGTATAAATTCGCGAAAGTGTATTTGCCGCTTTCCGCTCCCGCCTTTTTGCGAGTTGCGGGCGGGGCGGCGAGCCTGTCGTTGAAACTCACCGTAGCCGCCGAAGTGCTTGCGCAAACCCGCGACAGTTTGGGCCTAATCATGCAACAAACGCGAGTGTATTTTCAAATAGGGCGGTTGCTTGCCATAACTGTGGTTGTGGTGGCGGCGGCGCTCGTGCTCGAACTTGCCGTTGCGCTCGTTCGCAAGGCTGTGGAATATTGAGTTTGCGTAAAAAGAGAGTTTATTCGCATGAAAATAATTGCGATTTTTTTGCCGTAGTGCTATACTCTGTGTGGTTTGAGCGACAAATTAACTTCACGGCTAAAAAAATTAAAAAGAAAAAGGTTTACGGCAATAAAAAAATGAAAAAAATTACGCTAATCAACAGCGGCGGTACAATTTCGAGCGAATACGACGGCAACATAATGCGGCCCGGCAAAGTTACGAGTTTCGGCGAACTCAATGGACGCATAGAGCGGGTGCGCACCCCTTTTTGTATGCTTAGCGAAAACATGACGTGGCGAACTCTGCACGACCTTAGCGATTGCGTGGAGAGCGAGCTCTCTTCGTCGGAAGCCATAATTATAACTCATGGCACCGACACGCTCGCCTATACGGCGGCATATTTGGGGCTTACCAATGCGGGAATAAATATCCCCGTCATGCTCGTTTCGGCGGACTTCCCGCTAAGCAACCCCATGAGCAACGGAAGCGCAAATCTTATGTGCGCTCTTGCCGCGATAGATTCGGGACTTGCGAGCGGCGTGTTTGTGCCGTATCGCAATCCTTACGATCGCCCCGTGCTCCACGCCTCGACGCGACTGTTAAGCAGTCGCGATTTTGACGGCGGACTCAATTCGGCGCTCGGCAAAATTTGCGGATACACCGACCGCACCGGCAAATTTATGCTTAGCGAAAGCATAGAGCCGCACAAATTCGAACTGAAAGGTAACGGAGAGAAAAAAGCGGTGCAACTCATATTCGCAAATCCCGGAATAGACTATGCCGCGCTCGCCCGTTCGGCTCGCGCCGAAAACGCCGCTTTGGTGTTTGCGGGCTACCACACGGGTTCTATAAATACGGGCGCGCAAGGAATAGGACTTTTGGACGGTCTCGAAGTGTATCTCGCGGGCGGAATGAGCGGAGAAAAATATCAATCGTTTGAGCAAATGCCGAGCTTCGTGCAAGTGCTCGACAACATTGCCCCCATAACTCTCTACACAAAAGTGCGAATAGCGCACGAAAATTTTGCCGACGAAGCCGAGCGCGCCGTCTACATTCGCGCAAACACTTTCGGCGAATTTTTTATGTAGGATAACATAAGTTCGAGTTGCCTTGCGGAATAAAGCGAGGCAATTTTTTTTTGGGGGGGGGTGGTATTGACAAAAATTGTATTGTGTGTTATAATAAAAAAACAAAATATTTAAATTACAAAAGGGGGGGGAACTGCAATGACTACAAAAATTTATCGTAATTATCCTGTGGAGAAAAAACACCTCGAAGAACGGAAGAAGAATTCCCTCCGTTTATCAATCCGAGTAATTACGACCCGTACGACTACATTTATTGTTATAAAAATTTTGCGGTTATGGACAAGGTGAATTTTTCCATTGATTTACTTAATAAGGTAGCCGTTAGTACGATTTTCGACGTGCAAAAAGAAAATACGCTTTGCGGGCTGTCGATTGCCCATATTTGGCGCAAAAACAGTGAGGAAAGCGAGTTTGGGCAAGGTTTTAATTTGAATTTATGCGAGCGGTTAAAACTTGATAACGACAAAATGTATTATTTTGACAGTTTCGGCGACAAATATTTACTGTATAACGGTGTAGCTAAAGATATGTCGTACACAAAAGAAGTCCCCGAATCCGTCAGTAATTTAAAAGCATATCAAGATATTTTCAATATGCCGATAACCGCTGAAAGGACAAGAATGTTACCTACTCAATGGTTAGTTAACGGGACTTTAACCAGAGGCTTTAATTCCGACGGTTATTTGATAATGATAAACGATACTTATGAAAAACTTTTGCAAATAAATTTTAACGAAAATTATAAAATTATCGAAATTAAAGATATAGTCGGGGGATACGAAGCGAATAAATACAGTTTTAATTATAATTCTGACGGTTATTTAATTTTGATTCAAGATGATGTGCAAAATTCAACCGTAGAATATTCTTATTTAAACGGATTTTTGGCAACAGTTAGCTTTTCTAAGAACACGATATTTTCTCTTTCGTATACGGAGAATGAATTAACTAAAATAGAGTCGTCGGAAGGATATATTTGTAAATTTGAATATTCGGCGGCATTGACGGTTTCCGTTCAGTCCTCATTGACCGAAATTCCCGACGGACAAAGTAGCACTAATCTTCCCGCGACTATATTCACCCGTAGGATTATCTTTGATAAACAAAAAGTTCTTATAGAACATGAAGATAGTAAAAGAGAGCTATATGAAATTTCGGAAAAAGGATATTTGTTGGCGTACTACAAACAAGAGGATGACATTGTAAATTTTGCGGAACGATATGACTATATTCCGCGAAAAAAAAGTGTTACGTATAAAGCGAAAAGAGAGCTACTTTATAAAACTTCGTATTTGTTTTTTAAATTCGATTATTCCGAGAAATATTCATATAACGAATACGGTAATTTATCGGAAGAAATTGACAGCGGAACGGTGATTCGCAACATAAAATATACTTATGAAAATAATGCGCTGAGAAGATTACGGCAAATGAATGTTAAAATCGGCACAACATTTGACTTTTCGGTTTTGCCGAGTTATGACGTGCAAGGACGGTATGAAGGTAAAAGTATTGCAGTAAATAGCACAACAATAATCGGAGAGTCGATAGGTTATTATTTTAAAAACGGAAGAGCGACTATGTTGCCAACGAGCGTGTTCTATTCGTCGAGTTCGGTCGATATTCTCGGAAGTTTAAAATACGAATACGATTCGAGCGGCAATATTTCTCATATTGAAAATACTACAAACAATAAAAATATTTATTATACTTATGATAAATTAAATCGTTTGATTAGGGAAGATAACGAGGAACGCGATTATAGTTGGTATTATAATTATGACAATAGCGGAAACATATTAAGCAAAGAAATCTTGTCGTATACAACCGGCGATTATATGCATGCAATGGCGGCAAAAATTGTTTACAGTTATACTGACGGTAAATTAACTCAGTACGGGAAAAACGGAATGAGTTATGATAAATTAGGAAATCCGACAATGTATCACGGATATTTGGCTAAATGGGAAAAGGGGAATCAGCTCGTTTCGTATTATAACAGCGATTATGCTTATGACGGGTTTGGGCGCAGAATAAAGAAGAATAACACGGTTTATCTTTATGACAGTTGCAACAGACTTATTAAGAGTAGTGACGGAATGGAATATTTTTATGACCATACGGGCGTTATGGGGTTCAAATATAATAAGAAACTGTATTTTTACCAAAAAGATATACAAAACAATGTTATTGCCATAATAAACGATAGCGGTAAACTCGAATATCGTTATGTGTATGACGCATGGGGAGGGCATTTGGTTTATGATGCAAACGGAAATCAAGTTGCGACTTCAACGAGAAAAGGTTGGCGTCCTCAGCCACCTACTGAAATATACGATTTAAATCCGTTTAGATACAGAAGCTATTTTTTTGATTATGAAACGGGGTTATATTATCTTAAATCGCGATACTACGACCCCGAGACGGGAAGATTTATGAACATGGACGGCGTACAAAACTCTGTGCCCACTGTTATTAACGGAATGAATTTGTTTGCGTATTGCATAAACAATCCAATTATGTATGTTGACAATTTAGGCACTGCAAGGGAGAAAATAATTGATAAAAGAAAAAAATATAGAATTGATGAAAAGGGTACTCCTGGAGAACATGTACACATTGAATACGACGGAAAAAAATATACATGGTATAAGATAGGTAGTGGTAAAAGGCATAGCAATGAATTGGGATACGAAGATATTTCTAATTCTATGGAAAAGGACCTTAAAAAAGCCGGTTTAGATGATGATTATTTTAGTTTCAGTTATGTTTCGCTTCCTCGTTGGGTGGAGGGATACGAGCTATCGTATTCGCAACCTTTTCAAGAAATTCTTGTATTCGAGCAGCCGAATTGGTCTCTCGAACGAATGCAGTCCGATTCGGTAGACGCTTGGCAAGAAAGTTTTGAAACTAAGCCCGTTAAGCCGTTTCGAGAAAGTTTTCAAATTTCGCCTGAGATTGTTACCGGCGTGCTTGTTGCGGCGGCAGTAATTATCTTTATAGGGTTGGCATTTTTAACCGGCGGCGTTGCTTTGATTTTTATTTAATAGGAGATAAAAGATATTATGTATTACTGGGACGATAACGAATTTCCCGAATATGCGCACGGCATAATAAAGTTTTACGATGAAAATGATAAAACAGGCGAAAATTATGATAAATATTTGCAGTCGATAAAGCATTTATTGCCGCCGAGTTTGGTTAAATATTTTCAAGAAGAATACACTAAACCTCATCCCGATATGTTTTTGCCTAACCGTTTTCACGATTGCGCCATAGTCGAGATTCGTTTTAGAGGCAATTCGAACGTTTACAGAAAAACTTACGACGAGGTAATTCTCGATTTGAGTTTGGGCAGAATGTTCGATTATCATATCGAGTTCAGCGACATTATGTCTTGCAGAACGGCTTTTTCGGATTTGGAAAAATACGGTTGCGATGATTACGAGTGTTTCGGGGAAATTATAGACTGTGAATTGAGCTTGTCGAAAGACGGGTTCCCCGTTATGCAATTCGATACAAGCACGGGGTTCGAATTCTATATCGAATTCGATAGGGTGAAAATAACTAAAAAGAAACGGCGCGGTAATTGGTAACCGTTGCATTAAAGAGTTTTCGTTTTTCTTGCAAACTGACATAAAATAAACGCATATTTTCTTGAAAAAGTCGGGCTTTTATGATATAATAGCTATACGTATGAAAGAGAACGAAAGCAAATATGTGCTTGCGCTCGACCAAGGCACAACGGGCACGAGGGCTATAATTTTTAACGAAAGCGGAGAAATTGCAGGAGCGGCTTATAAAGAGTTTAGGCAAATTTACCCGCAACCGGGTTGGGTTGAGCACGACCCTACGGAAATATTACATACCGTGTATTATACGGCGGCGGAAGCTTTGAAAGCGGGAAACGTGTCGCCCGAGCAAATAGAGGCTATGGGAATAGCCAACCAACGCGAAACGGTGGTTGCGTGGGATTCGGAGACGGGCGCGCCGCTATATAACGCCGTTGTGTGGCAATGCCGCCGTTCCGCCGACGAGTGTCGCCGTTTAATAGAGGCGGGTTGCGACCGGCTTATTTACGAAAAGACGGGACTTATGCCCGATGCATATTTTTCGGCTACCAAAATGAAGTGGCTTTTGGAAAACGTGCCGCAAGTGCGCGAGGCGGCAAACGAGGGAAGATTGCGGTTCGGAACGATAGACACGTACTTAATGTTTAAGTTGTCGGGCGGCAAAATTTATGCCACCGACTACACCAACGCCGCTCGCACCATGCTTTTTAACATACATAAGCGCGAGTGGGATGCCGATTTATTGCAACTTTTTTCGGTTAAACGCGAAATGTTGCCGAGCGTGGAGCCGTCGGGACACGCTTTCGGTTATGCAGAGAAAGAACTTATAGGAAAAGAAATTCCGATTTGCGCCGTTGCGGGCGACCAACAGGCGGCGCTTTTCGGACAACACTGTTTCGCGCCGGGAGCGGCTAAATGCACTTTCGGCACGGGGCTGTTTTTGCTCAGCAATACGGGCGGCGAAAACGTGAACTCCAAGCAGGGGCTAATAACTACTCTTGCTTCCGACGTGGACGGGCTTCCGTGCTACGCGCTCGAAGGGAGCGTGTTTACGGGCGGCGCGGCTATTCAGTGGTTGCGCGACGAAATGAAATTGCTATCTTCGGCGGCGGAGAGCGAACAAATTGCCGCATCGGTACCCGACAGTGGCGGGGTGTACGTAGTGCCCGCGTTTGTGGGGTTGGGCGCGCCGTACTGGGATAGCGACGCTCGCGGCACGATTTGCGGAATCACGCGCGGCACGAAGCGAGAGCATATAGTTCGCGCCACGCTCGAATCGATTGCGTATCAATGTTTCGACGTGCTTCATGCTATGGAACGCGACACGTCCGTTTCGTTCACCCGTTTGGCGGTGGACGGCGGGGCGAGCGCGAATAACTTTTTGATGCAATTTCTTGCCGACATAACGGGAGTGGAAATTATTCGTCCACGAGTAGTGGAAACTACGGCGCTCGGCGCGGCTATGCTCGCGGCTCATATTTTCGGAGGCGCAACGGCGGCAATGCTCCAAAAAAGCGATTTTGCCGAAAGGATTTTTAAACCGCGCCTTTCTAAGAAAAAACGCGACGAATTGATTTGGGGTTGGAAAACGGCTGTTGCGCGGGCGCGCCATAAGCCGTAACTTTCGGCATAAACTTGCAACGCGCAATAAGGAGGTTAGGAAAATAGGTGAAAAACGAAAAGTTAAACGTGTTTTCGTATATAGACACCGCGTGCGGAGTTTTGGACGAGAAGAGGGAAAGCTACACCAAAAGCGCGGCTAAAATTTCGGCGTATCTTGAAAAGGCGCTCGAAGAGTTCGACGCGCTTGTCGGCGTGACCTATCGCGTTAAAACGTCGGCGTCGCTTCGCGAAAAGATTATACGCAATAATTTATATAAACAGTATTCGGCTCTCGACGTGGTGGGCGAGTGTTCGGACATTGCGGGCATACGGCTCGAATGCAGATTTTTGGAAGACGAGCAAGCGCTCTACGAAAAGCTTAAAGAACTTTTTTGCAACGACGCGGGATGTGGATATTTTTATCCGGAAGGGCGCAAACACTTGCGGTTAAAACTCGGCGCGCCTCAGCCCGAGCGTCAAAAAAACGGGCTCGAAATATACAGAATAGACGGTTTTGTTGTGCTCGGCGGCGAAAAATATAACTACGAGTTGCAAATAAAGTCGCTGGTAAACAGTTTTTGGTCGGAAATCGAGCACAAAATAATTTACAAAAACAAGCGGTTCATGTTAATCGACGATTTCGTGAACGAACTCATGAGCAGCCTAAACGACAGCCTTAAAAACATAGACCGTCAGTTAAACATGCTGTTTCACCGTTGCCTCGATTCGTCGCAAAAGGGTCAGCTTGCGGCGGCGGAAAATATGTTGCTCGGGCTTATAAACGAACTGTTTTCCCGTCTTGTGGAAGAGCGCGTGGGAATATCGGTGAACATAAAACCGTATAGTCAGGCGCTCGTGAAATATCTTTTGGGCTATTCCACGTTCGCGCGCCGCGCGGGCGATTTTCCTCTCGGCGACGACGCGTTGCCGTTTAATGAAACGCTTGTTAGGTTCATGCGTTGGCTTAAAGACGTTGACTTCGACGGCATAGGGGTGGGGCAAGCCATAACTTTCGAGCAGCCTTTCGTATATGAAAACGAAATGCAGGAAATCATAGGAAAGAAGCTCACCGCCGAAATGAATGACGATTTTTTTTGCAACACCTTTTTTCACATACTGTTTTCGCTCGAAGTGGGCAACGATATGCAAGATTTTTCCACCTACGTTCGCTATTACGAACACCGCATAGGAGCGCAAACCAAGTCGGACGCGGGCAAAGTGCGCCTCAAATTCGAGATAGAAAAAGCGGACGTCGGCAAAATGGTGCTTGAAAAAGAAATCTTGCGATTAGCGGCAATAAAGTAGTTTTTTTGGGTTGCGGGCTTGCAACGGAGAGCTTTTTTATCTTATGTTGTAGCTTTTGTGTTCTATCGTAACACCAGCCTTTTGGTCGCAAAAGACAGGCGTTACGCGAGAACAATAAAACTTACAACATAAGAATATCAAAAAAAGCGACATGTTGCTCGCAAGGCAATAAAAGGAGTTTTTATGAGAATAGGCATTTTAACGTCGGGCGGGGATTGCCCCGCGCTCAACGCCGTAATTCGCGGTTTTGCCAAATACGCGTATAAAAACATACGCGGCGCGGAGATTTACGGCATTGCCGACGGCTACGGCGGACTGATTGCGGGCGAATACAAAAAAATGCACCCCGAAGACTTTTCGGGCATTTTGAACGTGGGCGGCACGATACTCGGCACAAGCCGTCAGCCGTTCAAAAAAATGACGGTTGAAGAGAACAATTCCACCAAAGTGGAAAAGATGAAAGCCAACTATAAAAAAATGGGACTCGACGCGCTCGTCACTTTGGGCGGCGCGGGCACTCATAAGTCGGCGGCGCTGTTGTGCGAAGAGGGGCTCAACGTGGTGGGGCTTCCCAAAACAATCGACAACGATATTTTCGGCACCGACGTGACTTTCGGCTTTTATTCGGCGGTTGACGTTGCCACCGAATGTATCGACCGAGTTCACACAACGGCGGCGAGTCACGGGCGCACTATGCTTGTGGAAATTATGGGCAACAAAGTGGGTTGGCTCACGCTCTATGCGGGAATAGCGGGCGGCGCCGACATAATTCTTTTGCCCGAAATACCTTTCGACACCGACGTTGTGTGCAAAAAAGTTTTGCAAAGGGCGGAAGCGGGCAAAGCGTTCAGCATTATTGCCATAGCGGAAGGTGCAATCGAGAAGAGCGAGGCGGGACTCAAAAAAAAGGAACGCGCGCAAAAGAGGAGCGAAACGGGCGACGTCACCGCAACCAACCGCTTGGCGCGAGAAATAAACGCTCGCACGGGAGTGGAAACGCGCGTAGTTATTCCCGGTCATATTCAGCGCGGCGGAAGCCCGAGCGCGCTCGATAGGGCAATATCCACGCAAGTGGGCGCTTATGCGGGTTATTTGTGCAAAGAGGGACTTTTCGGCACAACGGTTGCTATACACGGCGAAAAAATTACGCATAATAAAATTGCGGATATTGCGGGCAAAACAAAATGGGTGCCGCTCGACCACCCCATGCTCGAAATCGGCAGAAGCGTGGGGATTTCGTTCGGAGAGAAGTAGCGCGACGGAATGTTGCCGCATACAATGAATTTATTATGCGCAGTGCTTTACGCTCGATATTTAATGCTCATTCCTCAATAAAAATAGGAAAAAAGAAATGTTTATAAAAGACGAATATATAAATCGGGAATACAGTTGGTTGCTCTTTAATAAAAGAGTGCTCGAACAGGCGGCGGACAAGAGCGTGCCGCTTTTCGAGCGTTGCAAATTTTTCTCGATTTTTTGCAGTAACCTCGACGAGTTTTATATGGTTAGGGTGGGGAGTCTTTTCAACCAAGATTCGGTGAGTCCCAAAACCCGCGAGAACAAAACGAAGCTTACGGCGGCGGAACAACTCGGCGGCATATTCGCCGAAACGAAAAAGCTCACGGCGCTTGCGGGCAAAATCTTTTCGGAGCTCAAAAAGGACCTAAAAGAGAACGGCATACGCCAAGAGCGCGGGAAACTTTCGGATAAGCAAAAAGCCGAACTCAAAAAGTATTTCACGTCGTCCGTTTTGCCGTTTTTGTCGCCTATGGTGCTCGACGCGAAGCACCCGCTCATGCGGTTCGAGAACGCGCACGTCTATTTGGTTATGAGGTTGGAGCGGGGCGAACGGAAAATGCTCGGCGTTATGCCTTTGCCCGCAAAAGTCAAACCGTTCTACGTGTTTGCGGGCAAGAAAAAGGCTTTTATAACGCTCGAAGATATGGTGAAAGAGCTCGGGCATTTGGCGTTTTCGGGTTATAAGTGTCTTTCTCGCGCGCTCGTGCGGGTAACGCGCAACGCCGATTTCGAAACGGACGAAGCGGACTGCGACAGCGAATACGATTACGATTTTGCGAAATATTTAAAAGAGAAAATCGAAATGCGCTCGTCTTTCGGAGCCGTTCGCCTCGAAACCGACGGCATAGAAGATTACGAAATGGATTTTCTTACCGAAAACCTCGATATAAAAAGCAAGCAATGCTTTACGCTTTCGTATCCGCTCGATTGCAAATATCTTACCAAAATCGATTCGATTTTGCCCGAACAGGAAGCGGAGAAATTCAAGTATTCTCCTTTTCGCCCCAAAGGCACGAAAGAAAACGACGGCAGTTTGATTGCGCGCGTTATGCGTAAAGACATGTTTTTATCATATCCTTACGACAGTTTCGGCACTCTTGTGCGACTTTTGGAAGAATGCTCCGAAAGCAAAGAGGTTGCGAGCATTAAAATCACCATTTATAGGCTCGACAATCATTCGCGCATAGTGGAAGCGTTGAAGCGCGCGAGCGAAAACGGAATAGAAGTTACGGTCGTAATCGAGCTTTGCGCGCGGTTCGACGAGGAAAACAATTTGTATTACGCGCACGTTTTGAAAGAAGCGGGTTGCACCATTTTCTACGGCGTGGGCAACTATAAAGTTCATTCCAAAATAATAAGCATAGTGCTTAATCGCGACGGCGAGGCGAAATATATCACTCATTTGGGCACTGGTAATTATAACGAAAACACGAGCAAGCTCTACACCGATTTAAACGTAATTACAGCCGACGACGCAATCGGGCGAGACGGCGCGGCGTTTTTCCGCAATCTTGCAATAGGGAATATAGAGCAAGACTATGAAAAACTTTTGATTGCGCCGCACTCGCTTAAAAGCGGACTTATGAAATACGTAGAACGCGAAACCGAAAAAGCGGAACGGGGAGAGTCTGCCGCGATATTCGCGAAAATGAACAGCTTAACCGACCTTGACATGATAAACAAGTTCGTGAAAGCGAGCTGTGCGGGCGTGAAAATAAATCTTGTGGTGCGCGGAATTTGTTGCCTATTGCCCGGCTTAAAGGGAAAAACGGAGAATATTCGCGTGCGGAGCATTGTGGGCAGATTTTTGGAGCACTCGCGCATATACTGTTTCGGCGCTAACGGAGAAGACGTTTTTATATCGTCCGCCGACCTAATGACTCGCAACACCGACAAGCGCGTGGAAATAGCCACGCCGATATTGTCGCAGGAAATAAAGCAAGAAATTTTCGACAAAGTGAAGCTTATGCTTGCCGACAACGTTAAGGCGCGCGAGCTCACGAGCGAGGGGGCGTATGTTCCCGCAATGCGCGCGGACGGCGAAAAGAAAGTGAACAGCCAAGAAGATTTGCTGTGATAGTTTTTCTGTCATTGCGAGCGTAGCGAAGCAGTTCCGTGCGTAAAACAAAAAAAGGAAGCCCGAGTAATAATTCGAGCTTCCTTTTTAAATTCGTTGTCAGTTTTCGGTCTTTTCGTCGGTGGGAATTTTAAACGAAACTTTATCGACGGATAAAACGCCGTTGCATTTTTCGCAACGCGCCACAGTGGCGCACCCTTCGTGCATAAAGCCCAAGTTTCCGTCGTCGGCAAGAGTGAGTTTTGCCGAACAGTCGTTGCAAACGTTGCGGGCTACGAACGTTTTCATGTTTCCCTTTTCGTCTTTGTAGTGAAGCGAGAGGTGAAGCCCTTGCTTGGGGTGGTGCGACTTGGGGCAAATATAAACCGCTTCGAACGCGGTAATCCCGTCTTTCTTGAAAGACTCCGCCCATTTCGCTTGACTTGCGTCAATGCTTTCCATAACCTTTTCGCTGAAAATCGCGTCCGCAGTTTCGTCGGGAATTTCGTCTACGAGTTTTACCGTTTCTTCGCCGCATAAGCCGTATTGCACGTTGTTGAGCGCGTCCGCTGCGTTAAATGAAAATTCTGCGGCGGCGGGCGTCGTCTTTTTTTCAAGCACTTTCGTGTAAGCGTCTTGAAGACGTTCGACTTCTTTTTTGTCGTCGATTTTCGCCAAAGCGTCGTACCAGTTTTTAAGACTTGCGTCCGCTCCTATGTTAAAATCGTAGGTGTTGCCGCAAGCGGGACAACGCAAAGTAATAACTTTAAGCATTAAAAATACGCTCCCTGATTTTCTTTTACCTTATTATACTCCTATGCGGCGCAAAAAGCAAGTGTTGCGAGCACTCTTTTATTCTTCCGAATTTTCCGCTTTTTCGCTCGCGTCGTTTTCGTTTATTCCGTCGAGCGGCGTTTGTTCGGTTTGTTCGCTTTCGTTTTCGCATGTTTCGGGTGATTTTTCGGGCGCGAACGGTTCGTCTGAGGAGCAACGCAATATTTCCATTACGAGTTCGGGCGGATTGAAGACGCGCGGCACCCAACTGCTTTTGCCGAGCCCTTTGCTTATTACCATGCTTTTGCCGCAATGCGTGTGCACGCCTTCGGTGTATTTGGGCATTAGCCCTTGATTGGGCGCGTAAAACGCGCCTATAAACGGCAAGCGAATGTGTCCGCCGTGCGCGTGTCCCGCAAGCGTAAGGTCTATTCCCGCCTCAACATAGCGCGCGAACATTTCGGGACGGTGCGAGAGCAAAACCGAATATTTTATTTCGTCTTCTTCGATGCACAAGCACAGCCTGTTAAGTTCGGCAATAAAATCGGTTTTTCCCTTTTCGAAAAACGTCGGGTCGTTCATTCCGAGCACCGCGAGCTTTTCGCCGTTTCGTTCCACCGTTTTATACTCGTTTTTGAGCACGTTCACGCCTATGTCGGCAAGATACGCGGCGAAAGCGGGATAGCACGAGAGCACTTTTTCATGATTGCCCGCAACGTAATACACGGGCGCGACTTGCACAGCTCCGAGCGCGAATTTTTCGGCGGCGGCCGATTCGTTTTCGCGGTGAATTATATCGCCCGTAATCGCTATTATGTCGGGCGCTTCTTTCGCTACGGCGTTAATGAGTTCGTTTCCGAATTCGCGGTTGTGCAAATCGGAAATGTGCGCGATTTTAAAGCCGTTGAACGCGGGCGGCAGTTTTCGGGAAACTATTTTATAGCGAGTTGTTACCATTTTCATATTATACGCCCGATTTGCCGCAACTATAACTTTTTTTGCGAATAAGCTCGCAATATGTCGGCATTTAAATATATTAGCACGGATTTTGCGGTTTGTCTAATATTTTTCCGTGTTTTAGTGTGGGCGCATAATTTTATTTCTCTTATATGAGACTGCTTCGCTACGCTCGCAGCGACAAATGCTTTCTTTTGTCATTGCGAGGAGAGCGAAGCTCGACGCGGCAATCTTTTCATTTATTTTTCGCTCGCGTTTTATTGGCGCGCATAATTTTATTGCGGCGGCGGCACAATAAACGCATGAAACAAAGAGTGGTGTTTATTATAGGAGCGAGTAGCGGCATAGGTCTTGCCACCGCTCGAAAACTTGCCGACGCGGGCAACGTGGTGTATTGCGGAGCGCGCACTCCGTGCCCCGACGAGCGAGTAACTTCGCTTAGTGTGGACGTAACCAAACCGCAGACTATTACCGACGCGGTCGAAAAAATTTTAGACGATACGGGACGTATAGACCGGCTTGTGTATAGCGCGGGCTACTCTATGGCGGCGCCTGTGGAATTTGCCGAAGAAAAAGACTACCGCTATTTATATGAAGTCAACTTTTTCGGCGCGCTCGCCGCTATTCGCGCGGTGCTCGTGCACATGCGCGAGTTTGGCTACGGCAGAATAGTGTTAATCGGCTCTATGGGCGGGGTGCTTCCCATTGCCTACGACGCTTTTTATTCTTCGAGCAAAGCGGCTCTCTTGATGCTCGGCAAAGAGCTCAATATGGAATTAAAACCGTTCGGCATAAAAACGGTTACGGTGCTGCCGGGCGGCACCGCCACGCGTTTCACATTTAAACGGAATGTGTATTCCGCCGAGCAAGTGGGAGTTTACGGCTCCGACCTCGATAAATCGGTGGGTTCGCTCGCGGGAATAGAGCAGGGCGGCATGGAAGCCGATAAGGTTGCCGAAACCGTAATCAAAGCGCTCGACGACGAAAACCCGCCGAGCGTAATAGCTTCGGGATTTGTGAACAAAACCTATTATCTTTCGCAAAAGATTTTTCCCGACAAACTCACGCAGTATCTTGTGAGCAATCAATACAATTTGAATTGAATTTATTTTAAGCTAAAACGGGTTGTGTTTTACAGCCCGTTTTCATTGTAAGCTTTGTAAGCAAGCAACTAAATGCCTTCATAAAGACGTTTTTATGACAACATTATTTAAAGAGGCATTTTTAACAACGGAATTTAGTATAATTATTATATTCAAGAATTTTAGAGGGTTATATGACCACAAATGATGCCGTAGCATACAGAATAAACAAATTATTGAAAGAAAAGAATATAACGCTATATCGACTCGAACAAAAGTCGGGAATATATCACGGGGCAATGGATAGAATAATGAAAGGCAAGAATTACACCGTTACGCTGTGTTCGTTATTTAAAATTGCAATAGGTTTCAATATGAGCATTTTGGAATTTTTATACGACGAGATATTCTGCCCCGACGGGTTGGAGCTCGAATAATATTAAAAAGCGGCTTGCAAGCGAGTAAGTCGCTTTTTTATTATCGTTTGTCGATTGACAAGTTTTTTGTTCGGCGATATAATAAGTAGAAAGAGTTTTTTAGAAGCATGTTGCGAAAAACGCTTGACAGCTTGGGGGGGGGTAGTATACTTGATTAAATATAAAATAAAGCTTTTTTTGAGAGAAAGCGATTGCTTTCGAAAATAAAAAGTTGACTGAATAGAAAAAAAGGAAGAGTATGAACACCGAAAAAATAATCGAAATTAAAAACCTCGATAAGTCGTTCGGGGACGTTCACGCCGTGAACGGATTGAGCTTTTGCGGAAATGGAAGCTCTCGGCTGGCCCTCCGAAGTCTTATCGGATATTAGGAATTCGGTGGACGCGAACGTTTACTTTTTCGGTCATTCCGTTTCGGTAGGCGCAATGTACGCCGTTTTGCTCGGCTCGGTGGCGGTGCTACTCGGCGTTTATATTTTGTTGCACTTTTTCCGCGAACGAAAAAAGGCGCGGTAGTATTCCACGCCGCGAGTAAACGCCTTTTCGGGGTCGGCGATTTCGTTTAGGCGTTCGCTTCCCACTTGGGCCAACCACATTTTGAACGGCTCGGCTTTGGGCGAGGGGATAGACTGAGTAATACGCAAAATTTGAGTTGTATTTGCTGCGAGAGTTTTTCTTAATTTTCCGCTTTCTGTATACATTTCTACATGGGGACAATTTGTCCCCACGTATTCGCCGAGCAATTCATCGCGTTTGCGCATTTTTTTCAAATAGTCGGTTGGATTTGCGCTATCCGTTAGCGCGGCAATCACGTCAACGACCGAAAAATACCATTCCTCATTGTCGTTGTCCCACGCCGTGCGAATTTGTTTTGTTTCATTATTTTAACCTTTGCAATTATTTAAACTTTATTATAATATATATCGAAAATTATTTCAATAAAAAATATAATTTACTGCCGCTTTTTCGCAAGCGCAAATAAGTTTCAAACGGTGACGATTTATCGCTGACAACAGTCGTTTAAGTAAAATAAGACTTGACAAATAGACCTTAAAGCTACTATAATAATATTATGGATTTCAGTGAAAGACTCAAAGAATTACGAGCCGAAAAGAAAATGAGCCAAATGGAGCTTTCGGTTGCTACGGGAATAAGTCAGTCGGCAATAGCCAAATGGGAACTCGGCAAAACCGACCCTACGGCGTATGCGCTTATAACGCTGTCGCGCTATTTCAACGAGTCGGTGGATTATTTGTTGGGGCTCACCGAATAGTTTTAAAACATACGGGTTATGCGCCATATGGTAAGAAAAAAGCGTCGCACTGTGCGACGCTTTTTAGGTAGGGATTATCTAAATGTTTAAAAGGCGTAAAATATGACCGCTCACAATCATGAGAATCAAGTCGATAAGCCAAATAATCCACGCACCGAAGATGATACGAAGAATAGCGGCAACAATTTTTCCGTCCATAATTCTCGTAACGATTCCGCAAATCCATGCCGTGATGGGGATAATAGCAAGAATAATGCTTACGAGTCTGCCAAGCCCGAAATAATCTTTCCCTTTAGCCATGTTTCCTACCTCCTTATTTAATACTTAACAATATAGTAACACAACTTTGTATATCCGTATTGCGCAAGTCTTATTTGACTTGAAGCGTCTATCGACAATATTTTCGGCTGTTTTTCAACGAAATTAAATTGACAAAACAAGTTAAATAGCTGTATAATGTAAAACAAAACTTTTAACAACTTATTATATGGAAATTTATTTTCGGAGGACAATATTATGGCTAAAATTTATTATCAAAACGATTGCAAACTCGACAATCTTAAAAAGAAAACGGTTGCGATTATCGGTTACGGTTCGCAAGGACATGCTCATGCGCTCAATTTGCACGAAAGCGGCGTGAAAGTGCTCGTCGGCTTATATGAAGGTTCGAAAAGCAAAGAAAAGGCTGAAAAAGCGGGACTCACCGTTTTGCCCGTTGCGGAAGCGGCTAAAAAGGCGGATATAATCATGCTGCTCATTCCCGACGAGAAGCAAGCCGCAATTTATAAAACGGATATTGCGCCGTTCCTCACCGAAGGCAAAGCGCTCGCGTTTGCGCACGGCTTTAACATTCATTTTAAGCAAATAGTTCCGCCCGAAAACGTAGACGTTTTTATGATTGCGCCCAAAGGTCCGGGACATACGGTGCGCAGCGAATACCTCGAAGGCAAGGGCGTGCCTTGCTTAGTTGCAATAGAGCAAAATTACACGGGCAAAGCGCTCGATATTGCGCTCGCTTATGCGGCGGGAATAGGGGGCGCTCGCGCGGGCGTGCTCGAAACCACGTTTAAATGCGAGACCGAAACCGACCTCTTCGGCGAGCAAGCGGTGCTTTGCGGCGGCGTTACCGCGCTCATGAAAGCGGGTTTCGAAACTCTTGTCGAAGCGGGCTACGACCCTCAAAACGCATACTTCGAGTGCATACACGAAATGAAGCTGATAGTAGACCTCATTTATCGCGGCGGCTTTGGGTTCATGCGTTATTCGGTGTCGGATACGGCGGAATACGGCGATTATCAAATAGGAAAGCGTATAATAACCGAAGAAACGAAAAAAGAGATGAAAAAGGTTCTCTCCGAAATTCAAGACGGCACGTTTGCGTCGGCATGGATTGCCGAAAACAACAACGGCAGAGCGCACTTTAACGCGACCCGCCGCTTAGAAGCCGAGCACCCGCTCGAAAAGGTTGGCGCCGAACTCCGCAAAATGTATTCGTGGAGCGACGAGGATAAATATAATAAATAAAAAAGCACCGGCCTTTTTGAGCGCCGGAAATCTTTTGCGCTCAAAAAGGTCGGTAATCTTTTTGCGACTAAAAAGGTCGGAATACTATTGTGCTTTTAGGGCACAATTTTTTTATATGAAAAACAAATTGAGCGAATATAAACGCAAGCGAAACTTTTCCGCAACGAACGAGCCGAGCGGCGACGAAGCGAAAAGTTCGGGCGACGGTAGCAAAAAATTTACTGTGCAATTTCATGCGGCGAGGCGCGAGCACTACGACCTAAGGCTCGAACACGACGGCGTTTTGTTGAGTTGGGCGATTCCCAAAGGTCCGTCTTTCAATCCGCAAGACAAACGGCTTGCCGTTATGGTGGAAGACCACCCGCTCGAATACGCCGAATTCGAGGGGATTATTCCAAAGGGCGAATACGGCGGCGGCACGGTTATGCTGTGGGACGAGGGGACATACTCGCCTCTAATTGATTTCGAAAGCGGACTAAAAGAGGGTTCGCTTAAATTCACGCTTTTCGGCAAACGGCTTAAAGGAAGGTGGGCGCTCGTGCGCATGAAAACGGACGATTCGCAAGACAACTGGCTGTTCATAAAAGAAAACGACGAATTTAAAAAGAGCGAGGCGGGAATAGAGAAATATGCTTGCAGTGTGCGCACAAACCGCACTATGAATGAAATTGCGCAACAGGCGCAAGCCGCGCGTCAAAAAAATCCCGAAATCGAGCGCGAAGTCGAGCTGTGCAAAGCGGTGAGCGAGCTTCCCGACGGCGACGAATGGCTTTTCGAGGTGAAATACGACGGCTACCGAATGCTTGCTTTTTGTGAAAACGGCAAAGCGAAATTATATTCTCGCAACGGGCGCGAATACACCGAGAAATTCGCCGTCATAACTCGCGCGTTGGAAGAGCGAGCAAACGGCGAAGCATACGTTTTCGACGGCGAAATCGTGTCGCCCGACGGCGAGGGCAAAACCGACTTTCAGGCGTTACAAGCTTACGAAAAAAAGCAGGACGGCGAAATCGTTTACGTAATATTCGATTTGCTTGCGGCAAACGGCGAGGATTTGCGCGAATTGCCTTTAATTGAGCGCAAGCAAAAATTGCACCGAATTTTAAAAGACGCGCCCGACGTTTTGCGCGAGAGCGGATATATTCGCGGTTACGGACGGGAGAGCGCCAAAGCCGCAAAGCAACTCGGACTCGAAGGAATAGTCGGTAAAAAAGCAAATTCGCCGTATCGAAGCGGAAGAACTTCGGAATGGGTGAAATACAAATGTTATTTAAGACAGGAATTTGTGCTCGGCGGCTACACGCGCACCGAAAAAAAGTCGTCGGGCATTAGCGCGCTATTGCTCGGAGTTTACGGTGAACGCATCGAAAATCAAGTGCGGAAAACTGCGAAAAAAACAAAAAAATTGCGGTATGCTGGAAGAGCGGGCACGGGATTGAATAGGCAAAGCGAAGCCGAGCTCATGAAGCTTTTTTCGGAGTATGCGGCTGATAATTCGCCGTTTTCGGAGCCGCCCAAAGCGTCGGGCAGAGAACAAATCTTTTGGCTGTCGCCCGACCTCGTGGGTGAAGTGCAATTCGCCGAATGGACAAACGAACACAGGTTGCGGCAAGCGAGTTTTAAAGGATTGCGAGCGGATAAGTCCGCCGCCGACGTCGTTGCGGAAACTTTTTCCGAAAAGAAAGAAGAATTTTCGCAGAAAAAAGCCGCGAAGAAAAACGCCGACGAAAAGAACTCGCATATAGAAAAAGAGACGGGCAAAAAAACCGCTCGAAAAGAGGTAAAAAAGAAAAACGCCGACGAACTTATTATTTGCGGCGTAAAAATATCAAGCTCCGACAAAATAGTTTTTCCCGATTGCGGCGTGACAAAAGCGGATGTTGCGCATTATTACGAAGCGGCGGCGTCGCGTATGCTCGAATATGCGGGGAACAGAATACTCAGCGTAGTGCGTTGTCATGACGGTGTGGACGGCGGCTGTTTTTTCAATAAGCACCCCGTCGCTTCGAGCCGTGCGAAAACGGTGAACGTGAAAAGCGGCGACGGAGACGAGCACACCTATTTTTATGTTAAAAATAAGGAAGAACTTATCGCCGAAGCGCAACTCGGAGGGCTCGAATATCACGTTTGGGGTAGCAGAGCGGATTCGCTTGAAACGCCCGACACTATGGTTTTCGACCTCGACCCCGACGAGGGATTGCCGCTTTCGATTTTGCGCGACGGCGCGCGCGAAATAAAGCGCACGCTCGAAGAGCTTAAACTTCGTCCGCTTTTAAAAACGAGCGGCGGAAAAGGCTATCATATAGTTGTGCCGTTTCCCATAAAGACTTCGTGGGAAGAGTTCCGCATCTTTTCCAAAAAGGCGGCAAAGCTTCTTTCGGAGAAAGAGCCCGAACTTTTCACGGACAATTTGCGTAAAGAAAAGAGAAAGAACAAAATTTTTATCGATTGGGGACGCAACACGCGCGGAGCCACTTCGGTGGCGGCGTATTCGTTGCGCGCCCGCCGCGGCGCCAAAGTATCTATGCCCATTACGTGGAGCGAATTAAATTCGGTTGCGCCCGACGGAATAGACATGTTCGAGGCGCTCGAAAGGTTAAAGGGAAAAGATGCGTGGAAGTAGTTTTTGTTGTTGCCGCAAGGGGGCAACAACAAAAACTTTACTCCGTAACCGTTTCTTTAATTTCGGGTTCGAAAAAGTCGCCGTGCGAGCGCAATTTTTCTTTGAGCGCGGCATTTTCTTCTTTTAGTCGGCTCACTTCGCGACTTAGGCGCACTTTGTCGGCGTCCGAATATTTGCGAGCTTCGCGCTCGACCGTTATTTTGCTCTCTAACGATTCTTTAAGAGTTTCGCGTTCCGCAATTACGTCGGCGGCTGTCTTTTTGGCTATTTCCGCCGCTCCGAGTTGAACTCTGAGTTCCGTTTCGGCGCGTCGTGTGGCGGCTTCGGCGTCTGACGCGCGTTGGCGCGTGCGTTCGAGCGCCGCTTTTAGGGTGTCGACGTCGCGGCTGAATTCTTCCGCCTCGTGTTTTTGGCGTTCCGCTTCGCGTTTCCACCTATCGGTTTCCGCTTTTTGTTTTTCTGCTTCCGCTTTCCAGTTTTCAGCCGACTTTTTCCATGTTTCCATTGCGGCGTTGCGCTGTTGTTGCGCGAGCGCGGTGGCTTCGTTGTAGCCGCGCCTATATGCGTCGTTTATGACGGTTGCGGCTCCTTGCGCCGTTCCCGCATACATAGAAGTGCCCGCGCTCGAAGCGGGGCGGGCGGAAGCTCGCGCGGCAGCCGCCGCTCTCGCAGCTTGCGCCGCAGCCGCACGCGCGGCGGCGGTTTCCGTCTGTTTTTTTACGGCGTTGCGTTTTGCGTCGTATTCCTGCCGTTTTGCGGGCGTTCCCAAAGCTTCCATTGCCTCGTTCACAAGCGCGAATTTTTTCGCGGTGTCGGCGTCGTTGGGGTGCAAATCGGGATGATACCGCTTTGCCAAAGAGCGATACGCCTGCTTGATTTGTTCGTCGGTAGCCGTTTCCGACAATTCTAAAATCTTGTAGTAATTGTCCATAACGTCACTATTGTAACATTTTATTTCAATGTATGCAACTCTTAGACATAAAAATTTTTATATATACGTATATAAATAAAATAAGCCGCGCTTGCCGCAAAGCAAGTAAAAAAAAGTAAAATGCCGCAATTTGCTTGATATAGCGGCGGCAACTGTGCTATACTATACTATGTACATGCACATTTTGCTTCGGCGGGGCATGTTTCGGAGGTATCTTTATTTGAAGTCGAGTACGAAAGGAATAATAACCGTAATATCGGTGCTTGCGGTGTTTGCAATCGTCACAACAATAGTAATGACGGTTATGAGCAACGCGTCGAAAACTACGTTTACCGAAATTTCCGACGCGCTCATGAACGGCAAAATCGCCGAAATGAGCATAAACAACGATAAAGTTACGGTTGAATACAAAGAGGACACTGCCGAGCGTAAAAAACATCCGCGCGGACAGTATGCTTTCGCCCGCGACACTATTATGTGGGACGTTATTAAGCAGTATCAAGCCATGAAAGCGGAGAAGCTCGAAGCGGCGGCGGGAAATGCCGACGCTATTGCCAAAATAAACAAAGATTTTCCCGACGTGGTAATCAGTTTTAACGACCGCAATTCGGGCAATATTTGGAATATATTGTACCCCATAATAGGTATTGTGCTAATAGGCGTTATGGCGTTTTTCCTTTTCAGAAGCATGGGCGGGCAAAACAAGCAAGCCATGAACTTCGGAAAGAGCAAAGCCAACGTGCAGGGCAACCTTAAAGTGCGGTTCACCGACGTTGCGGGCGCCGACGAAGAGAAGCAAGAGCTTCAAGAAATAGTCGAATTTTTGAAGTCGCCGCAAAAGTTTACCGCCGTAGGGGCGAGAATACCCAAAGGCGTGCTTTTGGTGGGTCCTCCGGGCACAGGTAAAACGCTTTTCGCAAAAGCCGTTGCAGGCGAGGCGAACGTGCCTTTTTTCTCGATTTCGGGTTCCGACTTTGTTGAAATGTTCGTGGGCGTGGGCGCAAGCCGCGTGCGCGACCTCTTCGACCAAGCGAAAAAGAACATGCCTTGCATAATCTTTATAGACGAAATCGACGCGGTGGGGCGCCAACGCGGAGCGGGGCTCGGCGGCGGACACGACGAACGCGAGCAAACGCTCAACCAGCTGTTGGTTCAAATGGACGGTTTCGAAACTAACGACGGCGTTATAGTGATGGCGGCAACCAACCGCGCCGACATTCTCGACCCCGCGCTTTTGCGTCCGGGACGCTTCGACCGCCAAATATACGTGAACATTCCCGACGTTCGCGGAAGAGAAGCGATATTCAAAGTTCACGCTCGCAACAAACCCATTTCGCCCGACGTGGACTTCCAAGTTCTCGCCCGCATAACGAGCGGTTTTTCGGGCGCGGAAATTGCCAACCTATTAAACGAAGCGGCGATTTTGTGCGCGCGCGACAATCGCAGTCAAATCAGCATGGAAGACCTTTACGAGGGCATAAACAAAGTTGTTATGGGACCGCAGAAAAAATCGCGTCTCGTTACCGAAGTGGATAAGCGAATTACCGCCTATCACGAAGCGGGTCACGCGATTGTAGCGCGACTCGAACCGATGTGCGACCCCGTGCACGAAGTGTCTATTATTCCTCGCGGTCAGGCGGCGGGCTACACAATGACCCGTCCCGACACCGACGACGACCATATCACAATAGGCAAACTTAAAGCAAATCTTGCCATGAGCATGGGCGGACGCGCCGCCGAAGAACTCGTTATTCAAGACATAACTACGGGCGCGGTGGGCGACATAAAGAGCGCCACCGACATTGCCCGCAAGATGGTTATGGAATGGGGTATGTCCGAGCTCGGACCCGTTTATTACGGCTCCAACCAAGAAGTGTTTTTAGGGCGCGATTACCAGTCTACCCACACATACAGCGAGTCGATTGCAACGAAAATAGACGCCGCCGTAGCAAAACTCGTGGAAACTGCGCATAAAGAAGCGGTGAAAATGCTCACCGAGCACCGCGAAGTTATGGACTGCATGGTAAGGCTTCTAATCGAGCGCGAAACTATTTATTCCGAAGAAGTGGATATGATTATGGAAGGCAAGCCGTATGAAGAGGTGCGAGACGCTCTCGACGCGCGACTCAACAAAAAATACAACAACAAAACGGCGTAATTTGCGTTAAGAAAAAATCAGTAAGGAAACGGAAAAAGAGAATGAAGAAAAAAGTTAAAATACCCGTTATAGTTCTTTCGTCGGTTTTGGGCGCTATTTTGATTACCGTTATAGTGCTTTGCTCGGTTATCATGCGTCCCATGAAGAGTTTCTCCGACTATTCGGCTGTGCGGCTCACGACGAGCGCCGCCACTCTTCCGAGCGGCAATCTTACGGGTAATGCCGATTATAAAGCGAAAATCGATAAAAACCTCAAAAAAACGGGTTTCAGCGTTATGCGCGCCACGCTCGAATTTGTGGGAAACTACGGTCCCGAGTTTGAAAAGACGAAAGACGAGAACGACAAAACGGTGAATAAAGAGCTCACTGTGAACGAGGCTCGCGCCGCTTGCGCCGCAACCGAAGATTCGTATATGCTCGAACTCGAATTCGCTTCGACCAAAACGTTCAAGGTAAAAAAAGAAACGGTGGAATACGACCGCCTTATAATGAACGTGAAAAGCACCGACGGCGAACTTCGTTGGGTAACCGTGTATTTATACCTAAATTCCAAAGTCGGGCTCGAAAACAACCCCGAAAGTCAAGATTACAGAATAGTGCCCGTTCGCATGAGAATGAACACGTCTCCGCTTTATATCGCTCTCGGCGAAATTGCAGCGGACTTTAAAACGGCATAACTTTGCATGGAAAAGCGGCGAATTTTAATCGTCGCTTTCGCCATATTTACGGCATATCATAAAAGGGTGCGAAAGCGCCGTTACAAAGGGAGGTTTTTATATGGAATTGTTGTTTTGCTCAAAATTCACCGACTTGCTGAAAAAAGCGAACGATGCAATCGCCAAATTTTGGTGGATTATTCTTGCGGTTGCCGTGCTGCTGTGCATAATACTTTTTATAGTAATCGCATGCAAGAATAAGCGAATAAAAAAACTTAAAGACGAGCTCAAAAAGACGCGCACGAAACTCGAAATAGAGAGAACGCGAGCGAAAAACGAGCAACTTTTCGCGCCCGTAACGGGAAATAACGCGTCGGCAAACGAGACGAAAACGGCGTCTGCCGCAACAGCCGCGCAACCTGCGGAAGAACCGTCGTTTATGACGCGCGAACTCGAACCCGTTCCCGACGACGACACCGTAACCGAAGAAATCGACAACGCGCCCGAGCCCGAAGAGCCGATTAAAAAGAAGAAAGCGACAACTCCTCTCGACGAGGAAATCGAACGCGCGGCGAGCCGAGTGAGCTACTACAATAAAACTTCGGTTGTCAGCCAAAACGGCGGCGTTGTGAAATTCACCGTGAAATACGACCGCACCAAAGATACGTGGGTAATTAAAAAAGACGGAGTGGATAGGGTAGTGCGCCGAGTGGACACCAAAGAAGAGGCAATGAACGTTGCCCGCGCTCTGTGCAAAAAATACAATGCGAGCCTCGTAGTGCACAAAAAAGACGGCAAATTCCAGCGACAGTAATGCGATTTATCATTGCGAGCGCAGCGGAGCAGTACGAACGTAAAACGAATAAGAAAAGATTGACGCGTCGCTGTGCGACTCCTCTCAATGACACGTAAGCTACTGTCATTGAGAGCATAGCGAAGCAATATATTTAAAAAATCAAAAAACCGAGCAAACAATACTCGGTTTTTTCGTTGCCGCACGAGCAGTTCACATTTCTATTGTTTTTGTGGCTATGGCGTTTTGAAAGGCTTTGTCGTGCTCCACGAACAGCATAGAGGGAGCATATTCGCAAATTAGGTCTTCGATTTGCATGCGCGAATAAATATCGAGGTAGTTTAGCGGTTCGTCCCAAATGTATAGGTGCGCTTTTTCGCAAAGACTTTTTGCAAGAGCCACCTTTTTCTTTTGCCCTTCCGAAAACAACGAAATATCGCCGTCGTAATCGATTTTGGAAAAACCCATTTTGTTTAAAATCGCTCTGAAAAGCGGCTCTTCTATTTTGTGTTCTTTCGCAAAGTCGGGAATTTTGCCGCGCAGATTTTCGGCGGTTTGAGGCACATAAGAAATTATGAGTCCCGACGGAACGAAGACGGTGCCCGAGCGAGGAACGGGCTCGCCGAGCGCAAGTTTTAAAATACTGCTTTTGCCGCATCCGTTTGTTCCGTGCAAAGCAATTCTTTCGCCTTGTTTGAGTTCGAAATTTACGGGGGCGCAAATTTTTTTATTGCCGTAGCATATTTCCACGTCGGAAAATTCGAGTAGCCGCTCCGACTTAAAAACGAGAGGAAAGAGCTTTAAGCTCTCGGCGGCTTCAGCGTTTTTAAGCAATTCGGACTTTTGTTCTATTGCGGCGAATTGCCGAGCTTCTACGTTTTTCGCTTGTTTCATTAGTTTTGCCGCTTTGTGCCCGACGCGTCCTCTGTCTTGCTTCAAGCCCGAACTCGCTTTGCCGTATTTGCTTTTTTCCGTTTTGTCCGCCCAAGCCGACGTGCGAGCGGCGGTTTCATGCAATTTGGCGATTTCTTTTTTGAGTCGCTTGTTTTGCGCGGCTTCGCGGTTTTGCGCGTTTTCGAAGTCTTTGAGCCAAGACGAAAAATTGCCCGCCCGAACTTCGATGTTCGTTTTGTTGAGCGATAAAATGTGGTCGACGCATCCGTCCAAAAAAAGGCGGTCGTGCGAAACGAGAATGAACCCATTTTTCTTTTTTAGGTAGTTCGACACAATTTGTCGCACATCCGAATCCAAATGATTGGTCGGCTCGTCGATTAGCAAAAAATTGTTTCGCTTTAAAAACAGCGTCGCAAGCAAAACTTTCGTCTGTTCGCCGCTCGACAGTTCGCAAAACGGGCGATAAAGAATTTCGGGCGACGTTTGCAAATACGACAGCTCGCGAATGAACTCCCACTCTTCGGCGGCGGGGCAAAGTTCTTGCAGTATTGCTCCAACCTCGCGCGTTTTGCCGCTTACTTCGAAAGGGAAGTAAGAAAATTGAACGCTTGCGGCAATTCTGCCCGAATATTCGTGTTTGCCGAGCAACAAATTGAGAAACGTGGTTTTGCCTCGTCCGTTTCGACCCACAAACCCGAGTTTCCACTCGGTATCTATTTGAAAGCTCACGTTTTCGAACACGTTTTTATAACTGCCGTCGTGAGCGAACGTTAAATTTTGAACGCTTATTAAAGACATTTTATTTTTCTCCCGATATAATTTTTAAAGACGCAGTGGCAACTCGCGCGAACGACGACCCGCGAAGTAGCCGCCGAACGGGACGTAATTTGTCTGCGCCTAAATAAAAAGAGCTATAAGAAAGTTTCGTCTTATAGCTCGAATTGCAAATTATTATAAAAAACTTTCTTGCGAGAAAACAAGCCCGCAAGATTTTTAATTTCGCAAGCTTATTTTATTTAATTGTGCAAGAAAAATTCTTCAACGGCGCACCTCATATTTTATATAACAGTAGTATAGCACACTTATTAGGTAAACTCAAGCAAATCGCAATACAAAAAATGCCCGATATTTGTCGGGCATTTTAAAGAGAAAAACATTGTTTTAATTTTTTAATAGAAGATTACGCAGCCATTTTATTAGCCACTTTATATTTCCAAATCATTTCGGCGTGATTTTGTTCGTCGGTCATAATCGCGTTCAAAACGTTGCGAACGTCGGTAGACACAAAATAGAATAGGTCGTTATTATACGTTGTTGCGACGTATTTTTCGGTTGCTATAATGTCGGTGCAAAGGAATTTATCAAACTCTTTGCTCTTTTGGTCGCCCGCATGAGTAGCTTTGGGCTCGTACTTAACCGCTTCGGGAGTCTTGTTTTTAATTTGCGGCACGGTGCCGTTTAGCAAGTTTTCAAGCATGTCGAAGTGGTTTTGTTCGCGCTTTAAGAGCTTTTTAAACAAATTTTTGAGCTCGGGGTCTTTGGCTTGCGCGGCATAAAAATCGTATTTTTGCACGCAAAGCTGCTCTTGGTTTTTGAGTTCGGTAATTAGTTGCACTTCTTTTTGATTCAGTTTCATTTCTTGATTAAACGTATGCGCGGCGGTTTTCGGAGACGTGCTCCGCGCAATCCTCCCGTAATTTATTTTGTCTCCGAAAAGATTATTGCCGAAAGTTTTTTTATTATTCTCTCGATTTGCGTTTTTTAGTATTTTTATATACGGGACTTTTTTTGCGAGCCCGTAATTGCGCCGCGTTAAAAACAATTCACGGCTTGACAGTGCGCCGAAAATTTAATATAATATAGTTATGAATACAACGGAAATCAAACAAGAAGAAAATGTTGAGGTAAACAGAATTTACAAGCACTTTAAGGGCGATTTGTATTTGGTTACGGACATAGCCACTCACAGCGAAACGCTTGAAAAATACGTTGTGTATCGCGCGCTTTACGGCGACAACAAGCTTTGGGTACGTCCGCTGAGCATGTTTGTGCAAGAGGTGGAGAATAAGCCGCAAAAACACAGGTTCGAACCCGTTACAATCAATAGCGTTAAGGAGAAATAGTGGGGGAATGATTGGTGTTATAACTTCCGCTTTAATAGTCGGTTCGGTTAGCGTTTTGGTTCCGCTAATACTTTCGTTTGCATATCGCGCGCGAATAAAAGAAGAGAAAAAGAATTATGCGAAGTTCGAAGGCGAAGCTCGCACGCGCATGGCAAAGTGGCAAAACGTTGTGATTATCGTTGTTATTGCGTTTATTGCCGTAGGCATGCTTGCAATAGCGCTGTTTGCCGCATTCGACCGCGAATATGAAATAGCGGCGGGCGTTACGTTCGTAAACGTATTATATACGGGACTGCTGACCACAGTATATATTTGGTGCAATTTGCGTTATGAAATAGCTACCGACGACCGCTTGATTTTAGTGCGCAAGTTCGGAAAAAAGCAAATAGAGTATTTTTTCGGCAAAGACATATTGTATTACGGCGCTATGATGCAAGGTTATATGAGTTCGCTTACCATGTATGACGCCTACGGCGTCCCGCTTGCCCAAATATCGAGTTTGCGCGTGGGGGTGTCGGCAATCGCTCGAAAACTGCAAAATTCAACCGCGCGGGCGGTGATGCCCAATTTTCCTCCGCCGCAAGCGAGAACTACGCCGCATTACAAACAATACAAGACGAAAAACACTCGAAAAACTGCGTTGGTTTTATGCTTTACAATAGGAATTTGCATGGCGCTGATATCGTTCATTATGTTCTTTGCGAACCAAAAAGTTCCAGTTTATCAAAACGAGAAAATTGCGGGAACGGTGGAAAGCGTGGAATATTCGGGCGACACTGTTAAAATAAAATTAGCGGGCGACGAGAGCAAATATTATGTGAACAACATTGTTTACGAAAAATTCGACGTCGAAATGTTTAAACGTTGGTTCCCCGAAAAAGATTCGCTTGTTGCCGACGGCGAAATAACTTTGTGGGTTGCCTACACCGACGACAGCGAGCGAAAGAATTTGAGCCAAATAGAATTTAACGGGCAAAGGGTGCTGAGCGCGTCGGCGGCCGAACAAGCGGAACGCGACAACTACTTTTTGGGCAAGATCACTAACATAGTGTTTGCCGTTTTGGGCGGCGGCGGACTATTGGCGGGAGTTGCGCTTGTTGCAATATTCCGAAAAAAGCGACTTATGCCGTTGCCCGACGAACAACCGTCGCCCGTTTTGGAAAGCTATGTGATTCGCTCCGCTCCTATGAATCCGTTCGAAGACGTTTCAAAGGTGAGCGAACCTAACAAAGTCGAATTCGCAAATCCGTTTGGCGACGATTATATTTCGGTTGCGAGCGAACCAAGCGAAAACAACTCTGACGAATCCGTTGAAAACGCTTCCGCCGAATCCGAGCAAGAAGACGGGGAATAAATAGGAATTAAAATATTTTATGGCTATGCAATTTATGAATTTAAATTCAGAGCCTTTTGATAAAATTAAAAACGGCTCGAAAAAAATACGAACTTCGTTTATATGACGAAAAACGCCAAAGCATTCGTATCGGGGATACAATAAAATTCACGAAGCGAGACAGCAACGAAAATTGTACCGTGCAAGTAACCGACTTGCGTCGATTTGCTTGTTTTGCAGACTTATATACGTCGCTTCCTTTGGAGCAATGCGGCTATGACATAAGCGAACTTAACACGGCAAGCCCGAACGATATGGAAGCTTATTATACAAAAGAAGAACAAAGATTGCACGGAGTTATTGCAATCAAAATAAAATTACTATAAAAAAGTCCGAACCGAAAAAGTTCGAACTTTAACGACATTGGCGGGCGACAATGTGTGCCATAAGAACCGTTGCAAGGTAAAATTACGGAGACTCCCAAACTGCAATATGTAGTCGCTTAGCGCAAAGAAAAATGACCGATAAGAATATGTGGTTCTTACAGTCATTATTTGGCGGAGCGGTAGTAACCTAAAACGAATTTTATGTGTTACTTTGTACCGCGCATTATCATAATTACCGATACGCTTGTGTCCCATTGTTTTTCATTATTATCATATTGTTTAATACGAATGTCATATTTGTTATTTGCAATGCGTTTCATTTCGTTAATTTCTTGATTTGAAAAATATTCGGACATTGTTTGCTCTACCGATTCGATTGACTCGATAGCAGAATATCTGTCTGCATCGATAATTGCGTGAGCAAATTCGGGCGAAATATCGGTGTTGTCGGGAGTTAAATTCACAATAACATAACCTGTTTTAATATGTTTAAATCCGTTTTGTTCCATAGCGAAGGGTAATTTCGCTTCGTTCAAATAATATTTACCTACGCTGTACTTTTCAATCGAATTGTCGTATTGTTCCGCTTTTTTCCAAAAGGCTTTTTCGTAAGCGTTTTGTGCATAGCAATCGGGCGGCACCGCTATACCTTTGCGAGAAGAAAGCACCAAACAAACGCCGTTAGGCTTCAAAACTCGCAGTTGCGCATTGTAAAATAAAGACGGCTTAATATGTTCGTAGACGGTATTTGAAATCACAACGTCAAAACTTTCGTCCGCAAACGGCAGCGCGGTTATATCGGCTTCGATAAACGTTACGCCTCTTTCGTGTTCTTTGGCAAACCGTATAAATTCGCTGTCGCGGTCAATGGCGGAAATCTCCGCATTAGGATACCAACGGGCAAGCGCGCCCGCAAAAGCACCCGAACCGCAGCCTATTTCAAGAATTTTCAGTTTTTTTTGTTTGTCCAAATTGAATAACGCCTTGTACATATTTGCGAATTTATCGTCAAAGCGCAGTTTGCGACTGTAATATAATGTTTTTGCGCCTTGTATAAATTTAGACCATATCGTGTTCATATTCTCTTATTTATGCTTATATTCATTTTTTACAATATCGATAGTTTTTCCGCCGATACCAAAATTTTTATCGGGCAATTCCGTAATCGTAGTAACAAAAAACTCTTGCGGAATATTCATAATTTCCGCAGATACTTCCGTCAATCGCTTTATTAGCATAGTTTTTTGTTCGTCGGACAATTTTCCGCTTTCTATTTTAATATATGGCATTTTCTTTTCCGTCCAAATATAATGTAAAATCATTGTACCCACAAACCAGTGTCTTTTTCAAGAATACAACAATGCAAAAAGGGCTATGCACTGCGGAGGGTATTTAAAAAAAATGTTAAAGTACGAACCGCTTTCGGTTCGTACTTTAACTATATTGGTGGAGATAAGGGGATTCGAACCCCTGACCTATACGTTGCGAACGTATCGCGCTACCAACTGTGCTATATCCCCATAAGCTTACGGAATTTATTATACCACAAATTGCCGCAAAAGCAAATGATTTCGGGGTGGTTTTTAACGAAAAATGTTTTTTTCTCGGGGGAATCTTGACAAAATCGTATAACTGTGTTATAACTGTTTTCTACGGGGGTGTACCGGCTTCGACGGGTCGGCGCGAACCGGGAAAAGCAAGCGGCAGGGTCGGCTGCCTCAAAAACGCAAATTAAATTAAACGCTAACAATCAAAAAGCGGCGAGCGCTCCCGCGCTTGCCCTTGCAGCTTAACCTATAAGCTGTCGTCGAACGCGGTCGGCTCGCTTGACTGCGCAAGGCGTTAACAAAAAGGCGAGGTAGTTTGCGCGGTTTCGTTTTTGCCCGCGCGAGCGAAATTTAAAAAACTCGCGGCTCCGAATTTTGCTTCTTGCATTCGTGTCGTTAAATAAAAGCAAAAAGCTAAGCTTGTAGAAAGCCCGTTTTATTCCGATTCGGAAAGGGGTTCAACTCCCCTCACCTCCACCAAATTAAATATAAGCGAATGTTTTACTTTTTCGGCAGCGATTTTGCCGCAATGTTCGTGTTTTAATCGAAAAACAAAAGGCGGCGGCGTATTGAAATCCTAATAAAATCGACGAGCGAAAAGAAATAATCGATAAAGCACGACCGTTTGAGGGCGAACTTTTGGAACAGTTAAAAGGTTATTATCGCGTCGGCTTGACATATTCGTCGAACACATTAGAGGGCAGCACCTTGACCGAAAGCGAAACATGCTTATGAATGCCGCGCTTATTCAATCGGGTTATTTACTTGCTATAATTCCACCCATACTGCGGCATGAATATATCGCGCTGTTGGAAAAGGCGTACGAAAACGACAAGCCGTTCGTTGAGTTTATCGCCGAGCGCGTTCTCGAAACGGAAAAAGAAATCATGCGGTTGCTTAAACTGTAAGCCGCCGCGAAACGCTTCGAAACGAAATACGGAAAAAGAACGCCGAACGCACCTAGCTTGAAAAACAACTCGCCATAGAAAACACCACGCTCGTATCGCTTATTGTTAGAAAGGAAAAATAAATGAAAATAAGACCTATTCGGAAAGAGGATAAAGCCGAATTGATTGAAATTATGACGGAGTTTTATTCGTCGCCCGCAGTTCTTACAAAGCCGAACAGAAAGCTGTTTGAAAAAGATATAGACAACTGTGTCGGCGAATTGCCGTTTGTCGAGGGATTCGTTGCGGAGCTCGACGGAGTTATTGCGGGCTACACGATGATTTCGAAAGGCTATTCCACAGAGCGCGGCGGAATTTGCGTGCAAATAGAAGATTTATTCGTGAAAAGCGAGTTTCGCGGCAAGGGAATAGGCGAAAAACTTTTGTCTTACGTTGAGCAAACTTATAAAAACGTTGCCGCAAGAATACGGCTCGAAGTGGAGCCGAGCAATTTGCGGGCGGTGAAATTATACGAAAAATGCGGTTTTTCGGATTTGCCGTATAAACAAATGGTAAAAGAAATAAAGTCCGTTTAATGCAATTCTAATATTGCGCTCGCGAGCAGTGGTTTTATTTTTCTTGATTTATGCGGTTTCTTGTGATATAATAACTATAAATATGATTCGCGCAAGCAGCCGAATTTTTTACAAGAGGAGAACAAAGATGAAAAAAAGGGTTTTGGCAATAGTTGCCGGAGTAATAATGGCGCTTCAATGCGGCTTTTTGTTTGCGGGTTGTTCCAAAGATAAAGAATCCGCCGCGCCCAAGCAATTCGGGCAATTCAGCTACTACGGAAAGACGCTTCTCGAATATGCGGTGAACGAAATTGCGGCGGGAGACGTTTTGGATAAGCTTGTTGACGTGAATATAAACGTGGGCGCGAAAAACGCTTTACCCAATGCGGACGTGAAAGAGAGCGAGGAGCCGCCCGCTCCCGACGAAGCGACGATGAACAGAGTGCTTAAAAAATACGACACTTGCACCGTAGTTATGAAATATTACGACTACGACAAAGAAGACCAACAAACAACCTCGTATAAGCTTCAAGGCACAGACTATCGCAATATCGTGAAAACCAACGAATATTCGCCGTCGAGCCAAATTATAGCGAAAAACCTTATTCTTTTCCCCGAACTCGTGAACTACATGGAAGCGGAAAACGCCAAGTTCCAACAGGAAAAAGAAGCGGGAACAAACCCTGCCCCTTACAAAAATATCTTTACATATCACACCGACAGCACGGGCAACGTTATTATTCAACAGCGTAATTTTGCCGAAATTGCCGCAACAGTTGCGGGCGGCGTGGGGTGTTGCTATCGCCAAGATATAGAAATCGTGTACGACGCCGAGTTTAAAATTGCCAAATGGCAAACTTCGCTCGGAATTTACACCGCCACACCGAGCGGGACCTCGCAACAAGGTTATATTTTGGAAATGGACTTTAACTGGGCTGAGGGAATTTAAAAATTTTACGGCGTTCGCCCGTGAAAAAACAGAACTCGAAACGTTTGGGCAACACGATTATTTTTCGTAGTTGCCCTTTCATATTATAAGAAGTAAACTTTTGGAGACCGCGAAATGAGAATAGATTCCGAAACCGTCGCTTACGTAATAGGGCTTATTGTGGTTATAGGCGCGTCGGTGGCTATAAGCGTGCTAAAAGCCAAGCGACTGAAAGAGCGAAAAGAAGAGGAGCGGCAGCGCGAAGAGAAAAGACTCGAAGCCCGTTCCGCGCCGAGCGCTACCGTACCCGCAAGAAGCGCCGCACGTCAAAATAGTTCCGACCCGTTTCCCGATTACAGACCCGACCCGTTCGCGGTTGCAAATTCTTATGAGGGAACGCTTTCGTCCGCGCAACTTAGGGAATGGTTGCTCGATTTTGCGGCGGCGGAAAAGGCGGGCGCGGATCGCCCCGAAAAAGCGGACGAAAAACCCGTGTTCGCGCGCTATTTATACGAAAACGGCTTTTCTTACCGTGCTATAAGAAAAATTCGCGGATACGCGCCGCAAAACCGTTTGGCGGGCGTCGAGTTCGAGGAAAAGAAGAGACCTGTTTTGCCCGTGTGCTCGGCGCGCAACAACGAAATAAAAATGCCCGCGCAAGAACCTAAAACGGCGCCAAAAGAAATATGGGTACGCCAACGCGCCCAAACCGCGTCTCTCCAAAAAAAGGACATAAAGAGTATGCGCGAGCAATATGAAGCTTTTTACATAAGAAAATAAATTTTTTGTGTCTCTTGAAGCAACGGGTTCGCTAATGTCATTGTCATTGCGAGGAGGGCGGAGCCCCGACGTGGCAATCTTTTAAAAAGCCGTCAAGGGCGCAGCCTTTGTCGTTTTTGCCGGAAATCTTTTGCGACCCAAAGGGCGGTGATTGTAAAAACAATAAAGCTACAAATTACAACAAATAAAAAAGCGCTCATTTGCCGCAAGAGGCAACCATAGTAAATCTTAGCCCTTTTGGGTATTTGTTTTTTGCGACGTTGTTCGAAACTTTTACGAGCCCGAGCGGCAAGCCTGCTATGCGCACGGCTCTGAAACCGTTTTGAAAGGGGCAGAGGAATTCGTTTCCCGCAAGGTAGCTCGCTACTTCGGGCGCGTCGGGCGCAAAATTCGGCGAATCGATTAGCAAATCGGGATTTGCGGCAGTGGCGAAATGATGGTGCAAAATCGCGCGTTCGCCCGCAAAGTCTACCATGCGCATACCTCGCCTAAGCGCGGGAAAGTTCGAAAAGGGATAGCTTTCGGAAACGTATTCCAAGCCGCCGCCTACCGAAACTATGCGGGGTGGGTCAAACGTCTCGCGAGTGAAGTTCGCCGCTTCTTTCAATGTCGAACTTATGCGCTTATCGGGGGCATTACTCCGTTTATTCGAGCCGCCGCATTTTCGGGCGGTATTTTTATTGTCGTCGCTTTTTTTGAGAACGCACGCGAAATGCCCCTCGCCTCCGCTGTCTTGCGGAAAAAACCTAATCGCTTCGGGCAAATTAAAGCCCGCGCGCGACGCAAGGGGACGGACGGGCGGTGGAACGGGCTCGTAGCCTTTTTCGCGAACGAGTCGAAAAACCTGTTCTTCGTTTTCGGCGCGATTAAACGTGCACGTAGAGAAAAAAAGAAGCCCGCCCGCTTTTAGGCATAAGTCGCATTCGTCGAGAATTTTCGCGGCGCGCTCGGAACACGCTTTAACGGCTTCGTCGCTAAGGTCGGCGGCATAAAATTCCGTTTTGCGCAACATTCCCTCACCCGAGCATGGCACGTCGGCAATAACGGCGTCAAACATTCCGCGCCCTATGTGCGCGACTTCGTCGGGGCGCATTGAACCCACAGTGCAATTTCTGAGCCCGAGCCTTTCCACGTTGGAAAGCAAAATTTTTGCGCGGGGAAAAACAATTTCGTTAGCGAAAAAGTTGCAGTCGGTGCGCGCGGATGCGGCGGCGGTAACTTTTCCGCCGGGAGCGGCGCACATGTCGAGCACGGCGGCGTTTTGCGGCAAGAGCGGCGCTATAAGCTCGGCAACCGCCTTTGCCGCAGGCTCTTGAACATAGTAGGCGCCCGCCGCGTGCAAAGGAGATAAGCCGGGCTTTGCGTTTTCGGGAATGAGCGGATAATTTCCGAGCTCGGCGGCGATTAAAGCGTCGGGCACGCATTTGCGCGGATTTTTGCGCGCTATGCGCATGGGCGAGCGTTGCAACGAAAGTAAATATTTTTTGTAATCGTCGGCGCAAAGCAATTCTTTCATGCGCCGCAAAAACGGTTCCGAAATCTCCGCGATTTCGTTTTGCGATTTGAAATTTTCGTTCATACGCACAGTATAACACAAAAAGAAAGGGCGGTCAAACGCGAACGAATTATTTTTGCGTTTTCGGCGTGGTTGAACGCTTGACAAACCGCAACAACAAGACTATAATTGCAACGGCGGCGAGCTGAGATTCCGCCGTTGCCTTGCGGCTTTTTGCAAAGCGCCGTTAAAAAACGCGATTATAAAACGCAAACAATAGTTCGAGAGATAAAGAAATGGATTACAGTTTTTTGTTGGATTTGGCAATCATACTTTTAGCTACGAAGTTATTCGGGTTGCTGATGAAAAAGTTGGGATTGCCGCAAGTTGTGGGAGCTCTTATAGCGGGTATTTTAATAGGACCCGCAATTTGGTCGCCGCTCACGGGCGGGCGGTTCGTGCCTGTGGGGGAATCGCAGTTTCTCACGTTTTTGGCAGAGCTCGGCGTTATTATGATTATGTTCGGGGCGGGGCTTGAAACCGACCTGAAAGAGTTGAAGCGTTCGGGGCTTAAAGCGAGCTTCGTGGCACTGTTGGGAGTGGTTGTTCCGCTTGCGCTCGGGTTCGGAATAGCGGTGCCGTTTTTCGGGCTCGGCGACACGCACAACGTGCTTAAATGCGTGTTTATAGGGGTGATTATCACAGCCACAAGCGTATCTATAACGGTTGAAACGTTGCGCGAGCTCGGCAAACTCAAAGGCAGAGTGGGCACGGTGGTGCTGTCGGCGGCGATTATAGACGACGTAATCGGCATAATAGTGCTCACGTTCGTAATCGGCATGAAAAATCCGAGCGAAACGAAACCGTATATGGTGCTTGTGAAAACCGCGCTTTTCTTTATTATAGGCATAGGCGTGGGCGTGGGACTCAATTATTTGTTCCGTTGGCTCGAAAAAAAGTATCCGCACCGCCGCAGAGTGCCCATATTCGGGCTAGTGGTGTGCTTTATATACGCCTATTGTGCCGAACACTTTTTCGGAATAGCCGACATAACGGGCGCTTATCTTGCGGGAATACTTTTATCCAACACTAAGGAAACGAACTACATAGAGCGCAAGGTAGACGTGAACACCTACATGATATTTGCGCCGGTGTTTTTTGCGAACATAGGCATTAAAACGAGTTTTTCGGGCTTTAAGCCGCAAATACTGCTGTTTTGCGTGTTGTTCGTGCTCGCGGGAATGCTCGGCAAAGTGGTGGGTTGCGGGTTCGCGGCGAAAGCGTGCCGCTACACTTGGCGCGAGTCGTTTCAGGTCGGCGTGGGAATGATGGCGCGCGGCGAGGTTGCGCTCATTGTGGCGCAAAAGGGAATAGCGGCGGGCTTGCTCGACGAAATTTACGTTGCGCCCGTTATTATGCTCGTTATAGTTTCGTCGCTTGTAACGCCTATCGTGCTCAAATTTATGTTTAAAAGAGAGAGCGAACTGCCTTTGCAACCGCCCGACGGGAATATTACGGCGGGCGCGGACGAAAGCGTTGCCGCCTCTTGCGAAAAAGAAAACACTGAAAAAGCGGCGACCGAAGCCGCCGTTACCGCATTGTGCGTTTCCGCCGTCGATTCGTCGGAAATAGCCGAACTGCACGCGGAAAACAATGTTACTGCGAGCGAAGCGCGGCAGTCCCAAATATAGAACAAAGATTGCCGCGTCGCAAAAATTACTTTTCGTATTTGTCCATGCCTTTGAGCATTAGCGCGGCGAGTTCGAAATGAGGGTCGTTTTGTAAACATTCTTCGAATTCGCGTCGCGCGCCCACAGTATCCAACAGTCCCAAAAGCGCAAGTCCGCGATAATAGCGAAAATATTGAGTGTCGGCGTAGGGAAGATATTCGTCTATAAGCGAAAGAGTTTCTTTGAGCAAAGCAACGCGAGATTCCGCGTTTGCCGCGCCCGACAACGAGACCCGCGCGGCGATATTCGAAATGGCAACGTTTAAATCGTCGGGGAAAGCGGCTATTAGTCGTTCGGAGCGCATTAGCGATTCGCCGAAGTTTCCGAGCGCGAGCAATCGTTTACATTCGCGAGTTTCGCGAGTTACGCCGTTTTCGTCTTTTTCGGTGCAATACTCTAAGTACGGGCGATACCAATCGAGCAATATTGACGGTGCTCCTTGCGCCGCCAGCTCTTCCGCAATGGGCGGAATGTAAACGCTGTAACGCGAAGAAAGCACTTCGGCGAACACTTCTTCGGTGTGAAGTATTGCGCATAGTTCGTCGTAAAGTTCGGGGGTGTGCGGCGCTTCGCTCAACAAAACGTAAGCGAACGTCATATACCAACTTTTTTTGAGTTCGAGCGTTGCGTTAGGCAAAGTTACCAAAATATGCGCGAGTTCGTATAGGTCAGATTTTTTCGGTTCGGGTGCCGCAAGGCAGTCGTATTTTTTTACTATGGGGTCGGGCGACGTCGCAAAGCTTGCGTCGAACATACACCCGAAGCACAAAAGGCTGTAAATAAGGTCTCGCTTGTCTTTGCGATCGCTTTTGTCTATTGCGCCGTAAGATAGCTTAATCGTATAGTCTATTCCCGTTCGCTCGGCGGGGGTTTGTTCTTTCTTTCCGTTTTCGTCCATAGCATTGCTCCGTGAAAATATTTGCCGTAAATAAGTATAGCATTTCGCTCGCCGAAAATAAAGCGAAATAAGAAAAAATATTGCGTCATAAACAAACCGTTTGCAAACGCTTGACGGGGGGGGGCTTAGTATATAATGATTATAAGTTAAATATTTTTAATTTGCGGAGGAGAACAATGGAAGATAAACAAGAATTATTAAACGCATTATATGTTATTCGTGCGGGGATTTCGGTTGCGTCGCAAATCAATGATAAAATTTGGGACGAACAGTAGAAGTGTCTTAAAGAACTGTACGATGCGGCTATGACGAGCGGTCTTATGGAAGATTTTCGCGAGTTAGGGAGTGATTTGTCGGTTAGTCAATTCGATAAGAAAGGTAGATGGATAAAGCTTGCCGAGTATCCGCAATTTCAAGAAGTTAACCGCAATAATGCTTATGGCGAATTTCACACAATATATTACAAATGGCTGAAATATTTGGGATATAAAGAGGAAGTGGTGGACAGCGACGGCTGTTCAAGTTATCCGATAGATAATCAAGTTGGGAAGGATTTGCGCGAACATTTGGGTAAAAAAGCCGACTCTCCGTATGGTGCGGAACCATATCGCAATGCGATACATGTAGCCGAATGGCTTGCTACCGACGAGGCCGAAAGTTACTGCGAGTTGGTTTTGCGCGAGCAAAGCAAATATAAAAAGCTTTTTCCGGAAAGCCGAAATATCCCGTAGAAGTGGAGAAAGCGCAAAAGCGGTTGGATGATTTGCCCCGACTGAAAAAACGCTTAATCGAGTATCGGCGAACTTACAAATGCGGTAAACTTCGGCAATGCGTTGAAAGAAAAGGCAAATATATCAAGCGAAAAGCTGGTTCAAGAAACAACTAAAATGCGTCAGATTATGGAGGAAAACAGCAGGCGATAGAATTCATAAACAAACCGTTCATGCTCTGCGAGCGGCGCGGACAAAAACCTCTCGTTTGAAAAGTTCACGCAGTCCTCTTGATTTTCACTTTTTTATCACAAAAGCAAAATACTTATTCAACAATAGTATGATAAAATGAATATAAACAAAAGACTAATTGAAGGGAGAAAGAGACATGGCGGTAATACTTATAGCGGACGACGAGGAAAACATTCGCGCCGTTTTGCGCGAATATGCCGAATTCGAGGGTTATTCCGTTTTGGAAGCGTGCGACGGAATGGAAGCCGTACGCATGGCGAAAGGGAATAAGGTTGACCTTGTGATTATGGACGTAATGATGCCTAAACTCGACGGGTTTTCCGCAGTGAAAGAAATACGCAAAGAAAAAGACGTGCCCGTTATTATGCTTTCGGCGCGCGTCGAAGAGTACGACAAGCTTTTCGGGTTTGAAATAGGCGCCGACGATTACGTTACCAAGCCTTTTTCGCCCAAAGAGGTTATGGCGCGAGTGGGCGCGGTTTTAAAGCGTGGTAAGCGCGAAAACCGCAAAATCGTGTCGGACGGACTTTCTATCGACATTGCGGGCAGAAACGTGCTTGTTGACGGAGTTAAGGTTGACATGACTCCCAAAGAATACGAGCTGTTGTTTTTTATGGCGGAAAACGCGGGAATCGCGATTCCGCGCGAAAAGCTTCTCACCGAAGTGTGGGGCTACGATTTTTACGGCGACGACCGCACGGTAGACACTCACATAAAAATGCTGAGAGCTTCGCTCGGTCCTTACCGCGACAAAATAGTCACGTTGCGCGGGCTCGGCTACAAACTCGAGCTTTAAGAGGCGGCAAAACGATATATAAAAGTTGTCGGGGAGCTGCTCATGCGGAATAAAAAAATGAACGCAAATCTGCAAAAAAGCGACGACGTATGGGCGTCGAGCAAAGCTTCTTCGGGGGGGGGAGTGAATATTAGTAATAAAAAAAAGAGAGCGTCTCGCTCGGTTCGTTTTCAGGCGTGGACATACTTTTTCCTTTTGGCGGCGCTTGCGCTTTTTGTGCTGTGGCTTTTTCAGTTTCTCTTTTTCAAATCGTCGTATAAGGCGATGAAAAAGCAAGAGGTGGAAAAGCTCGGCGAAAAAATAATCAAAAGTTATCCCGGCGCGGAGGGCGACGCGGGCTTCGATGATTATTTGAGACAAACTGCGTTTAACAACGGGCTCAACATAGTGGTGTTTAACGTGAGCGAGCACAACGAGAACGGACCCGACGAGTGCGAGTCGGAAAACGTGTGTTTTACTGCCGAATATGTCACCAATCCGTTTAACGAGGACGAATATTCGGGTGAGGATTTGCTCACAAAAGACAACCCGCACATAATAAGAGATTGGGCTAACTTTTATTCGGGCATTAAAGGCAAAAGTAAAGTAAGCTACGTAAAAAATTTTAAAAGCGGCAATTATTTCGTGTATGGCGCGCGTTTAAACGAAACGGGCAGTTATCTTTATATGACGAGCCCGTATATTCCTATGGAGAGCACCATATCGGTTATGGCTGACCAACTGCTAATTGCCACAGTAGTGTGTTTGGTGCTAAGCATAATAGTTTCGTATTTCATATCCGAGAGAATAACCAAACCTATAACCGAATTTTCCAAAGTGGCGCGAAAGCTCGGAGCGGGCGATTACACTGTTCGATTTAAAGGCAACGGCTACACCGAAATAGAAAATCTTGCCGAAACGCTCAACTATGCCACAATCGAAATAGGCAAAACCGAGCAAATGCGCCGCGATTTTTTGGCAAACGTGAGCCATGATTTGCGCACGCCTCTCACTATGGTTAAGGCGTATGCCGAAATGTTGCGCGATATTTCGGGCGGCGACGAGGTTAAGCGCGCCAAACACAGCCAAGTGATTATAGACGAGGCGGACAGGCTCACGGGACTTGTGAACGACATTTTGAATTTGAGCAAACTACAATCGGGGACGGAGACGCTTGACGTTGGCGTCGTAGATATGCGCGCGCTCGTTAAAACGGTAATCGAGCGTTTCGACGTGTATTCTTCGCGCGACGGTTACGTTTTCGAATTCGAATCGGAGGGCGATTGCGTGGCGAAAGGCGATTCGCGCCGACTCGAACAGGTAGTGTATAATCTTGTGGGCAACGCGCTTAACTACACGGGCGAAAGCAAAACGGTGAAAATTGCCGCTAAGGGAAACGGCGAAAGAGTGCGAGTGACGGTTCGCGACTACGGTTCGGGGATAGCTCCCGAAGAGCTCGCTCAGGTTTGGGAACGCTATTATAGAGCAAACCAACACAAACGTAACGTTGTGGGAAGCGGACTGGGGCTAAGCATAGTGAAAAGCATTTTGTCGGCGCACGAAGCCGAATTCGGCGTGTCGAGCAATCTTGGAGAGGGCACCGAATTTTGGTTCGAACTCGCCTCGGTTAGCGTCGCTTCTTTCGCTATGGATGCGGCGGTTGCGAAATAAAATCCCGCGCATAAATAAACCGCGCCGACCGTAAGAATAAAGCGGGGGAACCGTATAAAAAAGACAAAAACATACATAGGCATTGTGTGAAAATTCAATGAAAATTCGTTGACGAACAGTGGCGATTCGTGTATAATTATATACATGTGAAATTATACGGTAAACAAAAAAATAAACAAACGTAAATTCATGCGTCCGCGTTTTATGTCAGCGCGGAGGAGCGCGAAATAAAAAGGAGAGAAGGAAATGACAAAGAGAGAAAGGGCGGACGCCGTATTCAAATGCTATTGCGATTTTCTCGACGGCAAGAACTTTAAGTATCAACGCGACGAGAGCGAGCGCAGCATTATTTTGCAAATAACGGGCGAAGATTTTCCCATGACCACGCTTTTTAAAGTGGAGGAAGAGCACGAGCGCACTTTTGTGTTTAGCAAAATTCCGTTCGAGGCGAATAAGGAAAAGCTCACCGACCTTATAATGGCTACCACGTTTATAAACCAAGTGCTCGCTATCGGAGCTTTTTGCGTAGACACCGAAAACCTTTATTGCAGTTTCGAGTCGAACGAAATATACACGGGGCTCGAAGGCTTTAACGCCGAATACGCCGAGCGCGTAATAATATCCGCTTTCTCGGCAATCGAGAAATACAACGATAAGCTTTTTGCAATAAACAAAGGGCTCATGACTGTGAGAGACTTCTCGAAACAGCTTTAATTACAGGAGGGAGATATTATGAACAATCAAGAGAGAGCCAAAGCCGCTTTCGAGGCTATAACCGGCTTTATGGACGAAGCCAAATTAAAGTATGATTGCGAACCCGACAAGCTTGTGGCGTTCGTAACCATTACGGGCGACGATTTCCCCGTAACGCTCATGTTTTCGGTGAGCGCCGAAAAACAGCGCGTTGAAACTTACAGCCAAATGCCGTTTGAAATCAAGCAAGATAAGGGCGTAGACGTGGCAACCGCGCTCGCGGCGGTAAACAGCCGAATAGCGTACGGAAAATTTTGCCTGTATTTCGACAAAGGGCTTTGCACTTACGAAAACAGCGAATATATAACGGGGCTCGGCGGATTCACCCCCGAATACGGCAAAAGTCTCGTGGGACCCGCGTATTCGATTATCGAAGAATATAACGACAAGCTTTACGCGATAAACAAAGGCTTGCTCACAGTTAAAGACTTTACGGCGTCGCTCAAAAAATAAAAGCCGCGCTTTATTTTCCGCTGACTTTTGTACAAAAAAGGGTCGGCGGAATTTTTTAGAACGGCACTAACTCAAATTTTAATCTGATTTTTATGTGAATTTTATACGGCGGTAAACTACGCGCGGTATAATGACGTCACAGAAGGAAAAATAAGGTACGGCTAATGGGTAAAAACGAATTCGAAAAGAAAATGCAAATAAAGCGCACGCGCTCTAAGCTTGCGAACAACCTCGATAAGCTCGAAAGCGACAAGCAGAAGTTTGTGGAGCGCGCCAAAACCGCTTATCAAAAGGGCGACAAACATTCGTACAGTCTTGCGCGTAGCGGACTTGCCACCACTCTCACTCAGCTAAACCGCACTCGCGAAATGCTTTTGAATATAGACATAACCACTCAAATGCGCGACACCGGCACCGTTACCGAAGAGTTTTTGACGGGAATGGAGACTATTTTCCGTCAGCTCAGCAAGGTGAACAAGAGCACTAACATAAAATCCGCCCGCGACGTTTTGAGAAAGGCGATTGCGGGAATGGAAGGGGTGCAAGAACAGCTTGACGATATGCTCATGGAATCGGAAGACAATTTTGCGAGCCTTTCGGGAAGCAACGTGTCCGACGCCGAAATAGACGGTCTTTTGGGACTTAGCGCGGCGGTCGAAGAAGAGGAAGAAATAGGCGCTCAACTCGAAGAGCTCAAAAAGCAAAAAGAAGAAGAGGAAAAAGCGGCAGAAGCAAAAGCGGCTCCCGCAGCCGTTGCGAGCGTTGCCGCCGAAGCGCCCAAAGTTTATAAGCTTACGCCCGAACCGGCTCCCGTAGCTCCGCTTAAAGCGGCGGCTCCCGCCGCGTCCGCGCGCCAAAGCTCTCCCGCGCAACAAAAACCGTTGCCGCCCGAGAAAAAAGCGCTCGATTTAAAACTTAACGACAGATTCGAATTCGAATTTCCGCCGCTCGAACTTTTGGACGATTACCTTGTTGACGCCGCCGTGCGCGAAGCCAACGAGCGCGAACTCGAAGAGGACGCCGCCGAAGCGGAAAAGGTGCTCGCCGAACTCGGCGTGCCCGCGAAAGTTGTGAATCGCGTGGTGGGCCCTGCGTTCTCCCGACTCGAAATGGCTATGCCCGTAGGTATGTCGGTGCAAAAAATCGACCCGCTTGTGTCCGATATTGCTATGCGTCTCGGCAAGCAAGCGCGTTTCGAGGTGCCCATACCCGGCAAAAACGCATTCGGCATAGAGGTGCCCAACGTGCGTCGCGACGTAATCGGCTTGAAAGAAATGGTGGGCTCGGAAGCTTTCACCGAATCGCATGGAGACGTTAACTATTGCTTGGCCGTGAATATCGACCGTTCGCCCGTTATTAAAGACCTTGCCAAAGCTCCGCATATGATGATTGCGGGAAGCACAGGTAGCGGCAAAAGCTGTTTTTTGCATTCTGTAATCACTTCTTTAATGTATAAATACACTCCGTCGCGCTTAAAGCTCGCCATAATCGACTTTAAACGCGTGGAAATGGCTGTGTATAACGGAACGCCGTATTTGCTTACCGATAAGGTTGTGGACAACGACGAAGACGCGCTCGAACTGTTTAACATCGTGTGCGACGAAATGGAACGGCGCTACGACCTTTTGGTGCAAATGGGTTGCCGCAACATAGGCGAATATAACGACAAGTGCGAGCCGAGCGAAAAACTTCCGTTTATCGCCGTGTTCGTAGACGAATACGCCGACATATCCACAAGCCCGCTATCCAAAGAGTTCGACGCGGTGATTCGTAAGCTCAGCCAAAAGGCGCGCGCGAGCGGCATTCATTTGGTGCTCGCCACACAGCGCCCGAGCACCGACGTTATTTCGGGAACGATTAAAAACAATTTCCCCGTGCAAATCGCGTTTAAGGTGGCGCGCAAAGAGGACAGCCGCACGACGCTTGCGGGTCAGGCGGGAGCGGAGTCGCTTCTCGGAAACGGCGACATGCTGTATAACGAGCCGAGCGGCGGCGGGCTTAAAAGAATGCAAGCTCCGTTCGTTTCCACCGACGAACTCAGGCGTGTTGCCGATTGGGTTATAACCCATTCGACTAAAATATAAAAACGTTTGAAATCACATTCATCGCCGAATACGGGCTACGTTCGGCTCGGCGGCTCGGTCATGTACGTTTGTGTACACTCCCGTCGCCTCCTCGCCGACTGTTGCCCGTCTACGGCGCGCCTGTACTTTCAAAAAATTTTGCGACAAGGAGGACATAGACATAAAATGGGACTTTTTAAGAGCGCCGAAGAAAAGCGGTGGGAAGAAAAATCGCTCGTGCGCAAGGCGTTGAACCATATAAGAACTTACATAAACAAGCTCGAAGAAGCCAAAAAGCGATATATAGAAGAGGCGAAGCGCGCCAAACAGCAGGGTATAGACTCGCAATACAAGCTTGCCCGTAGCGGGCTTGCTATGGCGGTGCGCCAACAGCAGGTTGCCGAGCAACTTCTTTTGAATATCGAGTTAAACCAACAAACGAAAGACGCGAGCGAGGTTACTCGCGATTTCGTGCAGGGCATGGACACTCTCGGCAAGCAAATCACAACTCTCAACGGCAAAATAAACGTTACGCGCGCCAAAAAGAACATGCGTTCGGCTATGGCGCAAAGCGAGCAAATGCAAGACAACCTCGAAGGTTTTATGGACGAATCGGAAATGATGTTCGGTTCGGTGGCGAGCGGCACAGGGCTTGAAAGCGAGCTCGACGCGCTTATTGCCCGCGAGGTGGGGGCGGATAACGCCGACGTTTCGGCAATGGACGCCGAAATAGACAATCTTTTGCGAAAAGCCAACAACAGTTAAAAAAGCAATATAGGAGACTTGAATTTTTTTACGGCGAACAACGGCTTATCGTTTGAGCTTTGAAAATTCGAGGGAGGAGGATTTTTAATGTTGACAAAATTGTGCCCCTATTGCATGACGCCCGCGAAGGCGGGAACTTGTCCCGGTTGCAATGCGGATCTATCGGAGAGAGACCTCATTATGGGCGAGGCTCCCGAAAACCGTTTCGGCGAGCAAAAAAAGAAAGCGGAGTCGGTGATGAGCATTTCGCTCGAAAACGGCGAAATCGTTTTGAGAACGGAGAAAGCAAAGCCGAAAAGAACCGACCCTCTCACCGAAATGGTGCGCTCGGGCGTGGATAACTTTCCGCCCAAAGACGCGTATAAGCTCGGCATTGCCTACTATTCGGGCGTTGGTGTGGAACAAGACTATAAGCTCGCGCACGACCTCTTTTTGTCGGCGGTGACTCGCGGCGAGAATAAAGCGTTCTTTAATTTGGGAGAATGTTTGCGCGAGGGGCGAGGCGCAGAGCAAGACGACGAGAAAGCCAAATTTTATTATCTTCTCGGCGCCGACAAGAACGACGAAAAGTGCATAAACACTTTAAAAGTTCGCTACGGAATAATTGTGGACGGCGGTTGCTTGAAGTCCGAAAAACTCGGCGGCACAGGGCTTAGCGGCGATTTCGTGCAACTCGTGGATAAACTTTACACCAACGTTGTAGAAGTTCATGCGTCGAGCAGGTCGAGTTATACGGGAAGCGCGGGAAGCGGCGCAATCGTTGTGGGCGATTACGTTGTCACGAATTCGCATGTGATACTAAGCAGTAACGGCTATCCGTATGAAAACATAAGCGTTCAAGTGGGCGACGCTTCGCACAGATATCCGGTGCGCACCGTTGCATACGTGCCGAACGAAGACGTTGCCGTGCTTGCGTTCACGGGTGAAAAACCCCCGCTTGCGTATGGCGAACGGCTTTTGATGCGTTCCGCTCTCACAGTTAAGGCGGGCGAAGACGTGTTCACAATCGGCAACCCCAACAACATGGGGCTTAACGTTTCGAAAGGCATAGTGTCACGCGCGGCGGAGCGCGACAATATGGGGCGCATGGTGCTTAGAACGGACATGACAATCAATCACGGAAACAGCGGCGGACCTTTGTTCGATGCGGCGGGCAACGTTGTGGGCCTAATGACTTATACGGTGAGCGCGGGAGGCGAAAAGCTCGGCGATATGAGTTTTGCCGTTATTAGCGATACGGTGACTGATATAATAAGAAAAATTTAAGGAAGGAGAAATATAAAAAATGGTGGATTTAAGAATTGAAAAGCGCAACGGCGCAATGATTTGGAAACAGGAAATCAAAAAGCTCGAAAAAGATATGCGCATTTCGGTAGACGACGATTGCGTCGCTCTTTGCCTTGTGGGCGGCATGGTGCTCGACGAATACCGCGCGGGCGAAAGACGTATGCTCAACGAGGGCGGCAGACTTTCCAAGCAGTATAAAAAATCGAATTTCAGTTTTATAGTGTTTAACCGCGAAAAACCCGCTTCGGTTAAGTGGGGCGTGGGAAAAACTCCCGTAACCTACGAAGACCGCAAACTCGGCGGAATAGCTCTTTCGATAAGCGCCTACGGTCATTGCGACGTGGTAATTCACGACGCAAGCAAGCTTTGGGCGAAAATGCCGAGCGAATACACCGAAGACGACGTAGTCGAAGCGAGCGAAATCGAATCGTTCATTCAAAAGGAAATTATAGCGAAAGTCGCGCCCATACTTTCAAAAGAACTCAACAAAATAGGCGACTACACCAAAGTTACGGCGGCTATAAACGACTTGAATTCGGTAATCACCTACGCTATGCCCGATTTGGAAAGCATGGGGCTTCACGTTGAAAAAGTGGTGATAGAGGGGCTCAAATTCACAGACGAGTCGGAAGAAATTATCGAGAAGCACAAAGAATCGAAAGTTGCTAAGCTCGACACCGATATTGCTCACGAACGCGCGGAACAGCTTAAAAGCGTGCTCGACGCGGTGAGCGGCAGGGAGGATAGATAAATTATGGCAAAAGCAATGTCGCCCGACGCAATAAGAGAACAGTCGTCGCAAAACATGGGAGAAATGTCGCGTCTTATCGATAATCTTTACGGACGCGCGAGAACTGAGGAAGAAAGAAAAACTCTTTCGGTGCTTTCGCAGTCGATTAAGAGCATACGCCCGAAAGGAATAGTTGTGCCCCAAGCTTTGGACGTTGAGGAACAACTTCGCAAAGTATTGCGCGAATACAACTCAAACTTCGACGAAAACAAGTCGGAAGGCGTGGATAGAGCCACGCTCGATATTATAAACAAAATAGTTTCCACCCGTCAAAAAATGTGCGACTGCACAATGGACATGGACGAAAAGCGCGGCTTAAAGTCGTATCTTAAAGCGCACAAGGGCGCGGGCTCCAAAAAGGAACTCAAAGAGGCTTATAAAAAAGCGTTTGCGTCGGCGAAAGAAGAGTCCGATAATTATGTGCGCCAAGCACAGGCTCTCGCTCAAAAGGTGGGAAGCTACAAGCAACAAATGGGTGGGTTCCAACGCGAGAGCATGGAGAAAGAGGTGCAAGCGCGTCTCAGTAAAGCGCAAGCCGATTTTGCCGCTCTCGGCGCTCAATTCAAAAAGTCTACCGACCGAAACGAGCAAGCGCGTCTCAACAGAAAAGGCGCTATACTTAAAAAGCAAATTTCTTCGTTGCAGGCGGCGCTTACTCGCATTCAAATGGTGAGCGACCAAGAGGAATATACCGACGTCGAGGCGCTTCACGCAAATCTCGGCGAACAGCTTCAACAAACGAGAACTTACGACGAAAAACAAAGACAGCAATTCCAGAACCAAGTTAAAGAAGACCTTAGGTCCGAAAGAAAAGCGGACGAGCGTTTCATGGAAGACACCGAAGCTATGGATTCGGAGTTCGACAAGCTCACCAACTATATGGAAAACACGAGCGGCGGAAACGTGTTCGGCGATATGGACGATTCTATTTTCGGTTCGGTTGCCGATTCGAGTTCGGAAGCGGAAGACGATTCGGAGTTTTCGTTCGGCGAAATCAAATAATTCGGAGAGAGTAAATGTTTGGTAAAAAAAAGCAGCAGGTTCCCCAAGTGGACCCTCGCGAACAGGTTGAAAAAACGGTTGAAAATCTTGACGCATTCGTAATTCGCGCCGAAACGAAACGCAAAGCGTTGCTCGCAAAGGCTAAAACCGCTAAGGCGCGCGGCGACAAAATGAGCTACAACATGGCTGTTAACGCGCTCCGCATGATTATGCAACAGCAAAAGCAAGCGGAACAAATGTCGCTTACTATGGGCATAGTTATGGACACGCGCGACGTGCAGGGAATGCTCGGCGAGTTCTTTTCGAGCATGAAGTCGCTTTGTTCGGTTATGGGCGAAGTGCCCAACTTCAAGGAAATGCAAAAAGCCGCCAAAGAGTTCAATAACAACATGAACAAAATGAATGAGCAAACCATGATGATGGACGACTTCATGACGGCTATGAGCGAGAGCATGGGCAATATGGAATTCGAGGGAATTTCCACCAACGACGAAATCGGACAGATGATAGAGCGCGAACTTGCAAACGAACTCGACGCCGAAGAAATCGAAATCGAAAAACAGCTCGAAGCCGCCAAAAACAAGAGCGGTATAAACGGATAAGCTTTTGTGCGCGTTTTAAAAGGCAGACTTCGTAAAAAAACGAAAACTGCAATAAAACACAAAAAAATATGAAAAGTCATAACCGCAGCGGAGGCAAAACCCCCGTTGCGGTTGTGTCGGAAAAAAGAGACGACGGGAGACGAACAGTAATGGCGAACAATCAAGGGTTACTTTACGATACCTACATGGACTACTACAAGAGAGCTATGGCGGCGAAAGACGCGGGCGAAAACGACAAGGCGCGTAAATTTTTCTTGCTTGCCGCCGAAACGCTTCGCGACCTTGCGCAAATAAGCGAGGGCGAAATGAAAAAAGCCCGCTACCGTACCGTTAAAAAGCTAATCGAAGCCGCCGAAAGTCTGTCGCAAAACACCAAAGCGGTGCGCAACGGCGACTCCGATTCTAATAGGAATCAAATTAAAGATATCGACGATTCGAGCGAGGAATACGACCTCATTTTCTCGCAACCCAACAACAAAATAACGCTCAACGACATTATAGGGCTCGACGAAGCCAAGATTGCTATTCACAGCTTGCTCATAGAGCCGCTCAAAAATCCCGAAGCTTACGCCGCTTACGGCTTGCAGGCCGGCGGCAACATTTTGCTTGAAGGACCTCCGGGCAACGGCAAAACCACGTTCGCGCAAGCTGTGGCTTGCGAGGTGGGCTTGCCGTTCGTCGAAGTTAACAGCACGTCGCTCGTCGACCCGCTTATAGGCAACACCGCGAAAAACATTAAAAAGACATTTAGCGAAATTCGCAGATACGTGCACCAAAAAGACACGGCGGTGATTGCGTTTTTCGACGAGTTCGAAGAAATCGCGCGCGCCCGCGGCGGCGACAGCAAGACTTCGGAAGAATCGGTGCCCGAACTACTCAGGCAGCTTCAAGGCTTTAACACCGACAACAAGAATATAGTTATTATTGCGGCTACCAACCTTAAAAATCTAATCGACCCGGGCATTTTGGACCGTTTCGGCGATTGCATAAATATTCCGATGCCTACCAAAAACGACCGCAAACAGCTTTTCGCTCTAAAACTTCGCGGGTTAGAAGAGTTGAACGAACTCGATTTAGACGTTTTGGCGGAAGTGAGCGACGGCCTCAGCGGACGCGGAATAACGAACTCTTGCCTTGACTTTAAGCGCAAAATTCTCGCGCCGAGAAAGGCAGGACAACTTGTGCTCGAAGACCCTTTAACCGATATTTTCGTTGACAGAATCAAAAAGATGAAAGCAGGCAAATTATAAGAGGTAACAATGGAATATATTTCGAAAGCCTGTCCGTTTTGCGGAGGCACACAAATAAATAACTCTCCCGACGGCGGGTGCGTATGCGCCTATTGTTTGCAACCGTTCGACGTGTCGAGCGGAAAATTGAGCGAGGGCTACACGAAACTCGAATCGTATAATTTCGTGGGCGCGCTTTCGTTTTTCCAAAGCATGACGGAAGTTGCCGACGTTGCCGCCGAAGCGCGTTACGGGGAATTTCTCGCCAAAAACAGAATAGAGGAAAACAAGCAAAAAAACAACATTTATCCCGTAGTGTATTCCTATCGCCCCGAGTCTTTCGAAAGTGACGACGGCTTTAAGTATTTGCGGCAAAAGTGCGCGTCCGACAGAGCTCTTTTGCAAAAGCTCGACAAAATAGAAGAGGCGCGCGCAAAGACGCTTACGCCCACGGCGGAATACGACGTAATCGTAATAGCCGACGGCGGCGCGGCTGAAAAATGCAACGAGTTTATAAAAGTGATAGCCGAGCGCGGCGTGCGCGTGTTGCGCCTATCCGACATGTCGAACGTCGAAATCGCGGTTTTGCGTTGCATCGAGGCGGCGTACGTTTTCGCTTCGTCGCTCGATTTTGTTGATAAAATTTCTACGAGCGGACTTGCTCGCAGATATGCGCTTCTTGAAAACGCGCGCATGAATAAGACGGGCGTGGGCAAAAAGCCGATGAAAATCGTATGCCCGTTAGAGGTGCCCGACCTACTCGTGGGCGGCATTCGCGACGTTGTGGAAATTGTGCAAGAGCTCAATATCGCCGCCGAAGTGCGCCGACTAAACAGCGTGCTCAAAAAACAGGGCGGCGTAGGAGTGCAACTCGGCAAAGAACGCGAACGGCTCGCGGTGGTTTCCACTCCCGCAAAAGAGAGAATACGCACGCAGGTAGCCGAAATAAAGAACGAAGCCGCCGACCTCGACAGAATAAAACGAAGCCTCGACAACGGCGCGTTCGAAGACGCGTTGCGTCAGGCGGAAAAAATGCAAAAGAACGGATGCCAAAGCGGAAAACTCTTTTGGTATTCGTATTTGGCGCAAGCCAAAACCCGCAATCTTTCGGAATTTATAAACAACGCCGACGAGTCGGCTTTCACCGATTCGGCGCTCGACGCGTGCGATAAAGCTTTGTATTTGTGCGCCACTCCCGAAGAGGCGAGCCCTTACGTTAGGGCTCTGACGGGCGCGGCAATGCGGCTAATCGATCGCAAAAAACCCGTTCTCGCAACTCGCGCGCTCGACGCCGCATTCACCTACGATTCCGCCGACGGTTACGCCGACGAGTTTTTTGTGCGCCTTAACGCGGCAAAAGGAAGTCTTGCGCCCGCCGACTGGTTTTCGCTTCAAAGAAAAGTTTTGGAGCGCATGAACGGAGCGTCGCCCGAGTTTATATTGAAAAATACGTGCGGAGCGATTGACTACGCGCTTTCGCTCGGCGAATACGGACGGGCGGACGACATGCTCGAAGGAATTTTGGACTATTTCCCGAGCGAAAGTTCTCTTTACGCCCGCAAATTGTGTTGCGACAATAAAATAAAGAGCGTAGACGAAATTTATAAAATCGATTATCCCCGTCTCGGCAACAGTTTCGCTTGCTATGTTGCCGCGCAAAAGGAAAATGCGAGCAACGTACTCCGCGACGCTTTTTCGAAATTCGTGAACAAAGCGTCGAGCGAGGGCTTCGATAAATATGCTTCGGCAATCGACGAAGTGCTCACGCTCGGGCAAATGCCCGAACTTAGCGGCGGCGCCGCGTTCACTCTCGACGATATGTGCCGAGCGGGCGAGCTCGCGCTCAAAAGCGGCAACTTCGATTTCGCTTCCGCCTATTTTATGGACGCGATTTCGCGCGATAAAACTTGCTATAAAGCGTATTGGGGCGCGCTCAAAGCCGAACTCAAATGCCGCACCGACAAACAACTCGAAGAGTGCGAAACTCCGATTGACGGCGAGGGAGCGAGCAACTATTATTCGAACGCTTACCGCACGGCATACGATAAAGGCGACACAGCGTTTGTAGACTCAATAGAACGCGTGCGCCATAGGCAAAGCGACACAAAGAAAAAAGACGGGCACGTTTTCCGCAAAGACGATTTCGTTATCGAAAACGGCAACGTTGTGCGATATGTCGGCTCGGGCACGGAAAGGGTGTTTGTCAGCGGCGGAGCTTATCGCATAGGCGCGAACGCGTTCAGAGGGGCTGACTGCAAGTCGGTGATAGTAGACGGCGGAATAACGAGTATAGGAGACTATGCGTTTGCGTTTTCGGACATAGAGCAAATAGCGGTGCCGCAAAGCGTTAGCGAAGTCGGCGCGAATCCTTTTTGCGGTTGCGACAAACTCAAATCGGTGTATTCTTCGGGCAAGCTCGCGCAGTTCGGCGGCGGAGTGTATTTCGGCAGTCGACTCGTTTCGTTTTTGCCGTCGTTACAGCAGGGCAATACCGTTGCCGAAATTAAATCGGGCACTTCGGTTATAGGCGAAAAAGCGTTTTATAAGCCGAAAGGAATTACCGAAATAAAGCTCGGCGGCGCCGACGAATTTTATAATTGCGCATTTTACGGTTGCGAGGGCATTATGTTTTCTGGCTCCGTCCCCGCAACAAAAACGGCGCTTACGGGCGAAGGAATTTTCGGCGATTGCGAAATCGTGCGCGGCAAAATAGAAAACAATCAAAGAGAACGTTGGGAATCGCTTTACGGCGGTTGCGACAATAACATGGCGGCGGACGGCGACATTATAGGCGACAGCAAAGTGCGCTATCAAAAGCTTTTCGACACGGCGGGCAAAGTTACGAGCGGCATACTCGTGAAAAACGGCAAGGCGCTCTACACGGCGGCGGGAGCTCTCTTCGTAGCGCCGCTTTCTGACGCTTTCGAGGGACGGCAGGTCACTCCCGTTAAAGTTCAGCTCGCGTTCCCCGCGAGCGGCACGGGGGCTTTGTGGAACGAATATCTTATTCAGCCCACCGAGCGCGACAGGTGCTCGCTCGAATACGTGAGCCCGCAAGGAAAGAGCGATTTTGCGGTGCGCATAGGCGACCCGCTCACTCGACCCATGTGCCTTATGGGCGACTACATGCTTTGCATCAGCGGTTATACCGTAATATCGGTTGATTTGCGTCGCGGCAAAATTATAGGCAAGCGCGCGCTCGACGAAAAAATCACGTCGGTGCCGTGCGGATTGAACGGGAAATTCATAGTGGCGGGCGAGCGTTGTCTCTATGCTCTCACGCCCGAACTTTCGGGCGGTGCGGTTCACACCCTTAAAGGCGTTACGTATTCGCAAGGCACAGGCAAAATACTTCGCAACCGCATAGTGAGCTACGGCGGCGTAGCGTATTGGGTAGAGCGCAACGATTCTAACATTTTGCTTTGCGCCTACGACGGAAAAACGGCGTTCGTAAAACCTATGTCGCGCAGCGTGGTGGATTTCATGCAAACTCAGCCCATTTTCTACGACGGCAATTTTTACGGCGGCGAAACGAAGTCGGTGGTAACGGCAAAGGTCGAGTCGCTCGAAAAGGAATGGAGTTTTAAATTTTTGGCTCCGCTCGGCGACAAATATTTGGAACTGGCGGTTATAGGCGGAATGCCGTATATAAACCCCATGACGGGCGAGACCGCGAATTTGCGCCTTCGCTCGATATACAAAGGAAGGGCGCTTTTGGTAGACATAGCAAACGGAGGAATTTATGCCGGAAGAATTTGACATTAAATGCGTTGTCAGCGAGGAGAGCGTGCCCGGCGGCTTAAAAGTCGACGCCACGCCCAAGAGCTACAATCGCTATCACAAGCTTTTCGAAGCGGCGAGAAAAGTGCGCCAAATAGACGATTTCAGCGATTTGAGAATACCGCACTATCCTGCGTTCAGACCGTTCGAATACCAACAAAAAGCGGTTAGAACAATGCTTGCGCGTTTTCGCGGCAAAGGTATTTTCGGCGACCAAGTGGGTCTCGGCAAAACGGTTGAAGTGTGCATGACCGTTGCCGAATATGCCGAGCGTGGCGCTATTAACAACGCGCTCCTTTTGTGCCCCAAAAAACTCGACTTTCAGTGGGCGCAGGAAATAAAAGACAAATTCTCTTCGCACTTCAACGGGTGCATAGTTCGCTCGTTCGACGAAATGAAAAAGTTCGAAGAACAAAAAGACGGCGGCGTAACAATGTATATCATGACGTTCGACGTTATTTTGGCGCAAATAAAGAGTTTGCGCGAGCGCATACGCGAAAACATAGCCAAAGAAAAAGACTGGCTCGCCGACCAAATGTTCGAGGTTGACAAGAGCGAAGATTTTTACGACCGTCAACTTGCGTTAAAGCGCAACGAAGAACTGCTCGGAAAGCTCGGCGACGAAATAGACGAGAACTATCTTGCGGCGTTCGACGCGTTCAGTCGAGAAATGCCCGTTATAAATATGCTTGTGGTAGACGAAGCGGACGCATTACTTTCAACCGACCCGAATAAGACGCTTCAAATTTATACCGTTGTGGAGCATTTGGGGCAAAACTCGTCTATTCCTTATAAAATTCTTATGTCTGCCACTCCAATTCGCCGTCAGCTCGCCGACGTATACAGGCTTATGAGAATAGTGCGTCCCGAGCAGTTCCGCGACATGGACGACTTCATTAAAAACTACTGTTTCGGAAAACCGCGCTTAAACGATTTCCGCGACGAGGAGCTCAAACAGCTCTCGGGTTTAATAGACCAACTTTTCACCCGCAACCGCCTCACGAGCAAGGTTGTGCACGAGTCTTTATTGCCGCTTAGCATAAAAGAAGTGCTTAACGTTAATTTCGACAACTTTGCGGCGCGCGACTTTGACGAGCGCGTGCGTGTGGCGGTAATCGACGGGCTTTGCGAGGGCGAGCAAGACCCGAGAACGCGCGAGCGCATAGAGAACAGCATGGCTAACTTTTTGAGCAGGCGCGAGGGAGCTCACTGGAAGCAATACATTAAAAATATAATACTCGAACAGCCCGAAATGGCGCCCGTGAAGCTCACGGTTACCGCAACCGACGCCGCCGAGCGCGAAAAAGAAGAAGAGCTCATTCGCCGCAAAGACGCGAAATTCGCCGAGAGACTTCTCGAAAGCATTTCGCTCGATAAAGGCGTCGAAGCGGACGCGCTGAGATTCAACTGCATAAACTACGTTATTCCGCCCAAGCGCGGACACCTTATTCGCTACAAAGGAGAGCGAGCCACCGAAGAAGAGGCATATGAAGACGCTCTCTACGAGAGGCGGCAAAGAAAGGCGCGTCTCGAAATGGGACTCACGGCGGGCGTGGAGAACTCGCTCGAATACTACGACCAAGAGGAATTGCGCGACGCGAGCAAATACGTGGAGTTCGACCGCCTTGTGAACGAGCTTTTGCCCGATAAAAAAGTTCTCGTGTTCTCCGACGCGGGCGTTGAAAGAAACACGTTCATTCGTTTGGTGGAGAGCGTGAGCAAAGGGCGCGTGCTCAACGGCGAGGGCGACGTAAACAACCAAAACTATTTGAAGTTTCGCGGCAAAAAGGTTAAAGACAAGAGCGGGCGGGAGGCAGACGACCCCAAAGACCCGCATAAAAACGCCGTTTACTTTGCGGTTAACGGCGAGGAAAAAGGCTTTAACATGCAGTTTTGCTCCAACCTCATAATCACCAACCTTTCGCACGACCCCAACCTTGTGGAGCAAATCGTGGGACGTATTTCCCGCATAAGTCAGAAGAACAAAATGCACATATACGTGTTCACGGGCGCCGACACTCTCGAATACAGCCTTTATAAGTTCTATAACGACGACATGCACCTGTTTTCCGACTGGGACGGCGACAACACGTTTATTATAGGCGGCGCGGTTGCGAGCTTTTTGGAAGAAAACCCGTCTATTCACAGCGAGCTTACGCGCAGAATAGGCAACAAGCACACGGCTGACGGCGAAAAGCTTGAAATAGGGTTCCCGCAAATAGTTGAATATCTTTGGGAACAGTACGACACGGGTTACGTTACGGGCGTGTTCGACGACTACGAGCCGTGGGCTAACTTCCGCAAACACGTGAAAGACAGCTACGAGAACTTTAAAAACCTCGTTAAAGATTTCGGCGAACAAGAGCTCTTCGTTTCGTCGGCGATAGAAGACGATATTATTTAGGAGAAGAACATGGCGGATAATTACAAGGCGGACAGACTAAGTTCGCAATTCCAAAACAAAAAGAAGTCCGGTCAGTCTTCCGAACTCGAAAGGAATAATTTGCGCTACATTGAAGATTTCGTGAGCGAAGCAGCAGAAGCCGACGGCATAATTTCGGTGTATCGCAAAATAGACGAAAGAGAAAAAAGCGAGCTCGAAAAAACCGAAGTGGACGAAATAGCCAACGCCTATCACGTTGAAATGACGGGCGAAAACAAGGTTCACTACATAACGTATAAGCCTCAGGTAGAGCGCGGAAAAGGCAGCAAATTAGAGCACATTAACCGCTCAACTCCGTTTGTGCAAATGCTTCTCGACAAAGTGGGCGCCGATTATTCGTTCCTATATTGCCACAGCAAGGTGCGCTCCGACGACACCCCGTTGCCGCCCGTTGCGAGCGGGTTTTCGGTTGAGCGCGGCGAGCGCGAGCACCTTGAAGGCAAGAACAAATACGAGCTGTTCTTTTTAATAGAGTGCCAAGATAATATCGACGCAAGCGAAAGCATGAAAAACATTATTGACAGCGTGCTTTTGGACGTTGACGGAAGTAGCGGCGATTTCTTTGCGAACATGTCGTATGCAACGCTCGAACGTAGCGCGCCCGAAGACGGCGACACTTCTATTCCGCAAGTGGACTATGCGGTGCAAAGTCAGCTCAACAACATTATAACGCAAATAAGAGAATCGAGCGAGGTGCGCCAACGAATACTCGATTTTATTGTGGCGAGCGAAGGAAGCAAAATGCGCGAGCACATTGCCGAGCGAAACGAAGTGTTCCGAAACGGGCAAAACGCTTCGCACCGAGAGGTTAACGCTCTCGGCTCGTCGGTTATATGCCGCATGATGCCGATAGGCGTGTTTTTGAACGCAATCGACAACGACCGCGTGCCCTATACAGTTACGGGACGACACGGCGAGCGCGCCACGTTCTACGTGGAAATAAACCCTACCACTCGGTTCAACGGGCACGTTTGCCCTCATTGCGGCGAATATCTGTCGGCAAGCAACGGCGCCGTTGCGGTGGGCGCGCACGGCGCCTATGAAGTTGGGTGCGAAAAGTGCGCCACGCAGTGCGAGGAGCATTGCGGCAGATACTGTTTCCGCGACGACGGTTGCGGAGTTTGCGGAAAAGCGCTTTGCTCGGAGCACGCGATTAAGAGCATGGACTCCGACGACAGGCTTTGTTCGGAATGCGCGAAAGTGTTCCGCGACGGGAAAACGGGCTCGCCTCTTTCTCCGCGCGACGCGGCTATGCGCGGTTGCGAAGAAAATTACGTCGAAGAAGAGGTAAAGCGTCTCGGAAAAGTGGGCTCGCTCAACCGTTTCCGCTCGATAAAACTTTTGAGAAAGTCGGAGTGTATGCGTTGCCGCACAAAAAGCGGTTACAAATATTACTTGCGCGAAGAGACGGCGCAATGCTTTAAGTGCGGAGAATTTTTCTATCGCGACGACATAAAAGAAACCACCGACACGGGCGAAGCCCTTTGCATATTCGACCGCATAGACTGTTCGTGCGGCAATATAGTGTCGAAAGAAAAAGCGTATGCGTGTTCCGAAGAGGGTTGCACCAACGGCTTCTGCGCCGATTGCGCGAAAGCCAAAGCGAGCCCGAGCGGATATTACGAAGCCGTGAAACTTACGAGCGGCAAACCGCGCCCGATTGACATAGGCGGAAAAATTTACTGCCCCGAGCATTCGGCGGTTTGCAAGGTGTGCGGCAAAGTGGTGCCGCTTAGCGAGGCGCATGTGTGTACGTCTTGCGGCGGAGTATTATGCGACTCGTGCGGAGTATCCCACGAAACGAGAGGCGACATGTGCACGATTTGCAACAAGGCATTTGATGTGAACGGTTCCAACTACAAAAAGCTGAGTTCCAAAACGAGACTCGTTCGCCTAAACGCGTTGCCGTTCTTTGCGAAGTTTAAAAAGACGGCGGTACTCGAAGACAACGAAAATATCGTTTTCGTTACGGTGCAACCGCGCGGCAACAGAGTGCAAGTGTACAGTAAGCTAAAAGGTTCGATGATTACCCGACCTGCTACCCGCAAAGAAGCTAAGGCAATGTTAAACGGGGGTAAAAAGAAGAAATGAGTAAAACAAAGTCATCTTCCGTAAAAAAAATAAATAAAGAAAAAGCGTTTGTAAACGAGAAAGCGAAGACGATTATATCGAACGTGGGGTTTTACCTCATGCTCTTGCTCGACGGTTTGTTTTTAGTCGTGCTTTTAATGTCGGGGTTCGAGTTCCCGTTGCTTTTGCTTACCATATGGGTTTTGATACTCGAAGTTCTTGCGGTGCTCTTTATGCTTCCCATTCCGCTATTGCAAGTGGGAATTGCAAAAAAGCACGTTGTGCAGTTAATAATTTTCCTTTTGATGCCATTGCTCGAAATTGTTGCGGCTTTGGTATTCAATAGCTTCACCGGCTCCACTTCGGCGGTAACCGTTTATATAATTTTGGCGGCGGCGCGCATTGTAATGTGGCTTACGGCGTTTTTCCTTTCGAGAAAAGGGCTCGGCGTGGGCGGCGCGTCCGCGCTCGTGGCGATTATAGCGGCTGTGTTCGTGTTCGGCGGCGCGGGCGCGGTATTCGAGTTTCCGCTCGGCGACCGTCCGCTTTTGTTCGAGTATAACGCCGACACGGTGACCGACGAAGACGGCAACGTGCTATACGGCAAAGGCTACGTTATAACTAAGGTGTTGGAAGGAATGCGCGACAACGTGCGTATTCCTTCCACCTACAAAGGCGAGCCCGTTGTGGCGCTCGACTCGCGCTATTATGTTAGTTCGAGTAGAGACAAAACGAAAACGCTCGAACTTCCCGCTAATATAGAATATTGCAGTTTCTTTTCGGACAACATAAAGAACTTGACCGTGCACGGAAAAAACGTGCGTTTCAGTTCGGTTATAATGGGCGGGTTGGAGAACGTGACGTTTACGTCGAGCGAAGCTTTGCCTCAAAATCTTCCTAATTTCGGCGTGGGCATACTCGGAACTACAGATTATAACGGCGAAAAAATTATCGAGTTTAAGGAAGGGGAAGAATACAAACTGCCCAAAACTATAAGCTTTGACCGCGAACTCATAGACGACGCCATGAGCTCGACAAATCAATATTTCAGATACGCGCGCGAACGTTTCGTGCCAATTTTGGAGCAAGACGAGCACTATGTTATGTATTACACCGATTGCGCGCTCGAAGACCAAGAACTCAAAGACCAATATTGCAAAAACGGCGATTACTACGTCGATTCGGAAAAATACGCGCTTTATAACGGATACATAATAGACGGCTTTTACGAAGACACGCAAATCGTGAAAGGCGACACCGTGAGTTTGCCGTCGCCGAATTTGCAAAACGAGTACGGCGCCAACTACGAATTTTTGGGTTGGTACACTTCGCGCGATTACACCGAGCAAGTCACGAGCTTGCGGGGAAACGCGAACACCAAGCTTTTCGCAAAATACCGTTGGCTTTACACTGTTGAGCTGTATAAAGACTCTTCCGACGAAAAACCTACCGAAACTTTTCAATATCACAAAGAGAGCGCCGATAGAGTGTTGCCCAACGAAGTAACCGACGCTCAATGGGGAAAGCAAGATTATGCGTTTTGCGGTTGGTTCGATAAGGGGAATGCGAATCCTCAAAGAAATCAAGACGTTAAAAGCATACCCACGTCTTCGGTGGGCGACAGAAAATACGCGCCCGTGTATAAGCGGCTTTATACGCTCACCGTTCATTCGCAAAGCGGAACTTATAACAACGTCACGAATTTGCCGCTCGGGAACGATAAATTTCAATTCCACGAATGGAGCGATTTAACAAAACTTGACGCTAACGCTACGAAGACGGGAAGCGAAGCGCCCGTAGGCTACACCTTTATGGGGTGGTACAGAAACTATAACGGGCTTACTTATTCGGAAAAAGTCACCGAGTTCCCTTTGCGCCGCGAGCAATACCGCGACGGAACTTGGAGCGACGACTATTTGCTCGAAAACGTTGACCTATATCTTAAATTTAACCTAAACTATGCGATTACAATCGACACGAACGGAGGCACGCTTTCGTCGCAAGCGCCGTCTTATTATCACGTAGAGAGCCAGACGTTTTCTATTCCGAGCGCTTCGCGCACAGGCTATAATTTTAAAGGTTGGCATTTAGGTTCGGAAAGCGGCGAGACTGTGGTCAATATTCCAACGGGAAGCACGGGCGAAAAGAAATTTTTTGCCGAATTTACGCCTATACACTACACCGTGCAATACGACGCGAACGGAGGAACGGGAAGCGCTCCCTCGAACAGCGTGTTTACCTACGACGCGGCGGATAATACGCTCCGTGCGAACGGAATTTCGAACTTTACCCGCACGGGTTACGAATTTTCGGGTTGGCGTATAGTAAACAAAAATTTTGATGCGGGCGCAACGGTTCCGCAAGGCGAGAATTTTACAGCCACCGACGGCGCAACCGTTACGGCGCGCGCAAATTGGACGCCCATAACCTACACCGTCGAGTACAGCGCGGGCGAGGAAGCTACGGGCTCCGTTTCTTCTTCAACGTTTACTTACGACGCCGAAAACCGAATTGCGAGCGGCAACGGGCTATCTAAAACGGGCTACACGTTCGACGGTTGGTATTTGAGCGGCAATTCGGGCGTAACTTATCGACCGGGCGCGACAACGCATAACTTTACGTCGACGAAAAACGCCACGATTACGCTCGTTGCGAGTTGGAAAGCGAACACGTATTATATTCGTTACGATGCGAACGGCGGCGAAGGCAGTATGACAAACAGCACGTTTATTTACGACGGCGTAAGCCAGAGCCTTAAAGCAAATACCTTTACTCGCACGGGATATACTTTCGTAGGTTGGAGCATAAACGGAACGGTATATCCTGCGGGCACGGTGGCGCACGGCATCAACTTCTCTTCGGCTAACGGCGCGACGGTTTCCGCGCTCGCGCAGTGGAAAGCGAATACGTATTACGTGAATTATGTAAACGGCGGCGGTTCGGGTAATATGGCGATGAGCGAATTTACTTATGATTCCGCCGACAATGCGCTTAAAGCAAATACCTTTACTCGCACGGGTTACACGTTTGCGGGTTGGGAAATAGACGGCAACGTGTATCAAGCGGGCACGGTGACGCAAGGCGTGAATTTCGCGTCGACGCAGGGCGCGACAGTTACAGCCACCGCGCAATGGACGCCGATTACTTACACGGTTACGTATGCGGGCGGCGCCGACGGCGTTACGGGCTCTATGCAAAACAGTACGTTTACTTACGACAGCAAGACGAATTTGTTGAGAAACAATAATTTCGTTCGCACCGGCTATAATTTCGTTTGTTGGGTGATAAACGGAAACGAATATGATGTCGGAACGGTCGCGCAAGGAACAAATTTTGCAAGTACGCAAAGCGCTACCGTTACCGCAACCGCCAAATGGCGAGAAAACACATATCTTGTGCGCTACAATGCGGGCGGCGGCGCGGGCAATATGTCCGACAGCACGTTTACGTATAATAAAACGAACACGCTTAAAGCGAATACTTTTACGCGCGAGGGTTATACGTTCGCAGGGTGGAATATCGGCGGCACAACGTATCAGCCGGGAACTACTACGGTTAACTTTACCGCGACTTACGGCGATACGATTACGGCGACGGCAGTGTGGACGCCGAACACTTACACCGTGCGCTACGAGGGCGGCACGGGAGCGTCGGGCTCTACGGCAAGCAGCACGTTCACATACGGGCAAAGCAACACTCTTGCGACTTGCGGATTCACTCGCGAGGGATATAGGTTCGCGGGGTGGAGCATAGGCGGCGAAACGTATCAAGCAGGCGCAACTACGGTTAACTTTACCTCGACCGACGGCGCCGCAGTTACGGCAACGGCCGTGTGGGAAGCAATTTCCTAAAACGAATAAAAACTAAACGAGAACATAAACAAAAAACACCGAGTAAAAAATTCGGTGTTTTTTGTTTACAAAGGAAGAATTTTTGAATTTAGGGTTACGGTTTATTCTTATACTCATCTACCTCCTTATCGCCTCATATATGGTATAAAACTCGCGGCGACGTTTTTTGAAAAAAAGGAAGATGATGAAAAACTTATTTTACAAAGGAGGAACGCCGCCGCGAATTTTATCGGATTATGTATGCACTAAGTATATATCCCGATTGTGATAAACGCATGACCGCAAAATAAAAAATAAATTTAATTTTTGTTGCCTCTTTAAGCAATGTATTCGCTTATGTCATTGCGAGCGAGTGAAACGAGCGCGGCAATCTTTTAAAAAGCGACCTATTGCAGCAAGAGGGCAACAACTATAACAACTTAACCAACAGCGCGGCAAGGGCTGCGGAATCGTCGACGGGGAGATTTTCTTGCAGTAGCGCCGCATTATAGAGTGCAAGGGTGTAGTCGGCGAACTTTTCGTCGGCTTCGGATAGCTTTGATAATTTCACAAAAGCGGGGTGGTCGGGGTTGAGTTCGAGCACGCGCGCCGCCGAAATTCCTTCGCTTCCCGGCATGGCTTTTAGCACGCGTTCCATTTCGAGCGATATGTCGCTGTCGCTCGTGAGGCACGCGGCGGCGGATTTGAGACGGGCGGTAAGGCGCACGTCTTTAACCTTTTTGCCGAGCAGTTCTTTCATTTTGGCGAGCTTTTTCGAGTAATCGTCCGCTTTCTTTTCAAGTTCCGCTTTTTTCTCGTCCGAAACTTCGGCGGCGTTTTTGTCGGCGACCGAAACGAATTTTTTGCCGTCGTAGCTTTCGAGCATTTTAATCACGAATTCGTCGATACTGTCTTTGAGGCAAAGTATTTCGTATCCTTTTTCGAGGAAAACTTCCACTTGCGGCAACGCTTTAATCGCGTCGGCGCTTGTGCCCGCCGCATAGTAAATATTGTCTTGCCCCTCTTTCATGCGAGAGACGTATTCCGAAAAACTCACGAGCTTGTTTTCGTTCGATTCGAAAAGCAACAAGTCTTTGAAATCGTCTTTTTTCGCGCCGAAATTATTGTAAGCGCCCATTTTGAGCGAGTTACCGAATTCGCGGAACATTTTTTCGTAGCCCTCGCGGTCGGCTTGCAACCATTTTTTGAGTTCCGAACGAATTTTCTTTTCGAGCGACACCGCAATCGCTTTGAGTTGGCGGTCCTTTTGCAAGAGTTCGCGCGAAATGTTTAGACTTATGTCGGGCGAATCGACGAGCCCCTTAATAAAGCCCAATTCGTCGGGGAGAAGGTCGGAACACTGCTCCATTATGAGCACTCCGCCGCTGTAAAGCGACAGTCCCTTTTTATAATCGCGGGTGTAGTAGTCGAACGGCGCTTTTTGCGGCACGAACAAAAGCATCGAATAGTTTATATTGCCCTCGACTTGCGCCGTCATTACGTGGGCGGGTTCGAGGTAGTCGAAAAATTTGTCGCGATAAAAACCGTCGTATTCCTCTTTTTTCACTTCCGACTTTTTCTTACGCCACAGCGGCGTCATGCTGTTAAGCGTTTTGTCGCCGAGCACTATGGGATAGCGAATGTAGTCCGAATATTTTTTAACGAGGCGGGTGAGGGTGTGCTCGTCGGTAAAGTCGCCGTAGGCGCAGTCCTCGTCGTCAGGCTTTAAATGCAAAACAATTTCGGTACCCGCGTTCTCACGTTCGCATTCGGTCACGGTGTAGCCGTCGGCTCCGCTGCTTTCCCACTTGTTGGCAACCGTTTCGCCCGCTTTGCGGCTTATAACCGTTACTTTGTCGGCAACCATAAACGACGAATAAAATCCCACGCCGAACTGCCCGATTAAGCTTTCGGCGGTGTTTTGCTTCTCTTTGAATTCGAGAGTACCGCTCTTTGCGATTGTGCCCAGATTCTCTTCCATTTCGGCGCGAGTCATGCCGCAACCGTTGTCGGTAATCGTGAGAGTGCGCGCGGCGGCGTCGGGCGAAAGAATAATTTTGAACTCCGCCGAAAGCGACGAATCCGTAAGGCTCATGTAGTGCCGCTTGTCTATTGCATCACTGCAATTACTTATAAGTTCGCGCAAAAAGATTTCGCGGTTGGTGTAAATCGAATTTATCATCAAATCGAGCAACTTTTTCGATTCGGCTTTAAACTGTTTTTTTGCCATTTTTGCCTCCAAACGTTTTTATTTTTTGTAAACTATGTAATTATACCGCTTTCGCAATAAAAAATCAAATATTTTTATGCGATAAAACTTTTGTCGCGAATAGTTTTTGCTACGTCGGCGTTTGCGATAATACGTGCGTGTTTTTCCGTAGCCCCATATGAAAAACAAAAAAGAACTAAAAATCGGGGGTGTAGTCGCGCGTTGCCGACGAGCGAAACTGCATAAAGCCGTCAAGCCCAAGCCGTTTTGCGGCGTTTACTACGCGGTTATATTCGAGCGAAGTGATTTTGCGACTTAGCGCAGGGTCGCCAGTTTTATTGAACGACGGCGTGTATTGACTCATAACGCTGACGCGAGCGGCGGGGAAGAGTTCGGCAATTCTCTCCATGATTTTTTCGCCGTCGTGCGATAATCCCGGCAGAACAAGGTGACGAATAATTGTGCCGCACACCGCGAGTCCGTTTTCTTCGCGATATTCGCCCGTTTGCCTCACCATTTCGGCAATCGCTTTTTCGGCGATTTCGGGGTAATTTTCCGCGCCCGAATATTTTTTTGCCGCGTCGTTGCTTATATATTTGAAGTCGGGAAGATACACGTCTATAAGTCCGTCGAGCATTCGCAAAGCTTCCGCTTTTTCGTATCCCGAACTGTTATAAACTACGGGAACGTGCAATTTGGGTTTCGCGAGCAGTAAAAATTCGACTACGTGCGGCAAAAAGTGCGCGGCGGTAACGAGGTTTATATTGTGCGCGCCCGCTTCTTGAAGCTTAAACGCCATTTCGGCGAGCTGTTGCGGCGAGACAACTACGCCCGTCTTTTCCCCGTGCGATATGGGCGCGTTTTGGCAATATCCGCACATAAGATTGCAACCGCAAAAGAAAATCGCCCCGCTTCCTCGCGTGCCGCTAATAGGCGGCTCCTCGAAAAAGTGAAGCATGGTTTTGCTTATTCGCATTTCGTTTGAGGTATTGCACGCCCCTCTGCCTTTCGTGCGGTCGGCTCCGCATTCTCGCGGACAAAGCGTGCATTGAGTGGGGGAATAAGGAGACATATAAATATCCTTTTTAGCTGCCCTCTTGCGGCAAACATATCGATTTTTTATCTTTTTGTTGTAATTTTTCGAGTAACCGCCGCTTATGTTAACCTGCCTTTTTGGCGCTCAAAAGGCAGGTTTTTGGCGAGAACGAAAAAAGTTACATTAGAAGATAAAGAAAAAAAGCGCTTTCATTGCTTCAAGAGGCAACGAAAGCGCTTCGTTGCGGGCTTACGCAACTCATTCTTATTCTTCCCCCAAATAAACCTTTAATGCTTTTTCCACCGCGCTCTTGCTCACCATTAGCACGCGCGAGAGTTGGCGTATGCTCGCGCCCTCGCCGCAAAGTTTGTGCGCTATTTCTCCCAGCATGGGGAGCGTTATGCGTTCGGCTTCTTCGGGCGTCATAAACTTGGTAATTCGGCGAACGAGCGCTACCGCTTGCTCGTCGGAAAGAGCTTTTTTCTTTTTGCCCGTAGCAAATTTTCGTTCGGGCTCGCTTTCCATTTCTTCTTTAAATCGCATAACGCTGTCGTCGAACAACAGCATTAATGAGTCGCTCCGCATTCCTTTTTTGGTTAAATAATTCCCGTAGGTGGAATAGGGGTAAGAAACGCTTTCGTTTTCCGAGAGCGGCAGGCGGTGAACGAAGCGCACAGCGTCGATTAGCTCATCGTCCGATTCGAGCGGCTCGGAAATATAGCGGTCGTAAAACAACTTGCCGCTTCGATTGTATTTTTCGTTGCAACGCACGGCATAAGACGACACGAGAGTTTTCAGAGAATCGCCGAGCGGACGCAATCCCTCTTTGAGCACCAAATGCGCAATTTCCGAAAAAAGACAATAAGCGTAAGTTTCAAGATAGTCGCGTTCGGCAGTTTTATGCAGTAACGACAAAAAATAGCGATAGTCGTCGTCTTCGGCAAACAAAAGCTTGTCGTTGCCTTTAAGCACAACGTGATACATGCCGCTTTCGCTTTTTTCTCTCGCCTTTCTTGCCATAGTAAAGTTAGTATAACGCAAACGATTTCAAAAGTCAAGCATTCTGCGTCCCTGCGTCTGCACTGCTTAAAATTATGCCGATTCGAGCGAATGCAGCGCTCAAATTCGCATTGAAAACAGTGACATTTTTAAACGCGATTTTAAAATAGTATACATATTTACTATTTTTATGATATTAAACGGGCAAAAAAATAGCGAATAAGTACATAAATTACGCCGATAATGGCGAAAATAGGGTAAAAATACGGTTGTATTCCCATAAACGCATAGTTCGTATGATTTTTGTATAGTGTGCCGATTTTTACTATTGAAAAAATCGCGGTTTTATGATACGATTATCGTGTAAGTTCACAGGGAGCGTTTTATTGCATGGCAAAAGGCATAACGGTAGGAAAATGGATTTGGTATCCCGACGATTTCGAAATAGAGCTGTCGGCACGTTTCATGTTGCGCAGATTCGAGCGCGACGTGCCCATACCGCCGTTTTGGAAACAATATTCTTGTTGGCGTAACGTGAAGTTTACTAAAAAGGCTAAGCTTGACGAGCCCGAAACTCTTTTCGTTACCGCAGAGGGAATTTTCAACGTTACCGTAGACGGAGCGTACGTTTACGACGCCGACGGGAAATACGAGTTGACGGCGGGCGAACACGAAGTCGTGATAAGCGTTGCCGCCGAGAAAGGACTCCCTGCCGTAAAAGCGGACGGGAACGTTTTCGCAACCGACGGAAGTTATTTAGTTACTTGCAACGACCATAACTATATGCCCGCCGCTTTCAACGATTGTCTTGTTTACGGCGATTCCACCCCCAACAACGTGAAACTTCCCGAAAAAGTTTGCGAGCCCGTTCGCACGCTTAAAAAGGGAAATACGATGATATACGATTTTGGACGCGAGCTTTTTGCGCGCGTGAGGTTGCTCGGCGCAAAAAAAGGACAAATCGCCAAAATTTACTACGGCGAGTCGGAAGAAGAGGCGGCGGACTTCGATTGTTGCGAGCTCACCGCGAAACTAGAAATTGCGGGCGACGTTGCCGAAACGGACAACTGCCAAGCGTTTAGATTTTTGGCGGTGAAAGGGGCGAGCTTTAACTCGGTGCAAGCGCTTTCGGAGTATTTGCCTCAACCGCGCGAAGCTACTTTTTATTCGAGCGATTCGCTTTTAAACAAAATTTTCGACGTTTCCAAATATACGCTTTCGCTCACAACCCGCGAGTTTATTATAGACGGCATAAAGCGCGACCGTTGGGTTTGGTCGGGCGACGCCTATCAAGGTTATCTTATGGATTACTACTGCTTTTTCGATAAAGACGCGGCGCGCCGAACAATGCTCGGCATGTTCGGACGCGAGCCTTTCGATTTGCACTTAAACCACATAATGGACTATACCTTTTACTGGATTATGGGCTTTTGCGACTATTATCGCTACACGGGAGACAAAGAGTTTACTTTGCGTAACCTATCCAAAGCGGTGAGCGCTCTCGAATATTGCATATCGCGCACCGACGAAAGCGGACTCATGAAAGGGCTCGACGGCGACTGGGTGTTTATCGATTGGGCTGATAACCTCGACAACACGGGCGAAGTAAGCTTCGAAAATATGCTGTATTGCATTTCGCTAGGAATGCTCGGCGAACTCTTGCGTTCGTTCGGCAAAGAGGAAGAGGCTGTTAGATATGAAACGCTTCGCGCACGCGTTGCCGAAAAGCTCGAAAAATTTTGGGACGAAGAAAAAGGCGCGTATATTCATTCTTTTAAAGACGGCGTGCCCGACGGAAAAATTTTCCGCTATGCAAACATTTTTGCGATTATTTACGATTTGTGTTCGCCCGAACGCCAAAAGCGCATTGTGGATTGCGTTTTAAAATCCGACAAGGTGCAGGCTATTACAACTCCGTACATGCGCTTTTACGAGCTTGCCGCGTTGATGAAAGCGGGCGAAACGGAATACGTGCTCGACGAAATACGCGATTACTGGGGCGGAATGCTCGGCGAGGGCGCCACTACTTTTTGGGAGACTTACGACAGGCGACAAAAGGGCGACGAAAAATACGCTATGTACGGGCGGCGATACGGAAAGAGCCTTTGCCACACTTGGGGCGCGAGTCCTCTTTACTTGCTCGGAAGATACGTTGCGGGATTACAGCCCGCCGATTGCGGCAAGTCGTTCGTTTTGGAGCCTAAGCTCGCGGGACTGGACTTTCTCGAATACTCGTTGCCTTTCGGCGACGGCGAAATAACTTTGCGGGTAAAAAACGGAGGAATAAAAGTTTTAAGCACCGCAATGAGCGGAACGCTCGTGTGGAACGGAAAGCGTTATCGCGTTGAAGCGGGGCGCGAATTAAATTTGGCGACTGTGCCTACGGGGAAAGAATATGCAGTTCAATATGAAAATGTTTGAACCCGACCGAACGTTTGCGGTTAATCGCAGCGTGGGTTATGAATCGGTGCTCGAACACAATCACAGCTTTGTGGAACTCGTTTATGTTGAGAGCGGAACGGCAATGCAAAAAATAGGGTTCGAGAGCATGAAACTCAAAAAGGGCGACGTGTTTGTTATTGCGGACGACAGCAAACATTCCATTCGTCCGAGTTGCGAAGAAAGCAATTTTCGGATTATCAACGTGATTTTCGAAAAAGAGTTTATAGATGTTGACTATTCGGCGTTTTTGCCTTGCTTTCCCGCCAACTTTCACGACGACAGCGAAACGGTGAAATTTATCAAAAAATGCTACGACGAATACGAAACGCGCACCGAAAACTTCGAGTGGAGAATACGGGGATATATTTACCTAATACTCGCGTCGGTGGCGGAAGCGATTTCACGCACCAAGCAACGAAGCCACCGAAATCACAGAGGAGACTACGTTCATGCGGCTACGGCGTTCATGCACGAGAATTTTGCGCAAAAGCTTACGCTCGAAGACGTTGCGGCAAGCGTGGGGCTTACGAGCGGTTATTTGCAAAGACTGTTTCGGCAAGAGAGAAACACGTCGGTGGTGGAGTATCTGCTTCGCTACCGAGTGGAGCAAGCTTGCAAAATGCTTATGGAAACGGATGAAACGGTGTATGAAATAAGTAGGGAAATAGGTTTTTCGGACGTTAAAAACTTTCATTATTATTTCAAAAAAATGTTCGGCGTAACGCCCAACGAGTTTCGCAAAACACATAGCGAAGAGAGGACTTGAAATGTTGAATAACTTTTGTGAAAAGGAGGCTACGCCAAATGATTGATTCGAGCACTTTGGCATTATCCGCGAACACCGCGCCGAAAAAACGCACGTTCCGCGAAAAATTCGATTCCTCGCCTAACATTTTGCGCGGCGGAATTGCGGCGGCGTGCGCGCTTGCGGCAATACTTATTTTGGTTTTCGCGCCCATATTCACGTTCGGCGACGAATCGGTGTCGCTCAGCGTTGGCATCGGCTTTTTCGCGCTATTGAAGGCGCTCGCGGGCGGCGGCGCGTATGAAATCGAACACGTCGAATTCGGAACGCTTTCGGTAATAGTTCCCTCAGTAGCCGCAACGCTCGTGCTCATCACTTTTGCGCTGTGGCTCGCGTGCCTTATCTTGGGTGTTTTGAGTGCGTTCGGCAAACTCGGCGGAAAAGACAGAATCGTGCTTGCGTCGGCAAACTTCGCGGCTTTCGCTTGGCAAGCGATTACGTTCGTAGTTCTTATTGCGTCCAAAAGTTTGAAAGCCGAAAATATTTACGGAGAGCAAACGGCGTTTTACCGCACGTTTTCGCTTACCGCAACTTATTTGGTGTGTATGCTGTTGTCGCTCATTGCGGGCGGGTGCTCGCTCGGAGTAAACGGCAAAAACGTGAAAAACGTGCGGCGTTACAAGCTTATGTATTTGTTCTTGCTTCCCGCCGCCGTGCTCGTGGTTATTTATAACCTTTATCCCATGCTTCTCTCGTTCTGCTTATCGCTTAAAGATTACGTTATTGCCGACGGAATTTGGGGAAGCGCATGGGTGGGCTTTAAAAACTTTAAAACGATTTTCGTGGACCCCGACATGTTGCGCATTATAGGAAACACTATTCTTATAAGCGTGCTCAGAATGGTTATATCAATTATTCCGCCCATAATTTTGGCGGTTATGCTGTTCGACATGGGCGCGAGAAAGGTGCGCAAGGGAATACAGACGATTATATATATTCCGCACTTTTTCAGTTGGGTTGTGGTGTACGCAATAGCCTACGCTTTCGTGAACCCCGACGGACTCCTTAACAATCTTTTCAGCGGAGACGTGCACATACTTGCCAACGAGAGCGCGTTTATACCCATGCTTTTAATCACTGATTTGTGGAAAGAATGCGGCTGGGGCACAATCCTCTACATGGCGGCGCTCACTAACGTTGACCCGAGCTTACACGAGGCGGCGGCAATCGACGGCGCGGGTCCCGTGAAAAGACTGTTTAAAATCACGTTGCCTTCGATTACGCCAACCATTGTTTTCACCACCGTTATGGCTGTGGGCAATCTGCTTAAAGGCGCGGGCTACGAGCAAATAATGCTTTTCGGCTCCGACATTATGAAGAGCGCGCAAGTTATCGACACATGGGTTGTGTGGAGAGGACTGCAACGGCTTCAATACGGTTTGGGCGCGGCGGTGTCGTTCTTCCAATCGTTTATAGGAATGCTAATGGTAATCGGATGCAACGCGCTTTCAAAGCGTTGGGTGGGCGTATCGCTGTATTGAGCGAAATCACGGAGGCAATATGATAAAAGGAAAAAGCGACAAAGCATATCAAGGCGTATGCGCGGCGGTGGCGATAATATTCGCTCTTATCTGCCTGTATCCGCTTTTATACACGGTGTTTCTTTCGTTTTGCACCGAAAAAGAATGGCTCAATAGCAGCGGCGCGATTTGGTATTTTCCCAAGCACCCTACGGGCGCGGCATACGTCAAAATTCTCGGTTCTACGGGAGTTGTGCTTCGCTCTTTGTGGGTATCGTTGGAGCGCACCTTGCTCGGTACCGTTCTCGGACTCGTAGTAAACGTTTTGGCGGCATACGCTCTTTCGCGCAAAGATTTGCCCGGCAAAGGCGTATTCGTGAAAGTTATGCTTCTCACCATTCTGTTCAGCGGCGGACTTATTCCCACATACCTCACCATTCAGTCTACGGGACTCATCGATACGGTGTGGGCGCTCGTGGTTCCCGGTTTATTCTCGGCGTGGAACGTGCTCATTTTAAAGCAGTTCATGGAGGGCATTCCTCGCGAGCTCGAAGAGGCGGCGGAAGTGGACGGCGTTTCCACTGTGGGGAAACTGTTCTACATAATACTTCCCATGTCGAAGGCGGTGCTCTCGGCGATTTGCATGTTTACAATAGTGGGGCACTGGAACAACTGGTTCGACGTGAGTATTTACATTAAAGACCCCAAGCTGTGGACTCTTCAATACTATGTTAAAGTGAATTTCGACAACACGGCGGGACTCGACCAAGGCAAGCTCGACTTTTTAATCGGACAGGGTTCGGCGGTTAGTTCTATAACCATGAAAATGGCTCTCACCGTAATATCGGTTGTGCCCATGCTGATTATATATCCGTTTTTTCAAAAGTACTTTACGCAGGGCGTTTATATCGGCGCCGTTAAAGGATAAAAACAAAACCAAATTAAGGAGAAAAATATTATGAGAAAAAAGTTTGCTAAAATTGCGGCTCTTATTATGGGCGTAGTTTGCTGTTTTGCGGCAACGGGTTGCGACGACGTGAGTTCTAAAAAACCGTCGAACAACGCGCACTCCGTTAAAATGCTCGTTTCGGGCTACGTGAATTTACCCACCGACGAGAGCGACCCCTATCGCAAATGGGTGCGTGACAATTACGGTCTCGACGTTAAACTTACGGCTGTGGGCAACCTTTCGGGCACGGCGGTTGCGGAATTTGCGTCTAACGACAAGCCCGACATTGTCGTGTTCGACAACATGAACGAATACGCCACAATCGCGGAGCAAAAAGTGCTCTTGGAAGACTGGACGCCTTATCTTTCGCAAATGCCCAACGCGTCGAAAATCGTGAATATGAAAGACGCGGGCAATCCTACGGGCGATTCGGTGGCAAAGCAGATGATGAGCGACGGCGAAAAGCTTAAAGGCGTGTGGACTCTTCCCGACACTCCCACTTGGTCGCTTAAAATTCGCGAAGACTGGGCGGAGGAATACCGCGCTACCACTACGGGCGGTTCGAATTATCCTGCAGGAAATACGGCTACAAACGGCGGAGCTTGGCAACCGCTCACGCCCGAAGACCTTATAAATTTTGCACGCTGGATAAAAGCCAACAAACCTAATTGCTATGCGTTTACTTCGGCGGGCAATCAATCTTCGCTCGGAACGCTCGGAAACTGGCTTCCCTTAATGTGGGGCACCGTTGCCGAACTTCCTTACGGCGCTTACGTAACGCAAGACAACAAAGTGTCTTTCCCCGTAGTTGACGGCTCGCACGAACAATATATAAACTACTTAAAGCAAATTTGCGACGAGCAACTCATAGACCCCTCGTGGTATGTGCAAAGCTGGGAAAGTAAGACCAAAACGAAACAAGGGCTTATAGGAATAGAATGGTATCCCGGTTCGATTACAATGGAAACGCAACTGAACAACGAGGGCAAAGACACCGTTAACTGGTGGAAAACTTACGCTCTTCCTTGCGCGGAAGGGTACGACGGCGGCTATATGCCTATGGAAGGCTACGTGGGTAAAATTATTTGCGTATCCAAACGCGCGGCGCTCAATAAAGAAAAGATGAACGCCATTGTTAAGTTTATCGACGATTGCCTCGTTTACTTCGACGAGAGCAAAGGCGAATACGTTCGTCCCGCTGGCTACGACGCGCTTCGTTGGGGCGTGGGAGTGGAAAACGGTTGCGAGTATAAAGACATAGAGGGAAGCGACTACAAATACGTTAACACGTCCGACACCGACGAACACAAATTTTATCGCAACACAACGCAAGGCGCGGGCGCTTACGACTGGGGCGCGTGGATTGCCACCACCAAAGACGGCGTTATTCAGGGTAGCACCGAGCAAGTAGACGCGATTACGAAAAAGGTGGTGGAGCACAATTCCATTACCGCCAAAATGAAGTCTAAGGTGCAAATAGGAAGCTCCTTAAACCTCGACGCCACAAAAGTGAAAGACCTTAACACCAACCAAATTCGTTGGGAATACGGCTATGTTTCGGGAAGCAAAGTGGACTCTTACACAACTTTCCTCAATAAGTGGAAAACGCAATGGGGCGGCAACGATTTGCTCGTTGAAGCCGAAAACCAGTTTAGAGAATTCGGAATTTTAAAATAATGTTGTTAATAACGCGCAAACGCGCTTTTGCCGAAAGGCGGGTTTGCGCGTATTAAAAATAAAAGAAGAGAGGGCTAATAACTATGAAAGAGATGAGAAGAAGAACTATGCTATTGAGTTCCGTGTGCGTGGCCGTGCTGCTTGCGGCAGTGCTCGCGCTTTGCGGAACGGGGGTTGAGGGAGCTTCGCGCGCGAGCGCCGCAGAAAACGAGAGCGCGCCCACAACGGTAACTTACGATTTCACTTCCGCCGAACAACTTAACGATTTTGCGACTTTTTGGTCGAGCGGAGACTGTTCGAGCGGAGCCGAAAGCAAACAGTTTTCGGAGCATTGGTCGCACGACGCGACTGCGGGAAAAGTGGTTAGCGCCACCGCTCACGGAAGTAATCAGGGTTGGACAAATATAGCCCAACTTGTGCTTACAAAATACAAGTTTACCAACTTTGAAGCCGAAATTCAAATCAATCATGCAAGCGGTTCGCAAGGCGGATGGATGGGATTACAATTTTGGAAAGCGGCTAATTCTTCCGCAGGACGCAAGGGCGGTTACTTTGCTTTTATACAAAGGGAAGGGCATGTTACTTTGTGGAACGACGGAGAAGGCGGATACGACAATAATACCTATGAGGGTAGAGCAAATAACTTTGACAATAGCGTTACTTCGCTTTTGACTGTGCGGATTGTTGGCAAAGATTTTTCCGTGAAACTTACTTCGCTTGACGGACAAACCGAATATGCCAAAAAGGAAGGCACGCTCACGCAAGACATGCTTCCGAATACGGGTTTGGTTTCGCTCACGAGTTGCGACGACCAACACGAATTCCATTCATTTAAAATAACGAATTTAAACGGAGAGGGCAACCCCATTCCTTTGGAAGAGATTATAAAACTCGATAGTCTTACGCTCGACAAAACCGTAACTTCGGTGAAAGAGGGAGAAACTATTGAGCTCGGCTACACGCTCGACCCCGTTTCGGCAACGGGAAAAGTGGACGTGAACTGGGCTTCGAGCGATACTTCGGTTGCAGTAGTAAGAAACGGCAAAATCACGGGGCTCAAAGCGGGCGCCGCGAAAATTACCGCAACCGTCGCAATCGACGCGACTAAAACCGACAGCTTAGACATTACGGTTACTGCCGCCGACAAGACAACTCACTATTTCACGTTCGAAAACGAAGAGGTGATGAGCGAATTCACTGCGTCGTTCGTTGAAAGCGCAAGCAAAGACGGCGGAGCCGAAGAGTACGGCGAGCACTGGACGGTTGACGGCGGACTTTTGAAGAGAAAGAATTTTCCCGAAAGCAACGATGCGGGCAATAACCATGCGTGCTTGTATTTGAACGACAGAGTCACCGACTATTTCGAAACGACTCTCGTGTATCGCAATGCCGCCGACGCCAACGGTTGGTTCGGAATCGCTTCGGGCGCTCTTTTATACACGAAACGTTGCCAAGACGAAGGGCTCGGAACGTTTATGCAATACGACGGAAAGCCTACCGTTTGGGGAAAAGGCACGGGCATAACCGAACTAACCGTTGCGAACTACGGCAAAACCGAGTGGCACATTTTGAGAGTGCGCGCCTACGGCGACACGGTGGAAATGTACCTCGACGACATGAGTGTTCCCGCGCTTACCAAGAGCGGACTTGAACTTAACAAAGGTAATGTGGGAATTCTCACTACGGGGCAAGGCGAATTTGAAATCCGCAGTTTCGAATTCAAATATCTTGACGAAAACGGCGACGTTATAGATTTTTCTGATATAGAAAGCATTGCAATAAAGAACAAAATTCAAAAAGCTACTGTGGGCGAAACTTTCACGCTCGAAATCGAAACTACGCCCGCCACCGACAAAACGCTCGAATATTCTTTCTCCACGTCGGACAGCAACGTGGCGTTCGTGAGCGGCAACACTTTGCGGTTTATTACCGACGGCGAAGTTACGGTAACGGTAGTGTGCACCAAAGACAAGCGGCTTACCGACTCTATGACCGTAACTGTGGAGAAAAAGGCTGAGCCCGAAAAACCGCCCGTAGAACCCGAAAACCCCGATGATAAAGACCCCGAAGAACCCGACGATAAAAACCCCGACGACGGAAAAACCGAACCCGACACAAACGGGGGGGGGACTTCGAAAAAGGGCTGTAAGTCGGCGGTAGCGACAAGCGCGCCTTTCGCGCTCGCGGCGCTTGCTCTCACGGGAGCGGCGGTTCTTCTCGGAAAGAAAAAAAGAACGAACGAAAACAAATAGTTAAATAAAAGTTCGGCTTTAAGCGCGACGGCGAATAACGACTGAAAATAGCGGTCGCGCTTAGACCCCGAACGTAAAAAATAGGAGGTAACAAAGACACAATCATGCGAGGAAAATTTTTAAAGGCGGCTTGCCTACTGCTCGCGGTAACTCTCGCTTGCGGAGCTATGGCGTGCGACAAAAAAGAGCCCGCGCCCGATTCGGGCACAAACACGGAGGTGAGCGGAACCATGAAAACCTACGACCTCAAAAACATCGAATACAAGGCAACGGAATCCGAGCAAAAGAGCAATCCTCGCCAAGTGAGCGTGTCGTTGCCGCCGCTTCCCGCGTTCTCTACGGGCGAGACGGTTACGGTGGGCGTGCATTTGCACGCCACTCTTGCTACCGTTCAAAATCCGAACGTATATTATTACGCGCTCGTTGACTGGGGCGACGGAACGTGGACGTATAACGGACCTTACGAATCGAAAGAGGGCGTGCCGCAACTCGAACACGCCTATAAAACGGCTGGCGAATACCGCGTGAAAGCGGCGGCGGTGAATATTGCCGACGGCAAGCTTTACGGTTGGAGCGCCGAAGAAACTCTCTCGGTGAGCGGCTCTTATTCCGCGCCCTCGCCGATAAACAAATTAAAGCCGTTTTCGTCGTCCGTTCACGCAAATTCCGATTCGCTCGAAAGCATTTTAGACGGCAAAATTGCAACCAAAGTGAAAACGGGCGAGGCGGCGGATTCTAACGTACAGGAATATATCGGGTTGATGTTCGACGACTTTTACCGCCTTAGTAGCTTGGAAATTCAATTCCCTACGGGCGAGGAGTATTTCCCGAGCAATATCGCGGTGGAATACACCACCGACGGCGGCGAAACGTGGTATTCGCTCCCTAAGTATTACTACCTTTACGACTACGAAATAGGCAGACATTTGCCGCTTATGCGTTTCCCCAACCCGCTCGGAGCGACTCTTTCGCTTCCTATGAACGGAATTGCGGCAAACGGCGTCAGGCTTTCGGCAAAGCTGTTCTTAATGGAAGAGCGCACTCTCGCGATAAGCGAAATGCGCGCCTACGGCGACAAAGAGCTTTTATTCTACACGGGCAAGGGCGGCACGTTCGACGCCGACCTAAACAATATGTGGACTATTTTCGGAAGCGCCGCTACCGAGCCCATTGTGGCGGGCTCCGTTGCCAACTCGCGCACAAACCCGTCGCCTTTCCGCACAGGCTACGCCGAAATACTCTCAACCGAATGGGCTGAATGGAACGGACTCAAATTCAACTGGACAAACGAGACTGCGGCGAAAGAGGCATACCTTAACCAACTTGTGAACATTCGTTGCGGCTCCGACGGTTGGAGCACCGACGACGGCTACGTGTGGGCTACCGCCGACAGCCCCAAGCATTTGGGCGAGCAGAACCACTACACGCTCAATTCCATATTCATTATAGCGGCTCGCAACTATCTGCTTTCGGGCAATCAAACGCAAGTAACGCAAAACGGCGAAGTCGTCGACTTTATGGACGCCCAAAACCGTAGCGGGCAAACAATGCGAGTTAAGCTCGAAAAAGCCATGAGCTACATGCTCAATACGCTCGACGGCAAAAACGGCATACTTACCATTTTCGACCCCGCCAACGACGGAACTCCTAAGGGGAACGCGTCTAACTATTGGGACACTCACCGCGCGTTCGGTTTTAAGTCGGCTTATGAAAACGCGCTCTTCTATGCGTCGCTTGTGGCTATGGCGGATATAAAAGAATATTACGGAGAAACCGCCGAAGTACAAAAGTACACCGAGCTTGCGGCAAAGAGCAAAGAAGCGTATAACAAGCTGTTTTGGGACGACGCGAAAGGCAGATATATCACGTCGGTGAACATAAACGGCGAAAGAATCGATTTCGGCATGACTATGGTTAACTACTATGCGGTTGCCTACGGACTTGCCGACAAGGAAAGAGCGGAAAAAATTTACGATTGGCTTGACGGCAAGCGCATTATAGCGGGCGATACCTCTACGGGCGAGGATATATACGGCGAATTTGTGTATGCGGCGAGAAGCAACACGCTCGACGTTTCCTCTACGGGCTCGCCGTATTACTGGTGGGATCACGGCGGACAGCTTCCTTGCACGCCGGGCACGTTCGGCGGCTACGGGCACCAAATGCAAAACGGCGGCACAATCTTCTATATTTCGTACTACGACATGCTCGGGCGCCTTTCGCAAATAGGAGCGGACAACGCGGCAGGCAGGTTCAACACCATTATGGACGAATTCCACAAAGACTCTTTGCGCCGCAACCGCTACATGTCGTTCGTGCAAAACGGCTCGCAAGGCGTGGGCGAATACAGCGAGGGCGTGATAGGCGAGTTCCCCGAGTCGGGACTTGTGCCGCTCACGTTTGTTACGGGTTTCTTGGGGCTCAACCCTTGCGCGCAAGGGCTCAAAATATCGCCCAAACTTCCCGCCGACTACGAGTTCGCGGGAGTGCGCGAGTACCGTTTCGGCAACCGCGTGTATTCCATTCAGGCGGATAAGAGCGCGACTTCGCCCGAAGTTAAATTCGACGGCAACAAGTATTTCGTGCGCGTGCCCGCCGATAAAGAATACGTTATTACGCTCGACAACAGACTCATCGAAATAAAAGGATAGCAAAAAAATGAGAAGCATACACAAAAACGTTCCCGAGTTGTTCGAGCCGCACGGTTGGGCGGTGACCGAAACGGAATGGAAAAAGGAAACCAACAAAAACAACGAAACCGTGTTTACTGTGGCTAACGGCTATATCGGCATACGCGGATTTATAGAAGAGGGTTTTTGCGGCGACGCCGAATATTCCGACCGCACGGCTATGCTGAACGGCGTTTACGAATATTTTCCGTACCGTCACATTTGGTGTCGTCCCGGCTTTCCCGAAAGATACCACGCTATTGTGAACCAAGCCGACCCGTTCGACATCAAAGTGTTTGCCGACGGCGAACTTATCGGAATTTGCGAGCATAGCAAAATCAAAGACTATTCGCGCACGCTCGATATGAAAACGGGGACGGTGGAAAGAAAGTTCACGTTTACCACGAAAAGCGGCAAAAACGTGACGTTAAGCTTCACACGTTTCGCGTCGCAAGAGAATAAGCACCTTGCGGCAAATAAAATAACTGCGGTGTGCGACGGCGCGGTGGAGCTTAAAATTGCGAGCGCGCTTTCAGCACCTCGCGGTTGCGGCGCGGCGAAAGAGGAAATCGGCGGCGCGAACGGCGAAATTTTCGACTTTCTCGAAAAGACGAGGCGTGGCGAGTGTAAGCTCGTGCGCTACAAAACCAAAGTTGCGAAATTCGAAATCGCGGCGGCGGCTCTCGACGTTTTGAACTTAAAAGCGAAACCCGAGCATAAAGACGGCGACAGCGGCTTAACCGACGAATACACTCTAACGCTTAAAGCGGGCGAGAAAGCGGAACTTATTCGCTATGTGAGTTACGTAACTAACCGCGACGACGAAAAGTATGCGACGGCGGCTTGTAAGCACGCGGAACGTGCGGCTTTGCGAGGCTACGACTTAGAGCTCAAAGCGAGCGTGAAAAAGCTCGAAGAGTTTTGGGAAAACGTTGATATTGCGATTGATTCCGACGACGCAATCCAGCAAGGTTTGCGCTTTTCGGCGTTGCAGATTTTTCAGTCTACGGGCAAAGACGGCATAACGAACATATCGGCAAACGGGCTTTCGGGCACGGGATACAGCGGTCACACCTTTTGGGACACCGAAGTGTTCATGATGCCCATGTATATTTACAGCTCGCCCCAAATCGCGAAACAGCTCATATCGTATCGTTATAACATTTTAGATAAATCGCGCGAGCGGGCTAAGCAAATGGACGACGATGGCGCGCTGTTCAGTTGGAACTCGATAAACGGCGAGGAGTGCGGGCACGTTTTCGAAGCGGTTACCGCGCAATATCACATAAATAACGACGTGTTCTATGCCATATACCGCTACTATGAGGCTACGGGCGACAAGGAGTTCTTATTCGACCGTTGCGCCGAAATTCTATTCGAAATATCGCGGTGCATGGCGCACAGAGGGTCGTTCATTCCCACCAAAGGCAACAAATTCTGCATAAACGTGATTTGCGGACCCGACGAATACAACCCCGTAGTAGACAACAACTTATACACGAACGTGCTCACGCAAAAACAGCTTATGTTCACCCTTAAAGTCGCCGAAATGCTGAAAGCCGAGCGCCCGAAGCAATACGCCGAACTCGCTAAAAAATGCGGCGTTACCGAAGAGGAAAAGGCGCTGTGGAAGAGAGCGGCGGACAATATGTATATTCCGTTTAGCAAGGAGCTCGGAATTTACATGCAAGACGACAACTTTATTTACAAAGACCCTATCGACGTGGATTCCATTCCGCGCGAAAAGCTTCCGCTTCTCACTCATTTGCACCCCTTAAACTTGTGGCGCTATCAAGTGTGCAAGCAAGCCGACATAGTTTTGTTGGCGTTCATTTGCAGCGACTACTTCACCAAAGAGGAGCGCAAAAAGATTTTTGAATACTACGAGCCCAAAACAATTCACGACAGCTCGCTTTCGGCAAGCATACACTCAATTGTGGCTTGCGACGTGGGCGACAAAGCGGACGCCTACGGCTATTTGCGGCAGGCGGCGCGCATGGACCTTGACAACGTGAACGGCAACACCTTTTTCGGGTTGCACGCGGCGTGCATGGGCGCTTCGTGGATGATGATGGTGAACGGCTATGCGGGGCTTAGAATATACGACGAAAAACTGCACTTCGAACCGTTTATTCACGACGGTTGGCGCAGTTACAGTTTTAAGCTTTTATTTCGCGGCGTGCGGTTGCGCGTTACGGTTACGAAGAAAAACACCATTTACGAGGTGCTTTCGGGCGGGGCAATCACCCTATCGCACAACGGCAAAGACATAACGGTGAAAGATAAAGTCACGGTGTAACAAAACAAACAATAAAAAGGAGCGAAAAATGAAAAAAACTATTGCACGAAACGTTTTTATAACGCTTGCTGCAATGCTCGCGGTTGCGGCGATTGCGTCGGCGCTATTTATGCCGCGCGGCACAGCGGCGTATGCCGCCGAAGGCGACACCTACACTCAAAACTTTGCGTCGGCTGATAAAGTAAACGAAGACTTCGAAGCGTATTATCAAAGCACTATGGGCGCGAGTTCCAACCGCACCTCTGTGGGCGCGAGCAGTTCGGACACAACTAATTTCTTCGTAGAGCGCGGCGAGCTTATCCGCCACGCCGTTGATGGCGACATATCGCGCGAAATGGGCACCGACAGCTTTGCGATTCTCACTTTCACGAAACAGCAATATGTTAACTTCGACCTCACTGTTGAATACAAAATGGGCGCGTCTACCTATTATTGGCCGGTAGTTGCGTTTAGGCAAAGCGAGGCGGGCAAATACTTTTTGGAAACGGGCGGCGGAATATTCGCCCAACAGGAAGGAATGGTCACGCTTTGGGGCGCCGACGTAGACGGAATAGGCGGACCTTACGAGTCGACTTCGCCGGGCGGCTACGACCGTAACGCATGGCATAAATTCCGCATACGCCTCGACGGACTCGACCTAACGGTGTGGCTCGACGGTGCGGGCGCTCCCGCGCTTACGCGCAAACTTCCGTATTCGGCGTTTAAGCGCGGCTATATTTCGCTAATATCGGTGAATAACGATAGCCGTTTCCGCAATTTTTCGGTAACCGAGCTCGCCACCAAAGCGCTCGACGCCGAAGTGCCTCAATCGCCCAAACCGAGCGCCGACACCGAAGATTCGCTCGACAAACTCGGCGAGAAAGTGGAAAAAATAGACGAACTGAGCGGCAAAACCCAAACGGCGGCAACGATGCCCGAAAAGCCGAAAGAGGAGCCCGTGAAAGTTACAGGTTGCGGCGGCAACGCCGTAGCGAGCGCAATCCTCGCGGCATTCGGCTCGCTCGCCCTCGCCGCCGCGCTCATGCTCGGCAGGAAAAATAACCCGTATGTTACTACCGAAAAACGCAAGCTGTGACGGAATTTACTATTGTAATGCGCTAAAAAATACTTTATACTAATAATATAAACTCTCAAAAATTACCGAAAAAACAAAAAAATCCTAAAAAGGGGTAACAAAAAGATGAAAAAAAGAAGACTGTTGTCGGCAATACTGCCCGCTCTTGCGGTAGCATTGTGCCTGTGCGTCGCGGGGGGGGGACTATTTAAGATTTCCGCCCGCGCCGACGCGGAGTACAAGCCTACCAACGGGTACACAACTACCAACGTAGCCGCAGGAAAAACCGCAAAGTTTACCTACATAGACGGCACCGAAATCCCGCGCGAAAACGTGAGACATTTGCACGGGCAAGATGACTTTAATCCCTACGAGGCGCTCACCGACGGCGACCTCGAAGCGGGCACGGGTCATAACTTGGTTACGCTTTTCAACGATGCGGGCGAAAAGACACAAGGCTACGCCGTAATCGATTTGGGCAAAGCTTACACGATTACAAGCGTCGGGTTGCTGTTTTGGGTTAACCACCGCCAGCTTAACGTTTTGGTTCAAGTTGCAAATACGGCAGATTTTTCGGACGCCGTGACGCTTTACAACAGCGACGCGGGCAACGTTTTGGGGCAAGGCATAGGCTACGACGAGGCATTGCAAGACGTAGAGAAAAAACTCAATATAATAGAACGCGCGCCCGTTCGCGGCAGATACGTGCGCGTTACGGGAAAATCCGAGCAAAGAAAATGCTCCGATTTTAACGAAGTAGCCGTTTACGCCGTAACCGACGGGCTTGCTCCCGTTGCGGGCAATTTGATTACCGAAAAGCAGTCGCCAAAAAGCGAGCTTACGCTCACTACGGAGCACGACGGCGCAACTATTCGCTACACCACCGACGGAAGTATTCCCGGCGAAAACAGCGCCGAATACACCGCCCCCATAAAGCTTTCGAGCGTGGCGCGTGAAAAAGCGCTCATTCGTGCCGTAGCGGTCAAAGACGGAGTTTGCACAATTCCGTCCGACTTTAAATTCGATATTAAAGAAGAGTTGCGCAACGTGGCTCTCGGAATTTTGCCTACGTTCGACGAGGGCGACGAAGAAAAAGTTAAAGCTTGGACGGGGAATAAAACGCTCGCGTCCGTAACCGACGGAGTAGAGGATTCGTTCAACACAATGGGCACCGACAATGGTTCGGTTTGGCTGTATTTGGACTTGGGCGAAGAGCACAGAATTGCGCAAGTTGCCACAAAGTTTTGGAACGACCATTCGTTTATTGCCGTAATACAAACGGCTACAAACCGAGAATTCACCGAAAACGTGTTTACGGTTTTCAATAACGATTCCGCAAACGTTTGGGGATGCGGCAAAGGAGGAGACGGAAGTTATAAAGATAAAGGAACGGCAAGCGGCGGCACGCAATATTTAACTCGTTTTATGTTCAAACCCGTTAATGCACGCTATGTTCGCGTGCGTTGCGCCGACGGCGGCACGGACGGTCGTTCTTCTTGGGAAGAAATTCAAGTTTGGAATGCCGTTAAGCCCGACGACGCTTACGACGTCGCCGCCAAAAACATGGCTTTCGGCATAATTCCCACATTCGACGAGGGCGTGACTCCAATAGTTTGCAAGGGAACTTCGCAGACTATTGAAAGCGTAACCGACGGCGCCGTGAATCCTTATCACGTTATGGGAACGGAATCGGGTTCGCCCGCTTGGCTATATTTGGATTTGGGCAAAGAAATTACGGTTGGGAAAGTAGCTACGAAATATTATCACGATTGGGAATTTGCTTCGCTTGTTCAGCTTTCCACTACTTCCGATTTTTCGGCAAACGTGCACACTGTGTACTGCAATAAGCCGGGTAGTTTGTCGCCATATTTAACCGACATAGAGTTCGGCGAAATTACATCGGAAGACGCGTATCAAGTGGGTATGAAAGAGTTTACTGTGAATTCGGTGAAAGCGCGCTATTTGAGAGTGTTTTCGGTGAATTGCCGTAATGCCGATAAATTTTCCGCATGGGAAGAAATTCAGGTTTGGAGCGCCGAAATAAAGGGTGTGGAATATCCCGAAGAACAATACCCGGTAGTGGAGCGCGCAATAACCAAAGCGAAAGGAATTGTCGACGTTACCGTGCCCAACGGAAGCGAATTAAAGGACTTTGCGGAAAAACTTCCCGCGCAAGTAGAAGTGGAAGACTATCTGGGTAACGTCGCCACCCTTACGGGCGAATGGAATTGCACGACTTTTTCGGGCACTACGGCGGGAAAATACGAATTTACGTTCGACGCGAACGAAACCGCTTGGGCGGATATATACGGCATTATGAAAATAAACGTTACCGTTGCCGAAGCGGCGGACAAAACGGCTCTCGGCGCTTTAATAGAAAAAGCGGAAGCACTAACCGAGAGCGACTATTTGCCCGACACATGGGCGCCGCTTCCCGACGCGCTAAGCGAGGCGAAAACGGTATTCGGAGGCACAAAGCAGTTTCAAGCCGAAATCGACAAGGCGCAAAAAGCTCTCGACGAAACCGTTAAAGGCTTATTGCGCAAGGGCGATAAAACCGATTTAAACGCGGCTATCGATGAGGCGAAAGCTCTTACGGAGTCGGAATATTCGGCGGCTTCGTGGAGAGTGTTAGCCGAAAAGCTTGCGGGCGCAACCGAAGTTAAAAATAACGCACTCGCCACGCAAAGCGCGGTAGACAACGCTCTTGCGGAACTTAACGCCGCAATAAAAGCGTTGAAGAAAATAGGCGACAAAACCGAACTCGCCGCTCGCTATAACGAACTTAAAAACACCGAAAACAAATACACAATAGCCACTTGGACTCCTTTTGCCGACGCTCTCGCCGACGCGAAAGCGATTGTGGATAGTGCGGAAGCTTACGAAGACGAAATTGCCAAAGCGCTCGCGGCTTTAAACCAAACTTTTGCGGCTCTCGAATTAAAGTCGGATATGGCGGCGCTTCAAGCGGTTATTGAAAAAGCCGAAAAACTCGATTTGAACAATTACACTTCCGCCACAGCCGAAGCGGTGAGCGCGTCGCTCGAAGCGGCGAAAGCGGTATCCGACGACAGCGAAGCCGAAGTTATAACTAATGCTACGGCGGACCTCGAAGAAAAACTCGCCGCACTCGTGGCAAGAGGGAACAAAACCGAACTGAACGAATATATGCAGTCGTGCAGTTATGCCGCCGACCGCTACACGGTGAGCACGTATAACTCCTACGAGGCGGCGCTTGAAAAAGCGGAAACAGTTCGAACTAATGCCGACGCGGTTCAATCCGAAATCGATTCGGCTCTCGGCGAGCTCAAAGCGGCGGTTGAGGCGCTCAAAGAACTTGCAAACAAAACCGCGCTGTTTGCGGCAATCGAAGAAGCCGAAAAAATAGAAAAAGGCAATTACAGCTCCGAAAGTTACGACGCGTTCGTTAAAGCGCTCGAATACGCTCGCTCGGTAGCAAATAGCAACGACGCGAGCCAAGCCGACGCCGACGGAGCGATAGAAACGCTCAACTCCGCAAAAAACGCTCTTTCCACAAAGAAAAGCGGTTGCGGCTGCGGCTCGAACGCGGTAGGATTTACAAGCGTTGTTGCGGCGGTTGCCGTGCTCGCGCTTGCGGTTGTTATGGCTAAGCGGAAAGGCAAGAAGGAGATGCGCTAACCATGAAAAAAAGAAAGACTTTTTCACGAATTTCAATGCTTTTGGTGTGCGCCGCTATCGCTCTTGCGACGGTTGTGGGAGGAATTTCCGTGTTTGGCAAAGAAGAAAAAGCGGACGCCGCAATAGGCGAACTTAACACAATGGACGAATTTACGATTGCGGGCTTTGTTAACTACTACGACCGCTCTATAAAGAGCATGGAAGAGCAGACGCGAGACCTTGCCCGCAGCGGCTTGAATTGGATGGATACCCCTACTTGGTATTCGTCGGTGGACGGCAGCGTTTCGGGCGCGACCTCTCGCGACTTTTTGGACCCGTCGGAGTGGGGCGCGTATAACGAACTTTGCCGCGAACTCAACATATATTTTTCAATGTGCCCGCAAAGCTCTGTACTTGACGAAGCGGAACTAAACGATATGGTTAATTACGCGAAAGACCTCGACCGTTGTGTGGGTTACTATGTTAAAGACGAGCCGAGCGCTGCGCAATTTCAGTCGGTGGCAAATATTTGCCGCAAATTGCAAGAGCTCGACCCCTCGCGTTTTCCGTATGTGAACCTCTTTCCAAACTATGCGGGAGCCTCGAACTTGGGCGGAAGTTACGAAGATTACGTCCGCAACTGGGTTGCTACGGGCGCCGAGTCCATAGAATATTTATATTTCGACCATTATCCGTTCACGCAGTTCGAAGACGTTCGCGCGTCATACTTTTCGGACGTGGAAACTATCAGAAAAGTGGCGTTTGAAAATAACCGCCTCAAAACGGGCGGCTATACGCAAATGGGTTGGTGGAACGGCATGCGTCGCCCCACAGTTGCCGAAGCGCGTTGGAGCATGAACTCGCTTCTCTCTTACGGCATGAAGAGCATAAGCCATTTTTGTTGGGTGTCGCCAGCATATCAGGAGCCGCCTGCGGGCGAGGGAATGCAAGACTTTGTGCTTACCAACAAAGGCGAACCCACCGACCGCTACGAGCCTATGCAAAAACTGAATTGGCAAACCCGCCAACTCGGACCAGTGCTCATGAGCTTCGACGTTGCGCACGCCTATCATTCGGGCGATGTTCCCACAGGAACGGAAGCTCTTCCAAAAGCTTTCTTATTGCAACCGTCGTCGCAAAACGACAATCTTATTTTCTCGCTCGGATACAGTAAAGACGACAGCGAAAAATATCTTATGCTTTTCAACAAAGAGCTTACTGGAAGCAAAAAATACACGATTAACGCCGACGCGTCGTCGGGGCTTACTTCGCTTACTTGGTATAAACCCGATTCGTTCGAAACTTTGCCCGACTACACGAAGCCGCTCGCCGCGCCCGAACAAATCGAAATAAGCGTGGAGAACGGAAGTTTCGAAGTAGAACTTCAAGCGGGCGAGTTGCGCGTTTATAAACTCAACGGAGACTTGAACATTCGCGAGCCTTTGAAATCGCCTGTGCTCAGCCACAAGAGCGGCACTTACTTGGGGCAACAAACCGTTACGCTCACGAGCTATGACGAAGGCGCCGAAATTTACTACACCACCGACGGAAGCTATCCCACATATCGTTCGGAGCGTTACACTTCGCCCATAATCGTAGGGCAAGACGGCGAACTCGGCTTTTTCGATATTAAGGCAATCGCGGTGCGCGGAACCGAAATATCCGACGCGGTAATAGGGCGGTATATAATATCCGACGGTTCGCAAAACGTCGCGCTCTCCCGCGAGCCTACGTTCACGGGCGAAACGGAAGCGTTTCAGGGAAGCGTTTTGCCGAGCACCGTAACCGACGGAAGTTTCGACCCTCACAACACTTGGGGTTCGGCTCCGAACTCGCCGTGTTTCGCGGTGGTGGATTTCGGAAAGGAATACACTATCGACAGAGTGCTTGTTAAAGCTTGGCACGATTGGGATTTCAACGACGTTGTAATTCAGCTTGCGCTCGACGAAAACTTTACGCAAGGCGTTTACACCGTGTTCAATAACGATACGGATAACTCTGCGGGCGCGGGCGCGGGAACGGACGGCGCGTATAAAGAAAATCCGAACGGCGGGCACGGTTTCGGTTTTGCCCCCGTTAAGGCGCGCTACATGCGTTTCCATAACGCTTCGGCGAACACTCGCAATCAAAGCGTTTGGGAAGAAATGCAAGCATATACTTCGTATAGCGCGGGAACGGAACTTCTTTCAAACGCGTCGGCTTGGCGGGTTACGGGCGGCGGCACTTGGAGCGTGAAGAACGGCGTGCTTTCGCAAACGGGCGCGCAAGACAGAGACAGTTGGGACCGCTCGTATACCTACACCGCCAAAAAATTCAAGAACTTTATTTTGGAAGGCGCTTTCACAATGAACACTTCCGATTCCGCCGCATGGGGCTACGTTGGGTTCGGACTTTATAAGCCCGAAATAAACAACGTTCAAAGCGACTACGACAAGGGCTATTACGCCGTAATCGAGCCGCGCGGCAGAGTTCTGTTGTGGAACGGAGCAAAACCCGAGCTCGGACCCGAAGACGCCAACGTTGCGGGATTCACGCTCGGTTCCGAATTTACTTTGCGAGTTATTTCGGTGAACAACACCGTGTCTATTTCGGTGAACGGCAAACCCGTGATGCACGTTGAGAGCCATATATTCAACCGCGAGGCGGGATATATTTCAATTCACGGCGGACTTATTCCCATAGACGTGAGCAAGGTGCGCATAACCGAGCTGAACGCCGACGAGAAGCCGAACGAGAGCGAAAACTGCATAAAGAGCGCGGGCGAAGAGCGCGTGGCTGTGGAGCGCTTTGTGTCGAAAGCGGAAGTGCTTGCGTCCCTTCCCGAAAAAATGACGGCGACCGACACTGCGGGGAACAAATACGAGCTTCCCGTAAAATGGAGTTGTGAATCGTTTAATTCGGTTTCAACGGGTTGGACGACGTTTACGGGCGAATTCACGTCGCTCCCGAAAAACCTCGTGAATTTGTTCGGAGTTACCGCAACCGCCAACGTGTTCGTTCGCCCGTACACCGATACTTCCGACCTCGAAGAACTCGTTAAAATAGGTCGCAGAGTAAATCCCTTATACGTTACGCCCGAAAGCTACGAGAGTTTGCGCGTGAAGTTAGAGGCGGCGGAAGCGTTGCTCGCCGACCCTTTTATGGTTCAGAACGACATAGGCGTGGGCGTGTGGCAGCTTTTCGACCAAATAGAAGCGCTCGTCAGCACCGTTGACAAATCGCCGCTGAACGCGGCAATAGCGTCCGCCGAGCAAGCGGCGGAAAGCGGCGGCTACACCGAGCTTAGTGCGGCTAAAATAAGAGCCGCGATTGAAAAAGCGCAAGCGGTGCTCGCCGACGCAATCGCGTCTCCGTCCGACGTGTCGAACGCGATTAGCGAGCTCGACAGTGCGGTGAAAAACGGTTTAAAGCCCAAAGCGGCTGTGAGCCCGCAAGAAAAGCCCGAAATTTACTCGGCTAAAAAGAGCGGGTGCGGTTGCAAAGGCACGCTCAATGCGTCGCTTCCTTTCACGGCGGGCGCGGCTGTGCTGTTGCCTGCGGCGGCGCTGTTGCTTATTAAAAGACGAAAGAAAAAACAGAATTGAAGTCGCGGTCATCGCCGCATATAGGCTACGTTCGGCGAGTCGACTCGGTTTAGTAACGAAAAGTACACTCCCTCGTCGATTCGCCGACTGTTGCAAATCTGCGGCGCGACCGCTACATCAAAAGTATTTAGTTAGGAGTTAAAAAAAGAATGAAAGCGTTTATATTCGATTTAGACGGCGTAATTGTGAGCACCGACGAGTTGCACTACGAGGCATGGAAGCAAACGGCGGACGGCGAGAGGATTTTCTTCGATAGAAAAATCAACGAGCGTCTTCGCGGAGTGAGCAGACTTGAAAGCCTCGAAATCATTTTGGAGCGTGCGAACAGAGAGTACTCGCAAGAGGAAAAGGCGCAACTTGCCGAAAGCAAAAATCGAATATACCGCGAATTGTTGAAAAAACTGACTCCGTCCGATAGGTTGGACGGCGTAACCGAAACGCTCGAAGAATTGCGAGTGCGAGGCTATAAGCTCGCAATAGGAAGTTCGAGCAAAAACGCCCCCGTAATCCTCGAAAAAATAGGTTACAAAGATTATTTCGACGCAATAAGCGACGGAAACAATATAAAGAAAAGCAAGCCCGACCCCGAAGTGTTTTTGTGCGCCGCCGATATGCTCGGCTTAAAGCCCGAAGAATGTTTCGTGGTGGAAGACGCCGAAGCGGGAATACGCGCGGCTCTTGCGGGCGGGTTCGCGCCTGTGGGAATAGGCGGCGCGGCAAAATGCGACGGAATAATTAAAGGGCTGGGAAAATTCTCCGACCTGTTGGAATTGTAATGCCCCTCTCTTAAACGGATATGTGTTCGAATATCCGCAATACACAAAAAAGACTGTTGCGAACGCGGCAGTCTTTTTCTTGTTGCCCTCTTGCGGCAAACATATCGCTTTTTATCTTCTAATGTAACTTTATTTGTAAAAGCGGGGCGGCTTTTTGGTCACAAAAAGCCTTGCAAAAATGATAAAAGTGCGGGACACAGTCGAAAGTGTCCCGCCCTCTTGTCGTTTTCGCCGGAAATCTTTTGCGACCAAAAGGCTGATGTTACGATAAGAATACAAAAGCTACATATTACAACAAACAAAAAGCGACCCGTTGCCGCAAGAGGGTAACAAAAAAAATCCTCACTTGCGGAATATTCCTCATAATGCTTTCATGTGTGAAAACATGCCGAATACGGCGCGTTAAACGGTTGACAGAAGTCGCGGGGAGGGGTATAATAAAACTATATTAAAAAACAGCATTAGGAGGAGAACATGGCAAAGTCAAAAGGCAAAAACAAGACGGGACAAATAGTTATGCTCGGAGCGGCTCTACTCGGGCTGGTTGCAATCTTTTTAATGTTTGCGCCGGGAATAACGTCGAAAGCGATTGTGGCAAATAGAGAGACGGGCACGAGCAGTATTTCGGGCTTTAAACTCATTTTCGGAACGGAAGACGGTTACAAATTCAATTTCATGATGTTCCTTTCGTTGATTTTCACGGCGGTGGGAATTGCGGGTGCGATACTCGGCGGACTTTTGAATATGAAGCTCGGCAACTTCCTCGCTCTCGGCGGCTTTTTGCTTGCTGGAATATTCTTCTTTTTGTTTCGCGCGGTGTTCCCTATGGGCGTGGGCGATATGGCTATTAACGGCACCACCGTTCTATCGGGCAAAGACGCGATTAAAGCGCTCGAAGAAGGCGTTTCGATTTTCGGCGTTACCACCAAAACGACTTTCTCGCTCGGCGTTGGCGCAATCGTTGCGGGCATACTCAGCATAGTTGCGGCTTTGGCGTCGGCGGCGGCTACGTTCGCGCTCAAAAAGTAATATTTTAACGGCGCAGAACTAAGCAAACAGAAAAACCGTTTGCTAAAAGCGGGAAGCGGCTTATGGCGCGAAAAAGTCTTTAACAAAAAAATACAATGGAAACAAAAGGGCGTTTTTAAGTAAACGCTCTTTTTAATTTCCGTCAGCCACTTGCAATATCGGCGAGTGTATGGTATACTCTATGTGTACGCTTAAATATATTTTTACGGTAGGAGGGCGCAACACAATGGAAATTAAAGTGTGTATAGGCTCGTCGTGCCATTTGCGCGGCAGCTACGAGGTAATTGAAAAGTTGAAACAACTGATTGCGAGCAACGGACTCGAAGGGAAAGTGAACCTTGCGGCAAGCTTTTGTTTGGGTAAGTGCGGCACGGGCGTAACGGTTACTTGCGACGGAGAGTTTTTGGACGGCGTTACTCCCGAAACGGTGGAAGGAATATTTAAAGAGCGTGTACTGAAAGCGTTATGAGAGAGTATTTGAATTTTAAGCAGGCTAACTGCAAAAATTGCTACAAGTGCTTGCGCGAGTGTCCCGTTAAGGCTATTACGGTGCTCGGCGACCGCGCGCGAATACGCGAAGATTTGTGCGTTTTGTGCGGGCATTGCACGGGCGTGTGCAGTTTTAACGCCAAAGAAGTGGTGAACGATACCGCTACGGTGAAAAAACTTCTCGGCGGAAAAAAGAAAGTGATTGCGTCGGTGGCTCCCGCGTTCGCGGCAAGTTTTTTGCCCGATTTCGCTATTTTTAAAAGCGCGCTCAAAAAACTCGGGTTTGCTGACGCGTTCGAAACTGCGGACGGCGCGCGCGAGGTTACCGACCGCTATAATAAGTTGCTTAGCGGCGGCAAATATAAAAACCTCATTGCGTCGGCGTGCCCGAGCATAGTGCGACTTATAAGGCTTTACTATCCCGACGCGCTCGCGTATCTTGCTCCCGTAGTGAGCCCTATGGTTGCGCACGGCAAAATGCTCAAAGAGAAATTTCCCGATTGCAAAATCGTGTTTTTGGGACCGTGCATTGCCAAAAAGCAAGAGGCTGACGAGAGCGGCGCAATAGACGCGGCGCTCACGTTCGAAGAGCTTAACGCAATGTTTAAGGAAGCGGGAATAGAGCTTGCTACGCAACATGCCGAAGTCGCGGCTACGGCTACCGAGACGGGCGCCAAGAACGCGGCGCGCTATTATCCCATAAATCGCGGAATAATAAAGTCGTTCGATTCGTTTAATTCGAACTACGAATACATAAGCGTAGACGGGCTTGCGCGCGCGAAAGAGGTGCTCGCCAATATCGACACGCTTTCGGGCATGTTTATAGAAATGCACGCTTGCGAGTTTTCTTGCATAAACGGACCTTGCGCGCTCAGTCGCGAAAAGGGCGGGTTTATAAAGGCGACCGAAACGGTGCGCTCTTACGCCAAAACGGGGACGGAGTTTTCCGCGCCTTATTCGGAGCTGTCGCTCGAATATAAGTACAAAAAACTCGAAGACAGCCGCCGAACGCCGCCCGAAGACGAAATCAAAAAAATTCTTGCGGCGACAGGCAAACTCAGCCCCGAAGACGAACTCAACTGCGGCGCGTGCGGATACAACACTTGCCGCGAAAAGGCTATCGCGGTGTATAACGGCATGGCGGAAATAAGCATGTGCGTGCCGTACATGCGCGAGCGCGCCGAAGGACTTTCGTACGATATTATTCAAAACAGCCCCAACGGCATATTCGCCGTTGATTCCGATTTGCGAATTTTGGAGCTTAACGAAAAAGCCGCCCAACTCATGGGGGCGAGCAAAGCGGCGGCAAAAGGCGATTCGCTTGAAAAATACTACAATCCCGCCGATTTTTATCGCGCGCTTTACGACAACGAATTTTTCACCGCTCGCAAGGTGAGGCTCGAAAAGACGGGCAAATGGGTTGAAATGACGCTCCGTAAAGTGAAAAATCAAAGTTTGTTGTTCTGCATAATGAAAGACATAACCGAAGACGTTGACTACAACAGCAAGCTCGATAAAATCAAGAAAGAGACTGCCGAAGTCGCCGAAAACGTGGTTAAAAAGCAAATGCGCGTCGTGCAGGAAATCGCGTCGCTTCTCGGCGAAACGACGGCGGAAACCAAAATCGCGCTAATTAAAATGCGCGACACGATTTCAGCCGAAGAGCGCGGCGAGCAAAAATAAAGGAGCGACAAATGGAAGTGCTTGAATACGGGTATGTGTCGCTCAATAAAAAAAACGAGGAACTTTGCGGCGACAAGGTGGAAATGATTCCGTCGGAAGACGGCGGCGCAACGCTTGTGCTTGCCGACGGACTCGGAAGCGGCGTTAAGGCGAACATACTCTCAACGCTCACGAGCAAAATACTGTGCACTATGGCGGCGGCTAACGTCCCGCTCGAAGAGTGTATCGACACCGTTGCGGGAAGTTTGCCCGTGTGCAAGCAAAGAGGAGTGGCGTATTCCACGTTTTCGCTTCTCACCGTGAACGCCGACGGAAGCGGTTATTTGGCGGAATTCGACAATCCGCCGGCAATACTGCTTAGAGACGGCAAATGGGTTCCGTTGGAGCGCGCCGAAAGGGATTACGGCGACAAAAAACTATACATAAGCAAAGTTAAGTTAGAGTGCGGCGACGTTGTGCTTTTAATGAGCGACGGCGTTGTGCACGCAGGCGTGGGCGAGACGCTGAACTTCGGTTGGGACATAAAGGAAATTCGCGAGTTTGCCGAAATTCAATACGACCCCGCGCTTTCCGCCCGAACTATGGCAAGCATTATGGCTAACGCGTGCTACGAGCTTTACGGGCACCGACCGGGCGACGACACAACAGTGCTCGCGGTGAAATACCGCTCTCCGCTCACTGTAAATATGATGATAGGTCCGCCGTCAAACGCCGAAAGCGATTCGCTTGTGGTGCGCGAGTTCATGGCGCACGACGGCAAAAAGGTGGTGTGCGGCGGCACGAGCAGTCAGGTTGTGGCACGCGAACTCAAAACGCAGGTAACCACAAGCTTCGACTACTTCGACAAAGACGTTCCGCCCATAGGGTATATAGACGGAATAGACCTAACTTGCGAGGGCGTGCTCACTCTGAAAAAATTGCTTGTGTACGCCGAAAAGTACGTTTCCGTTTCCGACCCCGACATAAAAATGTTTAAGGGGCAAGACGGCGCGAGTAAGCTTGCCAACCTATTGCTAATCGACGCGAGCGCCGTAAATCTTTTCGTTGGGCGCGGCGTAAATCTTGCTCATGAGGGCTTGGGCATAGACAACAAAACAAAGCTCGATTCGGTGGTGAAGCTGTTGAATATTTTGAAAACATTGAATAAGTCCGTCGAGATTAAATATTATTAGCGGCGGCGAATAAGGGCGCGTCTTTCCGCTACGCTTGCCGAGCCCGCTCGGTCGAGTACGAGGTTGTATACTTTGCTCGCGCACTCTGCTAAGGACAATGTGCGGCGTTTATGCTCCTAAAAGTTAATAATCAGATTGTGTTCCCCAACCTTAAAGAGGGGTTAAGGGCAACGCCGCTTATCGTTTTTGCAAGGCTTTTTGCGACCAAAAAGCCGAAAACAGCGAATCCTTTGCCGCAAGAGGCAACAAAAAGAGAAAAACATGAAAGAAAGAGTATTCGATACAAAAGTTCAATTATTAAAGTATAAAGCGTTAAAAGCCGTAATCGAGCGCGCCTATGCGGGCACGCTCAATCAAGCAATGTACGAAATCCCCAAAGAAATCGTGCCCGGACCTAAGTCGGACATGCGTTGCTGTATTTATAAAGAGCGCGCGGTTCTCAGCGAACGCGTGCGAATGGCTATGGGCGGCGACCCCGAGAACCCCAACATAATCGAGACGATTCCCGTAGCTTGCGACGAGTGCCCTATGGAGTCGTATTTCGTTACGCCCGCGTGCAGGGGTTGCATAAACCATAAATGTATGGACGTGTGCCCGCGCGGAGCGATTTCGATTGTGAACCGCTCGGCTCAAATAGACGCGGAAAAGTGTATTGAGTGCGGACGTTGCGCAAAAAGTTGCCCGTATGGCGCAATAATAGAGCTTGCCCGCCCGTGCGTTAAGGCGTGCAAAATAGGCGCGCTCAAAATAAACGAAGACAAAACGGCGGTAATCGACAACGACAAATGCGTCATGTGCGGCGCGTGCGTATACAGTTGCCCGTTCGGCGCGATTGTGGATAAGTCGTATGTGCTCGATTGCGTCGAAATATTGAAAGAGGCGGAAAAGTCGAAACGCAAGGTGTACGCAATCATAGCGCCCGCAATAGTGAGCCAATTCAAATACGCGAAAATCGAGCAGATTGTTGAGGGCATTAAAAAACTCGGTTTCCACCAAGTAATCGAAACGGCTATGGGAGCCGACATTACGCTCGGCAAAGAGCTCGAAGAGCTGAACGAACGCGAAAAAATGACCACAAGTTGCTGCCCTAGTTTCGTAATGTATATCGAGCGGCATTTTCCGAAGTTAAAGCAATACATATCGTCGTCGCCCAGCCCTATGGTTGAGGTAGCAAAGCTCATAAAGCGCACTTCGCCGGGTTGCAAGGTTGTGTTTATAGGACCTTGCGCTTCCAAAAAGTACGAATATAAGTTGCCTAAAACGGACGGCGCCGTCGATTGCGTTATATCGTTCGAAGAGTTGCAGGCGTTTTTGGACGCGCGCGGAATAGACGTTTCCACGCTTGAAGAGTCGCCTCTTAACAACGCGTCCAAATACGGTCGAATTTTCGCGAAGAGCGGCGGAATAACGCAGGGCGTAAAAGAACTGAAAGAGAAATACGGCATAACCAAAGAAATTTGCCCCATTGCGCTCAACGGTCTCGAACAGATAAGAATGGCTATGTTAAAAATGAACGCGGGCAAACTTCCCGAAAACTTTATAGAGGGTATGGCGTGCGATGGCGGTTGCCTAAACGGACCGCTTTGCCTAAGTCACGGCGACAAAAACGTGCTCGACGTGGATAAATACGGCGCTCAGGCGCGCGAGCAAGATATAGCCGCGAGCATGAAGTTATACGAACTTACCAAAAACGACGATAAAGACTGAAAACGCATTCGTCGCGCCATACGGGCTACGCTTGCCGAGTCGACTTGGTCGAGTACGTGGAAGTACACTCCCGTCGTCGACTCGGCAACTGTTGCCCGTCTTGCGCGCGACTGCGTTTTCAACCGTATCATGAAGCATAAACTTACGTGATACGGCATCAAAAGGAAAAATACGCGACAGCGGAGGATAAAATTTAAAGTATGACAAAACTAAACGAAGAATGCGGCGTGCTCGGATTTTACGACAACGACGGCTACAACGTGGCGCACATGCTGTATACGGGCATGTTCGCGCTTCAACATCGCGGTCAGCAGAGTTGCGGCATAGTGACGAACGACGATGCGCATTTGCACCAAATGAAAGACAAAGGACTTGTGAGCGAAGTGTTTCACGAGCATTTGCTTGCCTCGCTCACGGGTAACATAGGGGTGGCGCATGTTCGCTACGCCAAAGAGGGCGACCAACTCAAAGAAAACGCTCAGCCGCTTGTGTCGCGCTATTGCAAAGGAAGCATAACGCTTGCGCACAACGGCAGTATAGTGAACGCCAAGCAACTTCGCGAAGAGCTCGAACTCGGCGGCGCTATCTTTCAGTCTACAAACGAAACCGAAGTTATAATGCATCTTATAGCCATTGCGAGAACGCGTACCAAGAGCATAGAACAAGCGGTTTTGAAAGTTATGGAACAAATAGAGGGCGCTTACAGCATGGTGCTCATGTCGCCGCGCAAATTGCTCGGCATACGCGACCCGCAAGGTTTTCGTCCGCTGTGCATAGGCAAGCTCGGAAACAGCTATATTCTTGCAAGCGAGAGCGTTGCGCTCGACGTTATGCGCGCCGAATTCGTGCGCGACGTGGAGCCTGGCGAGGTTGTGCTCATTGAAGACGGCGGCAAAATTACGAGTTTTAAAAACTTTTGCGGCAAAAAGCCCAGCCTTTGCGTGTTCGAGTACGTCTATTTCGCCCGTCCCGATTCTATTATAGACGGCGTGAGCGTGTATCAAACCCGCATAGAAACGGGCAAACAACTCGCTTTGGCTCACCCCGTAGAGGCGGATATGGTTATAGGGGTGCCCGACAGCGGAACGCACTTTGCGCACGGCTATGCTTATCAAAGCGGCATACCTTTCGGCGACGGACTTATTCGCAACCGCTACACGGGGCGCACGTTTATAAAGCAGACGCAAGCGGAGCGCGAAATGGCGGTGTCAATCAAACTCAACGTGCTTAAAAGCAATGTTGCGGGCAAAAGAATAGTTATGGTAGACGATTCGATTGTTCGCGGCACCACGAGCGCCAACCTCATAAAAATGCTTAAAGACGCGGGCGCGAAAGAGGTGCACATGCGCGTGGCAAGTCCTCCGTTTTTGTGGCCTTGCTACTACGGAACGGACATTCCGAGCAAAAAGGAGCTCATGGCGGTTAAATATTCGCTCGAAGAAATTCGCGAAAAACTCGGCGCCGATTCGATAGGTTATCTTCCCATAGAGGCGCTCAAAAATATAGGGCTAAGGAAAGATTTCGGATATTGCGACGCTTGCTTTACGGGCAATTATCCCGTAAGATAATTTAAACAAAACTTGACGGTTATAAAAAAGGAACGCTAATCACGGCGTTCCTTTTTAAGTTTATTTCTTTTATTTTCTATTAAATCCATGTAGGCGCAACCGTGTTTTCAAATGCTTTTGTTCCGACGTTATTTTTTGCTCCCGAGTTGATTGTAATAGAGATTAGCATAGAGCAGTTTTGAAAAGCGCCGTAATTTAAAGCGGTCTCGTTTGTGATTTTAACGGTTCTCAAAGTAGCGGGAATATAAAACCAAGAGTTGTTATAACCTGTATACTGTTGACTGATTTTTATTCCGCCTTGATAAGAATCTTCGCCGAAAATATAGCCGAAATTAGCTTCTTTCGAGCCGCTGTTTCCCTTTTTGATTCCCACAAAAGGCAAGATTATGATTTGTGTAGCATAATCAATTACCATATTCAAAAGAAAAAATCAAGAGTTTTAAACGACAATTAAAAAGTCCGAATCAAAATATGTTAAGATAAAACAAACTCGATTTTTTAACGCGTCAAAAAACGTGTCGAAAAATGCGCATGAGCGTTAGCCGCTTGACAACTTAGCCGCCTTGCTGTACAATAATATAGGTGGAGTTTGCCGCCGAAGAAAGAGACGTTTTTTACAGCCTAACGGAGACTAAGAAAAAACAGAAATATGAAAGAATTGATAGGTGCCTTATTGATGTTGCTTGCGGGTTTGGGCGTGCTTATGACGGGCATGAAAATGCTCAGCGAAGGACTCGAACGAAGCGCAGGCTCGAGTATGCGAAAGCTGTTCGGCAAAATCAGCAACAATCGTTTTGCAAGCATAGGCGTGGGCGCGGTTGCAACCGTTCTCGTAAATTCGTCGGCGGCAACTACGGTTATGGTAATCGGGTTCGTGAACGCGGGACTCATGACTCTCGTGCAAGCTACCGCCATAATAATGGGAGCGAACATAGGCACTACGCTCACAGGCGTTATTATAGCGCTTTCGGGGTTCAGCCTTAGCGCCTACATGGCTATTTTGGCGTTTGTGGGCGTGCTTATAAACATGATTTCCAAAAACGACACCGTGAAAAAGGTGGGTTCGGCTATAACGGGGTTAGGGCTCATGTTCGTGGGGTTGTCGTTTATGAGCGAGGCGTTTAAAACGCAAAAAATCGCGGCGGCGCTCGAAACGGTGTTTTTGAAAGTCGATTTCCCGTTGGTGCTCATTTTAATAGGCATAGTGTGCACCGCGCTGTTTCAGTCGTCCGCCGCAATGACGGCGATTGTCGTTACAATGTCGGGAGCGGGAATTATTCCGCTGTCGAGCGCGCTGTTCGTGATACTCGGCACCAACATAGGAACGTGCGTAACCGCAATAATCGCGTCGTTCGGAACGAACACCAATGCCAAGCGAACGGCAATGATTCACCTGTTGTTCAATTTAATCGGCACGTTTGTTTTCACCGTGTTTATATGGATTTTCCGCGACGGGGCGGTGTGGTTGCTTAGAAAAATGTCCGAAAATCCGCAAATGCAAGTTGCGCTTTTCCACGTAATATTCAATATTCTCACAACCGCAATGCTCGTGCCGTTTATAAAGCCGCTCACTCGGCTCGCCACTCTTTTGGTGCGCGACAAGGGCGACGACAACACGCCCAAAATGTATTACATAGACGACCGCATTTTGCACACTCCTCCCATAGCGGTGGCGCAGGTGCTCAAAGAGGTTTCCAACATGGCGGTGCTCGCCAAAGAAAACCTCGACCGAGGGTTTAACGCTATTGTTAACGCGTCGCTGTCGGAGCGCGCGCAAATATTGCAGACCGAAGAAAAAATCAACTTTGTGAATAAGGGAGTGGCTCGCTATCTTATTAAAATGTCGTCGCTCAGCTTGCCTCGAAGCGACGAGAAACTTGTGGGCTCGTTGCACCACGTTATAGGCGACATAGAGCGCATAGGCGACCATGCCGAAAACTTTTTGGAAGAAGCGCAGGAAATGCAGGAAAACGGCATCACTTTTTCCGACGACGCTATGGACGAACTGAACAACATGTATCAAAAAGTGCGGTTTATGTTCGAGCGAAGCATGTACGTTTTCGAAAACCGCGACGAAACCGCGCTCGCCGAAATATCCGAACTCGAATCGGAAGTGGATATGTTAAAACGCGTTCTCGGCAATAATCATATTATGCGGCTAAACAGCGGCAATTGCTCGGTTGAGTGCGGCACGCATTTTTATGCGATTATATCCGCGCTCGAAAGGGTTGCCGACCACCTCACAAACGTGGCGTTTAGTATAAAGAGCCCGTCGGGTTCGCAAATTGAGGCAATGGAAAAGATAGCGCGAGAGCAAGCGAAAAGACATCATGCGTAAAGTTTTTTATTGCGTAGCTCGCAACGGAAAGCTTTATGCCATTGCGAGCGTAGCGAAGCAATCCCAATCATAGAATAAAGATTGCCGTGTCACTCACTGCGTTGGTTTATCGCAATGACATAGTTGGAAAATTGATTGTATTTCGCTCTCCCCAACCGTTAAGAGTGGTTAAGGGTAGCGCCCTTATCGTTGCGGAGGTTTGGGGACACAGTCGAAAGGGTCCCCCGACGTGCTTTTGCGGCACTTTTGACACGCGTCCGAAAGCGCCTGCATCTAAGCGAATCAGTTGCTTTAAGAAGCAACAGAAAGCGACCCGTTGCTCGCAAGGCAACAAAAGGAGAATTTGTGATTTACGTAGTCGGCAGTTTGAATATGGATATATCGGCGACGGTTGCGCGGTTTCCTCGCGCGGGCGAGACCGTTACTGCCGAATCGGTGCTCACGAGTCCGGGCGGCAAAGGCGCCAATCAAGCTACCGCAATAGGCAAACTCGGCGGCGATTGCGCCATGCTCGGCAAAGTGGGCGCCGACGCATTCGGCGCAAAGATGGTTGAGAATTTAAAGACTTTCGGGGTGAACGCGGAGCGCGTCACCGTTTCCCATTGCGAGAGCGGCACTGCGCTTATATGGGTGCATAAAGGCAACAACCGAATAGTTTTGAATAAAGGCGCGAACGGCGCTCTTACCGAAAACGACGTGAGCGACGGATTGAAAGACGCGAAAGCGGGCGATATTTTAATGTTGCAACTCGAAGTTCCTCTTGCCGTAGTCGCGCACGCGTTACGGGTGGGAAAGCGAAAGGGAATGCTTACAATGCTCAATCCCGCGCCCGCCGTGCCGCTTAGCTCCGAAATATACGAAAACGCCGAAATCATCACGCCGAACGAAACGGAAACGCAAATTCTTACGGGAATTATGCCCGATTGCGAAGTGAACGTTGCCCTCGCGGTCAAAAAGTTCCGCGAAATGGGTGCGAGCAACATAATAATAACGCTCGGAAAAACGGGGAGCGCGGTTGCGGTGGGAAAAGAAATCACCTTAATTCCCGCGCAAAAAGTTAAAGCGGTAGATACTACGGCGGCGGGCGACACCTACGTGGGCGCGTTTGCCGTGAAATTGAGCGAGGGCGAAAACATTATCGACGCGGCAAAGTTCGCGACTTACGCGAGCGCTCTCAAAATAACGAGAAAGGGTGCGGCAGTGGCAATTCCCGCTTTGAAAGAAGTGAACGATTTTATCGCCGCCCGCACACAAAGAGGTATTTTATGAAAATAGACACGCACACTCACACAAGCGGCGTAAGTTTTTGCAGCGAAGTGTCGCCGCAAGAATTTGCCGCGCGTTATCGCGAAGAGGGCTACGGAGCCGTTTTGCTTACCAACCACTATTCGCGCATGTATATGTTCCGTTACGGCGAAACGTGGGAAGAGCAAATTAAAATATATTTGAACGAATATCGTAAGGCGAAAGAGGCGGGCGAGAGCGCGGGCATTCCCGTTTTGCTCGGCGCCGAAGTCGCGATTTCCACTCCCAAGAGCCCGTATATAGAATTTTTGCTATACGGCGCCGACGAGGAGTTCTTTTTGAGCAATCCCAAACTTTACGACAAAACGCAAGCCGAGTTATACAAGATTTGCCACGACAACGGGGTGCTGTTGTTTCAGTCGCACCCTTTTCGCGACGAACAGGGGCATTTTCCGCAAGACCCCGAATTTATGGACGGCACCGAAATAAACTGTCATCCTTACTTTTTGCGTCATGAAGATAAAGTGCGCGAGTTTGCAGACAAGCACAATCTTATGCTCGTGTGCGGGAGCGACTTTCATTATTCCTACCAAGCGGGTACGGCGGCAACAATCGTGCCCGACACCGTTCTTAGCGCAAAGGATTTTGCCGACTTCTTGCGAGCTAACCCTCGCCCCGAAATTTTCATAAAGTAGTTTTTTATTGCTGTTAAAAACGCGATTTATCGGCAAAAAAGCAATTCGCGAATTTGAAAGCGAGTGAAAAGCAAAAATTAAAAATACGTTAAAAATATTTGCGTCGAAACGGGGCGCAAAACGTGAAATGTGTGAAAACTAACCGTAAATAGGGCTATTTCGGCTTGAATTTGCGGTTTTTTACTTTAATTTCGGTGAATACGGTTGACATAATGTAGTAGTGCTTATATAATATAATAAGCGACGGGTGCGTACGCTTTTTTGCGAGTGCCTCGCGCCTAAAAACATAACGAGGACAAGTTCGCTTATGAGTTTTTATATCGCGGGTACGGGAAGCGCGCTTCCGCAAAAAGTTGTGTCTAACGACGAACTCGGCAAAATCGTTGAGACAAACGACGAGTGGATTCGCACCCGCACGGGAATACGAAACCGCAGAGTGCTTACAAGCGAAACGCTTACAGAGCTATCCGCAAAAGCGGCGTCGAGCGCTCTCGCCGACGCGAAAACGGAAGCTTCCGATATCGACCTCGTGATTTGCGCCACAATGAGAGGCGACACTCTCACTCCGTCGCAAGCCTGCCTTACAGCCGCCGAGCTCGGTATAGTGGCCCCTTGCTTCGATGTAAACGCCGCTTGCAGTGCAATGCTTTACAGTTTCGATATAGCCGATTCGTTTATAAATACGGGAAAAGCCGAGTGCGTGCTCGTTTTAACGTGCGAGGCTATGAGCAAGCAACTCGATTGGTCCGACCGTAGCACTTGCGTGCTTTTCGGCGACGGAACGGCGGCCGTCGTGCTCAAAAAGGGCGACGGACTTTTGGGGCAATGCATGGCGTGCGTCCCTAACGGCAAAACGATTTTCACCCCGTCATTCGAGGGCGCGAGTCCGTTTTCCACCCGCGAAGCTCAAAAAGTGGCTCTCAACATGGACGGCAAAGAAACTTATAAGTTCGCCGTGAACGTCATGGTGGAGCAAATGGAAAAGGTGCTCGAAAAATCGGGGCTTACGGTAAACGATATAGACTATGTTCTTCCGCACCAGGCGAATATACGCATTATAGACGCGGCAAAAAAGAGGTTCGGCATACCCGACGAAAAGGTGCTCACCAACATAGACTCTTACGGGAATATGTCGGCAACGAGCATAGCGGTGCTACTCGACGAGAATGCAAAGGCGGGAAAATTCAAAAAGGGCGATAAGCTTTTGTTTGTGGCTTTCGGCGCGGGAATGACCGCCGCCGCAACAATTTTAACTTGGAACAAATAGTTCGAAAGAGCTTTTGTAAATAAAAAAATAAAATCGGAGACTAATGTCTCGCACAAGGAGAACAATTATGGAAACTTTGAAAACTTTGTCGGAAATCGTAAACGAATATAAGGGCGAAACTGTTAACGTTACCGCCGACACCACTTTCGAGGAACTCGGATTCGATTCGCTCGATAAAGTTGACCTTATGATGCAGGTTGAAGAGAAATTCGGCGTTACGCTCGGCGACGATGTTGCGGTTGCAACCGTAGGCGAGCTTGCCGCTAAAATAGACGAGTTGAAATAAAAATGAGCAAGGCTTTTTTGTTTGCCGGGCAGGGAGCGCAGACGCCGGGAATGGCGTGCGAGCTCTCCTCTCCGCGCGTGAAGGAGCTATTTGACATAGCCGAATCGATAAAGCCGGGAATAATCGAGCTTATGCGATGCGGCACACTCGAAGAACTGAGCAAAACCGAGAACACGCAGCCTTGCATGTTCGTGGCCGATTTGGCGTACGCTTATACCGAAGAGGAGCTGTGCGGCGCGCCCCAAGCGGCGTGCGGTTTTTCGGTGGGTGAAATTCCCGCGCTTACATATGCGGGCGCGCTGTCGGTTACCGACGGACTTCGCGTTATAATAAAACGAGCGGAACTTATGCGCGACGCAGGGCACAAGCGCGGCGGCGCTATGCTCGCGGCTGTGGGACTCACTCCCGAGCAAGCCGAAGAGGCGGCGGCAAGTTGCGAAAACGCATGGGCGGCAAACTACAACGCGCCCAAGCAAACGGTTATAGCCGTTTCGGCGGAAAGCGAAGCCGAACTCGCGGGAGTAATATCGTCGTTGGGCGGCAGAGCGATAAAGCTCAAAGTGTCGGGCGCGTTCCATTGCCCGTTGCTTAAAGATGCGGCGAAAGAGTTCGGAGAGTTTTTAAAAGAAATAAAATTTTCAAAGCCGCAAATTCCCGTGTTTGCAAACCTCACCGCTATGCCTTACGGCGACAATGCGCGCGAGACTTTGGCAAAGCAAATGTGCTCGCCCGTCAAATTTACCCAAACGGTTGCGAATATGCTCGAAGCGGGAATAGAGGAATTCAAAGAAGTGGGACCGGGAAAAGTTCTCACGGGTTTAGTTAACAAAATAAGAGCGTAACGCTCCCAAATTTGAAAAGCAAGAAGTTTTAAGGCTCGCTTGCTTTTTTGTATGCGTTTTTGAACGCGCGAAGAATACGAAATGCGCGGTTGAAAACGTTTGACGCAAGGAGGCCATGGTAATAATTATGGAAAGCATTTTAAAAGGAAAAACCGTTGTTGTGACGGGCGCGGGCAGAGGAATAGGACAGGCTATTGCCGCTCTTTGCGCGCAAAAGGGCGCGAATATTGCCGTTCCGTTTGTGGGACCTTACCCTACCGAAGCGCTCGAGGAATTTCGCGGCTACGGAGTGAAAGCGGAAGCTTACGAGTGCGACGTTGCCGATTTTGCCGTAACGAAAACGGTGTGCGATAAAATATTAGAGGATTTCGGCGCGGTCGATTCGCTTGTGAACAACGCGGGCATTACGGCGGACAAGCTCATTTTAAGCATGAGCGAGAACGATTTCGACAAAGTTCTCGCCGTAAATCTTAAAGGTGCGTTTAACATGATAAAGCATTTGACTCGCAATTTCATGCGAAACGGCGGCGCGATAGTGAATATTAGCAGCGTTGTGGGACTTATGGGAAATGCGGGTCAGGCGAACTATTCGGCGAGCAAAGCGGGGCTTATAGGGCTCACCAAAACGGTGGCGCGCGAGCTTGCTTCGCGCAACGTGACTTGCAACGCGGTTGCTCCCGGCTTTATAGACACCGCAATGACGGCGGCGCTCACTCCCGCGCAACAAGACGCCATTAAAAAGCAAATTCCGCTCGGATATATCGGAAAGCCGAACGACGTGGCTCGCGCGGTTGTGTTCTTCCTTGAAAACCGCTATGTGAGCGGCGAAGTTATTAAGGTTGACGGAGGCATGTATATATAATATGGAAAGACGCGTCGCCGTTACGGGATTGGGCGTTATATCTCCCGTAGGACTGAACACCGAAACCGCATGGAACGCCGTTAAGCAAGGAAAAAACGGCATTGCCCGCGTTACTAAGTTCGACGTGACCGACTTTAAGGCTACGCTTGCCGCAGAAGTCAAAGATTTCGACCCGCTCATGTACATGCAACGCGGCGAGCTCAGAAAAAACGACCTTTACACTCAATACGCGCTCGCGGCGGCGGCTCAGGCTGTGGAAGACAGCGGAATAGTCGGCAAAGTGGATAGCGAGCGTTTGGGCGTGTATGTGGGGAGCGGCATAGGCGGCATTTCCACAATGATGACCGAGCACGGTAAGCTTTTGGAAGGCGGCTATCGCAAAGTAAGTCCGTTTTTCGTGCCGATGATGATTTCGAACATGGCGGCGGGCACGATTGCAATCAAATATAAGGCTTGCGGCGTAACTTTGCCTATAGTTACGGCGTGCGCTACGAGCACAAACAGCATAGGCGAGGCGTTCCGCGCGATAAAGCACGGCTATGCCGACGCGATAATTGCGGGCGGCAGTGAAGCGGCGGTTAATCCGCTCGCGTTCGGCGGCTTTATAAACTGTATGGCGCTCACGCAGGCAACCGACCCTAACGCGGCAAGTTTACCGTTCGACAAGCGTAGAGGCGGTTTCGTTATGGGCGAGGGCGGCGCTATTTTGGTGCTCGAAGAATACGAGCATGCTCTTTCTCGCGGCGCTAAAATTTACGCCGAAATGACGGGCTATGGAAACACTTGCGACGCTCATCACATAACGGCGCCCGACCCCGAAGCTTTGCAGTCGGCTCGCGCGATTAAATTCGCTATGAACGAGAGTGCAATTTCGAGCGGCGAGGGCGTGTATGTGAACGCTCACGGCACGGGCACGCCGTTAAACGACAAGACCGAAACGGCGGCAATCAAAAAGGCGTTCGGCGAAGCGGAAGCCAAAAAAGTGAAAGTAAGTTCCACAAAGTCTATGACGGGACACATGCTCGGTGCGGCGGGCGCTATGGAAGCGGTGCTCTCGGTGCTTGCGCTTCGCGACGGAATAATTCCGCCCACAATCAATTACTCGGAACCCGACCCCGATTGCGATTTGTACGTTACTCCCAACAAAGCGGAAAAAGCGGACTTAAAGTTCGCGCTTTCCACAAGTCTCGGGTTTGGCGGGCACAATGCGTGCGTGGCGTTTAAAAAAGTTTGAAAGCAAGCCTTATAGCGGGCGATTGCGCTTTCGAAAATAATTTATGACAAGGAGGTCATAAAAATGGATTTAAAAAGCATAAAAAATCTTATAAGCATATTCGAAAATTCGGAGCTCGGCGAAATGGAAGTGGAATCGGGCGAAAACGGCGAAAAGCTGAAAGTGGTTTTGAAAAGGAACGTTGCGCCGTCGGTGTTGCAAACGGTGCCCGTAACCGTGCCCGCGTGTTCGCCGACAGCCGAACCCGCTCCGCAACTTAAAGCGGAAACGGGTCCGAGCGAAGGTGTTCTCGATTATAATTTGGTTTCTGACATAAAGTCGCCTATGGTGGGCGTGTTTTACAGCGCCCCCTCGCCCGAATCGGAGCCGTTCGTAACTCGCGGCACAAAGGTGAAAAAGGGCGACACTCTTTGCATAATAGAAGCTATGAAGCTTATGAACGAAGTCGTTGCCGAGCGCGACGGCGAAATTGTGGAAGTTTTGCCCAAATCGGGCGAGCTCGTGGAATTCGGGCAAGTTTTGTTCCGAATTTTCTAATTACCTAATAAACCGATAGCGAAAAAGCCAATAAAAAGCCGAGCGTGAGAAGTTTGCGGAGCGCAAAAGTATTGAAAAGCGAGTGCAAATTGAAAAAACGCGGCTCGGCGCGACAGTAAAAAGGCGTAAAAAGAATGTTTACGAAAATTTTGATTGCCAATCGCGGCGAAGTTGCGGTGAGGGTAATACGCGCATGTAAGGAAATGGGCATTTCGACCGTCGCGGTGTTCAGCGAAGCCGACCGCGAGGGACTTTGGGTGTCGCTTGCCGACGAAGCGTATTGCATAGGTCCCGCATTTTTAAAAGACAGTTATTTGAATATGACCGCCATAATAGACGTGGCTGTGGCAACCGGCGCGCAAGCGATTCATCCCGGCTACGGCTTTTTGAGCGAAAATTCGCGGTTTGCCGAACTGTGCTCTCAGTGCGGCATAAAGTTCATAGGTCCCGACTATAAGGTTATAGACGCAATGGGCAACAAAGACGAGGCGCGCCGCACAATGAAAAAAGCGGGAGTGCCCGTAGTGCCCGGAATGGACGCCATAACCGACGTGAACGAAGCCGTTAAAGTTGCCAAACAAATAGGCTATCCCGTAATCGTAAAAGCGAGCGCGGGCGGCGGCGGAAGAGGCATTCGTATAGTGGAATCGCAAGAGGAATTGCCCAAAGCGATTAAAATCGCGTCTACCGAAGCGGCGGGCGCTTTCGGCAACGGCGAGGTGTACCTCGAAAAATATTTAACTCGCGTTAAGCACGTAGAAGTGCAACTGCTGTGCGACGAGCACGGCAATATAGTTACGCTCGGCGAGCGCGATTGCTCCGTTCAGCGCAAAAACCAAAAGATAATAGAGGAGAGCCCTTGCGCCACTTTGCCCGAACCCGTTCGCAAAAAAATGTTTGCGGCGGCGAGGAAAGCGGCGGAAGCGGTGCACTATACAAACGCGGGCACCGTCGAATTTTTGTTCGACGGCAAAGACTTTTACTTTATGGAGATGAACACGCGGCTTCAAGTGGAACACCCCGTAACCGAATACGTTTCGGGCGTTGACCTTGTGAAGTGGCAAATCCGCATAGCCGCAGGGCTCGAACTCGACTGCTTGCAAAACGACGTGCGCTTGGAGGGTTGCGCAATAGAGTGCCGCATAAACAGCGAAGACGTGAAAAATAATTTCCGTCCGTCGTGCGGAAAAATAACGCTTTTGCACATACCCGGCGGTCCGTGGGTGCGGTTCGATACTGCGATTTATCAAGATTACACCATCCCGCCGTATTACGACTCAATGCTCGGAAAGCTTATAGTGTTTGCGCGCGACCGAAAAGAAGCTATACGCAAGCTGAATGCGGCGCTTTGCGAGCTCGTGGTTGAAGGCGTGAACTACAACGCCGAACTCGGTTGCGACATACTCTCAGAGCCCGAATTCGAAGACGGGACGTATTGCACCGATTTTATGGCGACTCACAAATTTTAACCTTTGCGGGTTTAAATCGCGGTATATACGCACAAACCGTCGCTCCGAGTGCTATTTAGCACACGTTCGCGCCGCTATATGCGGTTAATTGCGATTTTGCACGTAAAAAATAAAGAAAAGAAAATTCCGACGGGCATTCGAGCGTATGTCGGAATATATAAAAGGATATAAGAATGGGATTCGAAGAAACAATACGGAAAATATTTTTCCGCAAACCCAAAATAGAGCTCGAAGGCGGCGCCGACGGAAATAAACCTGCGGTGCCCGAAAAAGTGTCGGTGCGTTGCGAAAAGTGCCGACAGATTTTGCTTTCGAGCGAGCTTGACGCAAATATGAAAGTGTGCCCCAAGTGCGGCTATCACTTTAAAATAGGCGCGCGAGAGCGGCTTATCGCTCTTGCCGACGACGGCGAATTCGTGGAAATGTTTTCGGACGTTACCACTCCTGCCGACGCCGATTTTCCCGGCTATTCGGAAAAACTCGAAAAGGCGAGAGCGGAGAGCGGAGAACAAGAGGGCGCCGTTGTGGGAGTGCTCAAACTTTCGGGCATGTACGTAGCCGTTTTCGCTATGGACTATCGGTTTATGATGGGAAGCATGGGCTACGCTGTGGGCGAAAGAATTACGCGAATATTCGAATATGCCACGCTTCACCGCTATCCTGTGGTGGGATTCGCTCTTTCGGGCGGCGCGCGCATGCAAGAGGGCATAACCTCGCTGATGCAAATGGCTAAAACGAGCGCGGCTGTGGGCAAGCATAACGACGCGGGACTTTTGTACGTCCCTGTGCTCACTAACCCCACAACGGGCGGAGTGTCGGCGTCGTTCGCGTTTCTCGGCGACATTATTTTGGCGGAGCCCGACGCTCTCATAGGTTTTGCGGGGCCGCGCGTAATCGAGCAAACGATTAGGCAAAAATTGCCCGCGGGCTTTCAGAGAGCTGAATTTTTGCAACAAAAAGGATATGTGGATTTAATAGTAAAGCGAACCGAAATGAAAATGAAACTCGGCGAAATTTTGGCGTTGCATACGGGAGGAGCGGAAAATGGCGGCGAAAACCGATAATAAAAAGGCGCCCGTTGCGGCGGATAAGAAAAAGGCGGCTGTTGAAAAGGCGGCTCCCGAGCAAAAAGAGCTTACGCCCTACGAAATCGTTTGCCGTAGTCGCGACAAAACGCGTCCTACGGCGGTGAAATATATCGCGGGCATAGTCGACGGGTTTATAGAGTTGCACGGCGACAGAGGTTTTGCCGACGACGCTGCGATTGTGGGCGGAATAGGCAGAATAGGCGGAATGCCCGTTACGGTTATAGGTATAGAAAAGGGGATAGACACAGCCGACAAGATAAAACATAATTTCGGCGGAGCGTCTCCCGAAGGCTACCGAAAAGCGTTGCGCCTTATGAAGCAAGCCGAAAAGTTCAATCGCCCCGTGCTAAATATTGTGGATACGTCGGGCGCGGCGTGCGGAATAGGCGCCGAAGAGCGCGGCGAAGCCGAAGCGATTGCCGTCAATCTTATGGAAATGGCGGGGCTCAAAGTTCCCGTGCTCAGCCTTTTTATAGGCGAGGGCGGAAGCGGCGGAGCGCTCGGGCTTGCGGTTGCCGACGAGGTGTGGATTACAGAGACTTCGACCTATTCGGTAATATCGCCCGAAGGTTGCGCGTCTATTCTGTATAAAGACCCCTCGAAAGTGCGCGAGGCTGCGGAAGCGCTCAAACTTACGGCTCCCGAACTTTTCAAAAAGAAAGCGGTGGAGCGGGTTATAGAGGAAAAAGATTTTTCGGAAGAATATTTTGCGGGCCTGAAAGCCGACATTGCCGAATTTTTCAAGAAAAAGTCGGCGGTGCCCGCCGAAACGCTTGTTGCCGAAAGATATAAGCGTTTCAGAGCGTTTTAAGAATAGGGAAAGAGGAAGAAAACGTAATTATGATTACCATTGTAACCGACACTTCGGTAGGATATTCCCGCGCGGAAGCGGAGAGCAGAAATATTCGCTTGGTGAGTTTGGCGTATCTTATAAGCGGCATTCCGTTTAGCGAGCAACCTCGCGGCGAGAACGGGAACTTTGCGGCAAAAATGCGCGGCAAACTTCTTAAAACGAGTCAGCCCGCGCCGTTTGCGTTTTCCCGCATTTTCGAAGAGCTGACGCAAAACGGCGGCGAAGTGCTTTGCATAACGCTTTCGAGCGCACTAAGCGGAACTTATTCGAGCGCGGTGAAAGCGGCAGAGCCGTTCGGTAAGAGCGTGCGCGTAATAAATTCGGGCACTGTTAACGGCGGACTTCACTTGCTTGTGGACGAAGCCGTGAATATGCTTGTGGGCGGGCTTACGCTCGAAGAAATTTGCAATAACCTCGAAGGAATAAAGAATAAAATAGGCACGATATTCACCGTCGAGTCGCTCGAACCGCTCAAAAAGGGCGGCAGACTCGTTGCAAGCAAGTCCGCAAACACCACGCTTAACACTCGCCCCATTCTCACGCTTATGGACAGCATACAGTTTGTGAGCAACGTGCGCGGAATAAAGCCGCGAATAGACGCGCTCGTATCGGCTTTGCCCGATTCGGCAAGACGAATTTTCCTTATGAAATCGGAAGGCGCGGATACTACTCGTGTGGAATCCGCTCTCTCGGCGAAATTCCCTCACGTTAAAATTCATTTGCGCACTGTGGGACCCGTGCTCACCGTGCACGTAGGCGAGGGCGCAATTGGGATTGCGTATATAAGCAGATAATTTTGAGAAGACACTCATTAGAGTTGTGACAAAATATTCGATAGGGAACAACAAAAACGCACGGAATGTCACCTCGAACATAGTCGAGGGGTCTATCAAAGCGAAAAATAGTGTCTAACGAATAGATTTCTCAACGCGCTTGGTTTAAATGACAAAGGTTCGGCACAATTTTGACGCGCGAATATCCTATCGAAAAATTTATATAATAGTTAAAAGAGCGAAATTATGACGAATGAAGAAATAGACGCGAAACTTCTTTCGCTTGCGGATGAAAAATACAGAGAATTTAACGCAAAAATCGTTAATTCGAATTTGAAAATGCTCGGCGTGCGAACTCCGCAACTGAAAGAGCTTTCTAAGAGCATAGCGCGTGAGCCCGAAGACTTTTTCGAGACGTATAAGCCCGAAAATTACGAGCAAATAATCGTTTATTCGCTTGCGAACGCTTACGAAAAAGGAGTGCTTATCGAGAAAAAGTTCGAGCGCCTTGCGCATATTTTGCCTCTGTTCGATAATTGGGCTCACGTGGATATTACGGTGGGAGCGTTTAAAGAACTCGGAAAAAATCGCGAGCCGTTTTTGAGCCGTTTCGCTTATTTGACGGAAGCGTCCGAATTCGAGCGCAGGTTTATGGTCGTATTTTTGATGAGCTATTGCCTCACGCCCGAATATTTGCCTACGGTGTTCGAGCTGTACGAAAAAATGCAGTGCGACAAATATTATGTGAATATGGGAATCGCGTGGGGACTTAGCGTCGCGCTCGTAAGGTTTTACGAGCAAACGTTCGCGTTTTTGGAAAAGGGCACGTTAAACGATTTTATTTTGCGCAAAACGGTGCAAAAGGCGCGCGAAAGTTTTCGCATATCGCCCGAAAGGAAAGAAGAACTTAAAAACCGCTTTATTAAAAAATGATTTTTTGACTTTCTCTTTTCCCGTGTCGCGGCGAGCGTAGAGAACGTTGCTTCCCATGCCATTGCGAGAGAAACCTTCTTATGCGAGCTTGCTCTTCCGAATCCCACACAAAAACAAAAAAAACAACGAAAGCGGGCAATAAAACCTGCTTTTTTCAGTTGCCAAAGTTTGTTTCTTGTGATACAATGAATATACAATAAATACCGCATAAACACGGAGGCAAAAAAATGGCAAACGACAATAAAATTCTCAACGCCTACGACCTTGCGAAAGAGGCGTATAAAGATTTCGGTGTTGACACCGACAAAGCGATAGAAGAGCTAAGAAAAACTCGCATTTCGCTTCATTGCTGGCAAGTTGACGACATAAAAGGTTTCGAAGAGGAGCAAGCGGAGAGCCAAAACGTTGTTACCGGCAACTATCCCGGCGCGGCTCGCAACGCCGAAGAGGTTAAGCAAGACCTCGCATACGTGCTTTCGCTCACGCCGAGCGGCAAAAAGATAAATCTTCATTCGGTGTATGCCGAGCCCAAAAAACCGACGAGTCGCGAAAAACTCGACGTTACCGCTTTCGAAAAGTGGATTGACTGGGCGAAAGAAAACAATGCGGGCATAGACTATAACGGTTCGTTCTTCGCTCACAAGATGATGGACGGCACAATGTCGCTCACCTCGCCCAAAAAGGAAGTGCGTGATTTTTGGATTGAACATTTAAAGACGAGCCGCGAAATCGCGTATAATATAGGCAAAAAGCTAAACGACGTTTGCGTGCTCAACACGTGGATTCCCGACGGACTCAAAGACAATCCCGCCGACCGCTCGTATTATCGCGAACTTTTAATCGACAGTCTCGACAAGGGCTTTGAAAAGAACTACGACCGCAAGCACCTTGTAGATGCGCTCGAAGGCAAGCTCTTCGGAATAGGCACCGAGTGCTTCGTGTGCGGAAGCTACGATTTCTATTTGGCTTACGCCTTAAAACACAACTTGGGCATTTGCCTCGACTCGGGTCACTACCATCCCACCGAGCAAATTTCCGACAAATTCAGCGCTCTCAAATTCTTCTTCAACGACATACTTTTGCACATAAGTCGCGGCGTGCGCTGGGACAGCGACCACGTGGTTATAGACGACGACACGCTTTCGTCGATAATGACCGAAGCTAAGCGCGCAGACATTCTCGGCAAACTTCATATAGGTCTCGACTATTTCGACGCGAGCATAAACCGCGTTTACGCGTCGGCAATAGGAATGCGCGCCGCCGCTCGCGCCATGCTCCGCGCCATTTTGGAACCCACCGACATGATTAAAGCCGCCGAGAGAAAGGGAGACTTTTCGGAACGTTTGGCGCTCAGCGAAGAGGCGAAAGCGCTTCCGTTCAACGCCGTTTGGGATATGGCTTGTTTGAAAGCGGGCGTGCCCGTAGGCAAAGATTGGCTCGCGTCCGTTCGCGACTACACGGCGAAATATATTTCGAAGCGCTAAATAACAAAAGGTTTTTTGGTCGCAAAAAGCCTTGCAAAAACGATAAAAGGGGACGACACTTTCGACTGTGTCCTTGCCAGGTCGCGGGCGTAGCCGCTCCCCGCTTTGGCTATAAACAGCACACTGTGCTGTTTGCTTAACGCGTCGCGCCTATTAAAACCCTTTTCCGCAACGATAAGGGGCTCCGCCCCTTAATTCCTCTTTAAGGTTTGAGTGTGGCGGTAGAACAATTTGAACGAATAAAAAAGTTCGGTTAAAATCGGATATTTGAGGTGTATATGAATAAGAGAGTTTTGGCGCTCGATTTCGGCGCAACGAGCGGAAGAGCGATGCTTTGCTCGTTCGACGGCAAAAAAATAGACATAGAAGAATTGCACCGTTTCGACAACAGTCCCGTGCAAATCAACGGAGTGCTTTACTGGGATATTTTGAGGCTGTATCACGAGCTCAAAACGGGAATAGTTAAAGCCAAGCTTAAAGGCGGCTTCGACTCAATAGGCATAGACACTTGGGGGGTTGACTTTGCGCTTATCGACAAAGACGGCAAAATGCTCGCAAACCCCGTGCATTATCGCGACCGCAGAACGGAGCATATGCAAGAGGAAGTGTTTAAAATCGTTTCAAAAGACGAAATATATGACGCTACGGGCATTCAGTTCCTTGATTTTAACACTATATATCAACTGATGTACGTCAAAAAATATTGCTCCGACGATTACGAACGCGCCGACAAATTTATTATGATTCCCGATTTGCTCGCGTATTTCCTTACGGGCGCAAAGGTGTGCGAACGCACAATTGCGTCAACAGGACAGCTCGTTGACCCGCGCACGGGCGACTGGGCGTGGGAGCTAATCGATAAGCTCGGCTTAAAGCGCTCTTTATTCCCTAAAATTGTGGATAGCGGTAGCTCCTACGGAATGTTAAGCCGCGAAGTATGCGAGGAATTGCAAGTCGAGTCCGTTCCCGTGTTCGCCGTTTGCTGTCACGACACCGCGTCGGCGGTTGTGGCTGTTCCGTCAACCGAAAACAACTTCGAATACATAAGTTGCGGAACTTGGAGTTTGCTCGGCACCGAACTGCAAAAACCGTTGTTCTCTTGCAAAGATTACACCAACGAAATAGGGCATAATAAAACCGTTCGCTATCTTCAAAATATTATGGGCTTGTGGATTATAAACGAGAGCAAGCGCACGTGGGATAAGCAAGGGCATTCGCTCGGCTACGGCGAAATTGCGGCTCTTGCCGAAAAGGAAGAGGGCGGAAAATTCATATTCGACGTGAACGACGACGAGTTTATGTATCCCGGCAACATGCCCGAAAAGGTGCGCAAGTGGTTTATCGACAGAAAACTTCCCGCGCCCGAAGGAATAGGGCAAATAGCCCGTTCCATTTACGACAGCATTGCCGAGTGTTATCGCGTTGCAACCGACGGACTCGTTAAACTTACGGGAAAGAAGAGCGCCATTCACATGATAGGCGGAGGAATAAACGCCACGCTTTTGTGCCGCCTTACCGCATCGGCAACCAAACTCCCCGTATATGCAGGACCGAGCGAGGCGACCGTGCTTGGCAACGCCGCCGTGCAACTTATAGCGCTGAAAGCGATTAAAGACCTACCCGAAGCCCGCAAGATTGTGAAAAACAGCGTTGAACTGAAAGAATATTTGCCGCAATAAAGCGGCTTTTTGGGCACAAAAACATTGCAAAAATTGTTTCCGGCCTTTTGGTTGCAAAAGGCTTCGGCGAAAACGACAAAGGGGAAGACACTTTCGACTGTGTCCTTGCCGGGTTGCGGGCGTAGCCGCTCCCCGCTTTGTCTACAAACAGCACACTGTGCTGTTTGCTTAACGCGGCGCGCTTTCTTAACTTCCAGCCTCGCAACGAGCAGGGAGACCCTGCACCCTTCACGCCTAACGGCGTAGAAGTCGGAGAATGGGAAACCGAACATTATTCTCAAATGTCATTGCGAGCGTAGCGAAGCAGTACCATACGTAAAACGAATCATAAAAAACAAAACCGAACGGTTTACGGTAATTCCCATAGGGAATTTTATAAGACGCAAATAAAAAGATTTAGGCATAGCGTTAAG